>CAVTTJ010000006.1:0-239739 GCA_963737575.1 uncultured Solirubrobacterales bacterium
TCCCTCGGGCAGCAGTTTCAGCCGTGCAGAGTCGAGCTCGTAGACCGTGTCGCTGACGAGCGCGACCCGGTCGCTCTCGCGCCAGAGCCCGATCAGCCCGGGGGCGTGGCCGGGGAGGTGGACGACCTTGAACCCGGCGACGTCGTCGCCCTCGGAGACGGTGTCGTCGATCCTGACCGCGCCGCCGTCCCAGCGCCGCAGCAGGAACGGGTAGATCCAGCGGACCGGCGCGACCGGCAGCTGCGAGAGCTCGAAGTAGGGTGGGATCGCGGCGTCGCTTTCGGCTTCCGCCACCTCGTCGGGGTGGCAGTGGACGGGTACGCCCATCGACGGCGCCGTGCCGCGGTGGTCGGCGTGGGCGTGGGAGAGGACGACCCGCTTCAGCCCGCCGAGCCGTTCGGCCTCCCGGCGGGCGGCCTTGGCCATCGCCTTCGTCCCAGCCTCGAACTGGACGTAGCCGTCACCGTCCTCGAGGAAGTAGATGTTCATCAGGCCGCGCGCATCGCCCTTCAGCAGCCAGACACCGTCGGCGACTTTCTCCACGCGCCTCAGCCTATCCTGCGACCGTGCCGACGCTCTGGAAAATGGGTCTGATCGTGCTCGTCGTCTGCCTCGTGGCCTCGATGGCGATCGCGATCGTCCGCCTCGCGACGACGCCGACCGAGATCCTCGGCGACGGCTTTCGCGGCCTGCCCGCCCGTCATGCCGGGCGTTAGTATCACCGCGTCCAGCGACCAGAGACGGAGGCGGGCTTGTTCAAGCGAATCGTGGTTGGGACAGACGGATCGGACACCGCGTCGCAGGCCGTGGAGCGGGCGACCGAGCTGGCGAAGCTGGCCGGCGCCGAGCTCAACATCGTCAGCGCCTTCGAACCGGTTTCCAAGAACCGGCTTGCGGCCGAGCAGCGCGACGCCCCCGCCGACGTCCAGTACGAGATCAGCCCGACCGAGGACGTCAACCTGACGCTCGAAGCGGCGGCCGCTCCCGGCCGCAAGGACGGAGTCGATGTCCACGTCCACCCGGTCCAGGGCGATCCCTCCGACGCGATCCTCAACACCGCCGAGAAAATCGGCGCCGATCTCGTCATCGTCGGCAACAAAGGGATGACCGGCGCCCGCCGGTTCATCCTCGGCAGCGTGCCGAACAACATCTCCCATCACGCGCCCTGCAGCGTGATGATCGTCCAGACGACCTAGCCGGGCTGTCAGTCGGAGGGGTCGGTGGCGCGGGCCGCGTCGATCAACCCCGCCCCCTGCTCGATCCGCGGCAGGCCGAGGCTGCGGGCGGTCCCTTCGAGGCGCGCGGCGACCGCCGCGGCGAGCTTCGAGCCCGTGAGCTTGGGCGGCAGCACCCCCGAGGCGAGGATCATCGATGCGACCCCGGAGACATGGGCGGCTGCCATCGAGGTCCCGACGTAGTCGCCGGGCTCCGAGAAGACGCGCGGGTCGCCGGCCTTGAGCGTCACCTGGTAGATCGGGCCGGTCAGAACCGAGGGGCAGCCCGCCGCCGGGCTCCCGCCGCCCGGGGCGACGACGTCGACGCCCTTGCCGAACAGCGAGTAGTCGCCGATGCAGCCGCCCTCGGTGGTGCCGCCGACGCCGATGACACCGGGGCCGGTGGCCGGCGGGGCGACGCAGGACTCGGCGCCGAGGTTGCCGATCGAGGCCACCGTCACGACCCCCATGCGGTTTGCGCGGCGCAGTTCTTCGTTGATCACCGGCACCCTCTTGTGGCAGCCGAAATTGAAGCTCATGTTGATGACATCGGCGCCGTGATCGACCGCGAAGCGGATCCCACGCGCGATGTCGTCGGCCTGGCCGCTGCCGTAGCGGTCGAGGACCCTGACCGGCATCAGGCCGGCTCGATAGGCGAGGCCGGTCAGCCCGATGCCGTTGTTCGTCTTCTCGCCGATCGTGCCGGCGACATGGGTGCCGTGGCCGTTTTCGTCCATCGGCAGCCGGTCGTTGGCGACGAAGTCGTAGCCTTTGACGAACTGCCCCGAAGTGAAGTCCGGACTGCGGAGGAACTTCTTTCCCTGCGTGCGGTATGCGATGCCGGTGTCGAGCACCGCGACCTTGATTCCCTGGGCGCCCGGCCTGCCGGCTTCGGCCAGGTGGCGCCAGGCGCCGACCGCGTCGATGCCCCCGCTCGAGCTCGGGAATTCGCCGGTCGCAGTCGCCTCCCAGGGCAGGAAGTTCCACTGTTTGGTCACCCAGCCTCCGGCGGTGCTGCTTGGGACGGCGTCGAGCGACCCCGGGTCGTTGGGAATTTCCTGAAACGGCGGTTCGGAGGCCGTCGCGATGTAGTTGGGCTCGGCGTAGGCGACGTGGGGGTTGGCCTCGAGGGCGCCGGCGGCCTCGCGCACCCCGACTCCGGGCGGAAGCCCGACAGCTTGCCCCCGGGCTTCGCCCTCGAACTTGACGACGACCTGGTGCGGGGCGAATCCGTGGGACTGCGAGAGCCCTGTCGCCGCGCTCGCGGATGCGGCAAAACCGCTGCAGGAGAGCAGAGCGAGGACGAGTGTCGATGTGAGGATGCGGCGACTCATGATGCGATCTCCGATTGATGTTCCCCTGCAATCAACGAGCTTGCCACAAAACACCGCTGGGCTGGAGAAGTTGTCGGTCGCGGATACTGCGTCGATGCCCGGCGTGGACACAGATACGGCCCGGCGGCGGCTGATGGAGCTGGCGATCGAGGCCGCCCACGAGGCCGAGGGCCACGGCGACGTCCCGATCGGCGCCGTCGTCGCACGCGCCGGGGAGCCGCTCGCCGCGGCGGGCAACGAGCGCGAACTGCGCGGCGACCCGACGGCCCACGCCGAGGTCCTCGCGATCCGGGCCGCCGCCGAGGCGCTGGGCGGCTGGCGCCTCCCGGACACGACCCTCTACGTCACGCTCGAGCCGTGCGCGATGTGCGCGGGGGCGATCGTCCTGGCGCGGATCCCCGAGGTCGTCTTCGGCGCGCCGGACCCGAGGGCCGGGGCGGCCGGAAGCGTCCTCGACGTCCTCGGCGACCCCGGCCTCAACCACCGGCCCGTGGTCAGCGGTGGCCTGCTCGAGGACGAGTGCGCCGCGCTCCTGCGGGAGTTCTTCGCGGCTCGGCGTTGACGGCGAGACCCTCGCCCAGCGCCCGTCTGCCTTCGAGGCATGGGTCCGGCGCCGGGGCCAGGTCGAACCCGTGAAGGCGCTCTTCGTCCCCGACCACGAAGGTCGCGCCCAGACGGCGATCGGGGACATGGGCGGCGTCGATTTGGTGATGGTCACCACCGAGCCGCAGGGCGGCAGCAGGTCGCCGACCTCGTCGCCGATCGTCACCGTCGCAATCGAATGGGAGCCGCTTCGCGGCTACCCTTGAGGGCCCGGAGAGGTGTCCGAGTGGCTTAAGGAGCGCGACTGGAAATCGCGTGGGCGGGGTCAACCCGCCTCGTGGGTTCGAATCCCACCCTCTCCGCTATTTGCTGTGGCGCCCGGTGGCTGGCGGGCGAATTTCAGGATCAGCGCGGCGGTGCGGGCCGGTTTCTCGACATTGGGCGAGTGCCCGGCCCCCGGCACCAGGGCGGTCTGTGCGCCGGGGACGTTCGCATAGGCGGCGAGCGCCGGCTTCGATTCGTAGATCTGGTCCTCGGCACCGAAGATCGCAAGCAGAGGGGTGCCCGTCCCTTCGATCCTGCGGTCGAGCGGCTCGGCGTCCATGAAGTCCCCCTCCTCGCCGTCGGAGTCATATGAGGTGTAGGTCATCCGGTTGAATTCTTCGACGAACTCGTCGGGCACCTCATAACCGGGGGCGAAGGCGACCTGCAGCCCTTCGCTGATCGCCGAGTCCGGGATCACCTGCCAGAGCGCCGGCCCGATCACCGGCGCGGTGCTGAGTTCGGCGGTGAAGCCGATCCCCTTGGAGAACTTTTCTTCGGGCGCCTGGTCGATGATCACCAGTCGCCTGACGAGGTCGCCCGGGACTTCGATCAGCGCGGTCCCGACCGTGCCCCCTAGCGACTGGCCGACGACGGTCGCGCCGTGCACGCCCAGCCGTTTCAGCCCTTCTGCCACGAACGCCGCCTGGTCCTCCATCGAGTAGCCGGAGCCAGGTTTTTCGGACCCTCCGAACCCGCGCAGGTCCACCGCGATGACCCGGTGGCCGCGATCGAGCAACGGGTTCATCCGCTGCCACCACGCGATCGAGCAGGTGTAGCAGTGGATCAGCACGATCGGGGGGCCGTCGCGCGGCCCCCTTTCGAGCACCTGCATGTCGCCACCAGGCAGGTGCAGGATCCGCCCGCCCGGCACGGTCACCACGGCCGCCTTCGTCTCGCCCTCGACGACCAGGGTGTTGATCGTGAGCAGGACGGCGAGCACGCCGACGACACCGATCAGGATCTTCCATCCTTTGGCCATGCCCCTCGCCACCCTAACCGGGAGCATTAGGATGGTTGCCGTGCGACGGCGTTCTCCCGTCATCTGGTCGGTCGCGCTTTCGGTAGCGATTGGGACGGTCCTGGCTGCAAGCATCGCCGGCGGACCGCCGGCAACCGGCACGGCGGCCGCGCTTCCCAACATTCCCAACGTGCCGACCGATGTGCCGGCGCCTCCGCATGTCCAGCTGCCGAAGCCCGACCAGAGCGCGGTCTTCAACCTGGTTGTCGAAGGGAGGGCCACCGACGAGTTGGTCTCGAGGCTTGAAGGCAACAGCAGCGTCTGCCTCGTGAATGAGGACGGTGACGTCAAGGAGACCGCCCTCTATCGCCGTGGCAAAGGCTCGCCGGTGCAGTTCGACCGCTACGGCAACAAGGTCATCATGCACCGCGTCGGCCGCGAGTTCGACTCCTCGTTCGCGGCGCAGGTGACGACGTCGCGCACCGCCAGCGGCGGCAGCCATTTCATCCCGACGCTGCCGATCGTCGAATGCCCAAAACCCTACGAACTGGAAACGAACAAAGACTGCAAGAAGAAATTCCAGAGCTCGGCCAACCTGCTCCTGTCCTACACCGGTCGCCGGCTCGGCCTTGCCATTTCGGAAAAGTCGGCAAAAGCCAAACCTGCCAAGAACGAATGCGGGTCTGACCCGCAGACGGGGATCAGCAGCGCGTTCGAACTCGCCTGGCCCCTCTCACCCAAGCTCGAACCCTCGGCCGCGGGGGCGCTGAATCCGAAAGCGATCTTCGGTCACCGGAAATCGTTCGCGATCCTTCTGCGCTCCTCCGATGTCGGCAAGAAACAGGAACGAGCCAGGATGCCCAGCTATGGGCAGCTTCACGGGTCCGAAACCGAGGCGGCCTTCAATGAAGCGACGGTGCGCCTGATTCGGCTGCCGGGTGGCTGACGAGTCGCCACGGGCGGTCTCGAAAACCAGTCCCCTCGTTTGGCGAAAGCACCGGGTGGCGGCAGGGCTGCCGGCCCGGCTACCGTCTGGCGCGCGGCCCCGTTGACAGAGGGCGCGCGGCGGCATAACGTTTCCAGGTCCGGCCGAAGCAGGCCCGGTCTCGTCGAGGACTCAACCGCTGCCCGAGGAGGAGATTAGATGCATGCCAGAGGCCCGGATCGATTCAGAACTTTCGGCAGTTCGACCGCAGTCATGGTGGTGGCGCTCCTACTCACGGCTGTCGTGTTCGGCACCGCCTCCGCCTCCGCCTCCACCCCCACCTCGGCTCCCCAGGTGAACATCGTCCGCCAGGGCAACCCGCCGGCAGCGGTTCCGGCAAACACCCATCACTACAGGGCTCATCACGACAAGGCTCATCACTACACAGCTCACTACTACAAGACGATCCAGGCCGCCGTCAACGCCTCAACCTCAGGCGACTGGGTTCTCATCGAACCGGGCGTGTACTACGAATCGGTCAAGGTCACATCCGCGCAGTCGGGAATCTGGATCCGGGGAATGGACCGCAACAAGGTGATCTTGGACGGCCAGAACGAACCGGGCAACGGAATTGAAATCTACAAAGCGAACAACGTCTGGGTCGAAAACCTCACGGTGCGTAATTTCGACACGGGCTGCTCGGAGTGCGGCAACGAGATCTGGTGGAACGGGGGTGCCGATTCAGGCGAAATCGGAGCGCACGGGTGGTACGGACGCTACCTGACCGCGTATGACACCGGCCTGAACGGCGGCTATGGGATCTTCACCGGCAACGAGGAACATGGTTCCTTTGAACACGTCTATGCATCCGGATTCAACGACTCGGGCATGTACATCGGCGCCTGTCGGGATTGCGACGCTCTGGTCTCGGATGCGGTGATGGAAAACAACGCGCTCGGCTACTCGGGGTCGAACTCGAGCGGTAGGCTGATCATCGAAAAGTCGGTGTTCGACCACAACCTCGTGGGCATCGCGCCGAACTCGGAAAACCCGGGCGACGGGCCTCCTCCGCTTGACGGCGCCTGCAATTCAGGCGAAAACACCTCGCCGACACCTACGTTTGAATCAACCAGGGTGAAGCGCTGCGAGATCCTGCGCAAGAACCAGGTGATGCACAACGACAATCTGACCGTTCCGACGAACGGGTCCACCGACGTGGCTCCGTGGGGCGTGGGAATCGAGCTTCCGGGTGACTATGCCGTGCAGGTGAACGGCAACACAATCGCCGACAACCCGAACGACGGAGTGCTCGGATTCGAATACCCGAACCCATTCCCTCCGACCGAAGAAACCATCTTCTTTCAGCTTGCGGCAAATCAGATCAGCAACAATTGGTTCTACAACAACGGCTACAACGAAAGCCCATATCTGACCGGAAGTCCCTTCACCGGAGATCTGGCACTGCTCAGCGACTACGCGGAACTATTCGGGGGCCCGCCATCGCAGTCCGACAACAACTGCGTCAGTGGCAATCATTTTTCGGGGGCGACCTTCCCGCCGGATATCGACGGGACCTGGGGCTGCAACCACAAGACCACCCCAAATCCAGGCGGCGGGCTGCCGGCGGCCGAATACCTGTTGACTCTCCTCGAAGAATCGAGATTCATCCAGGAAAACGTGACCCCTCCGGTGGGTCAGCCGGCGCCTCCGAAGCAACCGTCGATGCCGAACCCATGCAAGGGGGTTCCGAAGAACCCGCTTTGCCCGCAGAAAGGCAACCACTGATACCCAACCCGGTGGTGGTGTGAGTGGGCGGACTCTAAGGGCACGGACGCCGCTAGGATCGGAGTCCGCACAGGTCCCGGAGGGGTGCCGGAGTGGTTGAACGGGGCGGTCTCGAAACCCATTCCTCTCTTTCGGCGTAGGAACACGCGCCAGCCCGCTGGCTGGGCATTGGGGCCAAACCCCTGCACGCCGGCGCCTTTCTTCGCTGCCTTGAAATGCCGTGGCAAGACCGTGGCCTGCCCGGAATCAGCCTCAGCCTCGCAAACCGCGCTGTGAAGCGAATCGTCGCGATCTCGGTTCGATCTCCTCCGCGCTTCCAATTCGCCTGCTTCAGAGCTAGATGTGTTGGCGATGGCCAAGCGAGCGAAGCCTGAGGGGATCGTCATCCGCCCCGCAGTCGGCTGTGCTACCCGGCCGGGGCTCGGCCCGGCGGCGATCATGAAGGCCGCGTAGGTGATGCTCGCCGACTATCTCGAGCGCGACAGCGGTCGCTACAGTGCTCTGCACGGCTTGCGAGGATCGACATCGTTTGCTCGACATCGGTAGCTCCAAGCTGTTGGTGGAATGAACGCCCGGAGTAGCCCAGATGCCGGCCACGCCGCTAGAAGTGTGTGTAACCGCCTCATCGAGACCGGAACTAGTTCCGGTCACCGCGGACCCGGGACTCGTCAGTCGACCTGCAATGGGGTTGACAGCCCCCGGCACTGGCAAGATAATCGCGCCTGCAATCGGCGAACATCGGCCGCAGGCTAGGCAAGCCAGGGATGAAGGAGCTGCCGGTGAGGAAGCTAAGGAGGAATACAAGGAGGGTCGCGGCGCTCCTCCTGATGGCCGCCCTTTCGCTCTCCGCGGCCTCTCTCTTCGCGGCGGGCGCGGCTGCCAAAGGCAAGAACATCAAGCTGCCCGGCCTTGTGGTGGGCAAGATCAAGTCCCCTAGGGGACCTAATAGTTGCCGCCCCTATCCAAGCAAGGTCTCCTTGCTCAAGGGGAATCAAAATGCGGGCACCTTCCGCTTCGGAAGTTGCGTTGTGGGGACCTCGAACACGGGGTACTCGGGCACGGCCACGCTCAGGGTCGGCAGTCTGACGGGCAAGCACCAACTGAGCCTGGTCTGTCACGCGGAGCCCCCAAACTTCACCTCGTCCAAGTGCGACGAGGGAGCGGTGCGCACCGGGCCCCCCAATTTCCTGGAGGAGACGTTCCACGTCAACGCATCTCAGCTCCCGACCGATCACGGCGCGCGGTTCGGAGTGGTTTTGAATACCCGGGTGCATCCACAGCCTTAGGCAATTTGGGCCGAGCTGCTCTGTGCGCAGACCTGGGGCAGGCGACGCTACCCTCATTCTGGCCATTGGACTGCCCTTGGACTTGACCTGTTCGACCGGTCTGCCCGGTTGGTGTCCACCATTGCTGGGGCTGACCGGCTCAGGAACCGACTTGATAAGCGGGTGCGACTCCGCCTCATCGGGGAGAAGGGGCCACGACGGAGGTTGTGACGGAAGGATTCCGATGAAGCGACTCCCAAAGGCGCTGGCGTGCGCTACCGGTGGGGGTGGCGAGCTTCGCGCTGATCTGCGCGGTGGCGATCCTCGCGTTGTCGGTGGCCGCCTCGCCGAAGGAGGGCAAGACCTACGCTGGGAAGATCAAGTGCGTGTATCGAGGAAAAGTTGCCCACACGATCCGTTAGCAGGCTCTCCTTCGCGCCTAACCAGCGGCGCCTTGCGACCGCTCGTTGGCTCAACGGCACGGTTTGAACCCTTCAGGCAGGGAATCGCCGCGTCCCTGCCCAATCACCCCGGGCGCCGCGAGGCTATCTCTGACGTGTCTGCCTGGGAGTTGCGGCATCAGCCTTCCGTTCCTGCCCCACACCGGAATGCGCGTATAGCTCCAACCGCTCCCTCGGTGCGAGCTGGTAATGACGTAAGGCCCAGTCGCGGGCGGAGGGTGCCTTGTGAGGTCTTTGACTGACCCGCTGGGCTGGTCACCCCTCTCGCGTGATTGCGAGCACGTCAGCCAGCGCGACTCGCGCTCTCGCCTTGGACGAGGAGCGACGCAGCTTTCCGACGCTAGCGAGGCTTGCCGAGTCGACCGATCTCGTCGAAGCAGACGCCCTCCAACCGAGAGTTGACTGCGAGGCCGGGCGCGCTGTATGTTCGCCGCTGGAGAGGGGCCTGCGGAACACCGCAGTTGGGGAGGCCCGCCTGGGTTCTAACAGGAGGATCGGAAATGCCGGATTTGCTGCGCCGCCTCGCGCCCCTTACCGGGATCGTCTTCGCCGCTCTGCTCGTCGTCACCTTTTTCCTCACCCCAAGCGCGCCGAGCCAGCACGACACCGGGGCGCAGGTCATCGCCCACTTCCGGCTCCACCATTCCGCCGTCATGATCGGCAACTTCTGCGCCGCCCTCGCGGTCATCTTCTTCATCTTCTTCGCCGGCTCCCTGCGCAGCTTCCTGCGCGGCCAGGAGGGTGGTGAGGGGCTCTCCGCCGTCGCCCTCGGCGGCGCGGTTTTGCTCGGGACCGGCGGGGCGATCTTCGCCAGCCTGGAATGGGCCCTGAGCGAAACTCGCAACAGCATCAGCCCCGCCGCGGCCGAAGCGATCAACGTCCTCAGCAACAACTTCTTCTGGCCCTTCGAGGCAGGGCTCGTGGTCTTCTCGATCGCGATCGGCCTGGCGATCCTGCGCACCGCGGCGCTGCCCAAGTGGCTCGGCTGGGTGATGATCGTGATCGGCGTCGTCGGCGTCACCCCCGTCGGCTTCTTCGGCTTCTTCGTGGTGATGATCTGGTCGGTGATCGTCGCCGTCATGCTTTATCGCCGCGGCGGCGAGCCGGTTCGGCCGCGGGACGAAGGCGCACTCGATCCGGCGGGCTGAGGTCGGCAACCGCCCACCCGGCATCGCGGTCGATGTGCTCGACGCCCGCAGCGCGGGCGAGAAGGTCGTCGTCGTCATCGGGCCCCCCTCTGAGGACGGCGAACAGGCGGCGCCGGTCGCCAACGTCACGACCTTCCGCGACGGGAGGGCCGTGGAGATGGTCCACTACCCCGATCCCGAGGACGCGCTCGCCGCGGCGGGTCTCTGAGGAGCGCAACTCGTGCCCGAAGCCCAACCCTTGCGGCCCAGCCCCATCCCCGAGCACCTGTACACGGTCACGCCGCGGCTCGTCGTTCCCGACGGCGCCGCCGCGATCGCCTTCTATCGCGACGCGTTCGGAGCGGAGGAGATCGGCGAGCGGTTCAGCGGGCCGGAGGGCGAGCTGATCCACGCAGAGGTGCGGATCGGCGACTCGGTGGTCATGATCACCGAGGAGGCCGGGGATGGGGGCCCGGCGACATTGCCGCAGTCTCTCGGCGGGGCCGTCAGCGCGATCATGGCCACCTACTGGGAGGACGTGGACGCTGCCTGGGCGCGGGCAGTCAAGGCTGGAGCGGAGGTGCTGTACCCGCTGGCCGACCAGTTCTACGGCGACCGCGCCGGTCGTCTGCGCGATCGATTCGGCCAGCAGTGGACGATGAGCCAGCGGATCGAGCTGCTCAGTGGCGAGGAAATGCACCGTAGGGCGCGGACTTAGCGCGGGGGCAGACCTGCATCCGCGAGACGCGCGGCGATCAGTCTCTTGACGAGCGCCTTCGGCAGCGGGCGGTCGATCGGGAAGTGCAACGAGCTCTTGGTCATCGTGTAGCCGTCGAGCTCGTCGGCAAGCTGGCCGAGGACCGAGCCGCTGAAGGGCAGGTAGCTGAGGTGACTCTTGAACGCCGCAAACCCAGCGATGACCTGGCCGTGCAAGCGGAACGCTGGGACGCGGTATGAAATCCCCTCTTCAGCCTCTGGGACGATCTCGAGAATCGTGCGGCGCAGCTCTTGAAGCGTTGCGCACTTCGGCTCCTCGAGATCACGCAGGTAGCTGTCGACCTGCTCGGCGGACATCGGGCGCAGTGTAGGGGTGCATCGCTCTCGCTTCGCGCGATTTGCAGGCGCCATCGAGCTTCGTTCCAGATGCCCGGTCTGGACGAAAAGGGGTAGGAACGGTCTCCCGCTGGGGTGGCTCCTCCTCGCGTGGGTGCGAGAGCGCGCTGAGCGCCCAGTCGGGCATGTGCGGGGATCGTGACGCAGCGCCCCGAGTGCCCCGGCACCCAAAGATGGGCGGCCGTCATGCTCGGCGACTATCTCGAACGGGGTGAGCGGTCTGCCTCGCAAGGATTGGTATGTCCTCGCTAGGATCAAGGCCCCGCGGTTCCGGGAGGGGTGCCGGAGTGGTTGAACGGGGCAGTCTCGAAAACCGTTGGCCATCGTAACTACCTCGAGCGCCACAGCCGTCGCTAGCTGTTCGCGCGTGAGGCAACGACGTTAATTGGGTGTCGCAAGCGGCGCTAGGGGTCGGTTGCTCAGTGGATGCAGCCGTTGAAGCTGGTTTTGAGGGTAACTTCGGCGATGCCAGTGGAAGTTCCATTGGAGGCCGTCAGGGTGAGATTGTGGGTCGAGAATCCGGCTCCTTCCGTGTACAGCCGCAGCGTCGGCGAGAGTTCTTCGGAGAGCAGTTGCGCCGGCTTGCCGTCGACGCTGTCGGTCCAGCGATAGGTCAGCGGCAGACCGTGAGAGTCGCTCGCCGAGGCCATGAAATGCACGTCCGCGTAGTACTCGCTGCCGTGTTTTTCATCGATCAGGCAAGCGGCGATTTCCGACCCATCCGGGGGACTGCTGACCGACGCCGTCACATCTCCCGGAGGGGCCAGCACCCGGACGCTGATCGTGGCGCTGGCTGACTTGCCGTCGCCGTTGGTCGCGGTGACGGTGATGGTGTGCAAGCCGACTGGCGTGCCGTGGCGGACGATCAGGAGGCCGCGGCCGATTTCGTTTCCGTCTTCCCTCCAGACGATGGCATGGCTGGGCAGGGTGCCGTCGATCGGGTCGCTGACCTGGGCGCTGTAGGTGATGTCCTGGCCGAGGGTGAAGTGAGCGAAAGCTGCCGGCGCGGTGATCGAGACGTTCGGTGGCGCGACGTACGGCGCGGGACCGTGGCCGTATTCGATGAAGTTCCAGTGCATGATGGGCACGCCGGCGTAGTACTGGACCGTCTGGGCAGGCATCACAAACGATTGCGAGGTGCGCCCGGGTCGCAATGTGTAGTAGTCGCCGGTCTCGTGCGGCAGCCCCGCAGGCAGCGCCAGCACGAACTCCTCGTCAGGAGTCAGGAAGCCCGCCACGGGCTGCGCATTGTCGTTGTTCGGCGAGGCGCGGAAGTCGATTCCGACATCGCCGGCACGGTCGGTCGACAACGCGGGCCAGCCGACGGCGTACGTCGGGTTCCACAACCAGCGCTCACCGGTCTCATGCCAGCTGTTCACGTCGAACTTGGTGATGAAGATCGCCGGCTGATCGAAGACGTGGTGCAGAGTGGGATTATTTTTGTCGCAGTTGGCCGTGCAGTAGGCCCGCCCGGTGCCCTGCGCGAGGTACAGCGTCGAGCCACTCAGCGTCGAGCTCTCAACGGCGCCGGGGAATATCCCATAGCGGTCGTACCAGTTGCTGCCGTCGGTGCCCTTGATTTCGTTGTCGAAGGCCGGGACCGAGGAGTGGTCTATGTCGTGGCGGAAGAGGGTGCCCGAGTACGGTGCCCAGGACCAGATGCGCGCCTGGCTACCGGAGTTGCTGCCCGTGAAGTACGTGGCGCTCGATTCTTCTCCCTGGGCCGTCTGCATTCGCGCGTTGGCGTCGACCAGGTAGTTCAGGCTCACGGTCCCGCGGTGGGAGAGCTGAGCCAGCGAGATGCGTCCCATCAGGGATCCGCCGTTGCCACATATGACGTCCACGCTCCAGTTCATATTCGTCGGGTTGACGGAGAGATCGCTGCGGTCGTACCAGGCGTTGCCGGGCTGCCCAATCGTTCCCGGGGTCACGTCCCAATAGGTCCACGCCGCGCCCGGATTCGACGCGTGGGCGCGCAGGTCCGCAGGACTTGCGACAGCGATGCGGATGCGATTGAACACACCGTCGCTGCGGCAGACCGCCTTGTGTTCGGAGTTTTCGGTCAGGCAGGGCTTGTTGCACCAGTACTGCATGACCCAGACGAACATGTGGTAGGACGGGGAGTAGGAGACGAGCTGGTCGCAGCAGAAGGCCAGCCCTTCGTCGGGGAGCACTTCGGAGGGGTCAAACTGCCTGAAGGTGTGACCGGCATCGGTCGAGAGCGCCACCGAGCTGTTGCCCGTGTACCACACGACGTTTTCGCCGATCGCCGTGGTGACCTCCTGCGGGCTGGCTTCACGTGGCGGGACCCCCACATCGGAGTTGCGGAAGAAGGCGAGCGGTTCGCCCGACGCCCAGGCAACTGGGTCCAAGGTCAGCGCGCGTGGTCTTCCGGCGGCGGCGTGTGCCCCGGAGGCGAGCGCGCCGACACCGAGGCCGGTCCCGCCCCCGATCGACTTGGGGGGCCGGAAGGGTCCGGGCGGCATCTTCTTGTCGACGCCCTCGCCCTGCTCGGGATCCTCGTCGGGCGGTTGCACCCTCGCGCCCCCCGCATGGCCCCTGTGCGCCTTGATCCGGTGTGCCTTGGACGTACGCGCGCACTTTCGTCCTGCCCGGGGCAGGAGCCGCCGGCCGGCGGTGGCAAGGAGGTTGACCGGCCTGCGTATCAGTGAGCGCGGGATACGCTTGTGCTTCCAGGTCGGGGGCGAATAGAGCGCGCTCGACAGGCCATCGACCGCGGCGAGCGCCGGGCAGCTTCGCCCGCGCCGTGCCAAGTGCAAGGCCCTGGCAGCCTGGCGCACCAACGACGTGCGCGCCCGGCGCCCGCGGAGGAAGCGCGAGCTCGGGACGCGAATGAGCAGGGAACGGGCCTGCGCGATCTCACTCACGACGCTCGCTCGTCCGGCGGCGCTACGGGCTTGCGGTGCCGCGGTCGCGAACGCGGGCTGTGACACTGTCGCCAGCGCGATCAGCAGCGGAACCATGAGACCCACTCGCCGCCCGATAGTGATGGAGGCCTCCTCCTGAGTCGAAGGCTGGTGACGCCCAACCTATGTGGTTTGACTCGCGAGCCACCATAACAAGAGCAGCCGTACTGGCGCGGTGGGCTGGACGCATGACCAAGGGGAGGTTGAGCCATGTGCGAAGACGAGGACCGATCTGCGCCGTAGTCCGAGGTGGCCACCTGTCCAGACTTACGATCCTCGCTAGGGATCGGAGTTCGAAGTTGCCCTGGACGGGTGCCGGAGTGGTTGAACGGGGCAGTCTCGAAAGCTGTTGACGTCGCAAGGCGTTCGTGGGGTCGAATCCCACCCCGCTATATCTCTAGCGACCACCATCGAGCCCTTTTTCTGGAGGGTTTCGAACGGCGCCCGTCCTGGGACTCCGTTTGACACCTGGTAGCGCGTCGGATATGCCTCTCGGAAGCAGACACGACGGCCGCAACTTCCGGGACGATCAGCATGGGGAATAGGCACCGGCAAGAAAGAGAGGCTCCATTGTCGAAACGAGTTCGCTCGACGTTTCCCTACGCCAACGCCGCTTCGACTAGTCGCCTTCGGGTAGCCGTTTTAGCGACATTCATCGCAGCCTGTGCGGCCTGGCTAGTTGTCCCCAGCGCGGCGCTTGCCGGCACTCTCGATCAGCAGCAAACCGACGGCGGCGGAGGGTTCATAGGAATTACCTCGGCCTCGGGCGCGGCCCAAACTTTCACGGCGGGGATCAGCGGCGGACTGGACCAAGTCGATCTGAATCTTGAGGAGAGCGGCAACCCAACCGACTTGAACGTCGAGATCCGAGACGTCTCGGGCGTCCCGGGCGAAGTGGTCCTGGCCAGCCATGGCGTTCCGGGTACGGCCGTCCCGAGCCTTGCTGCATGGGTGCCCGTTTCGTTCAACTCGCCCGCAGTGGTGGCGGCGGGGACCCAGTACGCCATCGTCGCCTACACCTCGGGCGGCTCCTTATACAAATGGGCGCATAGCGTTTCTGGAAATCCGTATGGGGGCGGCTTGGCTTTCACCGCGCCGGGGTCTCCCCCGTCCGGCTTCTGGACGTCGCAAAGTAGTGACTTTGCATTCAAGACCTACGTTGTGCCGACACCGCCGTCGGTCCCGGCGACACCGCCGTCGGTCCCGGCGAACACCGGACGACGCGCCGCTGCCCTCAAGAAGTGCAAGAAAAAGCACTCTGCCAAGGCGCGGAAGCGGTGTCGCAAGAAGGGGAAGCGGATTCCGGTCTAGCTGCTTGATGCGTATCCGGTTAGCTCAGGCCGGCTGCCTAAGGGCAGTGATCTCTTCATAAGTCGTCGGATCGTGGATCGCACCGAGCCCGAGAAGGGTCTGGCAAGCGGCCATCGGCGTGCCGCGGCGGTTGTGGCGGAAGACGAACTCGTCAAGGTAAACGGGAAGAAGGTCTTTGAGGCGCCTCGGCGGGCCCGGATCTATCTCACGGCGTTCGGAACGTGGTGAGGCGCGTCAGCGAGACGCTTCCCATAAGGCTAAGGCCACGTCACTTTTGCTTGGCTCCTGCTCCGCTGCCAGGGAGGGGCTCTTCCAAAGGCTGTATCTCCGCCGCGCCGTGAACTTCGGGGCGCACAAGATGGTCGTGATCAGCGCACAGGGTGCGCTGGGGCGGCTCAGCGTACCGGCCCTGCAGCGGGCGGGCTTCGGTGGTTCGCGCCGGCCGGCGGCCGGAGAGCGCCTCGGACTTTCGGCTGATCGACGTCAACGACGCTGCTGCAGCAGCCATGGGCTGTGCCGACGCCGACCTGGTCATCTCGATGGCCAACGACCCGAATCACAATGCCGAGAAGTTCGTCCTGGAGAACGGGGGCGCAATGTTCACCGTAATCGTCAGCCTGAGGAATGGCCGAATTGAAAGCGCTTGGAGCTGGTGCGGAGGGTCTCGTTGTCACCGACCTCGGGCTCGGGCCCGGGGTCAGCTCCTGGTCCTCGCGGATCTGCTCGCCCGACATCCCGATGCAGACGAGCTTGAAGATGCCGGCACCTTCTCGATGTCCGAGCCGGCCGGGCGCGGGACCGTCGATCTGTATCCGGGCCTGACGAGTGCCAAGCGCCGCCCGACAACGATGGTCGAGTTCCCGACCCCTTCGGCACGATGCGCTGTATCGACTTCGACGACGAGGAAGCTTCGGTCGGTCTGACCGAGGACCTGGCGCTGAAGCTGCCGGTGCGGATCTACGGCTACACGTTGGAGGGGTGGGCTCGGGCGCCAGTGATGGCGCTGAACTCTCTTTGTCTGATTTCCAAGCTGCCGCTCTCATTCTTCACCTTCGGCTCTGAGCGGCGCGCCGCGAGGACCGTGGCCAACCTCCAATGCCACCTCTGCGCGGCGCTGCGAGAAGGTAGGCGCCTGGAGACGAGCGTCGTGATCGGCAAAGGCAATTTCGCGATGACCGCCTCGGCGATCGCGACCTGTGCGAAGGTCCTGCTCGACCGCCGGGCTGGCGGGGACGTTCAAGCTGGGGTCCATGGGATCGAAGCGTCTGTCGATCTCTCCGAAGTCAGTGACGGCTTCGAACAGCAGGGCATAGGCATCGAGGCGATGGCCTAGACCAGGTGCGTTGGGTCAACCTGCGCCGTCGAGGCTGAATTTGCCTCGCTAGGATCAGGGGGTCAGCTGTTCCCGGAGGGGTGCCGGAGTGGTTGAACGGGGCAGTCTCGAAAACTGTTGGCCGTCGCAAGGCGGCTCGTGGGTTCGAATCCCACCCCCTCCGCTGAAGCACGAGAGCCGTGTGAGGCGCTCAGCGGCAGCTCCCGAGGCCGCGGAGGCGCCGCCGGTAGACGCGCATCGAGCGGTGCCCGGCGGCGTAACCCGTGTGCTCGATCCCGATAGCGGTCCAGTTGAGGCCGACGGTGTGGCGGCAGCGCGTCCTCAGGTTGACCAGCCTGAAGATCTGGCCCGAGGAGGAGATCACGAAATGGGAGCAGACGTTCGGCAGTTCACCGAGCTCGGGGTCAGGAACGTCCGGGGCGAACGTGTTGCGCCGCCGCGCTCGAGGCCACCGCGATGTGCTCGACGATCACCTGGGAGTCGCGCAGCCTCCAGGTGCGTTCGCCGTAGTGGCGCCGAATAGGCGGCCATCTTGCGCTTGCGTTTCGGGCCGAACGGGATCAGCGATTTCCGGATCAGGGCTTCCTGACCGCTGCGGGAGAGCGGCCGCCGCTCGCCGGAGCGGCGTAGATGCCGGCGGTGCAGGCACAGGCGAGACCGCCGCGATCGGGAGGGCGAAGCTCTTCATTTGAACCGACAATAGGCCTCGGGCTCGAACTTCCTTCACAATTCGAGCTTCGATGTGGGGCCAGACGAAAAGACATGGATTGAGGGCGGGACTCGGAGCCGCCGCCCTGCTGCTCACGCTGGCGCTGGCCGCCTGCGGGCAGTCGACGATCGTCATCAAAGCGCCGCCGAAGCCGAAACCTCAGAGCCGGATCGCCGAAGAGCGGCCGCCGACGCCCCGGCACCTCGACGTCGCGACGCCGGCACAGGAGGCCGCCGCCAGGCGCGAAGCGGCCGAAGTCACCGCGACGCGCGAAGCCGCGGCCGCCGCCAAGAAGGAACGCGAAGCGCGGGAAGTCGAAGCCGAACCCGCCCCCGAACCGAGCTCACCGCCGCCGCCGGGCGCGTTGCCGCCCGCATCGGCCGGGACCAACGGCTCCTACACCCCGCCGCCCCCCTCGCAGCGCAAAAAGATCACCCCGCGCGTGATCGAACGGCTCGAGCGCCAGGAAGCGGAGGGGAGGGCGGTCCTGCTCAGCGGCATCGCCCTGGCGCCGCCGAGCGCCCCGGAACGGATCAAGGCCGCGATCAGCGCCGCGAACACGATCGTCGGCCGCCCCTACATATGGGGCGGGGGGCACGCCTCCTGGTACTCGACGGGGTATGACTGCTCGGGCGCCGTCAGCTTCATGCTCGGCGGCGGCGGCTTCCTCGAAGCGCCGCTCGACTCGACCCGGCTCGAGTCCTGGGGCGCTCCTGGGCCCGGCAAGTGGGTGACCGTCTATGCGAACGCCGGCCACGCCTACGCGGTGATCGCCGGCCTCCGCTGGGACACGGTGGGCGACGAAAACGGGACCGGCCCGCGCTGGCACGCCGCCGCCCCCTACCCCGAAGGCTTCGTCGCCCGCCACCCGCCCGGGTTCTGAGGGTCGTCGGTTAGGCTGGCCGCACGGCTCGCTGAACCACCCGATCGGAGGATCCGCATGAGCGTCACCGGCCAGGACCAGAAGCCGCTCGATGAGGTGCTCGTCGCCGATCGGGCCAATTTCGAGGATGGCCCTCCCCACGAGCTGTTCAAGCGCCTCCGCGGCGAGTGCCCGGTGCACTGGTCTCCGCGGATCACCGAGTTCCCGAACGAGGACGGCTTCTGGTCGATTACGACAGCCGACGACGTCCACGCCGTCAGCCGCGACTGGCAGACGTATTCCTCTGAGGTCGGGGGCTTCACCGCGTTGAAGAACTCGATCCTGCCGCTCGAGCTGCAGCAGGCGATGTTCATCGGGATGGACCCGCCCAAGCATGATCGGATCAAGGCGCTGTTCCAGCAGGGCTTCACGCCGAAGCGGATCGCCGAGCACGAGGGCGCGATCCGCGAGATCGCCGTCGGCGTCCTCGAGCCGCTCGAGGCCCGGAATGGCTGCGACCTGGTCACCGACGTCGCCCAGCCGGTGGTGGCGCGTGTGATCGGAAGCTTCATGGGCCTGCCGCCCGAGGACGACGAGGTCTGGGCGAGGCTGATGAACACGCTGCTGCAGGCCGGCGACCCCGATGCGACGCCCGAAGGCGTGGAGACCGCGATGGAACGCGACGTCCCGGAGATCTTCCAGCGCTGCGGGAAGCTGATCGCCGAACGCCGCGAGCAGCCGACCGACGACCTGACCAGCGTCCTCGTCCACGCCGAGATCGAGGGCGAGCGGCTCGAGGAACACGAGATCGTGATGGGCTTCGTGCTGCTGATGGCGGCGGGCAACGACAGCACCAAGGCGACCTACTGCAGCGGCATGCGGGCGCTGATGGAAGACCGCGAGCAGTTGGAGATGGTCCTCGAGGACCCCTCGCTGGTGCCGGCGGCGGTCGAGGAGGCGCTGCGGATGTTCCCCGCCTTCGCCCACTTCGCGCGCACCGCGACCTCAGACACCGAGCTCAACGGGCAGACGATCAGGGAGGGGGAGAAGGTGGTCATGTGGTACCCGTCCTCGAACCGCGACGAGACGCGCTATGAGGACCCCGACCGCTTCGATGTAACCCGCAACCCCGAGCATCAGGCGTTCGGCGCCGGCGGCCGCCACTTCTGCCTCGGCACCGCGCTCGCCCGACTCGAGCTGCGGATCATGATCGAAGAGACGCTGGCCCGGTTCCCCGATCTCGAGATCGCCGAGACGCCGACCTACGTCGAGTCACCGTTCGCGAACCAGCTCAAAACGCTCCCGGTTCACCTGCACCCCAAGCAGTGACCTCAAGGCGAGGGTCAGGGTCGGCGAATGACCCTGAACGCGGCCCGCGCCGGGGTCGAGGCGTTGCCGGCGGCATCGGTCGCGACGAGGGTCGCCCGGTAGCGGCCCGGGCGCAGTCGCTTCTTCCCGATCCTTCCCGAGAACGGGTTCCTGTTCGCCCCAGCAGCTCCGCTCTCGGCGAAGGCGCCGACAGGGGTGAATTTCGCCTTCCTCTTCCCCTTGCGGCGCTTTCGGCGTTCGATCTGGACCGTCACCCGGGCGGTCTCCGAGAGTGTGTAGCGGATGCTCGTCCCCTTCTTGACCTTGCTTGCCACCGGGGTCTCAGCCTTTCCATTGCCCCTGACCGCCCAGGCGCGGGGACTGAGCTTCGCCCCCGAGATCACCGGCGCCGTCGTGTCCTTCTGCGGGGGCGAGACGTCGATGAAGCGGGCGGCGGAAAGGTCGGCGGTTTCGTAGAGGCCGAGTTCGCCACCGACCACCACCCGGTTGCGGCTGTCGGTCGTGACATCGGCCCAGTTGCCGTTCAATCGCGGCGGCTCGAGATATCCGCCGTTGCCGAATTCCGGGTCGGGCTCAAGCACCGGCGAGCCCGGCGCCACGCGGCGCATCGCCGCGAGGATGGCACCGCCGCCGCCAGGTGTCTGGCCAACGCCCGAGAGGAGGAACCGTTCTCTGGACGGCCCCTGGGCACCACCGGCCTGCTGCAGCGCCGCCCGGTACATGTTCTGGCCGCCGGGGATCGGGACCCGGGCGGTGGTGCCTGGGATAGCCGCCCCCGTCGTTGCATTCAGCGCCGTGACCCCGAAGTCGGTTTCCGTCTCTTTGCCGGGTTTGACGTCGATGCTGCCGAAGACGTAGAGGACGCCGCGGTCCAGCACCTGGGAGGCGCCGAGATCGGAGCCGTTGCCGTAGGAGATCGTCACCACCCCCGTCCCGTTGAAGGCGATGTCGCGGGCGCCGGTCGGCAGGTAGCGGACGACGGCCCATTCGGTCACGCCCCCGCTCGTCGCGACGCCAACCGCCCGGATCGCGCCGGACGGTTCGAGTGCGACGTCGCGGAGCTCGTCGAAGGTACCGGCGATGAGGTCGGTGAAGGCGCCGTTCCCGGTGCCGGCCGGCCCGTCGAATTCCGGGTCGAGGTTCCCATCGGAATCCCAACGCGCGAGGGCGGCATCCAAGCCAGAGGAGCCGACCGCGGTGATGTGCCCGTCGGGGGAGACCGCGATGTCCTTGAGCTCGGCCCCCTCGGAGGTGATTTCGTCGGTCACGAATCCGGTGTTGGCCGGGCCGAAGGTCATGTCGAGGGCGCCGTCGGTGTCGTAGCGGGCGATCGTGAACTGCGAGCGATGGGCGGGGGTCACGGTGAAGCCGCCGGCGATGATCTTTCCCGTGCCTGGTTCAATCGCAAGTGATCTGATCTCCGCGCCGAATTCGGCCAGGACCCCTTCCCCGAATAGCCCCGGCGCTTCCCTCGAGACGCCATTCACTCCAAATGTCGGGTCGGGCGTGCCGTCGCTGCGGAACCGCCCCAGGACCCAGCCGCCGTTTGGTTCGACCGGTTCTTTGGCGAGGACCCCGCCTCCGACCAGGACCCGGTCATGGCTGTCGAGGACCATCGCGTTGCCGGACTCACGGGCTCCGGGGAACGAGGCGTTGATGCTCGCGAAGCCGGTGCCGCCGAACGAGGAGTCTGGGATGCCGCCGCCGGCGAGCGCCGCGGATGGAGCGACCATCAGGGCCGCCAGCGTCAGCGCCGGGGCGACGCGCCGCGCTGCCGAGACGAGGCACCCAGGGCCGAGCATCGATCCAACCTAGCAGCGGGTCATCCTAAGCGCCCAATTTGCGGATCCGCGCCGGCCGCCCCCCTTGCGACGCCGTATTTCCCCGCTATGTTCACCACTGCGACCGGGAGGGACCGGCGCCCGCGGAAGCCCAGCGGTGAATCGGTCCCGAGGGTGGCGCGAGAAGCTTCTAGCGCGAAGGCTACGCGCGAGGCAGGCGACGAGCGTCATCACCGGTCGTTTTTCGTGCTCGCGTCGCTAGCCGGCCCTGACGCCGCCGAAGAGGGCGAGCTCGAGCCACTTCCAGTGGCAGTCGACCTGGTCGAAACCAACCTCCCGCAGCCATTCCAGCTGGTCCTCGAGCGGCGCGAGCTGGTCGGAGGGGTCGTCCTCTCTTTGGTCGAATCCGTAGGCCCGCTGGCTCAGGTCGTGGAGCTCCTCGGAGGGCGCCGCGACGCAGTCGAGGTTGTAGAAGGCGCCGCCGGGAGCGAGCAGGTCGAAGACCTCCCTGGACAACGAGCGCTTCCGCTTGTCGGGCAAATGGTGGATCGCGAGTGCCGAGACCACAAGGTCGAACTGGCCCCAGCGGTCGGCGAGCGGCTCCATCAGGTCGTGAACCTCGAACCCGGCCCGCTGGTCGTCGGCGAAGCGCTCGGTCGCCGCCGCGACCATCGCCGGCGAGATATCGAGGCCGACCGCCTCGACGCCCGGGCGCGCGGCGGCGATCGCAGCAGGGAGATGCCCTTCGCCCGTTCCGAGGTCGAGCACCCGCTCGACCCGCTCGGGGACGAGGTGATCGACCAGCAGCCGCTCCGCATCCGGCGCGTGGGGCAGCCGCTCGCGCCGCGAGGGCCACTCCTCGACGCGATCGGGCTCGAGCCACTCGCGCCCGGTCATCGGGACAGCCGCGCGAAGTGGTGGGCCGAGATCACCATGCCGGCGTTGAGGTAGAGCCGGTGCGCGTCGGCCCGATCGAGGCCGACCCCCGAGTCGAGGTGAAGTTGGTCGCACCCCAGCCGCTGCGCCTCCTCCAGCAGCCACTCGAGCAGCGCCCGCGCGTGGCCGCGGCGCCGGGCCTCGGGCAGGGTCGAGAGGTCGTCGACATAGAGGTAGTGGCCCCAGGCGAGGCTGTGGCCGCAGCGAAAGCCGGCCGCCGCCATCGCGCGCTCCTCGCCCTCCTCGAAGGCTCCGGCCAGGCGGTAGCCCTGCGGTCGCTGGGCCTCATCGACGATGCGGACGAACTCCGCCTCGTCGGCTAGGTCGGTCCGCAGAGCCCGCATCGCCTCGAACGCAAGTCCCGTCTCGGGCGGCTGCAGCTCGCGGACCACGGGCGGATCATATGTTTGCGGCGGCGGCCGGCGCGCGCGGTTTTCGCGCCTCCCAGCGGGTGACGGCGCCGAGTGCCGGAGGCGGCTAGGCGGGCAGGCTGTAGTTGCGCTGGGTGTGAGGGGCGTAGCGGGCGATTTCCTCGTCGGCGGGATCGACCTCGAGCCAGCCCGTGTGTTTGCGCTGGACCTGGCCGATCGCCGGTCGGGAGAACGAGTGCGCGGTGAGGCCCGCCCGCCGCGCCCCCGGGGGCGCGGCGCCCCGCGGGAGCCGCAGCAGGATGCCGGCATCGTCGGCCCCGAGTACGTCGACCGGGACGACGCTCGGGAAGCCGTCGTCCCCGATCCAGCCGAGAAGGCGGTGGGGGAGCGCGGCGGCGCGCTCGGCGGCGCGCCGATGGTCGAGGCGGGGCCCGGTCCCGTTCGCCGGCGGGCGCTGTGCTGCCGGGGCCTCGGCCGGGAGCGGCGAACCGTGGGCCGTCGCCCCGCCGGCGCAGGCCGGGTCGGGCCAGACGAGGACCCGCTCGACCGCGATCCCGATCTCGACCCGCGTCGCGTAGGCGCGCTGCCAGCGCCGCCAGATCGCAGGGGCATCCCGCCACGGCTCGAACCGCTCCCAGCGCTCGGCGACGGTCGCCGGATAGTCGGGAATCGGGTCCAAGAGGGACGCGGTCCCCTGGACGAGCACGTACTCCGGGCGCCGGCTCAGTCCGTGGGTGCGGGTGTGGAAGGCCAGCGCGACCCGCGGGTCGCTCCTGATCCGCTCGAGCTTCCTCCATCCCCCGACCGAGCTGTTGATCGCGGTCAGGGTCCCCGCCGCTGCGTCCCGGGCCACCGCGTAGTTGTTGACGGGCAGCAGGACGGCGCCGGCGGCCGGGGTCGCATAGGCGAGGACGACGACGAGGTCGCCGCCGATGATCTCGTCGACCTCGGCGCTCCAGAGCTCCATGCCCGCGACCTTACCAAATGGCCATTTGGTAACGTTCGGGCGATGGCGACCAGGACGAGGAGGCGGCGGCTGACCCCCGAGAGGCGGCGGGAGATGATCCTTGCCGGGGCGACCGAGCTGTTCGCCGTGAATGGCTACGACGGCACGTCGATGGGCCAGATCGCGGAGGCGGGCGGGATCACACCGGCAGTCATCTATGACCACTTCCCGGCCAAGTCGGAGCTCGCGATCGAGCTGCTCGAACGACATACCGAGGAGCTGCTGCGGCAGGTGGGGGAGACCCTTCAGAGCGCCGGCGGCGGGCCGGCGGAACTGATGAGGGCGGGAGTCGACGCCTTCTTCGCCTACGTCGAGGAGCACCCGTTCGCGTGGCGGATGATGTTCCGCGACCCGCCCAGCGACCCCGATGTCGCCGCCGCCTACAGGCGGCTCGACCGCCGCGCGACGGCCGGGATCGCCGCCTTCGTCGAGATGGGGGCGGGTGGCGCGTTGGCGCGCTTCGAGAACCCGGGGCGGGCGGCGGAGATGTTCGCCGAGGCTGTGAAGGGTGCCCAGAACGGGCTCGCCGCCTGGTGGTATGAGCACCCCGAGATTCCGAGGCGCGAGGTCGTCGACCGCATGCTCGAGTTCTCCTGGGCCGGGCTGGAGCGAACGGCGCGGGGCGGCCGTGACTAGCCGCGTCGACGACGGCCTGTTGCTGCGGGCGCTGGCGATCGCCCATGCCCTCGTCGGCCTCGTCTTCTTCCGCGAGGAGATCGGCTCGATCCGGCGCGCGGGGATCCTCGCCGCCGTTCCCCACCGGGGCCCGCGGGCGACCGCCTTCTGGTTCCTCGTCCCGTCTCCGCTGGTCTGGGTCGTCGGCCGCCTCCTCAGCAGCGCCGAGGTGGCCGGTGACTGGGACGCGGTCCGCCGCGCCCACCGCGCGAGCCTCGCCGGCGCCGCGCTCGCCGTCGCCTGCATGCCGCTGTCGGGTTTCTGGGGGTGGCTGGCGATCTCGGCGCGCGGGCTCTGGCGGTCGCGGGGAAGATGAGGAGCTGGCTGCCCGGCCCGAGCCCTGACGGGGCCTGCCTCGTCACCGGGGCGAGCTCCGGCATCGGATGCGCGATCGCGAGGTGCCTCGCCGCGAGCGGCCGCGGCGTCATTCTCACCGGCCGGCGCGAGGACCGGCTGCGGGATCTTGCCAGCGAGCTCTCCTCGGCGGCGGTGCGGGCGGAGTGGATCCGGTGCGACCTGGCCGATGCCGCGGCCCGGCATCGGATCGCAGGCGAGGTCGAGTCGCTCGGCCTTCGGGTCGACGTCCTCGTCAACAGCGCCGGCCTCGGCAGCCATGGGCCGTTCTCGCGGCTCGACCCCGCGCGTGAGCTCGAGCAGGTCCGGGTCGGTTGCGAGGCGATTGTCGACCTATGCGGCGCATTCGTCCCGGCAATGGCCGAGCGGCGCCGGGGCGCGGTGCTGATCGTCTCTTCTGGCCTCGGGTTCCAGCCGGTGGCGAGGCAGGCCACCTACGGTGCCGGCAAGGCGTTCAGGATCTCCTTCGGCGACGCCCTCCACGCCGAGCTCCGCCCCGAGGGCGTCGCCGTCTCCACCGTCTGCCCCGGTCCCGTCGACACCGAGTTCTTCGCCGCCAACGGGCCCAACCCGGCCCAGGGGCTGCCCCGGTTCCTCTGGCGCAGCGCCGACCAAGTCGCGGCGGCCGCGATCGCGGGCCTCGAGCACAACCGCAGGGTGGTGATACCGGGGGCGCCGCTGCGGGCGCTGATCTCCGCCTCGCGCCTGACGCCTCCGGGCCTTCGCCTCCGCGTCGTCGCCCACGCCCTGCGCCAGGCGCCCGCGGTCGCGGGGCCGGGACGCGACTAGACTCGGCCGCGCCGATGCCGGACGCCCTGACCCACGTCAGCGCCTTCCGCACCGCGGCCGAGCGCCGCGACCTCGAGGGGCTCCTTGCGACCTTCAGCCCCGACATCGTCATCCGCTCGCCGGTCAGCGCGCGATTGCGCTTCGAGGGGCCCAAGCAGGTGCGGGAGATCTTCCGCGTCGTGCTCGACCGCCTCGAAGTGATCGAGTACTACGAGGAGCTCGGCGACGACACCTCCCGCGCCCTCTTCTACCGCGGGCGCCTTGCCGGCGCCGAGGTCGAAGAGACCCAGCTGATCCGCCTCGCGCCCGACGGGCGGATCCGCGAAATCGTCTTCTTCATCCGGCCCTTCCCCGGCCTTGCCGGGGTCGCGGCCGGCCTCGCCCCGGCGCTCGCCCGCTCGCGCGGCTTCGGGGCCGTGCGGATCGCAGTCATGGCGGTCTTCGGCTCGGCGCTGCGTCTCGCTATCTCGCTCGCCGATCGGGTCGGCGTTCGGCTGATTGGCTAGTCGCGCTTGACGCGCTTGACGAGCTTGACCTTCCGCTCCTTGGTCAGCGGGTCGCCTTCTGTCGGGGTGTAGGTGATCTGGCCGGTGACCGTCACCTTGCCGCTACGGGAGAGTCGGCGCTTCGCCCTTCCTCGGGCCCGGATCGTGAGCTTCGAGCCACCGGTCGCGGCGACAGCCTGAGCAGCAATCCCGCTGCCGGCAAGCGACACCGCGCCGGGCCCGGGTACCTCGACCGTGAGCGTCGCCGTGCCCCTGCGCTTGTTCCGCTTCAACTGGCCGAAGCTGAAATCGTTCGGGGGCTTGGGCGTCGAGAGTTCGATTCTGGCCACGCCCGTGGCGTCGGTGGTTATCAGGAGATTGCCCGCGGCTGAGGGTGCCGCGAAGCTCGACCCGCCGCCCCCGCCGCCGGCCGAGCATCCGTTGGCGGACCCGCCGGCGCCGCCGCCGAAATAACCGCCGCCCCCACCGCCGCCGACCTCGCTGTTGGATCCGCCCATCCCCGCTTCTCCGCCCCTGGCGAGCACTCCACCTTCGCCGTCCGGAGCGTCTGATTTTCCTCCGGTCCCACCGGGTCCCCCGGCTGCCTGATTGCCCGCGATCCCGCCACCGCCGGGGGTGGTGCCGCTGCATCCGATCAACTGCCCGGCCTGGCCGTCCTCGCCGCCGCTTCCACCTTCGCCGCCGCTGGTCTGTTCGTTCCGGCCCTGGTCCCCGCCCCCACCGCCGCCGGCGGCGACGACCAACCTCGAGCCGAGGGTGTCGGGTGCGCCGGTGCACGTCGTTGCCGCCTGGGAGCAGGTTCTGATGTCGGTGGCGCCCCCGCCCCCACCGCCCGCGGTCATGAAGCCGCCGAACCTGGAAGCCCCCCCTCCATTGAAGCCGCCGGCTCCTCCCGCCGCGCCGTCGTGCCCGGTGCCGCCGACCTCGATGAACAGCACCTGGCCCGGGGTGACGGCGAGATCGCCCTCGAGTCGGGCTCCAGGGCCGCCCGATCCGCCGATGTTCCCGGGGTCATCGGACCCGCGCCCGCCCGTTGCGCCGACCGCGACGTAGTGAAGCGAGGTGACACCGGCGGGCACGGTGTACGTCTGCTCCCCGCCTGTGAAGTCGAAGGTCCGGGTGGCCGCCGCCGCCGGTGGCACGAAGGCGAGCGAGGCCAGGCCGACGAGGCCGATCGCCGCTCCGATCCGCATGTCTAGTTGAACTCGATCACGCTGCGGATCCCGTCCTGGGCCTCCATCAGCTCAAAGCCCCGGTTGACCTCGTCGAGCGAGATCCGGTGCGAGATGAACGGCTCGACGTCGATCTCACCGGCCAGCGAGCGGTCGATCAGCTCCGGGACCTGATCGCGGCCCTTGACGCCGCCGAACGAGGAGCCGGCGACGCGGCGGCCGGTGATCAGGAAGCGGGGGACGATGTCGAGCGTCTCGCCCTTGCCGGCGACGCCGGCGACGGTGCACTGGCCCCATGCCATCCGTGCCGCTTCGACCGCCTGGCGCATGACGGCGACGTTTCCGGTCGCCTCGAAGGTGTAGTCGGCGCCGAAGCCGTCGGTCATCTCGAGGATCTGGTCGACGGCGCCGTCGCCGCCGGTGATCAGGTCGGTCGCACCCTGGCCGCGGGCGAGCTCGAGCCGGTCGTCGGAGAGGTCGACGCAGACGATCCGCTCGGCGCCCTGCAGGCGGCAGCCGGCGACCGCGCCGAGGCCGACCATGCCGGCTCCGAAGATGACGCAGGTGGTGCCCGGCTGCACCTTTGCGGTGTTGATCGCCGCCCCGAGGCCGGTCGAGAGGCCGCAGGCGAAGAGGCAGGCATGCTCGAACGGTGCGTCCGGGTTGATCTTGGCCAGGGCGATCTCCGGCATCACCGTGTACTCGGCGAACGTCGAGCAGCCCATGAAGTGCCGGATGCCGTCGCCGTCGCGGGAGAGCCGGGTCGTCCCATCGGGCAGGTGGCCCTTGTTCTGCTCCTCGCGGATCGCCAGGCAGAGGTTGGTCCGCGGGTCGAGGCAGTGGATGCACTCGCGGCACTGCGGAGAGAAAAGCGTGACGACGTGGTCCCCGGGCGAGAGCGAGCCGACATCGGGGCCGACCTGCTCGACGACGCCCGCCCCCTCGTGGCCGAGCACCGTCGGCGCGTACCCGGACGGGTCGGCCCCCGAGGCGGTGTAGAGGTCGGTGTGACAGACGCCGCAGGCCGCGAGCCTGACCAGAACCTCGCCCGCCTGTGGCTCGGCGAGGTCGACCTCCTGCACGGCGAGCGGCTCCCCGAACTCCTCCAGGACCGCCGCGCGCATCTTCATCGTCCGCCGCCCACCCCGATCACTCGCTGGTGAACTTGGCGGCCTCCTCGTGGCCGCCGGTCGCGTCGCCCTCGCTGTAGGAGTGGGCCCCTGCCCCGGCCAGTTTGCCGCCGTCGACGATCAGGTATTCCTCGCGGATCGGGCGCCCCTCGAGGAAGCACTCGAGGATCTCGCGCGTCCCCGCCGCGTAGCGCGCCTGGGCGGAGAGGCTCGTCCCCGAGATGTGCGGGGTCATCCCGTGGTGGGGCATCGAGCGCCAGGGATGGTCGCGCGGCGCGGGCTGCGGGAACCAGACGTCGCCGGCGTAGCCGGCGAGCTGGCCGCTCTCGCAGGCGGCGGCGACGGCGTCGCGGTCGCAGATCTTGCCGCGGGCGGTGTTGATCAGGTACGCGCCGCGTTTCATCTTCCCGAGCAGCTCGGCATCGAACAGGTTCTCGGTCTCGGGGTGAAGCGGGGCGTTGATCGTCACCACGTCGCAGGCTTCGACCAGCGACTCGACGGTCGGGTGGAACGAGGCTTCCAGCTCCGCCTCGACCTCGTCCGGGAGGCGGTGGCGCTCGGTGTAGTGGAGGCCGACCTCGAACGGCGCCAATCGCCGCAGTACCGCCGACCCGATCCTGCCGGCGCCGAAGGTGCCGACCTGCATCCCCTCGAGGTCGTAGGACCGTGAGGCGCAGTCGGCGATATTCCAGCCGCCATCGACGACGACCCCGTAGGAGGGGATGTAGTTTCGGACCAGCGCCAGGATCATCATCACGACGTGCTCGGCGACGCTGATGCTGTTCGAGTAGGTCACCTCGGCGACGGTCAGCCCGTGGTCGATCGCCGCCTGGAGGTCGACGTGGTCCGACCCGATGCCGGCGGTGAGCGCCAGCTTCAGGTCCGGTGCATTGGCGATCCGCTCGGCGGTCAGGTAGGCGGGCCAGAACGGCTGCGAGATTACGACGTCGGCGTCCCCAAGCTCGCGCTCGAACACCGAGTCCGGACCGTCCTTGTCAGAGGTGACGACGAGTTCATGGCCGCCCGCCTCGAGGAACTCCCTCAGCCCCAGCTCGCCGGAGACGCAGCCGAGCAGCTCTCCCGGCGTGAACCCGATCGCCTTCGGCGTCGGCGTGGTCTGGCCACGGTGGTAGCCCTCGATCGTCGGCACCGCGTCGCGCGCGTATGTCGGCGGGTACCCGTCGATCGGATCGTCATATAGGACGCAGAGGACCTTCGCCATTCGCGTCCATCCTCTCGCAGGCGCGATCCGAAGGTCAAGTTACGGATAGGCTGCCATTTCGCTTGAAGCTCGTCCGCCTCGTCCTACTCGTTCTCCTCGTTGCCTGCGTCTTCCCCGCCGGGGCGTCGGCCCTCGAACTCGAGGTCAACACGCTGAATGACCCCGGGGACGGCAGTTGCTTCTACCCGGAAGAAGAATGCTCGCTCCGAGGCGCGATCTACGCGGCCGACGCCAGCGAGGAACCGGACACGATCACCTTCGAAGTGGCGGGGACGATCAAGCCCGAATCGCCGCTGCCGGAACTCGAAGGGTCGACCACGCTCGACGCGACGACCGCCCCCGGCTGGGAAGGCTCTCCCGTCGTCTACCTCGACGGGAGCGAAGCCGAATTCGAGGGGGGGACCTGGGGAATTCGGGTCAGGGAAAACTCCACCGCGAATGTCTACGGGCTGGCGATCGGCGAATTCGGCCTCGGCATCTACTTCGAACCCGGGTCCTCCGGCCAGGCGTGCGGGAACTACGTCGGCACCGACATCACCGGCACCCAGGCGCGGCCCAACTTCGACGGCATCTGGGTCGACGAAGGGGCGCGTTTCGTCCGGGTCGGGCGCCAGTGCGGGGAAATCGGCGGCAACCTCGTCTCGGGCAATACCGAGTGGGGGATCGTCGCCGCCGGCGAGGAACTCGAAATCGACCAGAACCTCGTCGGCACAGATCGGTCGGGGGAAGCTCCTCTTCCCAACGGCCCCGACCCCGAAGAAGTCGAGGCCGAGGGCGGCGGCATCCGCGTCGGCCCGCACGCGGTCGAAGTGACGGTCGGCGGGATCGACGATCTGGCCCCGCCCCACAACGTGGTCGCATTCAACCGTGGCCCCGGCGTGCTGGTCCAGAAAGGGGCCATGTTCGCGACCGTCCGCGAGAACTCGATCTTCGCCAACGAGGGACTCGGGATCGAAAGCCCGGGCGCATCGGTGACCGCGGAGATCGCGAGCGTCGGGAAAATCATCGAAGGGACGGCGACGGTCACCGGCACCGTCCACGGGCTCCCGAACCGCGGTTACGACCTCGAATTCTTCAGCAGCGAAGAGTGCGACCCGTCCGGGTTCGGCGAGGGTCGCCACCTCGTCGGCAGCATCGGCGACGAAGTCGAAACCGACGCCTCGGGCTCGTTCGACTTCACCGCGACACTGCTGGCGCTGGTCCTGCCCGGGGCCCACTTCATCACCCTGACCGCGACCGATGTCCCCAGGACCTCGACCTCCGAGTTCTCGAACTGCGTCGCTGCGACCTCTGGGCCCGAAGAAGGGGAGAAACAGCCCCCACCCCCGCCGCCTCCTCCACCGCCGCCCCCGCCACCGGTTCCGGTCAACGGCCAGAGCGTCACGGTCGCGCCGAAATCCGGGCGGGTATTCGTCAAAGTCCCAGGCTCGACCAGGTTCGTCCCGCTCGAGTCGCTGGCATCGATCCCGGTCGGTTCGATCATCGACGCGACCAACGGCCGCGTCACCCTGACCTCGGTCGACGCCAACGGGGTCACACAGAGCGCCGACTTCTACGAAGGCCGCTTCCAGGTGCAGCAGGCCCGGGGCGGCACCTTGGTGACGCTGCGTCTGCGCGGCGGCGACTTCAGCTCCTGTCCGACGGCGGGCTCGAGCGCCCATGCCGCGAAGCGCTCCGGGCGCAGGCTCTGGGGCTCGGGGAGCGGGCGCTTCCGCACCCAGGGCAACTTCGGCTCGGCCTCGGTGATCGGCACGATCTGGCTGACCGCGGACCAGTGCAGGGGGACCTTCTTCAAGGTCAGGCGGGGCGTCGTGACGATCACCGATTTCGTCGCCGACAGGACCCTCTCGCTGCCGGCCGGGAAGAGCTACCTGGCGAAAAAACAGCAGCCCTGACGCCCGCGCGCCGGGCATTTGCGTCCAGGAACGGCGCCAAACCTAAAGGATTTCTGACCGTATGCCGAAAACTCGGTACGGTCCGGACCGCCCCGCCGCCCACCAGCATGGCCATCCCCCAGTCGACAGCGAGCGCGAAGAGGCCGAAGGGCCACCGCAAGAAGCATCGGCACGTCTGGAAGGACAAGCACTACCGCTGGGTCGAAACACCCGACGGCGACTGGCGGGTCCAGGGCTACATCGTCCGCCACAAACACAAGCCGCCGCGCAACCACTACCGCGGCCCGGGCCCGAAACCGAAAAAGAAGACCAGGATCGCCCCGGTCGTCGTCAACGCCGACCCGCGCCCGGCAGGCGCCTACCAGGGCCCGTTCGGCCGCGACCAGGCGGTTCGCCTGCTCGACCGGGCGGGCTTCGGCGCGGTCCCGGGCCAGGCTGAGCAACTGGCCTCGCTGGGCCTGGTCGGCGCGGTCCAGTCGCTCACCAGGCCAAGTGGCTCGGCGACGCTGACCGGGCCGGCACCGGTCGACGACCAGGGCGAACCGATCGCCCCCGCCGACGCCTGGGGCCACGATCACCTCTGGTGGCTCGACCGCATGATCCGGACCGACCAGCCGCTGGTCGAGCGGATGGCCCTGGTCCTCCACGATTGGTTCGCGACCTCGAACGCGAGCGTCTCCACCGCCCAGCAGATGATCGACCAGTCGAACCTCTTTCGCTCGGCCTGCTTCGGGTCGTTCCTCGACCTCTTCCAGGCGGTGACGGTCGACCCGGCGATGCTGCAGTGGTTGAACGGCAACGAAAACCACAAGCAGGCCCCGAACGAGAACTACGGCCGCGAGATGATGGAGCTGTTCTCGCTCGGCGCCGACCGCGGCGCCTACACCGAGGACGACATCCGCGAACAGGCCCGCTCGCTGACCGGGTGGCGCAACGACTACGGGGAACTCGGCGCCTACAACTTCCGCTTCGACCCCAAACGCCACGACCAGGGGACGAAGACGGTCTTCGGCCGCAGCGGCAACTGGGAATGGCGCGACGCCTGCCGGCTCTGCGTCGAGAACCCGCTGCACCCCTCGTTCTTCGTCGAGAAGCTCTGGAGCTACTTCGTCCCGCAGCCGCCGTCCGACGCAACCAGGGACACGTTGATCGCCACCTACCAGGCCTCGGCGTGGGCGATCCGCCCGGTGCTCGAGGAAATCCTGTTGAGCCCCGACGTCTACCAGGGGCCGCCGATGGTCAAACCGCCGGTCGTCCACCTCGCCGGGATGCTCCGCTCGCTCCACCGCGGTATCGACACCGAAGCCTGGACCTGGCTCTGCGACCAGGCCGGCCAGCTGCTGTTCTGGCCACCGAACGTCTCCGGCTGGGACGACACCCGCTGGCTCGATACCTCGCGGATGCGCGCCCGCTGGAACATGGTCGACTACGCACTCGACGGCACCTCGGTCGACGTCTGGGGCTCCCCCTACAGCAGCACCGAGACTCCCGACGAAGCTCTGGCGAGGGCGCTGCAGTCATGGGGGGGGCCGACACTTCGCGACGAACACCGCGCCGAGCTCCTCGACTTCGGCCGCCGGGTCGAGTCGCTCGTGGAATTCGACTGGCAGGGTGGCCCCTATCGGGCGATGCGCCAGAACGCGCTCCTACAGCTGATCGGGATCAGCCCCGACGTGATCCTGCAATGAGGAAAGGCTGAGATGCACAACTGCTGCAACAACTACACCCGCTCCCAGCTCCTGCGCTCGGCCGCCGCCGAGGCGGGGAAGGGCCTGCCGGCGATCGAGCCGGGCATGCCGACACCTGCCGGGACCGGCCTTTCTCGCCGCAGCTTCCTCTCCTGGAGCGCCGGGCTCGCGCTCTCCGTCTACGGCGCCTCGAAGATCCCGATCGCGGCCTTCGAGGATGGGATCGCCCAGGCGGCGCAGAGCGACAAAATCCTCATCTCGGTCTTCTTCGACGGCGGCATCGACGCGCTCAGCGTCCTCGCCCCTGTCGGCGACCCGCGCTACTCGCAGCTGCGGCCGAATCTCGCGCTCTCGCCCGAAGCGGGGACCGAATTCACCGAGGACAACCGGCTGCGCTGGCACCCGGCTGCGGAACCGCTCTCGACCCTCCACTCCGAGGGCAAGGTCAGCGTCTTCCCGGCGATCGGGTACGAACACCCCGACCAGTCGCACTTCACCTCGCGCCACTACTACGAGATCGGCGAGCTCGACGTCAGCTACCACACCGGTTGGCTCGGTCGCTACGTCGACCTGGTCGGGACCGACGACAACCCGCTTCAGGGCCTCTCGATGGACGGCACCCTCTCGCCGATGCTGGCGACCGCCGACAAGCCGGTCGCGGCGATCGACAGCGTCGACGGCTACGACCTCTGGTCCCCGGTCGGCGATCCGGTCTCCGAAGAGATGTTCCGAAGCTTCTCCAAGTTCGGGTCGCTGCCGGTCGACTCCCCCGGCCTCGGCCAGGTGCGCCGGGCGACGACCCAGACCGAGAAGCTGCGCCAGGACCTCGGCGGGGTCGGCGCCTTCACCAGCCCGGTGACCTATCCCGAAACGAACTTCGCCCACATGCTCGCCGGGCTTGCCGCCTACATCGGGTTCGGGCTGCCGCTCAACGTGGTGACGATCAGCGCTGCCGGCGGCTACGACACCCATGCGGACGAGGCCACCGACCTCGACCGCAACCTGCGCGAGACCTGCGAGGGGCTGCTCGCCTTCCAGCGCGACCTCGAAGCCCGCGGCCTCGAGGACCGGGTCCTGGTCGAGATGTGGAGTGAGTTCGGCCGCCGGCCGGAGGAGAACGGCTCGGGCGGAACCGACCATGGCGCCGCCGGCGTCGCATTCGTGGTCGGGTCGAAAGCGAAGGGCGAAATGGTCGGCGAATTTCCCGGCCTCGCGACCCTCGACCCGCAGGAAAACCTACGCTCGACGAGCGACTTCCGGGCGATGTACTGCTCGCTGCTCGAGCAGTGGCTCGGGCAGGACGCGGGCCCGATCATCCCCGGCGCCTCCGGTTTCGCTCGGCCGGCGCTGGTGAAGGCGTGAGGAGGGCCGCGGCCTCTCTCCTCGCCCTGGCGCTGGCGGCCCTGATCGTCGCGCCCTCCCTCGGCGCCGAGGCCTCGGCCGGCTGCTCCTGGAAGCGGCACACCAAGCACGTCGTCAAGCACGTGCGGCGTCACGGGAAGTCCCGGCGTGTGGTGCGGACGAAGCACTGGTGGACCTGTCAGCACACCCCCGCCCCCGCACTCGGGGCCGGCGCTCCGACGGTCCCGGGGTCCGCGCCGCAGCCGAGCGAAGAAGGGGCGACGGCGGGCAGGCTCGGCGTCAAGGCATCCGAGTACAAATTCATCCTCTCCCGTCCCAGCGTGACCGCGGGCGAAGTGGTCGTCGAACTCGACAACCAGGGCGAAGACGCGCACAACCTCAACCTCCAGCTCGCCGACGGCCAGGGGCCGGAATTTCACCTTGGGGAAGTCGACTCGCAGAAACGGGCGACCGCGCGATTCACCCTTCCGGCCGGCACATACCGGCTCTGGTGCAGCCTCCCCAACCACGAAGAACTCGGGATGAAGGCGACACTGACGGTCGGCGGCTAGGCCGCCGCCCCGGCTAGCCGCGCGGCCCGGTCTCGCAGTCTTGCGATTTTCCCCTGCCGGGGCCGCCGTCGCAGTAGTCGTAGCCGCCGCCGCCGTAGAGCCGGTCGGCTCCCGGGCCGCCGTAGAGGCGGTCGTCGCCGGCATCGCCGTGGCACCCGTCTTCGCCGCGGCCCATCCTGCAAACGTCGCGACCGGGCCCGCCCCAGCAGCCATCGCTGCCGTCGCCGGCCTGGCAGTAGTCGTCGCCCGGCCCGCCGATGCAGTCGCTATTGCGGTTGCCGGTGATGCAGATGTCCCCCCCGCCGCCGCCGACGCAGCGGTTGCGACGCGATCCTTCGGGATAGCAGGTGTCGGGCTCGCCGTTGCCGATGAACTTGTCCGAGCCGGCTCCGAGGTAGGCGGTGAGGGGGACGGGGATGCGATTCAGGACCTTGACCAGGTCCGCGGCCGGCCCCGTCCGCACGATCACCGCGCCGACGCCGCGCAGCGGGCAGGAGGCGGCAAGCCGGTAGCTGGTGAAGTGGCAGCCGCGCGGATGGGAGCGGGCCATGTAGCCGCTGACCACGAGGCTCCTGTTCACGACCTGGAGTTCCAGCGTCGAGCCGGTGTTCGTGCCGTGGATGACGATCTGCCCCTCCGGCGTCGCGGTCCCGGCGCCGAGCGTCAGCAGGAGGCCGAACGCGCAGGCCGATGCGGCCGCGAGCGAGCGTGTCCGGCTGTACGCGTCTTTCCTGCCCATACAACTATTACCGAGGGGATACTCGATCGACGGACGCCAAATATGTCATCGACCCGAGGGCGCGCCGATCTTACGCGAGACGCCTAACACCGAGTTGAGCAGCGGCGCCTGCGCGTCATGGTCTGCGCCCGGCCGAGTGCCCTCGCTCAGCGGAAGAAGGGCTCAGATCCGGCTAGTTTGAGACACTGTATCGGCGCGTAATAGGTCGATTTGCAGGGGAGATGTCGCCAATGCCCAAAAAAGGGACATATCGGGTTGCATTTGGAGACTCGATCCTCTAGTCTTGCGCCCGCTCGCCAGGGAGGCGGGCCCGGGAAACATTTGACAGGGACTCTCGCACCGGTTCGATTAGGTGCAGGGTGAGGTCGAGCAGGGAAGGAGAGCATCGGGTGAGAGGCGCCAAGGAAACGTCTGCGACGTTGATTGCGCACGCCGCGAACGGTCGCCGCACCGCCGTGGTGGCAATGCTCGCGCTGGCCGCCATCGCTGCCGTTGCGGTCCTCCCCTCGACAGCGCTTGCCGCAAGCGGCGGCTGGATCTCGACCGGCAGCTTCGGCTCGTTCGGCACCGGATCGGGTCAGTTTCAGGCCGACTACTTCGGGACCGGGGGCGGCGCCGCGGTCGACGAATCGACCGGCGACGTCTACATCACGGACACCGGCAACGCTCGGATCGAGAAGTTCGACGCCTCCGGCAACTTTCTCGCCGCCTGGGGGTTCGGGGTCGTCGACGGCAGCAACACGTACCAGGTCTGCACGGCCCCGAGCGGCTGCAAGGCCGGCCTCCCCGGCACCGCCCCCGGTCAGTTCAGCGACCCCGGCGGGATCGCCGTCGACAACTCCAACGGGCCGAACGCCGGAGACGTCTACGTCGTCGACGGGAACAATCCGAACGGCGCCGGCCAGAACGACAGGATCACCAAGTTCAGCTCCAGCGGTACCTACCTCAGTCAACTCGACGCCTCGACCTCCCCAGGTGGCGCCTTCCAGGGTCTGGCATTCAACGGCGCCGTCGCGGTTGACGGCAGCGGCTTCGTCTGGGTCGCCGACGCCAACCAGCGGGTCCTGAAATTCTCGAACCAGGCGAACAACGCCTACGTCGTCGGGTCGCAATGGAGCTCGGGGCAGGCCGGCGCGATCGCGGTCAATAGCGCCGGGACGAAGGTCTACCTCTTCCCGTCCTGCTGCTATTCCCCGGCACAGGTATTTGACGCCGACGGGACGAATCCCGGCAACAGCTTCGCCGGTGGCGGCTACACCGACCAGTTCGCCGTTGATAGGGCGACCGGACACGTCTTCGCCTCCTCCGGCGGCTATCAGATAGACGAATACCAGGCCGATGGAACGCCGATCTCGGGGACCACGTTCGGAGCCGGGATGTTCTCATTCTCCGATGGGATCGCGATCAACTCCGCGACGAAGACGATCTATGTCGCCGACCAGTATGGGTCGAAGGTCGTCAAGTTCGTCCCCCGCATCGTCCCCGACGTGACCACGGGCGATCCCACTGGAGTCGGGCACACGAACGCAACCCTGACGGGCCAGGTCGCTCCCGACGCGACCGGAGGCGGGGACGTCAGCGACTGCCACTTCGAATACGGGGAATCGACCGCCTACGGATCCACCGCTCCCTGCGTCCCGGCGACTCCATACTCCGGCAGCACGGCTGTGACTGCCGACCTGACGGGCCTCGCCCCCGACGTCACCTACCACTACAGGCTCGTCGCGAGCAACTCGATCGGCCCCAACCAGGGCGCCGACAAGACCTTCACCCCGAACGCGGTACTGGACACCACCACCGGGACGCCCAGCGATGTCACCCAGATCAGCGCCACCCTCAACGGCTCGTTCACCGGCGATAACCACGACACCCACTACTACTTCGAATGGGGTACCGACAACTCCTACGGGAATACGGCACCCGCCCTTCCCGGCGGCGATGCTGGGACCACCACCGGCACCACCCCGGTGAGCGCGGACATCAGCGGGTTGAGCGAGTACACGTTCTACCACTACCGGCTCGTCGCCACGAACAGCATCGGCACCACCCACGGCGTCGACCGCGCCTTCTACAGCGCTCCGCCGATCATCCCGGACATCCAGGAAACCGGCGCGTCCGGCATCACCCCCACGAGCGCGATGATCTCCGCCCAGATCAATCCGGGCTATGGCCAGACGATCTACATCGTCGAATACGGAACGTCGGCCAGCTACGACCAGCACACGGCGCCAGGACCCGCCCTGGACCCGGACAACATCCTGCATCCCGTCAGCCAGGGCCTGACCGGCCTCTCGTCCGCCACCACCTACCACTACCGGATCGTCGCCATCAACTTCGGCGGTGTCGGCCGCACCCCCGACATGACCTTCCGGACCTCCGACGTGCCGAGCGTCGACTCGACCTCGAGCACCGGAGTGGACAGCAGGAATGCAACGCTGACGGCGAGGATCAACCCGAATCTCTCCTCGACCACCTACCACTTCGAGTACGGCGTGGATGCCGGCTACGGATCACGGACGGCGGAGAGTGCTCCGATCGGCGCCGGAGCCGGGGACGAGGGCGCCAGCGCTCAGCTCTCGGGGCTCGCCCCGGGAACCACCTACCACTTCCGTGTCGTTGCCACGAACGGCATCGGCAAGACGAACGGCAAGGATCAGACCTTCACCACTGCGCCGGCGCCCGTCGGCTCTCCCCCGCCGCCCGCTGTGCAGAAATGCAAGGCGGGATTCGCGCGCAGGCTCGGGAAGTGCGTCCGCAAGGGACGCCACCACCAGAAGCGTCATCGCCGCCATCTGAGAGGCCACGGCAATGGCTGAGCGGGCACGGTCGGTACCGCGTTCGAGGAGAGGAGCGAGAGTGTACAGAGGCACCGGTGCATCGACGAAGGCGGTTGCCACACGCCTTCGAGTCGTTCGTGTCGCGGCGCTTGCGCTGCTCGCTGCGCTCGTCCTCGCCACCGTCGGCGCGGGGAGCGCATCGGCCGCGATCTCACATGTCTGGGTAAAGAACTTTTCGGTTGCGGGCGCAAGCAACGCCATTCCGCAGGCCGTCGACGCCAACGGCAACATCCTCTTTTACGACAACAACAACAACACCGTCGTGCGCACGGACTCCGAAGGCAATCCCGTGCCGTTCTCGGCGTTGGAATCAGACGTGATCGACGGGGAAGGGGGCAATGACTGTCCAAACACGCCGGCCGATTGCGACAAAGTCCCCACGGGAAGCTTCACCGGGAACACGAGCACCAACTACATACTCGTCGCGGTCGACAATTCGAGCGGGCCGGCGAGCGGGGACATCTATGTCGTCAACCCCGTGGGCAACCCGTGGGAAGAGGTGCGCAACGGCCAGATCGAGGTTTTCGCCCCGACGGGGAAATTCATCGGCGAGATCGACCAGATCCAAGCCCAGCCGATCAACTGCCCGCAGCCGACCGGCAACCTCGCCGGTTGCGAGTACAGCGGCATCTCGGTCGACAAGAACGGTCTCATCTACATCTTCGACAGCCATTGGCCGCTGAACCACATCGAGCGCTGGGTCCCGATCGACGAAACGCCTGCGGACGACCACTTCCTGGGCGAGCTCCAGACCAACAACTACGACAGGGAAGGGCATGGGTACGGCGAGACGACTGCCAACGTCCCGCTTCCCTGCGCGTTGGACTTCGGCGTCGCGACCGCCGACTACACCTACTGCGGCAGCGGAGCCGGCCCTCCGCGGCCGGACTGGCGGAAGTACCAGCCATCGGAGTACCAGAGGCCCGCGAACCAGGAATCGGTGCCGATGAGCTTCCTCCCCGATCTCGGCCCGTTCGGGCCGTCTGGCGGCCATGACTCGAGCTGCAACTGCCCCGAACAGGCATACGCCGATCAGTCGACGCAGCACATGTTCGTGATCGGCAACAACTACGAAATCGCGATCCAGGAGTGGGACAAGGACAACCACCGGGTCGGGCCCGCATTCGGCGGCGGGCACATCGGTGGCGCGGGCAGGGAAGGAATAGCGGTCGATGGCAGCAACGGCCCGAACCGCGGCAGCATCTACGTTCGGTCGAACGGATCGCAGATCGCGATGTTCGGCCCGCCGGTGACGGTTCCGGACATCAGCTACGGCCCCAGCGTCGTCGGCCACACGACCGCGAGCCTGAACGGGACGATCAGCCTCGCCGGCGGGACGAACGTGCAGGAATGCAAGATCGAATACGGGTTGACGACGTCGTATGGCACGTCCACGCCATGCGACCAGCCGACCCCGTATTCGAATGAAACAGACGTGAGCGCGCAGCTGTCGAGTCTCTATATCGAGGCCACGTATCACTACCGCATCGTCGTAACGAACGCGCTCGCCGGCAACTACGGGACCGATCAGACGTTCCGCACGCACGCGGTCCTCGATGCCAAGACCGAACCCGCCACGAACATCACCATGAGCTCCGCGGAACTGAACGGATCACTCGATCCCGACGGGATGAGCACCCAGTACCACTTCCAGTGGGGAACCACGCAGCTGTACGGCCATGAAACCGAAACGGCGGATGCCGGATCTGGCTCAGGGGACGTCAGCATGGCGCCGCAGACGATTTCGAACCTTCAGTCGGGGCGCACCTATCACTACCGGCTCGTGGCGGAAAACAGCCTCGGCACCACATTCGGCCCGGACGCAACGGTGAATGCCGCGCGAACTCCGGCGATCGATGGCGTTTACACGACGAGCGTGGGCGAAACATCGGCCGACCTGAACGCGCGGATCAACCCCAGCGGGTTCGACACGTCATACCGCTTCGAATACGGCACGACGCCCGGCTACGGGTCGGTTGCTCCAAGCCAACGACGTCGACATCGGTTCTGGAGAAGTCGATCAGACCGTGACCGCTCATATTGCCGGCCTCGTCTCCGGGGTGACCTATCACTACCGTGTGGTCGCGACGAACCAATGGGGGACCACCGAAGGCGACGACACGACCTTCGACTACTTCCCACCAAACTGCCCGAACGCCCACGTGCGGCAGCAGGTAAGTGCCAACTACCTCCCGGATTGCCGGGCCTACGAGCTCGTCTCGCCGGGTGACGCGGGTGGGATCCAGATGTTTTCCGGGAACGGGATTCCGCATCTGAACAACGCCCTACCGCCGGAATGGGACAACCTGCCTCAGAACAGCGGCTACGCGAGCAGCCCGGCGCGCTTCGCCTTCTTCGGCGCGCTGGGTGCAATCCCGGGCACCCATGCTCCCAACTCCCTCGTCGACATGTATGTCGCGACGCGGACTCTCGACGGTTGGGTGACAACGTACCCGGGGCTTCGGGGTGACCAGGTGCTCGCGGCCGTGGGGCCCCACTGCAGCGCCGATCTGAGCCAGTGCTACGACTTCAACTACGGCGATCTGTTCGGCACCGACCCATCCAACAAGCAGTCCAAAGTTGCGTACAGCTTCAACGTCGACGGGTCGTTCCGCGGAAGGCTGCCGACGAACGCCGCGGTCGTGCCGAATTCAGCCGAATATCAGGGAACACAGCGAGCTTCGGCCGACTTCAGGCACTTCGTCTTCTCCTCGAACAACTACCCCTTCGCGGCCGGCGGCGTCGTCGGCGCGCCGGGGTCGGTCTACGACAACGACACTGAAACCAACTCGATCACGATCGTCTCGAAGCTGGCAAGCGGAGATCCGATTCCGCAATCTGGAAAAGACCCGAACGAGTATCTCGGGATCCCCGCGGTCTCCTCGGACGGCTCGCACATCCTCATGTCCACCGCCTCGGCCACGCCCGAAACTTCCCATCTCTACATGGCCGTCAACGACTCCCTGTTCTACGACGTTTCGAAGGGTTTCGACGTCAAATTCGTCGGCGCCTCCAGTGACGGCTCAAAGGTCTTCTTCACCTCGAAAGAGCCTGTAACCGCCGATGATCACGACACCAGCGCAGATCTCTTCATGTGGAGCGAGGCGAGCGACTCGATCACCCGAATCTCCCAGGGCGACGGCAACGGTGACACCAACGAATGCGTGACTCAGTGGGAGGGCATCAATTGCGGCGTCGTGCCGGTGAATACCGGCGTTTCGACGGATGACGTGGTCTCCGCGGACGGCGCCATCATGTTCTACTCGCCCGAGCAGCTGGATCCCGCCAATCCCGGCGTTCCGGGCGAGCGGAATCTCTACCTATATCGCAACGGCTCCGTCAGGTTCGTCGCCACGATGGATCCGGGGTCGGTGATCGCCAGGTTGCAGATGTCCCCCGACGCAACCCATTCGGCACTGCTCACCGACAGCACTCTGACCGGTTACGACAACACCGCCCCGGATGGCGTTTGCTCCGAAGATTCGGAAGGCGGGAAGCTGACCGGGCCGAAGTGCCGGGAGATGTACAGGTTCGATGCCGACACCGGAGTCCTGCAATGCGTGTCCTGCAACCCAACCGGGGAGCCGCCGTCGAACGACATCTTCGCCAGCGCGAGCGGGCGGTTCATGAGCGACGACGGGCGGACGTTCTACTCGACCCGCGATGCCCTAGCTCCGCGCGATACTGACGGAATTCAGGACGTCTACGAGTTCGTGGACGGCAGGCCGCAGCTGATCTCGAGCGGCACCGGCAAACAGGACGAATGGGGAGGCGGTCTCCTCATCTTCCCGCCCTCTGTGGTGGGCCTCGAGGCGGTGAGCCGCGACGGGACAAACGTCTTCTTCTCCACCTTCGACACCCTCGTGTCCGAAGATCACAACGGGCAGTTCCTGAAGTTCTATGACGCCCGCACCAACGGCGGCTTCCCGGAACCGCCGCCGGCGCTTCCCTGCACCGCTGCCGACGAGTGCCATGGCGAAGGAAGCGCGACCCCGGCCGAGCCACAGGTCGGAACCGGCGCGCAGTTGGGCGGCGGCGGCAACGCCCAGGCGCCGAAGCCCGAAGGCAAGCGACACAAGCTCAGGAAGCACCGCAGGAGCCGGAGGCATCGCAGGCACGGCCAGAGGAGCGTGCGCCATGGTTAGTTCGGCTTCGGTCTCACGGATGTCCTGGGCGCGACGGGCGATCTGCCTGATGTTCGTCTTCGCAGCGGTGTGCGTACTGGGTCCCGCGTCGGCCCAGGGATTCACGGGGATCAACCAGTTCAACATGAACTTTTCGACGTATCAGGCCGGTGGCCATCCGGATGTCGACATCGACCTGAACATGGACACGAGAGGCTCGCAGGGCGGAGTGGCTACGACCCCACCGCCGGGGACCTGCGACTGCCAGGACGTCGAAGGCATCGACATCCATTTTCCCACCGGGTTCATCGGCAGCCCAGGCACCGTTCCGAAGTGCTCGCTCGCGGACTTCAGCACCGCCGAATGCCCGGTTAACGCACAGGTCGGAGAGGTCGACCTCGGGTTCATCGGCCGCAAACCCATGTACAACATGCAGCCGAGGCCCGAAGAGGCGGCGCTGACCGCCTTCGAAGTGCCGGCCACGAACTCGGCGGCGTTCACAGTTCTTCATGGGCGCACGGGCTCGGACTACGGGCTCGATGCCACGACGACGGGAATCTTCCACATCCTGCCGCTCGGCGTGCTCCACATCCATCTCTGGGGGGTCCCGGCCCTGCCGATCCACGACGTCAACAGATGGCCGAAGCAGACCGGCCTCTGTGTGCAGAACGAATATCCGAATCCGTGTTTCGGGGTGACGGCTTCCAACAGTCCGCCCACTCCGTACCTTGAGGCGCCAACCACCTGCGGCACGCCGCTGACGGGCGCCGTCGACCTTCGCTACTACGACTTCACCAACGTCCGCGCCGAAACCTCGGTTCCGGGAACCGTCGGCTGCGATCAGCTGACCTTCAACCCGAGCCTCACGGCCCTGCCGACCACGACGCAGGCGGACTCCGCCTCCGGGATGGACGTCGATGTGGTCGTGCCGCAGACGCTGGACCCCTCGGTCCCCGCGCCCTCGGAGATCGAGGGGACGACCGTGCACCTGCCCGATGGATTCTCGATCAATCCGAACGCCTCAGACGGGAAGACCGCCTGCAAGGACGAGGAAGCGGCCTTCGGGACCGAGAAAGCCGCAGCCTGCCCAGAGTTTTCGAAGGTCGGCACCGACGTCATCGACAGCTCGGCGCTGCCGGGGCCGATCAGTGGCGCGATCTATCTTGGGCAGCCGCAACCGGGGAACCGCTATCGAATCTTCCTCACCGCCGACGGTTTCGCGACGCACGTGAAGCTCCGCGGCACCGTGCAGCCGGATCCCGGCACCGGACAGCTCCTGGTCTCCTTCGAGAATCTGCCGCAATCGCCCTTCCGCGAGTTCAGCATGCACTTCTTCGGCTCCGAACGCGGCCTGCTCGCGACGCCGACCCAGTGCGGCACATACCCGGTCAACACCGAATTCACGCCGTGGGACAACGAGCTGCCCACACAGCACTCGCTCTCGTCCTTCTCCGTGGACTCCGGTCCGAGCGGCTCTTCCTGCCCCTCGAAGCCTCGGCCCTTCGCGCCGAGCCTCATCGCCGGGACCGTTGACAACACCGCCGGAGCGCATACGCCCCTCACGTTCCAGGTCAAGCGAAACGATGGCGATCAGAACCTCAGCGCGGTCAACGTGACGACGCCGCCCGGGTTCTCGGCGTCGCTGAAGGGGATCCCCTACTGCCCGCAGGCCGCGCTCGACCAGCTCCGGGATCCTGCCTATTCCGGCCTGGATGAGCTTTCCCAGTCGAGCTGCCCGGCCGCCAGTCAGATCGGCACGGCGACCGCCGGCGCCGGCGCCGGCACCCACCCCCTCTACACCCCCGGCAAGGTCTTCCTCGCAGGCCCGTACCAGGGAGCGCCCCTCAGCCTCGCCGTGGTCGTGCCGGCGGTCTCCGGGCCGTACGACCTCGGCAACGTGGTCGTCAGGGTCGCGGTCCGGGTCGACCCGACCACGGCGCAGATAACGGCGGTATCCGACCAGATCCCGCAGATCCTCGAAGGCATTCCGCTGAGGCTGCGCTCGATCCAGGTCAAGCTCGACCGGCGGGAGTTCGGCCTCAACCCGACGAACTGCGATCCCTTCTCGATCGAAACCTCGCTGACTGGGAGCGAAGGGACGGTTGCGACTCCCAGCGCGGGCTTCCAGGTGGCGAACTGCACCGACCTGGCCTTCGGTCCAAAACTCGGCCTTCAGTTCTCCGGCGCAACCAAGCGGAGGGGGCACCCGGCGTTGCAAGCGATTCTGCGGACCCGGCCCGGTGAAGCGAACATCAGCAAAGTCGTCACGAGCCTGCCGAAAACGCTGCTGCTCGACAACGCCCACATCCAGAGCCCCTGCACCCAAGTGCAGTACGCGCACGACGCATGTCCCGCCGGCTCGCAGCTCGGCTCCGCCACCGCCGAGTCTCCGCTGCTCGGCGAGCCGCTCAGCGGCCCCGTCTACCTGCGCTCGGGCAGCCACAAGCTTCCGGATCTCGTCGTCCAGCTCAACGGTCAGGTCGATATCGAATTGCTCGGCCGCATCGATTCCACGAAGGGAGGCGGCCTGCGGACGAGCTTCGAAACCGTGCCGGACGTCCCCGTCACCCGTTTTGCCCTCAGCCTCGAAGGCGGCAAGAAGGGACTGCTGCAGAACAGCTCCGACCTCTGCAAGTCCCCGGGCAGCGCCGGCATCCGGATGACTGGACAAAACGGGGTGGTCGCCAGCAGCCGGCGCAAGCCCCAGGTGGACTGCGGCTCCAGCGCGAGCCACAAGCGCCATCTGCACAGGGCGAGGAGGCCACGGTGACGGCGGGGATTCTGAGACGAGCGATGAGTGGCATGACGATCACGAGAGTCAGGGGAGGGTCAGTGGCACGCCGACGGCACATCGGTCTATCTCGCGATCGGCCTGACGACGATCGGTCTGCTCCTCGCGGCGGCGCCCGCCGGTGCCACGACCGTCTACACGCACAACTTCCTCGGGTCGTTCGACGGTTCAGGCTCGAAAGGGCCGGGCAATGTTTCGACCGGGCCGCTCAACTCGGTCGGTCCGCTCGCGATCAACCAGTCGACCGGCCAGGTGTTCGTCTGGGACACGGGCATCGGGACGATCGACAAGTTCGACGCCAACGGAAATCCGCAGGCCTTTGCATCGCTCGGGGCCGGCATCAATTCGTTGAACATTCCGTATCTGGGCGGCCTGCCGATGTACTGCGACTGCGACATCGCCGTCGACAGCTCTGGCACCTCCAGCCAGGGGCGGATATATGAGTTCCAGGAGGGGCAGGTGACCTACGCCTATGAACCGGACGGTTCCTCCCTGAGCGGAAACTTCCCGCTGGCCTCGTTCGGCGACATGTGCGGAGGCGCCGTCGACTCCCAGGGCAACTACTGGTGGACCGCATACGGGCAGGGAACGTTCGCCTACGACGCGAGCGGCACGCCGCTCAACAAATCCGTGGCACCGGAAGGAAACTGCCACCTCGCGATCGACTCCGCGGCGCCGGGCTCGCACCCGACGGCCGGCTATTTCTATATCGCCAACTGGAACGGAGCGGTCCACGCATTCAACCCGGAAGGCACCTTCGAGTACACCGTCGACGAAGAGGGGACCTCGGCCGTCGCGGTGGATCCCTCGACCGGAAACATCTACGCGGATCACGGGGACCACATCTCCGAGTGGGCTCCGAGCGATCCGGTCGGGTCTCCGAACACGCCGGGCGCCAAAATCAGCACCTTCGGTGAGCCTTCCCCCGGGTTCTCCGGGCTGCAGTCGAACACCTGCTACCCGACCCGGGGAATCTCCGTCAACGGCGTCACCCACTACGTCTACGTGTCGGACTGCGGGAGGGTGGACATATTCGGTCCGGGCCAGGCCGAGATCATCCCGACCGTCACCACCGACGATGCCGACGTAGCGCCGACCACGGCGGTGCTCCACGGGCATGCAACCACCGACGGCGGCGGCGACACAAACGGGTGCTTCTTCGAATACGGCCTGACGGCGAGCTACGGGAAGACCGCACCGTGCGCCGACCCATCCGGCCCGATCCATGACGCCGATGGAAACATTGCCGTGACCAGCGCGCCCGTCTCGGAACTCGCCCAGGGCAGCACCTATCACTACCGGCTCGTCGTCACAAACACCAACGGGGCCGGTTATGGCACCGACCAGATCTTCAAGCCGCAGGGGCCGCCGGAGATCAGCAGTGTCGGTGTGTCTGAAGTCAACACCGACGGGGCGCGGATCACGGCCGCGGTGGATCCGTCTGGAGGCGACACCAGATATCAGTTCCAGTGGGGGTCGACGAACGCATACGGCAGCAGCTATCCGATTCCGGATCAGAAGCTGCCGGACACCAAGAACCTCCGGACCGAGAGGATGGTGCTCAAAGGCCTACAGCCCGGAGCCACGTACCACTACCGGATCGTCGCGCACAACGACCTCGGCTCCACCGAAAGCGGTGACCACACCTTCACCACGTTTTCCGAGAATCCATCGGGCACGGACCCCTGCGCGAACGCCCACGCGCGCCAGCAGACCGGGGCGGCTCTGCTTCCCGATTGCCGCGCCTACGAGCTTGTCTCGGCTGGGAGCACGGACGGCTACAACGTGCAATCGGACCTCGTGCTCGGCCAGGTGCCGCTGCCGGCGTTCCCCAGCGCCAGCGGTCGCGTGCTCTACTCGGTCCACTTCGGCACGATCCCTTCGGCGGGGGGCAACCCGACGAACTTCGGGCTCGACCCCTACCTGGCGACCCGTGGCTCGGACGGGTGGACGACACACTATGTCGGGATCGACGCCGACGGGACCCCGACCAAAGGGCCGTTCGCCTCGCCCCTCGGGACGGCTGACGCTTCGCTCGAAACATTCACGTTTGCGGGCTCCAACCTCTGCGCGCCGTGCTTCGGAGACGGCACCACGGGCATTCCGCTTCGCATGCAGGACGGCACGCTGGTGCAAGGGATGAAGGGAAGCCTCGAACCGGGTCCGAACGCGGCGACCGACGGGCTCGTCGCGAAGGCGCTCTCCGCCAGCGGCACGCATCTCGTCTTCGGATCGACCTCGAAATTCGAGCCGGACGGCAACTCGAACGGCGACGTCTCGATCTATGACCGCAACCTCTTGACCGGAGTCACGCACGTCGTGTCCAAGACGCCGGATGGGGCAAACCTGCCGTGTCTTCAGGGGGCGGGAACGTGCCACGGACCCGGGGACATCAACGGCATCGGCGAGCTCGACATGTCCGCGGACGGCTCCCGGATCCTCCTCGGCCAGCGGATGTCGACCGACGCCAGGGGCAACAACTACTGGCACCTCTACATGAACCTCGCCGATTCCGAATCCAGCGTCGACCTGACCCCGAACCCGGTCGCCGGTGCGATCTACGACGGCATGACCGCGGACGGCTCGAAGGTCTTCTTCACGACCACCGACAAGCTCAGTCCGACGGCCGATACCGACTCGAGAGCAGACATCTACGAGGCGGACGTCGCGGGGAATGGAAGCGTGACCTGGCACCTGGTCTCGAGCGGCACCGGCGGAGCCGGGAACGTCGATTCCTGCAGCCCGGCCGCGAACCATTCGAGCGCTCACTGGAACAGCCTCGGTCCCGCCGGTTGCTCCGCCCTCGCCTTCGCCGGCGGCGCCGGGATAGCGAGCGGCGATGGGACGGTCTTCTTCCTCTCGCCTGAGAAGCTCGATGGCTCGGGAGTCCAGGACCAGCCGAACCTTTTTGTGGCTCGCCCGGGGCAGGCGCCCCGGTACGTGACGACGTTGGAACCGGACAGCACGTCCGTCACCAACGCGCTGACGCAGTCGGCGGTCCACAGCTACTCCGACTTCCAGGTGACTCCCAACGGAGAAGACGCGGTCTTCACGACCAAGCTCTCGCCGAACGGCTACGACAATCGCGGCCACTCGGAGGTCTATCGCTATGACGTGGGCTCGGAAAGCCTTGACTGCGCCTCCTGCGCGCCCACCAATGCGTTTGCCACCACAGACGCGCAACTGGCCCGGTACGGCCTCAGCGTCTCGGATGACGGCAGGGTCTACTTCACGAGCGGCGACCAGCTGGCGCTCAGGGATTCCAACGGCCACCGCGACATCTACCAATGGGATGACGGCAAGGTCGATCTGATCTCGACGGGAACCGGGAATTACGACTCCGGCCTGTTCTCGGTGAGCAATGACGGGACCGACGTCTACTTCTTCACCCACGACACCCTCGTTCCAGAGGACGTGAATGCCCAGCTGGTGAAGCTATATGACGCCCGCAGCGACGGCGGATTCCCGCGTCTCCCCCCGCCGGTTCCCTGCCAGGCCTCGGACGAGTGTCATGGACCGGGGACCCAGGTTCCGCCGCCGCCCTCCGTCGGCACCTATGTGGGGACCGGGGGCAACGGCAAAGCCGGAGCCCGCAAGAAGCACAACCGTCACCGCAAACACCACCGTCGCCCGCGGCATTCACGGAGACATCATGGCTGAGCGGCAACCGAGCGAGGCAAGGAGAGTGACCGTGTTGAAGAGGGTGCTGGTGGTCGTGGTCGGCGTCGCGACGATGCTGCTCGTGGCATCGCCGGCTTACGCCAGCGAGGCGATCAGCTCGTTCACGGTCGATACGTCGACCACGCAGGCTGGCGGGCACCCTGACCTGACCACATCGATGACTCTCGACAGCCCGGGTGCGCCGGAGGTGGCGAAGGACGTGGCGGTGAGGATGCCGGAGGGGGTCTTCGGCAACCCGCAGGCGATTCGCCAGTGCAGCACCGTCGACTTCGCCCAGCAGGAATGTTCTCCGACATCACAGGCCGGCGTGGTGACGATTTCCGCCAACTATGGGGGGGACCCGGAAAACCTGCTCGGGAGCGCCCCGATCTTCGACATGGTTCCCGCGAGCAGTGACGAGACCGCTCGCTTCGCCTTCATCGTGCCGGGAGTGAACATCCCGATCAGTGTCCCGGTCACGGTGCGCACGGGGTCCGATTACGGCCTCACCTTCAACGTCACCGGGATTACTCAGATCATTCCTCTCGCTTCAGTCGACTTCACCGTCTGGGGCATCCCGGCCGATCACTCGCACGACAACGAACGCTTCCTGATCGGCTCCCTCAGCCACCCGGCGGGATGCCCGGGCGAAGCCACCGCGATCTGCGCGTCCCAGTCGGGCAGCGCTCCGAACTCCGCCGGCATCCCGCCGCAGCCGCTGACCGACAACCCGACAACCTGCCCGGGGCAGCCGCTGACGGTGAGCGCCGAAATCCGGACCTACCAGGATCCGGCGAATCCCTCCGGTGCGGAGGCCGACTATCCGCCCTCCACCGGCTGCGAGCTGGAGACCTTCAACCCGGTGATGAATATGTCGCTGACCTCGACTGAGGCCGATTCCCCCGCCGGCCTCGACGTCACGCTGAAAGCGCCTCAATTCGAGAGCCAGGCTGCATCGCCGTCGGAGATCCGTTCGACGACCATCACCCTTCCGGAAAGCCTCTCGATCAACCCGGACGCCGCCGACGGACAGCGCGCCTGCACGGATGCCCAGGCGAACTTCGGTAGCGACGGACCGGCGAACTGCCCCGACAACTCGAAGATCGGCAACTTCGACGTCGAAACGCCGGCACTAACCGGCCCCCTCGTCGGGGCGATCTACTTCGGTGAACCGAAGCCCGACGACCAGTACCGACTCTTTCTGGTCTCCGATGGGTTCGGGATCCACTCAAAGCTCGTCGGATCGGTAAGGCCTGACCCGCAAACGGGGCAACTGACCATGAGCCTGAGGGATCTGCCGCAGGTTCCCTTCGAAGCGCTCAACGTTCATCTATTCGCCTCCAACAGGGGCCTGGTGGCAACGCCCACCCAGTGCCGCGTGTACGGCGTCGACTCGGTTTTCGTTCCCTGGAACACCAGCCTTGCGCCACAGCATTCGGCGCCGATTTTGAGCATCGATTCCGGGCCGGACGCAGAGCCCGTGCCCCGGTCCGATCAGGCCGTTCCACCCGAGCCTGGTGGCCGGTGCCTCCAACCCCGTCGCCGGCGCCTTCTCCAGCTTCACGCTGAGGCTCGACCGAAACGACGGCGACCAGTTCCTCGGCGATCTGAACTTCCGGATGCCTCCCGGCTTCACCGGAAACCTGCGCGGAATCAGCTACTGCCCGGATGTGGCGATCGGGCAGGCGGCAAACAACCTGGGCCGGACGGAGCTGGCGAGCCCGAGCTGTCCCGCCTCCTCCCAAATCGGGACCACCAACGTGGCCGCCGGGCCAGGTTCACACCCCTTCCACGCCGTCGGCAGGATGTATCTGGCGGGCCCCTTCAAGGGAGCGCCGCTGAGCCTCGCCGCGGTCACACCCGCCCTCGCCGGCCCCTATGACTACGGCACCGTCGTGGTGCGGGTGGCACTGCATGTGGATCCACTGACCGCCCAGGTCACCGCCGTCTCGGACACGGTCCCCCACATCATCGGTGGCGTCCCGATCCGGATGCGCTCGATCCAGGTCAACATCGACAAGCCGAACTTCACGATCAACCCGACGAACTGCAGCCCGTTCTCCGTCGAATCACAGGGAATCGGCGATCAGGGGACGGTCGCGGACTTCAGCTCCTACTTCCACGCCGTCAACTGCGCGGCGCTTCCCTTCAAGCCGCAGATGACGCTCCGCCAGCTGGGCGGCCACAAGGCCACCGCCAGGAGCAAGGACCCGGCGCTGCGATTCGACCTGCGGACGAGGCCCGGGGACGCCAACATCAAGTCGCTGACGGTGACACTGCCGAAGTCGTTCGCGATCGACCAGCGCCATCTCGGCAACATCTGCTCGAAAGCGCAGCTGGCCGCCGAACACTGCGCCGGCCGGCAGCCGATCGGTACCGCGAGCACAGTGACGCCGCTCCTGGATCAGCCGCTGAAGGGCCCGGCCTACGCGGTCTCGGGCTTCGGCAAACTGCCGCATGTCGTCTTCATCCTCGGAGGCCAGGTGACGATCATGCCGGAAGCGGAATCCTCCTCGGTCAACGGCCGACTGACGACGACCGTTCCCGTCGTTCCCGATGCGCCGATCGGCCACTTCCGCCTCAACCTCAACGGCGGAGGCCACGGCTATCTCACGAACACGCGCGACCTCTGCCGGCAGCAACCGATCGCGAGCGTCAGCTTCGTCGGCCAGAACGGATCGAGGTACGAACAGAAGCTGCCGATGAAGGCGGCCTGTGGAAAAGCCGGTAGGCAACGAAGTCACGAGCGCCACGGAGGAGGGGGACGATGAACAGGCCGCGCTTTCGGCGCTGGGCCATCGCCGCCGCCGCAGTTCTGCTGCCGTTGCTGTTCGCTCAGGCCGCCCAAGCGATCTCGCTGATCAAAATCCGCGAGGTCTATCCGGGTGCCAATAACGACAGCTACGTCGAGCTGCAGGCCTACGGTCCCTTTCCCTTCGCTGGTGGAACGCTCCCCGGGAAATCCCTGATCCTCTTCACCCCGGACGGCACCCCGACGGACAGCTTCACCTTCATCCAGCACAACGAACTGGGCGCCGACAACACGTCCTTCCTGATCGGCGACACGGGCGTCGAAGGAACCTTCTCCGTCACCCCGGACATCACCGATTCCCAGATGAACATCGACCCGGCGGGGGGCGCCGCTTGCTGGAACGTCGGCGACACCCCCGTCGATTGCGTCTCCTGGGGAGACTTCAGCGGCCGCGAAAGCCTGGTCGCCTTCGCCGGAACTGACGTCGGCAACCCCGCCTCTCCGGGAGGAATCACGCCCGGGAAGTCGATCGAACGGACGATCGCCCCCAACTGCTCCACCTGGCTCGAGGCGGATGACGACACCGACGACAGCGCCACGGATTTCCACGAGACGGGGCCGAACCCGCAGCCTGCCGGGAATTTCAATCCCGCGGAAGAACCGTGCCTCTCGGGGATGCCGGACGACACCGTGGTCAACCAGAAGCCGAGCGATCCGTCGGACTCCAACAGCGCCCACTTCACCTATGCCGCGACGGGTGCGACGAGCTACCAGTGCAAGCTCGATGCATTCCCGCGTTTCACCGCCTGCCCTGAAGGGGGTCAGGACTACTCCAACCTCGGCGACGGCCAGCACACGTTCCAGGTGCGGGCCCTGAACACACACGGCCCGGACAGGACGCCGGCGAAGTACACATGGACGGTGGACACCACGGCTCCGCAGGCGACGATCATCTCGCATCCCCGTCCGCAAAGCATCGGTAGGGAGGCCACATTCACGTTCTCCTCGAGCGAGCCCGCCGGCAGCTTCATGTGCAGTCTCGACACAGAACCCCCCTCGAGCTGCGAATCGGGGATCACGCTGCACTCGCTGAGCACGGGCTCCCACACGTTCCACGTCGCGGCGTCAGACCTTGCGGGCAACGTCCAGGCACCGCCTGCCAGCTATTCATGGACGGTCGAATCCAACCCTCCGGTGACGACGATCGACAGCAAGCCGGACAATCCGACCACAAGCTCGACGGCGACGTTCACGTACCACGCGAGCAGGCCGGACACGTTCTTCGAATGCAGCCTCGATGGGTCGAGCTTTTCGAGCTGCCCGACGAGCGGCGCGACCTACGCCGGGCTGACGGACGGGCCGCATACCTTCAGCGTTCGCGCGATCGACTCTGACAACGACACGGAGGCGAGCCCGCCGAGCTACGCGTTCACGGTGGGCACTCCCACTGCGCCGGCGAAGCACACCTGCAGGAAGGGCACCAGGAAGAAGATGGTCGGTGGCAGGCTGAGGTGCGCGAAGATCCGGCACCACAAGCGCCACCACTAGCCGGCAAGCCGCCGCCCGAATATCCAGATTTGCTGGGCTTTTCAGAGCCGACGCCCGGACTTGAACCGGGGACCCCTTCATTACGAGTGAAGTGCTCTACCAACTGAGCTACGTCGGCGCGATCGCACATTCTATGAGCGAATCGCCCGCGGTTCCGTCGCGGCCGCGCGCGAGCATGCCGGATATGAGCAAGACACGCCAGCCGATGCGCAGAGAGGAGAACGAAGTCGAGTTCGCCCGGATCGTCGCCTTCAGCGACGGCGTCTTCGCGATCGCGATCACGCTGCTGGTGCTCAATCTCCACATCAAATCGGGGCTGCCCGGCGACCGGCTCTGGCATGAAGTTTGGGAACTGCGCGAAAACTTCATCGCCTTCGCGATCAGCTTCGCGGTGATCGGGCGCTTCTGGGTCATCCACCACCGCTTCTTCGGCGAGGTGAGGGCGTTCGAGGGGCGCCTGATCGCCCTCAACATCCTCTATCTGGCCTTCATCGTCCTGATCCCGTTCAGCAGCCAGCTGCTCGGCGAGTATGGGGGCGAGGCGGCGGCCGTCGTCGTTTACGCAGTCAATCTCGCAGGGTGCGTTCTCGTCGGGTTTCGGATGAATGCCTACGCCCGGGGGGCCGGGTTGGCGACAATCGACGACGCGACCCAGCGCGAGAACTCATTCCGCGCCCTCTTCATCGCGTCGGTGTTCCTGCTCTCGATCCCGCTCGCGTTCGTCGCGCCCGGCATCGCGCCGCTCCTCTGGCTCACGCTTTTCCTGGACCCGGCATCGCGGCTCGCGGCCCGCGCCGGGGGTTAACGTTCAGCGGAGTTGCCTCGATGCGACTCCGAATCTGCTTCAGCGCCGTAGCTCTCGTCGCGCTGCTCAGCACGCCTGCGGCAGCGTCCACCCGGCCACCGATGAGAAACGAGCGGCTCGCCTACTGGCCCGAGCGCGTTGCCGACACCCGCGCCTGGTCGCGGTTCATGTACGGCACCGCCACGTTCCAGCCGCGGCTGATCGTCGAGCACTGGACGGGCAGCACGACGCAGCCGGCGGCAATTCAATACTGGGACAGCGGCCCTGAGGCCACCTGGGTCCACTTCATCATCGATCCGCAGGGGCACATCACGCAACTCGCCCCGCTCGATGATCTCGCCAAGCAGGCTTTCGGCGTCTCGCCCTGGGCGATCGGGGTCGAGCACGTCGGGCGGACCGACGCCGAGGTTATGGACAACTCCCGATTGCGACGCGCGTCCTACCGGTTGACTTGCTGGCTCCGGCAGCGCCTGCAAATCCCCGTCAGGGGCGTGATCGGTCACGCCGAGGTGACCTCAAACCCGCGTTTCAGCTTCACTCCGGCAGGCTGGCGCTGGATCGAGGAAAGCGGCTATCAATTCCATACGGACTTTTCCCATCGGACGATGGTCAGGTACCGCGACCGTCTGAGGACCCTCTGTCCCTGACGTCAGCCGCGTTCGACGATGAACGCGATCGAGCGTTCCGGGCGGGCACAGGTGACGGCCAGCCCGCGGCCCGCGATGCTTGTCAGGCAGCGGAAGCTGCCGACCGAGCAGGCCGACCTCGACTGGCCGGGCGCGGGGCTGCAGCCGGGGTTAGAGCGCCAGAGCGCGGCCACGCTTGCGCCTCGCGCGCAGCCGACGTTCGTGACCCGCAGCAGCAGGGTTTCTTCGCCGCCGGTCTTGCAGGCGCGGGACCTGATCCCGGTCGGGGCTTCGGGCGCCGTGCTCGTGCCCGCCGGCGTCGTTTCGGCCCCGGAGGTCGTTCCGCTCGACCCACCGGAGCCGCACCCCGCGATGAGGAGCGCGGCGAGCAGCGCCAGGGGAAGAAGTCGGGCGAGGGCTCTCATCGGGAGTCGACCAACCTACCGGCGCGGGCGAAGACGGCGTCGAGCATCGGCACGGTGAGCTTCCCCGTGAATGTGTTCTGCTGGCTCGGGTGGAAGCAGCCGAGCAGCGTCCACTCTCCGATCCGGGCCTCCGCCTCATGCCCGAAGCGGGGCTTCGGGCGGGGGATCTCTGCACCCAGCTCGCGGAGCGCGCGGAGCGCACCATCCCACCCGAAGGAGCCGAGGGCGACCATGGTCCGGCACTCCTTGAGCAGCTCCAGCTCGCGGGCGAGGTAGGGCAGGCAGTTGTCCCGCTCCGCCGGCGTCGGTCGGTTGGCCGGCGGCGCGCAGCGGACGACGGCGGTGACGTATGCGTCCTCGAGCCGGAGGCCGTCGTTTCGATCGACCGAGGTCGGCTGGTTCGCGTAGCCGGCCCGGTGCAGCGCCGCGTATAGCCACTCGCCCGAGCGGTCGCCGGTGAACATCCGCCCGGTCCGGTTGGCGCCGTGGGCCGCGGGGGCGAGGCCGACGATCGCGAGCCGCGCGCCGGGGTCGCCGAACCCGGCCACCGGGCGCGCCCAGTATCTCTGGCCGCGGAACCGCCGCGGCGGCTCGGCCGCCGCCTCCTCGCGCCACGCGACCAGGCGCCGGCAGCGGCGGCAGGCGTGGATCTCGGCCTCGAGCGCCTCGTCGAGCATGGGACAGACAGCTTAGGCTTGCGGCTCGCATGGGCCGGGCCACCATCGCTCTCCTCCTGATCGCCCTCCTGGCTGCCGGCTGCGGCAAGCCCGGTCACGGTGCGGAAACCGATTCCGAGAAGGGGTCCGATGCCGACATCCTCAATGTGGCGCTCGGCCAGGAGATGACAGCGCTGGAGGCCTATACCGAGGGGTCGGCGCTGATCGGGCCGCGATTCGCCCCCGCGGCCCGCCGCCTCCGCGCCCAGGAGCAGGAATACGTGAGTGCGATCGCCAAGGCGATACGCGGCCTCGGTGGGGAAGCCACCTCGACCGCATCCGGAATCGAACCGGACGAACTGCACAACCAGCGCGACGCGCTGACCATGGCCTACGAACTCGAAAGCGCCGCGCTCGCATACGACGTCGAAGTAGCGCCGCGGCTCTTCTCCGACGCCCCGCAGACCCTCGCCGCCTCGCTCGCCGCGGGCCACGCGCAGCATCTGGTGGTCCTCCGTCAGGGCCTCGGCGCCCCACTCGCCGAGGCATTCCCGAAGGCCTTCGACGGCGGCGAAGTTCCTCCCCCTGGTGGCGATACGCCGCCCGGTAAAGGATGATCTGCGCGTGACCGGGCCTCTGTACGCGATCGGCGGGTTCTGCTCCCGGCACCATTGGCCGACGATCGCCGTCTGGCTGGTGGCCGCCATCGTGCTGGTGGTGGTCGGCCAGGCCTCCGGCGACAAGACCAACGACAACCTGACCCTGCCCGGGACCGGCTCGACCACGGCGACCGAACTGCTCGAAGACAATCTGCCTGAACAGGCCTTCGGCAGCAACCCGTTGGCGATCGAAGCCACGGGCGGCGCCCAGCTCACCGACCCGAAGTACGCGAAGGCGATCGAAGAAACCGGGAAACGGCTCAACGCGCTGCACTACGTGAACTCGGCGATCAGCCCGCTGACCCCACAGGGCGCCCAGTTCCTCAGCAAGGACCGTTCGGTCGGCTATTTCCCGGTGGTCCTCGGCGTCGGCCCGGGCGAACTGACTGAGGAGCAGGCGGAAGCGGTCCTCGACTCGGCGGAGCCGGCCAAGCGGGCCGGGCTCGAGACCTCCGTCGGCGCCTACGTCGGCCAGCAGCTCTCGAAGCCCGACACCGGAATCAGCGACGCGATCGGAATCGCCGCGGCAATCGTGATCCTGCTCTTCGCCTTCGGCACGGCGACGGCAATGGTCATGCCGATCGGCTCGGCGATCATCGGCCTCGCGATCTCGCTCTCGGTGATCCGCCTCCTGGAGAACGTGGTCGAAGTGCCGAGCGTCGCCGCGACCCTGGCGACGATGATCGGCCTCGGGGTCGGGATCGACTACGCGCTCTTCATCGTCACCCGCCACAAACTCCAGCTCGGCGAAGGGATGGAGCTGCGCGAGTCGATCGCCCGCGCCACGGCGACGGCCGGCGGCGCCGTCGTCTTCGCCGGCTTCACGGTCGTGATTGCGCTCTGCTCGCTCGCCTTCGCCGGGATCCCGCTGGTCAGCACGCTCGGGTTCACCGCCGCGATTGCAGTCGTCGTCGCGGTCTGCGCGGCGGCCACGCTGCTGCCGGCATTGCTCGGGGCGCTCGGGCCGCACATCAACTCCCTGCGGGTGCCTTTCGGCAACAGCGGGCCGGACGAGGGCGAGCCGCACGGCTGGCGTCGGTGGGCCCGGGGGGTCGCCTCCCGGCCGTGGCGCTCGGCGCTTGCGGCCCTCGCGGTCCTCGTCACCCTGGCGCTGCCGATCTTCCAGCTCGAGCTCGGCCAGAACGACCTCAGCGCCCTGCCGAAGTCGACCACCGCGCGCCAGAACTACGACTCGTTGACGAAGGGCTTCGGGCCCGGCGTCAACGGCCCCCTGCTGATCACTTCCAAGTTCCAGACCGCCGAGGAGGCCGAACGGTCGCTACCTGTCCTCGCCAAAGAAGTCGAAGCGGCACCCGACGTCGCCTTCGTCGCCAAACCGACCCTGGACAAGTCCGGGACCGTCGCCGTCTTCACGGCGATCTCGAAATCGGCGCCCTGGGCGGACGAGACCGTGAGCCTGGTCGAAGACCTGCGCGAAACGACGATCCCGAACGCCCTCAAGGGCACCGACGGCGCCGCTTACGTCGGCGGCCAGACCGCCGGCTACATCGACCTCGCCACGGAGATCGCCGACAAGCTGCCGCTGATGATCGGGATCGTCGTCGCGCTCAGCTTCTTCGTCCTCCTGCTCGCCTTCCGCTCCCTTCTGGTGCCGGTCAAGGCCGCGGCGATGAACCTGCTCTCGGTTGCCGCCGCCTACGGGGTCGTGACGGCCGTCTTCCAGCTCGGCTGGGGAGCCTCGCTGATCGGCCTCGACCACTCGATCCCGATCGTCAGCTTCGTGCCACTGCTGATGTTCGCGATCCTCTTCGGCCTCTCGATGGACTACGAGGTTTTCCTTCTCACCCAGATGCGCGAGCACTACCGCCAGAACGAAGACGAGAAGGAGGCGGTGATCGAGGGCCTGGCCAACACCGGCCGCGTGATCACCTCCGCGGCGGCGATCATGGTCTGCGTGTTCACCAGCTTCGTGCTCAACGGCAACCCGATCGTCAAGGAGTTCGGGGTCGGGCTGGCGGTTGCGATCGCGATCGACTCGACCCTGGTCCGATGCCTGCTGGTCCCCGCGGTGATGGTCCTGCTCGGCCGCCGCGCCTGGTGGCTGCCCGCCTGGATGGAGCGCTTCCTCCCCCACATCAGCATCGAGGGGGAGGAATACTTCGCCGAGCGCGACGCCGCCGCCGCGGCCCCGTCGGGCGACTGATCGATTTGACCGATGTTCCCTCTCAACCTCCCCAACGCGTTGACCATGCTCCGGATCCTCGCGGTGCCGGTCGTGGTGGTGACCCTGCTCGGGGAGACCTCGAACGGCGACGCCCTCGCCGCCGGTGTTTTCGCTCTCGCGGCGCTGACCGACGGGCTCGACGGCTACTTCGCCCGCTCCCGCGATGCGGTGACGACCTTCGGCAAGCTGATGGACCCGATCGCCGACAAGCTCCTGATCGCCGCCGCGCTCATCTCGCTCGTCTCGCTCGACCGTCTCGCCGCCTGGGTGGCGATGGTGATCATCGCCCGCGAGTTCGCCGTGACCGTCATGCGGGCGATTGCCGTCGAGCGCGGGATCGTGATCTCGGCGAGCTGGCTCGGCAAGCTGAAGACGGTTCTCCAGATCGCCGCCGTCTTCGCCCTGATCGCGGCCAACCCTGCGCCGGCCTGGGTCGACGCCCTCGTCTACCTGGCGGTCGCGGTGACCCTGATCAGCGGCGCCGACTACTTCTTCGGCCTCCGTCGACGACTCTCAGAGCGGTCGCATATGGCGACGACCGAAGGCCGGAGCCATGGGCGGAATTGATTCGGCGTCAGCCGGCGCCGATCACAGTCTGATTCCCCTCGGCGCCGGGCTGACGCCTATGTCGCCGGAGCCTCCAGCCACTCGCGCCTCGTGAGGTGGCGGCGCTGATGCTCGCCGCCCTCCAGCTCCTCGCGCAGGTCCTCTAGCTTGCCGTAGCGCTCGGCGACGACGTTGTGGCGGTGAATCGTCTCGAGGTTTTCCTGGCGCGCCATCACGAACGCCTCCCCAGGCAGGTCGGGGTAGCCCTCGACCACCTGGCGCAGCATCTCCCGAACGCAGTCCTCGACGAAGCGGGGGTTGGCGTGGGCCTTCTCGACCACCGAGAGCTCGTCGGGGCGCTTCATCAGCTCGTAGATCTCCGAGCTCATCGAGGTCTCGACGATCCGCAGCAGCTCCGGGGCGTCGATCCAGCTCGGCCCGCCCTCCGGGCAGCCGATGTGGAGCGTGCCGATCCCTCGCTGGTTGTGGGTGGCGATCGGCACCGCCTCGATCGCGGTCTCGATCTGCTCGGCGTCGAAGCCGCCCTCGGCCAGCCGTTCGCGGGCCACGCCGGCGACCATCTCCTGCGCGCAGGGGCATGCGGTCATGCCCTGGGCCTGGACCCCGGTCAGCGTCCGCGTCCCTCGCAGCGAGGCCACCGCGGTCCCGAACAGCGTGTAGATCTCCTGGGTTCGGATGCCGCTCTCGGGGGTGGTCACCGTCTGCGGGTAGCGCGCCGTGACCGACACCTCGGCCCGGAGCCCGCCCTGGCGCTCGCGCACGTTCTGGGCGATGTGGGTCGCGAGGACCTCGGCGCGAAAGGCCTCGCCGAGGACGACCTCGTCGATCGCCTCGGCGACGATTTCCTCGAACCGGGACATGTGGACCCCGGCCTGGCGCGGGTTGAGATCGACGAAGCACTCGAAGTCGGCGTGGAAGAGGTTCTCGGCGCCGTCGGTCTTGACCCGGATCACCTTCTCGACCCCGGTGACGCCGACCCGGGAGAGGCTGACCATCGTCTCCGGGGTCCCGGCCTGGATGTCGGTGGCGGTGGGCGAGACCGTGCTCGGGCGAGTTGCCATCGGCCCAAAGGTTAGACGGCGGGGGGCCTCGGCAGTCGAGACTATCTCCCTATACTTCGGCCTTGCCGGAGCGTTGGGGCCGGCACCCCGGAGGGGGGAGACGTTGCACCGGAGGCAGTGAGATCGAGCCGTTGGAGACTGTCCCAGAGGGACTGGATCAGGATTCGGGTGCCCAGCCGTTCGCAGACCAGGAGGAGCTGCGAGGGCTGATCGCGCTGGGCCGCGAGCGCGGTTACCTGACCTTCGAGCAGATCGCCTCGACTCTCGAGGAGGTCGAGGTGACCAAGGAGCAGGTCAGCGGACTGCATGCCCATCTCGTCGAGAACGGGGTCGAGGTCATCTCCGAAGACGGCGTCAGCGCCTACAAAGAGCAGCGCGAAGAGGCGGCAAACGGGCAGCCGAAGAAACCCGAGCTCGACCTGACGATCGAACCGAGCCTCGACTCGCTCCGGCTCTACCTTCGGTCGATCGGGAAAGTCGACCTCCTGACCGCGGCGGAGGAGGTCGAGCTGGCGAAGCGGATCGAGCGCGGCGACATGCTCGCCAAGCGGCAGATGGTCGAGGCCAACCTGCGCCTCGTAGTCTCGATCGCGAAAGGGTATCTGGGGCGCGGGCTCAGCTTTCTCGACCTGATCCAGGAGGGTTCGCTGGGGCTGATCCGCGCGGTCGAGAAGTTCGACTATCGCCGCGGCTACAAGTTCTCCACCTACGCAACCTGGTGGATCCGCCAGGCGGTGACGCGGGCGATCGCCGACAAGGCGCGGACGATCAGGATCCCCGTGCACATGGTCGAGAAGCTGAACCGGGTCGCCCACGTCGAGCGCCAGCTGGTCCAGCGCCTCGGGCGCGAGCCGGAGGCGGCCGAGATCGCCGTCGAGCTGCGCTGGCCGATCGGCGACGTGCGCGAGATCCTGCGGGTCGCGCAGCTGCCGGTCTCGCTCGAGAAACCGGTCGGGGACGAGGACGAGTCGGAGCTCGGCGACTTCGTCGCCGACGAGGCGGTCGCCGAGCCGTTCGAGGAGGCGAGCGAACACCTGCAGAAGGAGGGGGTGCGCAAAGCGCTCGACGCGCTGCCCGAACGCGAGCGGCAGGTGATCGAGCTCCGCTACGGCCTCTCCGGGCTCGAACCGCTGACCCTCGAGGAGGTCGGCCGGACCTTCGGGGTGACCCGCGAGCGGGTCCGCCAGATCGAGAACAGCACGCTGAAAAAGCTGCAGCGCCTGCCCGAGGCGCAGATGCTGCGCGAGACAGCCTAGGCGGGATCGAGCACGAAGACCGCGATCTCGCGGTCGAGCTTCTCCGCGTATTCGTCGAAGCCCGAGTACTGGACGTTGTGCTTGCGCCAGAGGTCTGCGCGCTCCTCGCCATCGGCGACCCTGGCCCGCACCCGCTGCTTTCTGCTCCCGATCTCGACGTCGGCGTCCGGGTTGGCCATCAGGTTCAGCGACCAGGCCGGCCTCGGCGCGTTGCCGGCGTTGGTATTGATGACGACTAACCGGCCCTCGTCCTCGAGGTAGACGACGGGACACGTCCGAAGCTGCCCGGATTTGCGGCCGGTCGTCGTCAGCAGGAGGACCGGCGCTCTGCCGACCTTCCCCCCTATCCGGCCGCGCGAGAGCCTGTAGAGAGGCGTGTTCAGCTTCCCGGTCCAGCGCAGCCCCGTCGCCCCGAGCGACATCGAGAGGCGCGAGTAGAAACGGTCGCGAGGCACGACCGCGAGTATCTCAGAGCCGGCGCGTGGCGCCTTTCCCGTCATATGGACGGGAAAAGCGCCAGGCCCGACCAATTAGAATCACCAAGTTCCCGGGGGAGTGTCCGAGTGGTTAAAGGAGATTGGCTGTAAACCAATTGGCTCTGCCTACGCAGGTTCGAATCCTGCCTCCCCCATCAGTAGCCGGGTTCCAGCTGATATGCCGGATCCGTCGGCGGCGGCCCGCTCAGTTCCGCTTTCGTGAGATCCACCTTTCCCTCCTTCGGGGAAAAGGCTGACCACGCGGTTGCCTGCAAGTTCCACGAGCGCACTGAGCCGGCCGACGTGACTCGCTGAGACAAGGACGTGCCCACAAAGGGGCGGCGTATCAGCAGGCGCCTTGGCGTTCGGGTGGATGATCGTCGGCAGCCGCTCGTCCGTCAGAAGGGCGGGTGGTCGCAGATCCACTTCGACAGCTGCGCCATACAGCGCGTTCGCATTTTCCGTCCATGGGGTCACTCCGGCAAATGAGAGCCGTCGTCCGGCGGCGATCCGCCGGACGAGCTCGTCCTGCCTGACGATTGACTTGAGTCGGCGCGTGGTTTCGGGTGGGAGTGGATTTCGTACAAAGTGCCCAGAGGGACGGAGGTTGCAAGCCGTCAGTCCGGTCGAATCCGAGCTGCCGCCGCACCCGGCCGCGATCAGAGAACAGGCGAGAGCCACGGGGATCGAGAGCCGGCTGCCGCGAAGCACGGCGCCAGCCTAAAGCCGCGGGAGGCCGCTGCTGGGATGATGCCGCGATGGGCTCGGCTTCTCTCAGTGGGCGCGTGATCGCGATCGCCGGTATCGGCGGCGGGCTCGGGGCGGTCGTCGCCGAGCGGCTCGGCGGGGCTGGGGCGACCATCTGTGGGGCGGATCGCGAGCAGGCGCATGCCGACGCTGTCGGCGCGGCGCTCGGTCTGCCGGAGGATCGCTGGGACTCCCGCGCCGTCGACCTTCTAGACGAGGACGGAGCGCGTGAGTGGTGCTCGGCGCTGATCGAGCGGTTCGGCCGCGTCGACGGCCTGATGCACCTGGTCGGCGGCTGGCGCGGGGGAGAGCCGCTGCACACGGCGCCGCTGGAGGACTGGGCGCTGCTCCAGGACCTCCTGATCCGCACCGTCCAGCACACCAGCCGCGCCTTCCACGACGCCCTCGTCGCGAGCGGCAGCGGCCGCTTCGTGCTGGTCTCGGCCAAGCAGGCGCAGGCGCCCTCCAACACCAACGCCGCCTACGCCGCGGCGAAGGCGGCGGCCGAGGCTTGGACTCTGGCGCTCGCCGACGGCTTCCCCGGCACCGGCGCCACGGCCAACATCGTCGTCGTCGAGGCGATCCTTACCCAGCGGATGCGGGAGGAGAGCCCCGGTGAGGAGTTCCCCACCTTCACCCCCGCCGAGCACATCGCAGACGCGATCGCATTTCTCTGTTCGGACGCGGCCGCGGAGATGAATGGGCAGCGATTGCTGCTAACGATGGGGTAGATGGCGAAGCCTGCCGAGGGGGAGATGACGATCAGGGAGCTGGCGGAGCGGACCGGGATGAGCGTCCGCAACATCCGCGCCCACCAGACACGCGGCCTGCTGCCGCCGCCGGTGGTCCGCGGCCGCACCGGCTACTACAACGAGGAGCACGTCGTCAGGATCGAGCTGACCCGCGAAATGCAGGCCGACGGCCTCAACCTCGAGGCGATCCGGCGCGTCCTCGAAAGCGGCGACGGATCGGCGGCGGCGATTTCTGACTTCACCCGCCAGCTGCGGGCTCCGTTCGAAGACGAGGCGCCGGAGATCGTCGAGGGGGGCGAGATCGCCGGGATCTGGGGCGAAGGGGCGAACCCGGAACGCCGCGAGCGGGCCGAAAAGATCGGCCTCGTCCGGACCCTGCCCGATGGCAGGATCGAGATCATCAGCCCGAGCATGCTGCGGGCGGCCGCCGAGCTGGCGGGGCTCGGGATCGGCCCGGAGGCGGCGCTCACGGTCGCCGAGAAGCTGAAACGCCACGCCGACGGCTCGGCCCGCGCCTTCGTCGACCTCTTCTCGAAGGAGCTCTGGGGACCGTTCGAGGAGGCGGGCCACCCCGAGCACGACTGGCAGCGGATGAGCGAGGCCCTCGAACGGCTGCGGCCGCTGGCAGCGGGCACGGTGCTGGCGATGTTCAAGATCGCGATGGGGGAGGCGGTCGAGAAAGAGAGCGAGCGGACCCTGCGGCGAGCCGCCCGCAAGACGAAAAAGAGGGGCTAGGCCGGAATTTGCGGACGGGGGCGGCCGCCTGGCCGCCGAGCGCGAACGGATAATTTCCGCCCATGAGCGATGCAGAGACAGCCACCGCCGGAGTCGCCGGCGGCCGCGCGCCTGAGGCGCTGGCCGGTGTCCTGCCCTCGCAGGAGCTGACCCGGGCGGTCGAGGCCGAATGGGTCAACTCGGGCGACTACCGGATCCGCCCCGAGGCGATCCAGCCGGCGAGCATCGACCTCCGCCTCGGCGACTTCGCCTGGGCGCTGCGCTGCAGCTTCCTCCCCGACATCGACTCGACCGTTGAGGAGAAGACCGAGGGCCTCGCGTTCCAGAAAATCGACCTCCGCGACGGCGCCGTCCTCGAGCGCGACCGGCCCTACCTGGTTCCGCTGATCGAGGAGCTTGCGCTGCCCGACGACATCAGGGCCAAGGCCAACCCGAAGAGCTCGACCGGCCGGCTCGACGTCTTCACCCGCGTCCTCACCGACCGCCACCACCGCTTCGACGAGATCCGTCCGGGATACCACGGGCGCCTCTACCTGGAGGTGGTGCCGCGCTCCTACGCGATCCAGGTCCAGACCGGTCTCTCGCTCAACCAGCTCCGCCTCGCCCGCGGCGAGGTCCGGCTCGGCGACGATGAGATCCGCAGCCTCCAGGCCGAGTTCCCGCTCCTCTACCTCGACTCGCACGCCCTGCGCGAGTCGGAGCTCGCCCTCGCCGACGGCCTCTTCCTCAGCGTCGACCTCTCCGGGCCGAGCGACAGGATCGTCGGCTACCGGGCGAAGAAGAACAGCCTCCCGATCGACCTCTCGCGGATCCGGGCCTACCGCTGGACCGACTACTGGGACCCGGTCTTCCCGGAGTCAGGCGGGAGGATCGTGCTCGAGCCCGAGATCTTCTACCTGCTGCTCTCGGCCGAGGGCGTCTGCATACCGCCGCAGATCGCCGCCGAGATGATGGCCTACGACCCGACCGCCGGCGAGCTCCGCACCCACTACGCGGGCTTCTTCGACCCCGGCTTCGGCTACGACCCGGCCGGCGACCGCCACGGCAGCCGCGCCGCGCTCGAGGTGCGGGCGCGCGACGTCTCGTTCATGGTCGAGCACCGCCAGCCGGTCTGCAAGTTGGCGCTGGAGCGGACCACGGCGCCGGCAGAGCGGCTCTACGGGGCCGACATGGGCTCCAACTACCAGGGCCAGGTGACGATGCTCAGTAAGCACTTCGAGGAGCAGAGCGGATGAGCGAGCGCACCCGCCGCCGGCGTGCGATCAGCTCCCCTTCCAGCTTCTCGATCTCATCCCGCCGCCGCCGGACCAGCTCGAGCTGTTTGGCGATGTGGTCGAGCGACTCGTCGAGGATCTCGCGCCGCCGGACGGGGTCCTCGACGCCGGCCTGCCACTCGCGGCGCAACGCCGCGCGGGCGTCCTCGGCGGTGACGAGCGCCTTCAGCTCCTCGAGCGAGACGCCGAGCAGGTCCTTGAGGCGGAGCAGCTCGGTCAGGCGCTCGACGTCGCCGCTCTGGTAGGTCCGGTGGGCGCCGGGCTCGCGGTCGCCGGCCGCGGGGAGGAGGCCGATCTCCTCGTAGTAGCGGATCGTGCGCGGCGTCGTCCCGGTCAGCTTCGCGACCTCGCCGATCCGAAGCTGCTCGCCGCCGGACCCGTTGCCACCACTGCCCGCGCTCATCGCACTGCCGCCTCTTCGAGCAGGGAGTCGTCGGCCGGGCCGGGTGCGGCGACGTGGCTCGGTCGCAGCAGCGAGACACCGGCGCCGATGACAGAGGTCGCGGCGAGGACCCAGAGCGCTGTGTGCATGTTGTGGATGAAGGGCGCCAGCTGGGCTTCGGTCAGACCGGAGGCGAGGCCGGAGAAGATCGCGAAGAGGACCTTCTGCGGCACCGCCGCGGTCACGATCGCGAGGACGAAGGCGATCGAGATCACGGCGCCGGTGTTCTGCAGCATCGTCCGCGCTCCGGCGGCGATCCCGCGGCGATCGGCGGGGACGGTCCCCATCATCGCCGCGGTGTTGGGCGAGTTGAACATCCCGGAGCCGATCCCGACGAGGCCGAGCCAGAGCCCGCTCTGCCAGTAGGCGCTGTCGGCCTGGAGCGTCGTCATCCCGGCGAGCGCGACGGCGCCGACGAGCATCCCGAGCGCGGCCAGCATCCGCGAACCGTGGCGGTCGGCCCAGATCCCGGCGAGGGGGGAGGCGATTAGCATCCCGATCGCCATCGGGGCGAGCTTGATCCCGGCGGTGATCGGGTCGTCTCCCTGGGCGCCCTGGAAGTAGAAGACGAAGATGAAGAGGAGGGCGAACCGCGAGAGCCCGTTGATGAACGCGGCGCCTGTCGCGGCGGCGAACATCCGGTTGCGGAAGATGCCGAGGTCGAGCATCGGGGCGCTGCCGCGGTGCTCGATCAGCACGAACAGCGGCAGCAGGATGACGCTGGCGATCAGCGACCCGATCACGAGCGGGTCGTTCCAGCCGGATATGCCTCCGCGCGAGATTCCGTAGACGAGGCCGGTGAGGCCGAGGACGAAGGTGGTCGTCCCGGCGAGGTCGAGGCCGCGGACGGGGTCGCGGGAGGAGAGCTCGCGCAGGACCAGGGCCGCCCAGAGCGCCCCGGCGAGGGCAAGCGGCACGTTGAACCAGAAGACCCAGTGCCACGAGATCGAGACGAGCGCGCCGCCGAGGACGGGGCCGATGACGAGCCCGATCGCGGCGACCATCGTGTTGGTGCCCATCGCGACCCCGAGCTGCTCCTTCGGGAATGCGTCGGTGACCAGGGCAGGGCCGTTGGCGAAGATGAAGGCGCCGCCGATCCCCTGCGCGATCCGCCACAGGATCAGCTCGGTGCCCGATGAGGAGAATCCGGCACCGAGCGAGGCGGCGGCGAAGACGACGAAGGCGCCGACGAATGCCGTCTTGCGGCCGAAGAGGTCGGAGAGGCGGCCGGCGGTCAGGACCAGCACGGTCGAGGAGATCATGTAGGCGAGGATCACCCAGACGAGCTGTAGGAGCGAGGTCCCGAGCGAGCGCTCGAGATCGGGAAGGGCGATGATCAGCGTCCCGGAGTTGGTGGCGACGAGGAGCATTCCGAGGCTGGTGCAGGAGAGGGCCCACCAGCGGTAGTGCTCGTGGTCGGCATCGACCCCGAGACTCGATCGGCGACGATCAAATCTCTTTCTTACGTTCACGTCAATTAGTCTAGCGCGGAGCGAAGCTGCCCGCAAGCCGTCCGGGGCGGCATAGGATGAGGGCGATGGCCGAGCGCACCTGGCAGGTCTATCTCTCCGGGGAGATCCACTCTGACTGGCGCGAGAGGATCGAGGCCGGTCTCGGCGAGGCGGGCCTCCCGGTCGAGTTCTCGGCGCCGGTCACCGATCATTCCGCCTCCGATGACGCCGGGGTCGGCACCCTGGGCGAGGAGAGCGAGCCGTTCTGGCGCGACCACATGGGCGCCGGCGTCAACGCGATCAGGACCCAGACCCTGATCCGCGCCGCCGACGTCGTCGTCGTCCGCTTCGGTGACAAATACAGGCAGTGGAACGCGGCTTTCGACGCCGGCTACGCCGCCGCGCTCGGCAAGCCCTACGTGACCCTCCACGACGCTGAGCTCGACCACGCGCTGAAGGAGGTCGACCGCGCCGCCCAGGGGACGGCGCGGAGCGCCGAGCAGGTCGTCGACGTCCTCCGCTACGTGATCCGCGGCGAGCTGCCGTAATTTGGTCATGTCCGCCGACGCCAACCGGGCCCTGATCGAGCGCTTCTACGCTGCCTTCGGGCGCACCGACGGTGCCGAGATGACCGCCTGCTACGCCGACGACGCGCATTTCCGCGACCCGGCCTTCGGCGATCTGCAGGGCGACGAGGTGGGGGCGATGTGGCGGATGCTGACCGAGCGCGCGACCGACCTCGTGATCGAGCTCCACGAGCACGACGCCGATGAGGACCGGGGAAGCGCCCACTGGATCGCCCGCTACACGTTCACCGGCGGCCATCCGGTCGTCAACGACATCAGGGCGACCTTCCGCTTCGCCGACGGCCTGATCGCCGATCACGTCGATGATTTCGACTTCCGGCGCTGGGCCCGCCAGGCGCTCGGGCCGTCCGGGATCGCCGTCGGCCTGCTGCCGCCGCTGCGCAACGCGGCCCGCCGCAAAGCCCGCGCCCAGCTCGACGAGTTCATGCAGGCCGAGAGCGCCAGGGGGCCGTAGCCCGTTCCGTCTTCGGTGCATGCGAACATATGTTCGTATGAGGTGGGACGAGCTCAAGACCCAGAACGACCTGAGACTCCCCGGGGTCGGCGACGGCTCGGTCGTCCGCACCTTCGACGCGCCGGAGGCGATGGGGATCAACTTCCACGAGGTCCGCGCCCACTCGGCGATCAACCACGTGCCCGGTGGCCGCTACGGCTTCAACTACACGATCAACCCCTACAGGGGCTGCACCCATGCCTGCGTTTTCTGCTTCGCTCGCCGCACCCACACCTACCTCGACATGAACGCCGGGCGCGACTTCGAGCGTGAGATCGTCGTCAAGGTCAACGTGCCGGAGCTCGTGCGGGCCGAGCTGGCCCGGCCGAGCTGGAGGCGGGAGCTGGTAGCGCTGGGCACCAACACCGACCCCTACCAGTGGGTCGAGAGCCGCTACCGGATGATGCCCGAGATCATCACGGCGCTGGAAGAGGCGGCGACGCCGATCTCGGTCCTGACCAAGTCACCGCTGGTGATGCGGGACGTCGATCTCTACGAGAGGATGTCGAAGCGGCTGCCGGTCTCGGTCAACCTCTCGATCCCGACCCTCGACCAGAAGGTCTGGCGGGCGACCGAGCCGCACACACCGAGCCCGGAGGCGAGGCTCGAGGCGGTGGCGGAGCTGCGGCGTCGGGGGATCGACTCCGGCGTCCTGATCGCGCCATTGATGCCCGGCATCAACGACAGCCCCGAGCAGGTCCAGCCGATCGTCGATCGCGCCCGGGAGGCCGGCGCGACCTTCCTCGGCGGCGTCGCGCTTCACCTCCGCGACGAGGTCCGCGATGTCTTCTTCGCCTGGCTCGAGGCGAAACGGCCCGACCTGATCCCGAAATACGAGCAGCTCTACTCCGACCGCGCCTACATGCGCCCGGAGCAGCGACAACGAGCAACCCGCGCCGTCCGCGGCTGGGGCCGCACCCGAATGCAGGGGAAAGCCTCCGATCGAGCGACGCCGACCCCCCATCGGCGAAGAGAACAGAGCCTCTCACCTCGATCCGAGCCACAGAACCCGCTACCGCAGGAGGCCCTGTTCTAACGGTCGCTGTCGGGGCTCACCGCAACCTTCCAAGTGAATCCGGTCCCGGGGCCCCCGCATGTGAGTCGATGACCCGCATCGCGGGCGGGTCGCGGGAGCCTCCGGTCGAGGAGGGATGGAGAGGTCCAACAGCAATCGAGGCATCCTGCCGTGGGCGTTTGCAGCGACCGTGGTGCGTGGGCTGTTCTGGACGAGCGTCGGCCTGGCGGAAGTATCTGATCCGAGCCAGGAAGGCTCGGTGCCTTCGGCAGCCGGGAGCCTCTCGTCACCACCGAAATCTATTCACCACACCTGAATGGTTGGGTCACGGTGACGGGTCAGCTTCTCGCCTTCTATTCCGACTACGAAGGGCGACCGCTGATCTATGGTCAGGTCAGAACCCCTGAACCCATTGACCTGCTCTACGTGATCCCGTTCACGATCGGAAGGTCGGGAAGGCTCAGCGAAACGGACCTCTTCGTACCGAAGGGAGGATGAGGGGAATCCAAGGGATCTGTGCAAACAAGCGACCTGACTTTTTCAAACCGCCTTACGACCTTGAATCGTTCTGCGCCCGCATTCAGGGCTGGGGTTGACACTGCACCGCTTCCTATCGCAGCGAAGGCAGGCGAATGTCCTTCGTCAGCGCCACCTGTGCGGCCCCGTGGGACGTGGCCTCCGATGCCTACACCTTGCTAAGGGCAAACTGATCTACGGAGCAGGGGGAGAGACCACCGCCATGCCAGTCAAGAGAAGCTGTAGGCCGACTGGCAAGGTAAAGGGAGGCTCGCTCCGGCCCTAGCGGTTCTCTACTTAACCGTTTGAACTTTGAGCAGCCCCTCCTCAAAATGTGGCTTTCCGCCGTCCCGGTCCGTGAGCGGACAGAAGAAGATGTACTTACCTGGCTTCTTCAATTCGATCGTGGTCGTCTGCGAACCCCCGCCATCGACGATTGCGGTCGACTGCGATTCATTGGCATCCACGTATGAGGGTGGCGGCCCGTGTGAAGCCAGATCCTTTTCAATTTGGCTCAGCGGCGGCGCCTTGCCCTTGATCGGAACGGCTATGAGCAGGTGGACTGCCTCATTGCCCTTCGAGTTGAAGGTGATTTCGTTCTTCCCGGTCTTCAGTCCCGAGGTTTCCCACTTGTATTTGTCCTTGGCAGGATTCGCAGCGGTGACGGTCGCCGGGGTGCTGGGAAGGCCGCCGGAGGCTTCGCCTTCCAGTTCGAGAGGAGCCGTCGCCGGCGGTCCGCCACTGGGGCCCGAGAAGGCGGCAGCGTCGGCCAGGACGTAGTGGCCTTCGGGAAGGTTTACGACCGCGGCGCCGGATTGGCCTCCGGCAACCGATCCAATACCGCCTTGGAGCTTTATCCAGGAGGGGATTTTTTCACTGTTGCCACCGAGTTCTTTGAGCACATCTTCTTCGCTGTGGCTACCTGTGTACTGGATGAACTCCACCCCATGGGGTGCTTTACCTAGGTTCTTTAGCTCGACTTCGACCAGCCCGCCTTCCGAAGTCGTCGGAGCCTGAAAGCTGCTTTTCTTACCTGCTTCGCTGATCTTAAGCGAGAGCTGTGCGGGTGAGCTTTCGCTGCTACTCCCACACCCGGCGGCAATCGCCACAGATGCGAAAAGAATCAATATTCCTGCGATGCGCTGACTGATAGCACGCACTGTCACCCTCCCTAGTGATGGTTCTCGTCCCAGGAGCGCACCCTATCTGATCGACGGGAATGTTCCTCCCGACAACCCGTCCGACGAGGGCCCCGACAGCCCACACTCACCCTTCGTCGAGATGCTCGAACAGGCACTCCCGCGGGTCTTTGTCGGACCGGAACCGAAGAAACCTCGCGCCGTGCCGGATCCGGCCGGCCGATGCGTGGTCGTACCCGACTTCGATCACGAGCTCGGGCCGTAGTGCGACCCACTCGAGGTCGCGGCCGCCGGTCCAGCGGCTCGGCTCGGCCGTTCCCTGTTCTCCCGTCTCCAGGGGGGCGAGCAGCTCGCGCAGGCCCCGCTTTTCGGCCGCGGTGAAGCCGGAGATGTGGCCGACCGGCCGCAGGTCGTCGCCGTCGTAGAGGCCGAGGATCAGGGACCCGACAGTCCCCTCCTCTTTACCGGGCCGCCAGCCGAGCACGACGCAGTCGATCTCGCGCTCGCGCTTCACCTTCGCCATCCCACGCCGTTTGCCGGGCTCATACGGGGCGTCGAGCTCCTTGGCCATCGCACCCTCGGTCGTCTCGATCCACTCCTCGGCCCGGCCGGGGTCGGGGCTGAGCTCGCTCAGCTCGATCCCGTTCCTGCCGGCGAGCGCCTCGAGCCGCGCTCGCCGCTCTCGCAGCGGCACGTCGAACAGTGAGTCGTCCTCCTCAGCGAGCAGGTCGAAGGCGACGAAGGTTGCGGGGATCTCCTTCGCGAGCAGGTTGATCCTCGACTCGGCCGGGTGGATCCGGCTCTGGAGCGCGTCGAATTCGAGCCCACCGGCGGCGTCGCGGATTACGAGCTCGCCGTCGAGGACATAGCGGCCCGGGGCGAAGCTCAGCTCCGGGAAGTAGCGGCCGAGGGATTTCGCCCCCCGCGACTGGATGTAGGCCTCGTCGCCGTCGACGAAGACAATCGCGCGGAACCCGTCCATCTTCTGCTCATATGCCCACTCCTCGCCCCGCGGCAGCTCCTTGCGGGTCTTCGCCAACTGGGGCTTGATCGGAGGGCTAAGCGGGAGCGTCACCTAGTGCAGTCTGCCGCTTCCGGGCCCGCGCCTCGCCGGGGTCCGGGATCGGGACCGCGTCGAGCAGCGTGCGGGTATAGGCGTGGCTGGGGTGGTCGCAGACCTGGTCGGCGCTGCCGTGCTCGACGATCTTGCCCTCATGCATCACCGCGATCCGGTCGGAGACGTGGCGGACGATCGCAATGTCGTGGGCGACGAAGAGATAGCTGAGGCCGAACTCCTCCTGGAGGTCGGCAAGGAGGTTGACGATCTGGGCCCGGATCGAGACGTCGAGCGCCGAGACCGGCTCGTCGGCGATGATCAGCGTCGGCCGCAGCGCCAGGGCGCGGGCGATCCCGATCCGCTGCCGCTGCCCGCCCGAGAACTCGTGCGGGTAGCGGTCGTAGTGCTCGGAGGAGAGGCCGACCCGCTCGAGGAGCTCGTGGACCCGCCGGCGCCGCTCGGCAGCGGACCCGACGCCCTGGCGGCGCAGCGGGTCGCCGATGATCTGGCTCACCCGTTTGCGCGGATTGAGCGACGCGTAGGGATCCTGGAAGACCATCTGCATCTGGCGGCGCAGCGGTCGCATCTGGCGCCGGCTGAGACCGGCGATCTCGCGGCCCTCGAATCGCACCGAGCCCGAGGTCGGCTTCAACAGCTGCAGCGCGACCCGGCACAATGTCGACTTGCCGCTGCCGGACTCGCCGACCAGCCCGAGCGTCTCGCCGCGGGCGATCGAGAGGCTGACTCCATCGACCGCCTTCACCTCGCCGACGTGGCGGTCGAACACCAGGCCGCGCTTGATCGGGAAGTGCTTGACGAGATCCTTGACCTCGAGCAGCGGCTCGTTGCTCATGCCGGCTCCTCCAGCCCGATCCTGCCCTCGACCTGGCGCAGGGCGCGCTTGCGCTCGGGCACGAGCCAGCAGCGGTCGAGGTGGCCCGCCTCGCCCTCGACCCTCGCGGTCAGGTCCGGCATCCGGCCGCAGCGGTCGAAGGCGTGCGGGCAGCGCGGCCTGAACGCGCAGCCCGCGGGGAGGCCGACCAGCGAGGGCGGGACGCCCCTGATCTGAGGCAGTCGGTGCGGCCGCTCCTGGTCGATCCTGGCCAGCGACCCGAGCAGGCCCCAGGTGTAGGGGTGCTGGGGGTCGTAGAAGATGTCGTCGAGGCTCCCCCTCTCGACCACCCGGCCGGCATACATCACCAGGACACGGTCTGCCACCTCCGCCACGACCCCGAGGTCGTGGGTTATCAACAGCGTAGCCAGGTTCCGTTCGCGATTGAGGCGCTGGAGCAGGTCGAGGATCTGCGCCTGGATCGTCACGTCGAGCGCGGTCGTCGGCTCATCGGCGATCAGCACCTCGGGCTCGAGCGCGAGCGCCATCGCGATCATCGCCCGCTGCCGCTGGCCCCCCGAGAGCTGGTGGGGGTAGGAGCTCACCCTCAACTCCGGGTCCGGGATACCGACCGAGTCGAGCATCTCCACCGCCAGCACCCTCGCCTCCTTCTCGCTCGTGCGGCGGTGGGCGCGGACCGCCTCGACGATCTGGTCTCCGACTCGGTAGACGGGATTGAGCGAGGTCATCGGGTCCTGGAAGACCATCGCGATCCGGGCGCCCCGCACCTCCTGGAGCCGGCTCTCGCTGAGATCGATCAGCTCCTCGTCGTGGAGCTTCACCGAGCCCTCGATCCGTGCGTTCGGCGAGCGCGTCAGGCCGATGATCGATTGCGCGGTGACGCTCTTCCCCGATCCCGACTCGCCGACGATCGCCAGCACCTCGCCCGCCGCGAGGTCGAACGAAACCCCGTCGACGGCCTGAAGGCGCCCCGCTTCGGTCACGAACCCGACCCGGAGGTCGTCGACGCTCAGCACCGGCTCGGGACTCACTTAAATGCCTCGCGCTTTGCTCGCGGCGCGAAGAACCAGAGATGCACGCTTGCTCGCTCCGCGCTCACTGCGCCGACTCCCCCAACCTCACCCGCGGGTCGAGGTAGGCGTAGGCGATGTCGACGAGGGCATTGAAGAGGACGACGAAGAAGGCGCCGAAAAGGGTGACCGCCATGATCGGTGGCAGGTCGAGGTTGATCGTCGACTGGTAGGCGTAGTCGCCGACCCCGTTGAGGCTGAAGATCGCTTCGGTCAGGATTGCGCCGCCGAAGACGACGGCGCCGAAGTCGAGCCCGAACAGGGTGACGATCGGGATCAGGGAGTTGCGCAGCACGTGGCGCCGCATCACCTGTCGCTCGGTCAAACCCTTCGCTCGCGCGGTGCGGACATAGTCCCCGCTCATCGCGTCGAGCATGTTGGAGCGCAGGACGCGGCTGTAGAAGCCGACGTAGATGATCGCCAGCGTCACCCAGGGGAGAATTAGGTGATACGCCCATTCGATCGGTTCTTCGGTCAGCTTCACGTAGCCGCCCGACGGAAAGATTCCGGTGTCGTAGGCCAGGTACTTGAGGAAGACGGCCGCGAGCACGAAGACCGGCATCGAGATGCCGACGATCGCCAGCACGGTCAACAGGCGGTCGGTCACGCCACCCGCCCGAACCGCCGACAGGTAGCCGAAGATCACCCCGAAGAACATCCAGATCAAGGCGGCACCGATGCTGAGCGAGAAGGTCGCCGGCAGGCCCTTCGAGATCTGTTCGTTGACGTTGAGCTGGTTGCTGTAGGAGATCAGTTCGCCGGAGAAGATCTTCTTCATCATCGTCAGGTACTGCTGCGGAAGCGGATCGTTGAACCCCCACTGCTTGTTGATGCTTTCCACCAGCGCCGGGGTCGCGTTCTTGCCAGCCATCCGCTGCGCCGGGTCCGAGTTCGGGATCACGTTGAAGATCAGGAAGACGATGATCGAGATCGCGAACAGGACCAGGATCATTCCCATCAGGCGGCGGACGATGAACTGGCCCATCAGACCGCCGGCCCCTCCGGCTCGACCAGGCCCGAATGGGCCTCGACCTCGAGCCGGACTCTCGATTTCGGGTCGAGCGCGTCACGGAGGCCGTCGCCGAAGACGTTTAGAGAGAGGACGCTCAGCAGGATCATCGCCCCCGGCAGGATCGTCAGCAGCGGCGCGCTGATGATCAGCTCGAACCCTGTCGAGATCATCGTCCCCCAGGACGAGTTCGGAGCCTGCACTCCGGCGCCGAGAAACGAGAGCGCCGACTCCAGCAGCATGTTGTTGGCGATGTTGAGGGTGAAGAAGACGATGATCGTCGAGAGCAGGTTGGGCAGGAGCTCGCCGAACATCACCCGCAGCGGCCCGGCGCCCTGGGCGACCGCGGCCTCGACGAACTCTTTCTCGCGCAACGCGAGCACCTCGCCGCGCAGCGGGCGCGCCATGTAGGGGACGTAGACGACCCCGATGATCAGCGTCGGTATCCAGATCGAGGTCCCGGAGATCGAGATCGGTCCGATCTGGAGCCCGCCGACCGCGAGCGCGGTCCCGAGCGCGATCCCTAGCAGGAGAACGGGGAAGGCCCAGATGATGTCGAGGACGCGGGCGATGACGGCGTCGATCCAGCCGCGGTAGTAACCGGCCACCAGCCCGAGCACGATCGAGAGCAGCGTCGTGATCAGCGCCGCCGCGAGGCTGATGAAGAGCGAGGTTCTGCCTCCGTACATCAGCCGGACCATCTCGTCGCGCCCTAGCCGGCCGTCGGCGCCGAGGAAGAACTTGCCGCCGGCCTTGAGCCAGACCGGGCCGATCGGCTGCCCGTCGGGGGTGACGACATCGCGCTTTTCGCCGTCGACCGTGATCTTTTCGAGGGTGTGGGTGTCGTTCGGCCCGGTTTCGGCGACGTGCACGCTCCACAGCGGGGCGGCGAGGACGAAGACGACGATCAGGATGAAGAGGCCGAGGAAGCCGAGCGCGACCCGGTTCTGCCGCAGCCGGGCCAGCGCCAGGCGCCAGGGGCTGCGGCCCGACGACGCCCCCTGGTCCGCGGCGGGTTGGAGCTCGGCGGCCACGCTCCTATTGTGCAGCAGCCCTCGCCGCTACTTGAATTGGAAGCTCGTCAGGTCCTGTCCGAACGTCGGGTTGAAGATGACCTTGTCGAGGTCGATTTCGCTCGAGACGAACGTGGTCAGCGTGCGCTGGCCGTAGGGCGCCCATGGCGCCTGTTCCATGTATTCGCGGTCCAGTTCGGCATATTCGGCTTCCTGCTTGGGCCCGAGCTGCTCCTTGCGGAGCCTGGCGATTTTCGCGTTCAGCTTCGGGTCGTCGATGTTGGCGAAGTTGTTGTTGTTGGTCGGCAGGATGGCTTCGCCGGCCAGCAGCGGCTGGAAGAAGTCGTTGGGGTGCGGGTAGTCCTGGTACCAGTCGACCCAGCCGGTGTCGAGGTCCGGCGTCGACGCGTTGCCGATGATCGTGAAGTAGTCATCGGCGTTGAGGATTTTCAGCTTGGTGCTGAAGCCGAGTTTCTTCAGCTGGTCTTCGTAGTAGGCGCCCGCTTCTTCCTGTGTCGGTTCGCTGTCGGTCCAGATCGTGATGTTGGTGTCGGAGGGTTTGGCTTCGGCGATCAACTTCTTCGCCTTCGCGATGTTGTACGGGTAGAGGTCGAATGCCTTGTGGCCCGGGACTCCCTCCGGGATGATCTGGTGCAGCGATTTGAGCGAGCCGGCGTAGATCCGTTCGAGCGCTTCGGCGCTGACCGCGTAGTTGACCGCTTGGCGGACCTTGAGGTCGTCGAACGGCGGCTTCGTCATGTTCATCCAGAAGTAGTAGACGTTCGGGATGCCTGGCTCCTCGCGCAGCTGGGTCCCTTCGAACTTGCTCACCGTCTGCTGGTAGATCCCGGGCGGGATCAGGGCCTGCATCCACTGGGTGGTGCCCCGTTCGACTTCGCTGACCTGAGTAGAGGTATTGCGGACGATCTTGATGTCGATCTTGTCGACGTGGCCGCTCGGTAGGTCGGGCAGCAGCTTCGCGTTGTTCCCCAGCCATTCGGGGTTGCGGTCGTATTTCCAGCCCTGGCCCGGGTCGGAGCTGACGATCTCATAGGGCCCGCTCGCCGGCGGCGGGTCGGCGGAGAGGTTCTTGATCGGGGTGCTGGGGGGAAGGGGCGCGACGAACATCAGCCCGAGCTCATTGGTGAAGGTCCCCCGCGGTTCGGTCAGATTGATGACGATTTCCCCGGTCTTGTCGTTCGTCTTGATCCCGGGAATCGGGCCCTGCTTGGTCTTCTGGAACTGTTCCGCCCCGACGATCGATGACGTGTAGAACGGTGAGCCGCCCGAGTTGAGCTTGATCATTCTTTCTACCGCGAACCTGAAGTCGGACGCCTTGATCGGGGTCCCGTCGGAGTATTTGAGGCCCTGCTGGAGCATCAGCGTGTAGGTCTTGCCGCCGTTGGTGATCTTCGGCATGCCCGTGGCGAGGCCGGGGACTACCTTGCTGCCCGCCTCGTTGCTTTCGTGGGCATACGTCAGGAGCGGGATGTAGGTGTCGTACATCGCCGTCCAGCCTTCCGACGTGTATGAGAGGGCGGGGTCGAGGTAGTCGGGGAAGCCGGAGTAGGTGCCTATCAGGGTACCGCCTTCCTTGCCCCCGGATTCACCGCTGCTGCCACACGCGGTCAGGCCCACCCCCGCCGCGAGGCAGAGGACCGATACCGCAAGTGATGCCGCAAGCTTTCTCAACGCCTGACCTCCGATTTGGGTTGAGTCGAGTTTTCGTCCTCGGGTGGGCTGGACCTTCCCCCCGGAATCAACTCCAGCATAGTCTCGCGGGGGCCCGGTCCCGCGCCAGTGGCCGAATCGGCGGCGATTTCAGGCGATAGCGGCCACCTCGTGCCCAGAAGCGGGGCCGCGATCGCCGCGGTGGCGACGACGCCGGCGCCGGCTACCAGGAAGGTCGCCCGTGGGCTGAGGCCGGTGGCGATTAGGCCACCGAGGAGGTACCCCACCCCCGGGGTCGCCGACCCGATCGATTCGAGCACGCCGATGACCCGGGCCTGCATATTCGGCGTCGTCAGCTCCTGAACCGCGCTCATCACCGCGACCCACTGCACGCCGTTACCGGCGCCCCCGACCGCCGAGGCGACGCAGGCGAACGCGAGTGTCTGGGCCGCCCCGGTGCCCAGGTAGCCGGCCCCGACCGCGATCGTGCTGAAGAACAGCAGCACCGGCAGCGGCGCTCGCCGCAGGGCTGCGAAAACGACGCTCCCGATCACCATCCCGACGCCCCAGCTGCCGAGCAGCAGGCCGTATCCGGTGTCGCCCGCCCCGAGCGTGTCCTTCGCGAACACGACCTCGATCGGGATCACCGCCGAGAAGAAGACGAAGGCGACGGCCTGGGCGGCGAGCAGCCGCCGCAGCGTCCGGTTCTCCCGTATGTAACCGGCCCCCGCCCGGACCCGCTCGCTCAGCCGCCCGGGTTCGGATTCGGCGTGCGGCAGCGGCCGGGCGGTGAGCAGGATCCATCCGATCGCGTAGAAGGATGCTGCGTCGAGCAGCAGCGCCGATTGGATCCCGAAGGCGGCGATCACCCCGCCCGCGAGGACCGGGCCGATCGCGGCGCCGCCGGTGAAGGCGACGTTGAGGATCGCGTTCCCCGCCCGCAGCTCGCCCTCAGGCTCGAGCATCGCGGCGCTGACCGAGCGCGTCAGCGACTTGGCGGTGAGTGCCAGCGCGCCGTCTACCGTCGCCACCGCGACCACGGCCGCGAGCGAGAAGTTGTCGGCGAGCAGCGCCAGCGCCCCGAACGCCGCCGCCTCCGCCGCGTAGAGCGCCGGCAGGACGAAGCGCGGGGGCGGCCGCTCGAGCCTGGCGACGACGACCGGGGTTAGCAGCGCCGGCACGAAACCGGTCCCGATGAACAGCAGCGTCGTCGCCATCGCGCTTCCGGTCTGCTCGAAGACGAGCACCGAGAGGGCGACGATCCCGAGCCAGTCGCCGAGCTCGTTGACGGCGTAGGAGAGGACCAGGCGGCGGAAGGCCGGGCGACGCAGCGGGTCCGTCAGGCGTGGGGCGGCCATCTAAATCTGCATTTCTTTGCACAAGTTCTGGTGCATTTGCACAAGTTTCAGCCTAGATGTGCTACAAACCTTCCAGTAAGCGAACCGATCTTCGCCGAAACCCGTGCAGAAGATGGCTTCGTGGCTTCTATCGAAGGGATTGGTCATGGGCTACAAGAGGTAAGACTTCATAGACAGGCGTTAGCTCCACCGGAGTTCGCCGTCTAGGCATAGAGGGCTCCCCGTGTGGAGTCCTTTGCGCTTTTTAGAGGCAGATCGGCCAAATCCGCCTCGAATGCAAGGCAATGGCCAGTTGATCTACGCAGGTTGCCGACTCGGCGACCAGGCTCTACCTTCCAGCCGTAGGTTGCGATCGTCGCAAGCCGGCTGCCAGTCGGAGGAAGCATTTCGCGACCAGCGAAATGCTTCAGGGCAGGCATTGGCCTGGCGATATCAAGATCAGCGCTATCCATGCATACCGAGCGGCCGACACGTTTGAGCAACGCCATCCTGGCGATCGTCCTGGTCGCTGCGGTCCTGGCCGCTATTTGGCGGATCCCCAACGCCGACTGGGAAATGGGCCTGTTCGCCATCCTGCTCGGCTTCTCGATCTTCAGCGACGTGACGGCGATCGAGATGGAATCACGGCTGAAGATTTCGGGAAGTTTCCTCGCCATCGTCCTCGCGATGGTGTTCCTCGGCGCCACCCCGGCCGCGCTGATCGGGGTCATCTCGATCGTCGCCGGCTCGATCCGCTTTCGCGAAAAGTGGAACGACTTCTTCTTCAACCTCCTGACCTACATCACGTTCCCGGTGATCGTCGGCACCGCGTTCCACGAAATCGTCGATGCCACCGGGATCACGCCCTCCGACCCGATCTACTACTGCCTCGTCTTCGGCGTCTTTCTCGTCGCCCTGGCGCTCAACTTCTCGATGATCGCGGCGTACACGTGCTATCTCGACCGCAGCTCGTTTCTGGACAAGGTGCGGACGTCGCTGGTCCCGCTTCTTCCTTCGGAGCTGGCCGCGGCCCTCATGGCCGTCGGGGTCGCCTTCATCTACGACCAGATCGGCCTCGCCGGGGTCGCGCTGTTCGGAATCGTCCTTGTCATCTTCCAGTACCTGCTCGGCGCCCTGCTCAAGTCGCAGGAGCGGGCGCAGGAGCTCGAGGTCCGGACCAAGCAGCTGGCCAGCTTCCAGGTCGGGATGTTGAGCGCCCTGCTGCGGACGCTCGACCTGCGGGACCAGATGACTGCGCGCCACTCGGCCGCGGTGGCCCGCTACTCGCGGGCGATCGCCCAACGCGCCGGCTTCTCCCGTCGTGAGGAGGAGCTCGTCCACATCGCGGCGCTGCTCCACGACATCGGCAAGTTCATCCTCCCGGACCGGATCCTGAAGGCGAACGTCCCGCTCACCGACGAAGATTGGATGCTGATCCGCCGCCACCCCCAGCAGGGGGCCCGGGTCGTCTCCTCGCTCGACGGCTACGGGCCGGTCGCCGAGATCATCCTCGCCCACCACGAGCGGATCGACGGCAAGGGCTATCCCCGCGGCCTGCGCGGCGACGACATTCCCGAGCTGGCGCGGATCATCTCCGTCGCCGACACCTACGACGTGATGACGGCCCGCGACTCCTACCGGGCGCCGGTCTCCAGCTACGACGCGATCGAGGAGCTGCGGCGGGTGGCGGGGGAGCAGCTCGACGAGCGGTTCGTCGAGATCTTCATCGAGCTTCTCGAGGGCAAGGACGTCTCCTTCCGCCACGGCGAGGAGGCCGACTTCGAGAAGGAGCTGGCGCTCGAAGCGCGGATCGCCGAGACCGCCAGCCCCAGCGACGAGGTCGGACGCTTCCAGATTCCCCGCGTGCCTGTCGGCTGAGCCTCCGGCCGAGCGATACGGTTCTCGCCGCCGATGAAAGCCGTGACCTTCCAGGCGCCGGGTGAGATCCAGATCGAGGAGAAGGCCGACCCTGAGGTCGGCTCTCCCGATGAGGCCCTGGTCAGGGTCGAGGCGAGCGGGATCTGCGGCTCCGACCTTCACATCTTCCACGGCCGGGTCCCGGTCGAGGTTGGGTTCACGATTGGACACGAGTTCGTCGGCACCGTGCTCGCCACCGGCGACGACGTCGAGCGCGTCGCCGAGGGCGATCGCGTCCTCGGCTGCTTCCACACCGCCTGCGGAACCTGCGCCGCCTGCCTGCGCGGCGACTATCACCGCTGCGAGCGCGGCCGGATCTTCGGCCACGGGTCGAAGCTCGGAGACCTCCAGGGCGCTCAGGCAGAGCTGCTGCTGGTGCCGCGGGCGGACCTGACGCTGCGGCGGGTCCCGGAGGGGATCTCCGATGGCGTCGCGCTGTTCGCCGGGGACGTGATGGGCACTGGCTTCCACTCGATCGAGCACGCCGGGACGCGAACGGGAGACACCGTCGCCGTGCTCGGGCTCGGGCCGGTCGGGCTCTGTGCGGTCCAGGCCGCGCGCGCGGCCGGCGCCACCAAGGTCTTCGCGATCGACACGGTGGCCCCGCGGCTCGAGATGGCGGCCGAGTTCGGCGCCGTCCCGCTGCACCTCACCGAAGAGGACCCCAAGAAGGCGGTGCGGGCGGCGACCGACGGCCGCGGGGTCGACGTCGTCGTCGACGCCGTCGGTGACCCGGGACCGCTGGCGATGGCGATCAGCCTCGTCCGCGACGCCGGCACCGTCTCGGGGATCGGCGCCTACGCCGGCAGGGGCGAGGTGCCGATCGGCCTCGCCTGGCTGAAGGGGCTGACGCTCCGGCTCGGCCTCGCCAACGTGATCGCCCACGTCGACAGGGTGCTGGCGCTGATCGAGGCTGGGAGCCTGGACCCGGCGCCGCTGGTCACCCACCGGATGAAGCTCGAGGAAGCCGCCGACGCTTACCGCCTCTACGACAACCGCGAGGCGCTGAAGATCGTCCTCACCCCGTAGCGACCGCGGCCGGCGCCGGCTTGCGGTGGCGGCGGAACATCTCCTCGACCCAGACGTAGCCGGGCCGCTCCTTCAGCGGCTCGCGGAAGGCCTCGAGCCCGGCCGGCGCCCCAGCGTCGGTCGCCGCCGGGCCCTCCGGCGGCAGCACCACCGGGTAGAAGAGCGAGGCCGCGGTCAGGTCGGCGACGCTGAACCGCTCGCCGACGAGGTACTCGCCCCCGTTCGCGGCGAGCTCCTCCTCGAGGCAGTCGAACGCGGCGACGATCTTGTTACGGGCCAGCTCCGCTGCCTTCGGGTCGGCGACACCGAATCGGACTCTCGTGTAGAGGCCGGCATAGGAGGTGACCAGGCCGCCGGCTTTCCGCAGCGGGCCGGGCACGGTCCCTTCGACCACCTTCTGAAAGCGCTCGCGGTCGTTGCGCAGTTCGTGCCAGGCCAACAGCCGTGAGTGAGGCCCGAGCTCCTCGTCGAAGAAGTCCTCGAGGGCGAGCGCGCGGCGGAGCTGGTCCGGGTCCTCCGGGTAGAGGGCGGGCTCGGGATTGCGCTCCTCGAGCGCGGCGATGATCGCGGTCGAGTCGCCGATGTTGCGGCCGTCGAGGGTGAGGACCGGGAAGGTGATCTGGCCGCCGCGGGTCAGCCAGAGCGCGACGGCCATGTGCCCGCCGGCAGGCGGTGAGCGCCGCTCGTGCTCGACTCCCTTCCAGGCGAGCGCCCAGCGGGCCTTCTCGCTGTAGTGGGAGACGGGGATCTGCCAGAGGGTCGGGAGCTCGCTCATTTGCAATTCCTGGGCGCCCTGCCAGCATAGTCCGCGCAATGCCACTGACCGAACAGGAGATCGAGGCGAGGCTGAGCGAGCACCCCGGCTGGGAGCGGGAGGGCCAGGCGATCGTCAAATCGTTCAAGCGCGCCGACTTCGTCGGCTCGGTCAATTTCCTCAACACCATCGTCGAGCCGGCCGAGGGGATGAACCACCATCCCGACATCGAGATCTCCTGGGACACGGTGACGGTCAGGCTCTCGACCCATTCCGAGGGCGGGGTCACCGCCAACGACTTCGAGTTGGCGGCGAAGATCGACGCCCTCGGCTGAGCCGCGTCTGGCCTGGTGCGGTGGCCGACGAGCTGAAGATCGACGACGGGCTCGCGATTCCGCTGTCGGAGATTGAGCTGCGCGCGAGTCGCTCCTCCGGCCCGGGCGGCCAGCACGCGAACGTCACCGCCTCGCGGGTCGAAGCCGCGTTCGACGTCGAGGCCTCGCGGACGCTCGACGAGGGCCAGCGGGCGAGGCTGCTGGAGCGGGTGGGCCCGCTCGTGACCGCCGTCGCCCAGGAGGCGCGGGGCCAGGCTCGGAACCGGGAGCTCGCCCTGCAGCGGCTGGCGGCGAAGATCGCTGCCGGCCTCCGGGTCCCCAGGCGACGACGCCCGACGAGGCCCAGCGGGGCGTCGCGCGAGCGACGGCTCGAGCAGAAGCGGCGGACCTCGCAGCGGAAGGCGGGCCGCCGCCCGCCGGCCGACGCCGGAGAGTGACCGCGGCGGGGCGTCCTGGCAGACTCGGGAACGATGCCGAAGCGCAGAAACAGGCGATCGCCCGAGAAGGCGGCAACGGTCTCCTACCGAGACGAGGAGGGCAACACCCTCATCCTGCGCGAGTCGCTGAGCGCGGGGACGATCAGGAAGATCGGTCAGGGCCCCTCGAGCGCGGCAGCTTCGGTCGACGACGCCTGGCGCCGCCGCTCCGAGCTGCTGTTCGAGCGCCTCGTCGTCTCCTGGGAGATCGCTGGCCTCCCCCTGACCGATCAGAAGATGCTCCTCGGGCGCTACCGGATGGCGGACTCCGCGACCCAGCAGTGGGTGCGGAAAACGATCGCGCAGCACCTCGAGCGTCATATCCCGGACCTCGCCGGCTGAGGACCGTGATCGTCATTTCATTCACCCCTGGGGTGAAATGGCGATCACGCCTGGGGAGCTGAGACCGTGATCGTCATATCAGTCACCTCTGGGTCGAAATGGCGATCACGCTTGGGGGAGTAGGGGTTCGAGTGAGCGGACTAGGGAGCGCCCGCAGGCGAGAGCGGGGTCCTTCTCGGGGTTGTAGCAGGCGATCGAGGCGCCGATCAGCGCCTCCGAGGTGAGTAGCGGCGCCAGCAGGTCGCCGAGCTCCTCCCAGCTAATGCCGCCGCCCATCAGGTAGTCGGTCGCCGGAAAGGCCTCCCGGTCGAGGACGTCGACGTCGAAATGGAGCCAGAACGGGCCGGCGGCAGAGAGCGAGGCGGCGACTCTCTCGCCGGTCTCGCGGGCGCCCGCGGTGCGCACCGACTCGATCGGGTGCAGATGGGGCGCCGGGTCGAGGTCCTCCGGCTGGCGCATCCCGTCCTCGATCGATTCCTCCCGGTCGCGATAGCCGATCAGGAAGGTCCTCCCCGGTGCGGCAGCGGGGCCTCCCGCAGCCTCGACCCACCCCTCCGGGCCGAGGCCGAGGACCACCGAGATCGGCATGTCGGCGGCCTCGCCGGTGGTCGATGTCTCGCCGTCGTAGAGGTCGGCATGACCGTCGAGGTAGGCAAGGCCGACCGCGCCCACCGCGTCGCGGGCGCCGCCGAGGGCGCCGGGCAGCTCCGAGCAGCAGCCACCGGCGAGCAGCGGTCGCCGCCCTTCGGCGATCGCTGCCGCGACGACGGAGCGGATCTCTCCGGTCGCGGCGAGGACGTCGGCGCCGGCGACGATCCCGGTCTGCGGGTCGCGCTCGTCGCCACGGATCGCGAGGTCGAGGTCGCCGCGGTCCTCGGCCCCGACCGCGGCGGCCAGACCCAGCTCGCGCAGCGCCCGCGGCCCCAGCTCGGTGCCGCCTGAGCGGCCGACCGAGTCGACCGGGACGCCGATCATCACAACGTCGTCCATCGGGTCAGGTTAGGGCCCGGCCTTAGCGGGAAGCGATGAGGCATTGACCACCACGGAAAGGAGCCGCTGATGCTCACCGACGCAGAGCCGACGAACAGCTTCGCGGTCGACGATCTCGACCGGGCCAAGGAGTTCTACGGCGGGACGCTGGGGCTCGGAGCTGAGGTCATCGACGAGGAGAACGGGCTGCTGGCGCTGAAACACCCAGGCGGCCGCGACACGCTGGTCTATCTGAAACCCGACTCCGTCCCCGCCACCTACACCGTCATCGGCTTCCAGGTCGACGACATCGACGCAGTGGTGGACGACCTCGCCGAGCGCGGGGTGGAGGTCGAGCATTACGAGGGGTTCCACCAGGACGAGAAGGGAATCTCCCGCGGCGACGGCCCCGAGATCGCCTGGTTCAGGGACCCGGCGGGGAACATCATCTCGGTGCTTTCGCCGCCATAGTGGAGATCGGGTCAGCCGCGCAGTAGTCTCGTCGCTCGGTGCGACCGGGTGACGACAAGCCGACGCAGGGCGAGAGGTTCTACGGGGCCAGATGGCTGACCGAGGAGGCGCCCGATCGGGATTTCCCTGCGAGCGGGATGTCGGCGACCGACGCGATGCGGCTCGTCGCCGAGGAACTCGAACTCGAGGGCGAACCGGCTCGCAACCTGGCGACCTTCGTCACGACCTGGATGGAGCCCGAGGCCCAGCGCCTTATCGCCGCCAACCTCCATCGCAACTTCATCGACCACGCCGAGTACCCGATCTCGGCCGAAATCGAGCAGCGCTGCGTGCGGATGCTCGCCAACCTCTTCAACGCGCCTGGCGAGACGACCGGGACCCGCACCCAGGGCTCCTCGGAGGCGATCATGCTCGGCGCCCTATCGCTGAAGTGGAAGTGGCGCCAGCGACAGGAAAAGGCCGGAAAGCCGACCGACTCGCCGAATCTCGTCTTCGGCGGCGACGTCCACGTCGTCTGGGACAAGTTCTGCCGCTACTTCGACGTCGAGCCGAGGATCGTGCCACTGCAGAAGGGCAAGTACACGATCGGGCCGGAGGACGTCGAGCAGCACATCGATGAGAACACCATCGGCGTCGCCGCCGTCCTCGGCACCACCTTCACGGGACATCGCGACGACATCGTCGGGATCAACAACCTCCTCATCAGCACCCGCGACGAGAGGGGCATCGACATCCCGATGCACGTCGACGCAGCAAGCGGCGGCTTCGTCTGGCCCTTCCTCTACCCCGACTCCGAGTGGGACTTCCGCCTCGAGCAGGTCCGCTCGATCAACGTCTCCGGGCACAAGTTCGGGCTCGTCTACCCGGGGATCGGGTGGCTGATCTTTCGCGAGAAGGACGATCTCGCCCAGGACCTCGTCTTCGAGGAGAACTATCTGGGAAAGACCGACGCCACCTTCACCCTCAACTTCTCGACCGGCTCGGCGATGGTTCTGGCGCAGTACTACAACTTCGTCCGCCTCGGCCGCGAGGGCTATGAGTACATCATCGGGATCATGGAAAAAAACGCTCGCTACCTGGCCGAGCAGCTCTCCAATCAGGGGGACTTCGTGCTGATCGATCCCGATTCGGAGCAGCTGCCGCTGGTCGCGTTCCAGCTCGTCGACGGGAAGTCCTACGACGAGTTCGACGTCGCCTGGCAGCTCTCGGCCGAGCGCGGATGGATGCTCCCCGCCTACACGTTGCCCCCGGACGCGCAGGATGTGAAGGTGATGCGGGCGCTGGTCAAGGAGACGCTGAGCCATGCCCAGATCGACCATCTGGCGTCCGACATGAAGGATGCCTGCGCGACCCTCGAGAAGAAGGGCGGCCTGGAGGAGTCCGAGCGCCGCCAGGTGAAGACCGGCACCGGCTACTGACGTCGCGATGGAGGACGTCGCACTGTTCCTCCATCTTCTCGGGGTGCTGCTGTTCGTCTCCGGCATCGTCGTCGCCGGCGTCGCGTTCGAGGCCGCCCGGCGCAAGGAGACCGCGGCCGAGGTCGCGCTGCTGCTCGGCCTCAGCCGCTATGGCGTCGCGCTCGTCGGTGCCGGCGCGCTGCTGCTGTTCGTCTGCGGGCTCTGGCTCGTCGGCCTCGAGGACGACGTCGGGTTCGGGACCGCTTGGGTCGACGCCGCGATCGCCCTCTTCCTCCTCGTCATCGCGCTCGGCTCGCTCGGCGGACGGCGCCCGAAACAAGCGCGGCTGCAGGCTGCAGGGCTTGCCGAGAGGGGTGAGCCGGTCGGCGCCGAGCTGCGCGCCGTCCTCGACGACCCGTCCTCGCGGGCGGCGAACTACGCATCCGCAGTTCTGGTCCTCGCGATCCTCGCCCTGATGGTCTTCAAGCCCTAGGTCCCGAGCACCTCCTCGACGGCGCTGATCAGCCCCGGAGGCATCGCCGGACCGCCACGGAGCTCGAGAATTCGATCGAGGTCGGCGCCGTCTGTCTCGAACAGCGGAAGCACCTCTTCGGAGAGTCTTCTCACCACCGTTTGGCGCCGCCACTCGGGGTCTTCGCCGAGGAGCCGGATCGCCGCCACGCTTTCCTCGATCTCGCCGACACACTCGAAAGGCTTGTGCCCGCCGACCCCCGTGAGCCTTGCAAAGCCCTCGTACTGACTGGCGTCGTCCAGCATTGCGGCGGCGAAGATCCGGTTGAGGTCCGGTGGCGGCAGAAAGGGGGCGAGGATGAGGAACACGAACCGGCACTTGTTGCACTCACGACACCAGGAGGAGGCCCTGATGGCAGGGTCGAGCAGGAACTGGCGATTGCAGCTCGTGAAGGCGGTGTGGTACTCGCGCATCCGGGCGAACGCCCTCGCCACCGCCAGCTCCGAGGCCGGGCGCAGAACCGAAAAGATCCCGGGCCCGTCGAGCTCGGCGACTGCATCGGCCATCAGCACTTCGGCTTGCAGGCTCTTGCTGAACTGGTGGTTCACCGCCACTCCGCGCCAGGTCAGGTTCGGCGCCGAGGCCGATCGCTCGTTCGCCATGACGACCGCGTCGAACCCGTTGAGCTCGGCCGTCAGCAGGGCGACGGCCGAGACGATCGACGTGATCGGGACATGGCCGTTGATCGCTCCCTGCCGGTTCAGCTCAGGTATTCGGGTGTCGATCCGGCGCCGTGAGATGAGACGCGGCAGCCCCGAGACCGCAACGGTCTGCTCGATCGCCGGGCTGTCTCCCACCGAGAACAGAGATAGGTCCAAGCCGGATGCCCGGACGATCTCCAGCGCCACGATCGAGTCCTTGCCGCCGCCGACCGAGACGAGGACACGGCCGACGGCCCTCTCTTCGGGAGCCGGTCGGGGTGTCTCCCGGCTTTCGAAGGTGGGCCGGGGCAGGGCGGGCAGATCGTTCTGCACCGCCAGCTCGGCAAGGCCCTCCGAGAAGAGGACCTCGAGCAGGCGTGCCGTCGCCGGCCCCGGTGGCTCCCCGTCGAACTCGATCCTCGGGGGCAGGCAGGTCTTGTAGTAGCTGACCCCCGCGACCCAGTGCAGCAGTGAGAGGAGGCTTCGGATTCGCTCGGTCTCGACTCCGCCACCGTCCGCCGCAAGCGGTATCTCGAAGGACTCGACGAACTCGATCTCGTCATCCAGCGCGTAGCCCAATGTGACCCGGCCGTCCTGGTCGATCGACCGACTCGTGAAGCGAAAGGTCGAATATCTCGCGGGATCGAATCGCTGGGCCTCGAACATCTCGATGGGCGCGGCTGGGTTCGAACCAGCGACCTCTCGCGTGTGAGGCGAGCGCTCTCCCACTGAGCTACGCGCCCGGGAGGGGCCGGAATTCTACGTGGGCGGTGGCGAGTCGGCGCCGAGTCAGGCCGTGGAAGGGGCGGGGTTCGGTAGCCCCGCCTCCGCTTCGGCCTTCGCCCGTTTCTGAAAGGCGGCGCCAACGAAGGGGAAGATGAGGGTCGAGAGCATCGCCGCACCGACCAGGCCGGCTGCGGTCGAAGTTTTCATGTCCCCGTCGTCGATTGCGATCGTCGTGATCGCGACCACGAGGGGCAGCTCGGTGGCGCAGTAGAAGGCGAGCGCCGCCCGCTGACGGATCTGGAGGACACCCCGGTAGAGCAGCATCGCCGGTGTTCCGCGGACTACGACGAAGAGGCCGAAGAACATCACCAGCTTCGCCACCGCAGTGACCGATCCGAGCGCGGCGAGGTCGAAGTTGATCCCACTGGTGATGAAGAAGAACGGCACGAAGAAGCCGAAACCGACCGCGGTCAGCTTCGACTCGAATATCGAGAGCTCGTGGCCCTTGAGGGCTGCCCTGACGATCATTCCGGCGACGAACCCGCCGAGGAGGATGTCGAGGCCGAGCTTGCCGGCGAGGAGCACGAGCCCGAAGACGAGGACCACGGTGACCCGTACCGCGAGCTGGCTGCTCGCCTCGAAGGTCCGTTCAAGCGCCGACCAGCCGCGCCACGCGAGCCGAACCGAGGCGAGGGCGAGAAGGAGCGCGAGGGCGACGAACGCGAGCAGGATTCCGGCCTCGTGCAGAGGCTGGTTGGTAGAGAGCACCAGTGTCACGAGCAGGATCGGCCCGAACTCTCCGACGCCACCGGCGCCCAGCAGGTACGTGCCGAAGCGGGTTTTCAGTTCGCCGTTGTCGCGCAGGATCGGTATCAGCGTGCCGATCGCGGTCGTCGCCATCGCCGACCCGGTGTACAGGGTCGAGACGACGATGCCCGCCGCCGCCAGCACTCCCGCAACGGAGTACGCGATGACGATCGAGAGCAGCCAGCCCAATGCGCCGAGCTCCAGCGGTTTGCCCCTGATCCGGTCGAAGTCGATCTCGTAGCCGGCGAAGAAAAAGAGCATCCCGAGGCCGAGGTTGGAGAAGAAGTCGACGAACGAGTCGCTGTGGGCAAGACCGAGGACTTCGGGCCCGATCAGGATCCCGAGCATGAGCTCGACGACGACGACCGGCGGCGCCAGCCTGCGCGGCACGATCGCCACCGTCACGGCGGCCAGGGCGGCGACGACGACGATCGCAAAGAACGAGCCGGAGTCGACTTCGATCTTCATCGCGCCCGATCCTACGGTCCGGGGAGGTAGGATCGGGCGTGGACCGTGCTAGGCGGGGAATCAGCGGTGCCCTGTAACCCGCAATCCGCTCTAGCGGGGCCGAATCCCGTTCCGAGGGGCTGGCCGTCGGGGTCAGTGCGCCGGGGGCGGCGTTGACGGCCGGGTCCTGCGCGACGTGGGCACGTGAATCAGGTCAGGTCCGGAAGGAAGCAGCCTTAAGCGAATGCCGCGGGTGCCGCAGGTGAGCCCGGCTCGAGCCAAACACGGTGGACACGCCCGGTGACTTCGTCTCAGAGGCGGGGCGCACGGTCCATTTTCAGTCGATCAGCCGCGCCTCCATGCGGTTGATCGCGATCCGCCACATCACCAGCGCGAAGGCGACGAGCCCCGCGAACCGGACGAGGTCGACCGGGTCGTAGCCGAAGGCGCCGCCGCGGACCAGTTCGACCAGCTGGTGGAGCGGGTTGAGCTGGGCGACGATCTGGACGCCCTGCGGCAGTTCGTCGATCGGGAAGAAGGCGCCGGAGACGAGGAAGAGCGGCGTCACGAACAGCGCCGTCACGTAGTTGAACTGGTCGATCTTGGCGACGATCGCCGCCATCGCGACGCCGAAACCGGCGAAGCCGAGCGCCGTCGCGAAGCAGAACAGCGGCACCAGCAGCATCCCCGGGGCGGGGTCGAGCCCGAACAGCATCGTCACCAGCAGCGGGAAGCAGCCATAGATGCTTGACCGCACGCCGATCCAGAGCATCTCGGCGCTGACCAGCTCTTCGACGTCGACCGGAGCGGCGAGGATCGCGTCGTAGGTGTTCTGGAAACGGTGCTTGACGAAGGTCCCGAACATCGCCGGCAGGGCGCTGGAGAAGATCACCGCGGTCGCGACCATCCCCGTGCCGACGAACTGGACGTAGGGGACGCCGTGGACTTCGTTGACGAGCGTCGCCGAGAGGCCGAGCCCGAACGCCAGCAGGTAGACGATCGGTTCCAGCAGGCTGGAGAAGGTCGTGCCGCGCCAGTAGGTCTTGAAGTTCGCCAGCTCGCGGCTCATCACGCCGCCGATCGCGGCGGGTTCGAGCCGCCGCAGCCCCACCGGCCTGCTCATATGGATTCCTCGCGCTTCGCTCGCTGCGCGAAGAGGCAGATAAGGCTCATTTGTCCCGCTCCGCGATCACTCCGCCTCCTCCCCGGTGAGCAGGACGAAGACGTCCTCGAGCGAGGCGGCGCGGCGGACCGCGTCGGCGGGGACCTCGCCGTCGGCGGCCCGCTCGGAGCCGACGATCGCGATCGCAGGGCCCGCGGGCCGGACCCGGAGCCCGGCGGCCTCGGCCTTCCTCCTCGCCTCGGCAAGCCGTTCGGGCGGGGCGTAGATTTCCGCCGTCTCGCGGCCCGCGTGCTCGACGATCAGCTCCGCCGGGCGGCCGCGGCTGATGATCTTCCCCCTCGCCATCACCGCCACTTCGTCGGCGAGCCGCTCGGCCTCCTCGATGTAGTGCGTCGACATCAGGATCGTCGTCCCCTGCGAGCGCAGGTTGTCGATCAGCGTCCAGAGCTCGGTCCGGATCTGCGGGTCGAGGCCGACGGTCGGCTCATCGAGCAGGATCAGCTTCGGTTCGTGGACGAGGCCCCTGGCGAGCAGGAGGCGCCGGCGCATCCCACCGGAGATCTCGTCGACCGCGTCGTGTCTCCGCCCGGTGAGCCGGGCGAGCTCGAGGCCGCGCTCGACCGCGGCGCCGACATCAGGAACCCGGTAGAGCCGCGCGAACACGGCAAGGTTGTCTTCGACCGTGACGTCTACGTCGAGGTTGTCGAGCTGCGGGACGACGCCCATCTCGGCCCTGGCGACCTTCGCCTCGCCCGGGAGCTCGTGCCCGAGGACCCGCAGGACCCCGGCGTCGGGCAGAGCCTGCCCGGTCAGCAGCCGCATCGTCGTCGACTTGCCGGCGCCGTTCGGCCCGAGCAGGCCGAGGCAGATGCCCTCCGGTACCTCGAGGTCCAGACCGTCCACCGCGGTGATCGGCCCGAACTTCTTAACCACGCCGCGGAGCTCTATCGCCGCCATGCATCTGATGCTGTCAGGTCGGCGGGGCTGCCCATGCCGTGGCAGACTGCCCGCCGTGCTCGACGAGCGGTGGATCAGGGCCCTCCACGTGGAGACGATGCGCGAGCGCGAACTGCACGAGGGGCGCGAGCCGCATGTCCTCTTCCAGGCCTCGACGATCGCCGCCCTGCTCGACGGTGCCTACGACGGCGACCTCACCTTCGCCGAGCTCGCCGAGCACGGCGACCTCGGGCTCGGCACGCTGAACGGCCTCGACGGCGAGATGATCGCCCTCGACGGCCGCTTCTACCGGGCCGCGGTCGACGGCGCCATCGCCGAGGTGGCGCCGGAGGAGCGGACCCCGTTCGCCGTGGTCTCCCGGTTCGCGCCGACGATCGAGGCGGAGATCGCCGGGCCGCTCGCCCACGACGGCCTCCTCGCCGCACTCGACGCCCTGATTCCGGAAGGGGCCGCGTCATGCGCCATCCGCCTCGACGGGCGCTTTGCGACGGTCCGCGCCCGCTCGGTCCCCCGCCAGAACCCCCCGTATCGGCCGCTGACAGAGGTCGTCGCCGAGCAGCGCGTCTTCGACCTCGACGACGTCGCCGGGACGATGCTCGGGTTCCGGTTCCCGAGCTACGCCGAGGGGATCGAGGTCAGCGGGTACCACCTCCACTTCGTCGACTCCGAACGCCGCCGCGGCGGGCACGTCCTCGATTCGCGGGTCGAGGAGGTCCTGGCCAGGCTCGACCCCTCGAACGATCTCCACATCGAGCTGCCGCCGGCGATCGACCTCGCCAGCCCGGAGGTGGCCGCCGGGACCCACGCGGCAATCGAGCGGGTCGAGCGCGGCTGACGATCAGCAGCGCCGGTAGAGGTCCCAGGACTCGTTGTGGGCGGGTATCCGGTGGAAGCCGGGTGGGACGGTCGAGGTGAACCGCGAGGGGTCGTTGGGGTCGAGGATGAAGTTGTGGATCACGAACGGCGAGGCTGGTTTGAGGAAGTAGCCGTGGCGCGGCTGGCGCTGCTCCGAGGAGCTGACGATCCGGCTCGGCCGGACCTTGAGGTCGAAGGCGAGGCGGGGCACGGCACGGTGGTTGGGGACCGAGATCGGCAGGCAGAGCGGCTCGAACGCGCTCGACTCGGCGAGGTCGTTGAGGTCGGACTCGATTTCTCCCTGGTTGGTGAGGTCGGTATTGACCTGGTGCAGGAGGTCGTACTGGTTGGGCGCCCAGATGACGAACATCAGCGCGACGAACGCGGCGAAGGCCCGCCACGGACGCCGCCAGCGGTGGCCGGGCTCGAGCAGCCGCCAGCCGAGCAGGCCGAGCGCGGCGAAGATCGCCAGGACCGCGGCGGCGAGCATCGTGTAGCGGGGGATGATCGCGAGGCCGGCGACGGCGAGGACCGCGAAGGCGCCGAGGGCGAGGACCGCAGCGGCGACCCCGATCTCGGAGCGGCGCCGAAGCAGGGCGAGGCCGAGCGCGACCCCGCCCGCGGCCCCGACCATCCCCGGCCACTGCAGGACCTCGCCGAGCCGGCGCGGCCCGTAGAGGACGAGGTCGACCGGGCCGGTCTGGCGTTCGAGGGTTTCGACCGTTTCCTTGGTGCCTGTGAACGAGTACGTCGGGTCTCCGGTGGTGATCCAGTCGAAGAGCGCCCATCCGACCGGGGCCGCCAGGGCGAGGGCGAGGAGTCCCAGGCCATGGGGGGAGAGGAGGTTGCCCCTCGCCCGGACAAGTGCCGGTCTAATCAGACCGGCACTTTGAGTATCCGCCCGTTCGAGGGGCAACCCCCTCTCCTCCGCGGTCGCCGCCGCCGGCCCATCCCCGCCGGCCCGCTCGCCCGAGCCCCGCGGGTCGGTCGCAACCAGCAGATAGGCGAGGTAGGCAAAGGAGAAGAGCCAGGCCTCGGGGCGGAGGAGGCCGGCGAGGGCGAGGAGGGCGAGGACGGGCCAGCCTGCTCGCGGGCGGCGGGTCTCGATCACCAGCGCGCCGAGGACGAGGGCGATGTAGGGAAGGTCGACGTAGGCGCGGAGCCCGTTCGAGAGGTAGGGCGCCCGGGTGAGGATGATGAGCGCCGCGACGGCACCGATCGGGCGGTCGAACCAGAGCGAGCCGAGGCGGTAGACGAGGTAGCCGACGAGGCCGAGCGAGACGTAGGCGATCACCATCGTCAGGTCGATCGAGCCATCGCCGAGCGGGGTCGTCAGGAGGCCGAAGAGCTCGGCCAGGGGATGCGGGGTCGGGGGCAGGGCGGCCCCGGTGTCGGGGCTCATCCCTTCCGCCATTTCCCGGCCCCAGAGAAGGGCGTAGATCGTGTCGTAGTTGGGGAACCCGACCGGGAAGATCAGCAGCAGTAGCGCCGAGACGGCGGCGACCCAGCCGGCCGGCACGAGCATTCGTCTCGCCCCCGATTTCACCGGCGCACCGTACAGGGAGCGGTGGGGGCGCAGATACACTGGCCCTGATGGCATCCCCCGGCGACTCGACCTCCCTCTACCGCCGCCATCGCCCCGGCTCCTTCGATGAGGTGGTCGGGCAGCGGCACGTCGTCCGCACCCTGCGCAACGCGGTCGAGCAGGGCAAGGTCCACCATGCCTACCTCTTCGTCGGCTCGCGCGGGACCGGCAAGACCTCGATGGCGAAGATCCTCGCCCGCTCGCTGAACTGCGAGCGCGGCGGGCCGACCGTCAACCCCTGCGGCGAGTGCGAATCGTGCGTGACGATCGCCGCCGGCACCTCGATCGACGTGATCGAGATGGACGCCGCCTCGAACCGCTCGGTCGATGACATCCGCGACCTCCGCGAGCGGGTCGCCTACGCGCCGGCCGGCGGCCACCACAAGGTCTACATCCTCGACGAGGCCCACATGCTGACCAAGGAGGCCTGGAACGCGTTCCTCAAGACCCTCGAGGAGCCGCCGCCGAACACCGTCTTCGTCCTCGCCACGACCGAGGCGCACCGGGTGATGCCGACGATCGCGGACCGCTGCCAGCGCTTCGACTTCCAGCGGCCCTCGCTGGAGCAGATCTCCGAGGTGCTCGAACGGGTTGCCGCCGCGGAGGGGATCGAGATCGAGGAGGGCGCCGTGGCGATGATCGCCCGCTCCGCCTCGGGCAGCTTCCGTGAGGCGCTCGGCACCCTCGACCAGCTTGTCGCCTTCGGTGGCGAGAAGGTCGGGCTCGACGAGGTCCTCGAGCTGCTCGGCGCCGTCGACGCGGAGCTCCTCTTCGCCGCCGTCGACGCGGTCGCCGCCGAGGACCCCCGGGGCGTCCTGGTCGAGGTCGAGAAGATGGCGCGCTCGGGCCGCGACCCGGCCCAGTTCGCCCGCGACCTGCTCGGCCATCTCCGCCACCTCCTCGTCACCCAGACCGTCGGCGAGGTCCCGAACACCTTTGTCGTCACCGCCACCGACGCCAACCGCCTCGCCGCCCAGTCCGCCGCGGTCGGCGCCGCGACCCTGGTGCGGACGATCGACGAGCTGGCCGCGGCGCTGACCGCCGTGCGCGAGGGGGACGACGCGCGAATGGCGGTCGAGATCGCACTGCTGAAGGCGGCGCGGCCCGATCTCGACCCAGGGGCGGAGGGGTTGCTGCGGAGGATCGAGAGACTCGAAAAGAGAATCGACTCCGGAGTCGGCGGGGCGCGGGTCCTGTCGCCGGAGGAGGAGGGGCTTGCGGGCGAGGGCGTCCTCACCCCCCCTCCTCCGACGCCACCCGCGCCAGCCACCGAGTCCAAAGACGATTCTGCCCAGGCCGCCCCGGATCCACCCGAGCAGGCCGACGCTCCCGAGGAGGAGGCCGTCTCGCCTTCGGAGGACGCGGGCGGTGCCGAGGGCTCCGACAGGACCCGCGGCCCGGAGGCGTCCGGGTTGACTCTCGAGGAGATTCAGCGGGTGTGGCCGGCGGTTCTGGATCATCTGCTGAAGTCGGCGCCGGCGCTGGCGGCGACCTTCGAGGGGGCGAGGCCCGTCGGCCTCGACGACGACGGCTTGCGAATCGGATTCCCAGCGAACTCGACCTTCAACAAAAAGAAGGCCGAGGCCCCGGAGAAGCGGGACCAGCTGATCGCGGCGCTTGACTCGGTGACCGGGGAGCGGCTGGCGGTGAGCTACGCGCTGCTCGACGGCGAGCAGAGCGGCACCGAGGCTGAGCCGTCCGAGGAGGCCGTCGACCACGATGCGCTGGTGGAGAAGCTGAAGAGCGAGTTCGACGCGGAGGAGGTCGGCTGATGGCGCGAGGCGGTCCAGGGGGCTTCGACGTGAACGCCCTGATGAAACAGGCCCAGCAGATGCAGGAGCAGATGCTGCAGGCGCAGGAGCAGCTCAAGGACGAGGTCGTCGAGGCGAGTGCCGGGGGCGGGATGGTCAAGGTCAAGATGGGCGGCGACCTCACCCTGCGGGAGATCCGGATCGATCCCGAGGCGATCGATCCCGAGGAGGCGGAGATGCTCGCCGACATGATCCAGGCGGCCGTCAACGAGGGGCTGCGCGCCGCTCAGGACCTGGCCGGCTCGAAGATGGGCGGGATCACGGGCGGGCTTGGCGGCGGCCTCCCGGGAATGTGAACGGCGAGGGGCCGGCGCCGCTTTCCCGTCTCGTGGCCGAGCTCTCGCGGCTGCCGGGGATCGGCCACCGCACCGCGCAGCGGCTCGCATTCCACATCCTCCGCGCCCCCGATGAGGAGTCGGCGGCGCTGGCGACCGCGATCCGTGAGGTGAAGGAGAAGATCGGGCTCTGCGAGCGCTGTTTCAACCTCGCCGAGGGCCCGCTCTGCCGGATCTGCGCCGATGCCTCGCGGGACCAGACGGTCATCTGCGTCGTCGAGGAGCCCGCCGACGTGATCCCGCTCGAGCGGACGCATGAGTACCGCGGCCTCTACCACGTCCTCGGCGGGGCCCTCTCGCCGATCGACGGGGTCGATGCCGACGACCTCAAGATCGCCGAGCTCGTTCGCAGGGTCGAGGCCGGTGGGGTCGAGGAGGTGCTGGTCGCGACGAACCCGACGACGACGGGGGAGGCGACGGCGCTTCACATCGCCGACCTCCTGCGAGGCTCGGCGCGGGTGACGCGGCTCGCCAGCGGCCTCCCGGTCGGGGCCGACCTCGAGCACGCCGACGAGGTGACGCTGGGGAAGGCCCTCGCGGGCCGCCGCAGCCTCTGAGCGCGCTCCGCCTCCTGAGTGGACGAAAGTCCGTGGACGTGTGTCAACCCAGTTTTCGCGCCGGAGCCCTTGCTTGCGTCCGGCCGTTCCGGAAAGGTTCAGGGAGTGGAGGCGCGGTCATCCAGTCGAGGCGGGGCTCCCGTTCGCGACCTTGCGCGCGAGGTCTCCTCGCTGCAGGTCCGATTGCTGGCCAAACTCCAGCAGGAGCTCGAGAGCGACGACGTCGAGACCTTTGCGATGGCGGCGCAGGAGCTGGCCGAGGCGTTCGGCTCGGTCTCCGCCTCGGCCGTCGGCGCCGTCGTCGATGTCGCAGCCGAGCAGGAGCCGGCCGCCGAGCCCCCGCCCCAGATGCGGCGCCGGCTCGACCAACTTCTCGAGATGCACCGGCGCTACGGCCACCCGTTCGGGATGCTCGTGATCGACGTCGAGGGGCCCGGCGCGAGGAACGAGGGCCCTGGTGGCGGCCGCGAGACCGTTCTGGCCGTCGTCGCCGCGGCGCTCCGCGACAGCATCCGGCTCGTCGACGAGGCCTTCCGGATCGAGGACGACGGGATCTGCGTCCTCGCCCCGAACCAGGAAACGATCGGCGGAGTGCAGATGGCCGAGCGCCTGCTCGCCCTGCTCGATGAGCTCGAGGCGCTCGGCGGCACCAGCATCGGGATTTCAGCCGGGGTCGTCGCCTGTCCCGATCACGGCGCCGACGCCGACTCGCTCCTGCAGGAGGCCGACGAGGCGATGTGGCGTGCCCGGGCCGTGGGCCAGCCGGTGGGAGTCGGGCCGCTGCGCTCGATGCAAGATCGCTGACAGAACCTGTAAATCCGTCCATAACCGGGGTAAACCTGGTTTTTCGGTGCCAGAATCCTGTGCAGATGGCGGGAATTCGAACCAATGCGGCTGCCGAAGTCCTCGGAGTCAGCCCCAACACCCTGCGCAGCTGGGAGCGCCGCTATGGCTTCCCTAAGCCCAGGCGCACGGCGGGGAACCACCGCCACTACGAACTGCTCGAGCTCCAGACGCTTCGCGACGCGCTCGCCCAGACCGGGAACATCTCCTCCGCAGTCGAGCTCGCCCGCCAGCGGCAGGCCGAGCCCGCCAACGGCGACGGCCTGGTCGCCGCACTCGAGAGCTTCGATGAGGGCGCCGCCGACCGCGCGATGGAGGAGAGCCTCGCGATCCGCCCCCTCGAGCGCACCGTGGAGGAGTTGCTGCTGCCCGGCGTCGACCGCCTCAGCGCCGACCCGGACCGCGGCGCCGAGCTCGAGTTCGCCGCCCGTTGGGCGATGGGCTGGCTCCACGGCGCCCGCCGCCTCGCCGCCGCCGCCTCGCGCCCGGCGGGGATTCTGCTGCTCGACTCGAGCCAGGGCCAGCATGCGGAGGAGGTCCACGCGCAGGCGCTCGACCTGACCCTACGGCGGGCGGGGTTCAGGGTCCTGATGCTCTCCGACGAGCTCGGGGAGCAGCGCCTCGAGCGGGCGCTGCGCGCCCTCGACCCGACGGCGATCGTGATCTGCGGCCCCGGCACCGACACGCCGGCGGCGGTGAAGCTGATCCGCCGGGTCCGCGACGCCGGCTTCGACGCGCCGCTGTTCGGGTTCCGCGCCACCGGCCTGATCGGCGACGCCGTCCCCTCCGCCGGGGAGCGGCCGAGTGAGGTGACGGGGATGCTCAACGCGGACCTGCGCCGCCGCGCCGCCCAGGCGTTCGCCTAGATCGTCTAAGCCTGCGGCCCGACGGCCGGCTCCGCCTCGAGCGCCTCACGCAGCCGGCGCAGAGACCGAGAGAGGATCTGCTGCACGTTGGAGACGCCGAGGCCGGTCATCTCTGCGATCTCCGGCCCCGAGAGATCGCCGCCGAAGCGGAGGGCGACGATTTCGCGGTCGCGCGGGCTCAGGGCGCCCAGCGCCTCGGCAAGATCAGGCTCGATTCCGAGGTCGGGCAGCGGCGCCTCGCTGCCGAGGTCGGCCTCGTCGACCTCCTCGAGCGGCCGGTGGACCGCGGTGGGCTGGGCGCGGTAGTGGTCGATCAGCAGGTTCCGCGCGATCGTCATCAGCCAGACGCGAGCGGGGGCCCGCTTCGGGTTGTAGCGCGGCCAGGCCCGCAGTGCGCGCTCAAAGGTGAGCTGGGTCAGGTCCTCGGCGTCGTCCCGGCAGCGCACGCGATAGGCGAAGAAGCCATAGACGCTCCAGACCTCATCGTCGTAGACGCTGCCGAAATCGACGCTCACGGCGGCCGAACGTAGCCGCTCGATGCCGCCAGAATGGCGACGAGTTGTTAAAACCGACTACCTGTGGTGCTTGTGCCCTTTGCCCGGCTTCTTGACCACGACAGTCAGATTCTGGGTCAGCGCGGCGGCCCCGTCGGGCTGGTACAGGGCCGTCAGCTTCAGCCGCACCTTGCCCTTCGTCCTCAGGGCCTGCTTCGCCGCCGAGGTCAGCGACAGCTTGACCTTCACCTGGCCCGCCGGGGCGCCGACCGATATCGTCGCGACGCCTTTGCCGGAGACGGTGACGGTTCCCGCCGCGTTCGTTTCGAAGGTGACGGTCACCTTCCGGCCGCTGATCTTGGTACCCGTGGCGGAGAAGGCGGGGACGACGCAGTTGGGCGGCGTCCCGACCTGGCCCGCGGGGCATGTCGGAGGGGGTGGGGGGGTTGTGCAATACGGCGGCGTTCCCGACTGGCCGGGCGGGCAGACGTCCGCCGCCGCAGCTCCGGGAATCGCCAGCGCCGCGCAAGCGAGCGCAACGCCGAGCAAGACACCCACGGACCAACCTCTCATCTGACTCCTCTCGATTTCCGTCCTCGATTTGCCCCGCGGACGGCACTCCCTGACAAAGGTCTAGTGGTGGTGGCTACCCTTGTGCGAGTCGCCGTGGCCGTGGTCGTTCCCATGGCCATGGTCGTTCCCGTGGTCGTTCCCGTGGCCGTGGTCATGACCGTGTTCGTCGCAGTAGGGATTGTGGCCGTGCTCGTCGCCCATGTGCTGCCCGGGCGGGCAGTTGGGCGGCGGGCAGTCGGAGTGCCCTCCGAACTGGCCCATCCGGCAGTCGTGGTGATCGTCGCCCTGGCCTCCGCCTTGGCCCTGGTCGTGGGCGGATGCCGTTGCGGGCACCGCGAAGGCCAGCGCCAACACGGCAGCCAGCAACGCTTTCGTCGAACGGCTTCGCATCTGAGGCTCCTTTCGGGGTTTGAGCCTTCGTACGGATGGCCGGGCCCGATGCTGACAAGCATGGCCGATGTTCGACCTACCAGCGCTGCGGGGGAGGCCGGCCGAACCCCGTCGCCGGCCGGCCTCCGCCCTTGTTTCGTCAGCGCGTCTCCACTACAGCCTGGAGCCGCTAGCCCAGAGGCCTGATCCCTGCCAACTCCTTGCGATAGTGGTGTTTCGGGGGCTTTTCGCAGTACGGCGGGATCATTCCCGGCGGACATTTCGGCGGTTTGCAGTTCGGCCAGAATTCACCGGTCCAGCCCTTCGGGCAGGGTGGGTGGCATTTCGGCCAGAACGTCCCGGACCAGCCTTTCGGGCAGGGCGGCCGGCATCCGGGCCAGAAGGTGCCCGCCCAGCCTTTCGGACATGGCTTCCTGCAGTTCGGCCAGACGCCGACCCAACCGCTGCTGCAGTGATGGACGCTCCCCCCGCTGGGGTCGCCGCCTTGGGAGTGGCCGGTGGCGGAGGCGCCGCCAGGCGCAACCATCACCGCCGCGAGCAGCGCCGAGGTGAGGAAAAGACCGATTGAGAACTTGCGCATCCAGGGCTCCTTTCGGGGATCTACCCACTTCTACGCACGCTCTTCCGTGTAACTGACAGCGATAACAGGACGGTTACGGCTGCGTCCAAACGAGGCTTTTCGCGGTGCCGATGCTGGCCCGCAGCCGGATGGGGCCGGCGGCGCTGAGACGGGTCATGAAGGGGCGCGGACGGCCCGCCGTCGCGACCGATGCGACCTGGTGCCAGCCGTCCTTTCGCCGGTCTTCGATTCGCACCCGCCCGGAGACGGGCGCGATCCCCCAGACCGTTACCGGGCCACGGCCGCCGCCGCGGTGTGCCACCAGCGGAAAGCTGAACGCGGTCCGTGAGGGCTTCGCGGCGCCGTCGAGCAGGAACGCTCCCGCCTGGCTCGAGAACGGATACCCGGCTTCCGGAGGGTCGTCGCGGATCTGCAGCGCCAGCGCGACCCGGGCTCCCTGGCGCCAGAACAGATAGAGGTCCTGCTCATACCAGCGGGCCTGGGTCGCGACCGGCACCCCGCGAGGGTCCGGCGGCGAGCTGTCGTACCAGAACTCGGTGACCCAGAGGGGCTTGTGGCGGGGCGGCACGACCGTCCGGTGCCGTACCGCTGCGCTGACGACATCGGTGAGACGGCCGATGTCCGGGGTCGTCACGTCGAGCGGGCTGAGGGTGCTCTGCTGCGGTGGCCCGATCGCGATCGGGTGGTCGGAGAGGATGTCGAAATGTGCCCGCTCCGGGCATTTGGACCGAGCCAGTCGCGACCCCTTGAGGCAGAGCAGGCGCCGCAGGAAGACAACCGGCCGGGTGCGGTTCCCGCCCGGTTCGTCGCCGAAGGGGGCGAGGCTGCCGGCGATGACCCGGGCGCCCGGCTGGACCTCCTTCACGGCGGCGTAAAAGGCGTTCAGCAGGCCGCGGTAGAGGCCGGGCCCGACCGATCGCCGGCCGCGCCACTGGGGGCTGAGGTAGTCGTCGAGGTTGGGCTCGTTCCAGACCTCGAACAGCCGCACCGCGGACAGGGCGGCGCCCGGGTGGAGCGGGTCCGGGAAGCCGCCGCCGTAGCGGACGGCCAGTGCATGGGCGAACGCGGCGAGCGCTTCCGGCTGCGGCTTCCAGGTGCCGGCCTGGTCCCCGCGAGGCCGGCCGGGCGCTTCCGCCCACGCCGGAGCCGAGTAGACGGTCAGCATCACACGCTGGCCGTGGGCGACGGCGCCCCGGACCGCGGCGTCGGTTTGTGCCCAGAGATAGCCGCGCGAGGCGGGGTCGGCGGCATCGAACCCGGCCGGCGGGGAGGCCGGCGCGACCGCCGACCAGTGGACGTTGACGCGGGCGACCGAGGCGCCGGTCTGCGCCGCGCGTTCGAACCACAGTTCCCTCGCGGCGGCGTCGTCGGAGATGAACATCTTGTCGCCGAAGCCGATCTCCAGCGGATGCGGAGCGGCATGCGCCGCGCCCGGGTGGGCGAGCAGGGCGACGGAGATTGCGAGCACAGCGGCAGGGCCGCCGAGGCGCCGAATTCCCCGCCGCTCAGGCCGGGCTGCGGTCGACCTCACGGAGCGGCGTCGCCGGTGCGCCGACAAGGACCATGGATTCACCGGGAATCGATCTTGTCAGGACCGCGTTGGCTCCGAGATGGCAGCCGTCGTCGACGTGGACCTCGGGCAGGACGCGGGCGCCGGGCCCGATCGTCACGCCGTCGCCGATCAACGTCCGTCCGGCGATCGTCGAGCAGCTCTGGATCGTGCAGTTGCGCCCGAGCCTCGCGGTTTCCGAGACGACGATTCCAGTGGGGTGGTAAATGCGGAGGCCAGGCCCGATAACCGCGCGATGGCCGATATCGGCGCCGGTGATCGCGTGGGTGATCTGCTTGATCGCCATCCCCAGCGGGTTCGACCGCCGGCCCACGCTCTGGGAGGCCCGCAGCCCGAGGATCGCCATGCCTTTGACCGTCAGCAGGCCCCGGGCCAGGAGGAGGGCCAGCTCCAGGGCTCCGCGCGGGGGCGGCCGGTGGAAGGTTCGGGCGAGGTCCTGGGCGACGATGTCCAGGGCCCGAGTCGGCGCCGGGTCAGCCATCCAGCTGCGAGGTGCGCCCGGACCGGCGCCGGCCGATCCCGAAGGCCGTTGCCGCGATCGCGCCGCTCGCGATCAGCAGCGGCAGGAGCAGACCCATCCCGCTCGAGCCGCTCGTGCCCGTGAGCTGACTGACGACCTGGCCGACGCGGGAGGAGCCACTCGGGTCTCCCGATTCCCGACCGGCGCTGCCTGTGAGAGATGCCTTCGGCGCTCCTTCGGCGGCGAGGCGGGCCGCAGCCTGGCCGTCGGCGCCCATCCGATCGAGCCGTTCGGCGTTGGCGCGGCCGATCGCCGCCGCGGGCGACCGGCCGCCACCGCCACCGCTGTCGGTCGGCTTGCCGCCGGTGACGGTGGGTGAGGTTTCGACGTACTGTTCGGCCCCTGAGAGCCCCGGCGGAACCTGCTGGGCCTGGGCCTCGGCCGCGGCGCCGAGCAGCAGCGCCGCGGCGCCCAGCATGGTCGCGATTCGGATCGGTCCCATTACCGGATATACGCGGCCTCGCCGAGATTCCTGACACCCGGGTGAGGCTTTTTCGTCAGGAATCGCGACCCTCGTCCGTACCCGTTCACATGGAACACACGGAGGCACGCGCCTCAATACCGCGTGGCTCGTTTCAGGCTGCCCTCGACCGCGTCGACTTCCAGGGCGTCGCCGTCTGGCTGCTCGGTTTCCTGCTGGTCGTCTACCTCGCCCTCAACGGCGGCGGCTACGACCCGGTCATCCGCAACCAGCTCGGGATCGCGGTCTGGTGGGGCGTGCTGCTCGGCCTCGCGGTAGGCGCCCTGCCGCTGAACCGGCTCCGCTATGGCTCCTGGGTCGGCCTCGCCCTCCTCGCCGCCTACGTCGGCTGGGTCGCCCTCAGCTCGGCCTGGTCGACCACGCCCGAGGGAAGCGTCGCCGACCTCGGACGGGTGACGACCTATCTCGGGATCTTCGCCTTGGCCCTCTCGATCCGCGGCAGCCAGGGGGCGCGGCGGATGGTCTCCGCCCTCGGCGCCGCGATCGCCGTCGTCGCCGTCGTCGCCCTGCTCTCGCGCCTGCACCCGGCCTGGTTTCCCGACGCGCGCGAAACCGCGCTGTTCTTCGGCCGCCAGCGGGAACGCCTCGCCTACCCGCTCGGCTACTGGAACGGGGTCGCCTCGCTCGTATCGATCGGGATCCCGCTCGTCCTCTACGCCGCCACATCGGCCCGCAACCTCGCCGTCCGGGCGCTCGCCGCCGCAACGCTTCCGGCGATGGGTCTGACCGTCTATCTCACCTTCTCCCGCGGCGGCGCACTCACCGCGCTCGTCGCCCTCGTCCTCTTCCTGGCGCTCGCCCACGACCGCTTTCCGCGGGTCATCACGACGCTCATGGCCGCGGCCGGCGCGGCGATCCTGATTGCCGCGACGGGCCAGCGCGACGCTCTCGACGCCGGCCTCACAAACGCCGCGGCGATCGACCAGGGCAACCAGATCCTGGCGATGACCGTCGTCGTCTGCGGCGGCGTCGGCCTGATCCAGGCCGGCCTCTCCCTCACGCTGCGAAACGGGCCGCGCCCGGCCTGGAGCCGGCCGTCGCGGCGGGCCTCGGCGATCGCGGTCGGAGCCCTTGCGGCCGTGGTCCTGATCGCCGCGATCGGCGCCGGCGCTCCGGGAAAGGCCTCGGACGGCTGGCACGAATTTACCGGCGCGAAGAGCACGACCGCCGGCTCGTCGCGGCTCGAGAGCTTCAGCAGCAACGGTCGCTGGCCGCTCTGGAAGGCGGCGCTGAAGGAGAATGAGAGCGCCACGATCGCCGGCCGGGGGTCGGGGTCGTTCGAGGTCTGGTGGGCCGAGCACGGCACCGGCGGCGGCTTCGTCCGCGACGCCCACTCGCTCTACCTCGAGACCCTGGGCGAGCTCGGCATCGTCGGCCTCGCCCTGATCGTGGCCTTCCTCGGCTGGGTCCTGGTGGTGGGCGGAATGCGATACCGAGACGCCGCTCGCGGCCGGCGCTCCCAGCTTGCGGCTGCGCTCGCGGGCTGCGCCGCGTTCTGCGTCGGCGCCTCCTTCGACTGGCTCTGGGAACTGGCGGTGATCCCGATCGCCTTCCTTCTCCTCGCCTCGGTCCTGGTCAGCGCCGGCGACAGGCCGCGCCGGGAGCCGCTGCGCCTCGGGCTCAGGATCGGCGCCGTCGCGGTCTCGCTGGCCGCTATGGTCGCGATCGCGATGCCGCTCTCGGCCACCACGTCGATCCAGCGCAGCCAGAGCCAGGCCGGGGCCGCGGACCTCCCCGCCGCCCTGCAGAGCGCCCGCGACGCGCACCGCGTCGAGCCGTTTGCGGCCGAACCCCTCGTGCAGGAAGCCCTCGTCCTCGAGTCTGAGGGGAGACTGGGCCCGGCGGCCGCGGCGATCTCGGAGGCCAATCGGGCCGAACCCGACGAATGGCGCGCCTGGCTGGTGCGCTCGCGGGTCGAAGCCGAGCGCGGCAACGCGGCCGAGTCCCTCGCCGCCTATCGCAGCGCCCGCTCGCTCAACCCCAGATCGAGGCTGTTCGAATCATGAGCGAGGACAGGCTCGCCGAACGGCTCGAGCGCGAGCGGCCGGTGCCGGCACCGGCCTTCCGCGGAGACCTGCGGAGGCGGCTGATGAAGGGCTCGCGGCGATCCGCCACCCAGCCGGTTCGCACCTGGGCTCTCTCCTACCTCGGCGCCGGGACGCTCTGCCTGGTGGTCGCCGCCGCGGGGCTCGTCGGCGCCGGCCCATTTGCCGCCTAGACCGAAGGGAGGCGTTAGTTGGCGCCGCGCCGGAACAGCACCACCGGAACGGTCCGCGCGAGCAGCTTCAGGTCATGCCACATCGACCAGTTGGCGATGTAGGCGTAGTCGGCCTCGAGCATCTCGCGGAACGGGATGTTGTTCCGTCCCAGCACCTGCCAGTAGCCGGTCACGCCGGGGACGAGATCGAGCCGGTGCCGCTTCCACCCCTTGACGTTGCGGTCGTCACGCTCGCTCAGCGGTCGCGGGCCGACCATGCTCATCTCGCCCTTGAGCACGTTCCACAGCTGCGGAAGCTCGTCGAGGCTGCTCTTGCGCAGGAAGCGCCCGACCCGCGTCACCCGCGGGTCGCGCTCCATCACGAGCCAGTCGGGGTCGACGCTGCGGTGCATGAGGTCGTCGTCGAGGCGGTCCGCCTCCGGGATCATCGTCCGGAACTTGAACAGCTGGAACCGCTTGCCGTGCTTGCCGACCCGGGTCTGGCGGTAGAGCACCGAGCCCTCTGAATCGACCCGAACCGCCAGGGCGACCACCGCCATCAACGGGGCGGTGAGGGTCAGGAGCACCGCCGACGCGCCCACGTCGAGTCCGCGCTTCATCGTCCTTGAGACGGGCGAGAGGACCGGCGGGTTCGACGTCAGGATCCCGACGCCCTCGACGTGGTTGATCTCCACTCCGGGCAGGAGCAGGCTTTTCGCCCCGGGAAGCAGCTGAAGCGCAGGCCCTCGCGGTGGCAGATGTGCATCAGGTTCTGGACCCTGTCTTCGGGCAGGTAGCTCGAGTCGAGCCGGACGACGAGGTGGTCGAACCGCCTCGAGCCGATCAGGGCTTCGAGGTCGTCGATCCCGCCGGAGACCTCGAGCCCGAGCTCGCCCGAGGCCTCGGCCCCGGTCGCCGCCCCGACCAGGGCCATCTGGTACTCGGGGTGATTCCTGAGCTTCCGGCGCAGCATCTTGACGTCGGCGAGCGGCGCCAGCGCGAATACCCGCTCAGGCCCCTGCAGCCGCAGGTTGAGAACTCGAAGCCCGGCCCGGAGCCCGCCGATGAGCGGCAGCGCCAGCGCTCCGAAGAGGGCGAGTTCGACGAATTCGAGCCTGCCGACCGGCATGTACCGGAAGAACAGCCAGGTGCCGAGCGCCCCGATCACGAGCGCGTGGAACAGCGTCGAGACGTCGTCCAGATGGGTGGGCTCGAAGCGGGTGACCGGGCGCTGGTACAGCCCGTAGGCCCGGAAGAGGAGAACCCAGGCCGGCAGCAGCGGGAGGATCCACAGTGAGTCCGAGAGCCCGTCGCCGCGACCCGTGATCGCGAAAGAGAGCGCGAGCGCGAGCCAGAGACCGAGGGCGTCGGCGACGAGCAGCGCCCGCCTCAGCGCGAAGTCGCGGCCGCGGTGCCGGGACCGGACCATCCGCGCCGACACTTCCGCCGGGATCTCGGTGGGCTGGGGGACGAAGGTCCCGCCAAGGGCATCCACGGTCTTCATTGCGAGAACGGCTTCTACCGGCGGGTGCCGCGCGGCGCTGTCATTTTCTGGTGAACCCCGTCGAATATTGACCTGACGGCGGAGCCGGGGTCTTTTGCGTTTTTTTAACAACCCGGCCTGGCGATTGCGGTCTGATTTCGCAACCACCGTTCATGACCGGACCTCCTCGATCAATGGAAGACGCCCCGACCCGCTCCGAGCTGGAGCGGGTCCTCTCGATACTCCGCCGCCGCGCCGGGATCATCGCTCTCTGCGTCCTCGTCGTCGGCGCCGCCGCTCTGGGGGCCTCCCTCCTGCAGCAAAAGGAGTACCAATCGACCGCTTCCCTCCTCTTCCGCGACCCCGGGTTCGCCGACGCGCTTTTCGAATCCAGCGCCCCCGTGACCGGCGGCGACGCATCGCGCGAAGCGGCGACCAACGTGCAGCTGGTCGGCCTCGACACCGTCGCCGCCAGGACTGCCGCGACGCTGCGCGGGGAAGGCGGCGGCCCGGGCCCCGACCGGAGCCTCGCCGACGTCACCGAAAAGGAAGTCAAGAACATGATCGCCGTCTCGGGAGGAGGCGAATCCGACATCGTCTCGGTGACCGCGACCTCGACGGTCCCCGCGCAGGCGCAGCTGGTCGCCAACACGTTCGCCCGCGAGTTCATCGACTTTCGAGCCGAAGCTGACCGGACCAAGCTCCTGCAGGCGAAGGGGTTGGCGAACCGCGAGTTCGGCAGGCTGACTCCGCAGGAGCAGCAGGAACCGCGCGGCGAAACGCTCGGCCGGGCGGCGGAGCGGCTCGGCGTCCTGGCGTCGCTGCAGACCGGGAACGCGGAGCTCGTCCAGCATGCCCAGCGCCCGACCTCTCCGTCCTCGCCTTCCCTGGCCAAAAACACCCTGATCGGGCTCTTCCTCGGCCTCCTGATCGGGGTCGGCCTTGCCTTCGTGCTCGAGCAGCTGAACAGGCGACTTCGCGATCCCGACGAGGCGCGGGAGGCGTTCGAACTTCCCGTGCTGGGGACGATCCCGTTCAGCAAGGCGATCCACTCCGCGAACCAGGGCCTGGCCGGCAACGCCGGCGATCTTCCGTTCGGGGACAACGAAGCGTTCAGGATGCTGCACGCCTCCCTCCGCTACTTCAACGTCGACAAGGACGTGCGCTCGGTCCTGATCACGGCGGAGGCGGCGGAGGCGGGCAAGAGCACGATCGCCTGGAATCTCGCCCGCGTCGCTGCGAGCTCGCTGCGGGCGGTCCTCGTCGAGAGCGACCTTCGCAAGCCCAGTCTCGCCCAGCAGCACGGCCTGCGGCCCAGTCCCGGTCTCGCCGAGCTCCTGACCCATCAGCTCAGCCTCGACGAAGCGATCCAGTCCTTCTCCCTGGCCCCGCACAACGGGAGCGGCGAGGAGCGCTCGCAATCCCTCGACGTGATCGTCTCCGGCGCCATTCCCCCAAACCCGGCCGAGTTGCTCGAGAGCCAGGCGATGGGAGAGACCCTGGCGCGACTGAAGGAGCGCTACGACCTGGTCGTCGTCGACACCGCCCCGCTCGACATCGTCTCCGACGCGTTCCCCCTCTTGCGACAGGTCGACGGGGTGATGATCGTCGCGCGGATGGGGCGGACGACGCGAGATGGGGCGCGGCGGATGCGGGAACGGCTGCACAGCCTCGACGCCAACGTCCTCGGCATCGTCGCCAACGCGATCAAGATCGGCCGCAATCAGAAGTATGGCTACGGGCAGTACGGGGCCTACGGAGCGGCGCCCACCAACGGGGGGCCACCCACGGGCCCTCGCGACCGCACACCGAGCCTGCCGGTCCGATAGTCGGGCTCGCCATCCCACGTCCAGAGCCGTTCGGACGTTCGCCTTCTTTTAACAAGGGGCCGGGGGGAATGCGATCTGATCCCCGCTGCATGACCGCTGTGGAATCGCCTCGCGTCCCACTTTCCGCCCCCGGTCTCGGCCGCGATCGGCATGCAGCCCTGAAAGCCCTCGAGCCGATCGTCCCGCTCCGGGTGGAGAGGCTGCTCGGGGTCGATTTCGCCGCGGTCAACGAGCTCGAGCTGATCGAGTGGGCGATGGGCCGCCTGGCCCGCGGGGAGGGCAGTTGGATCTGCCCTGTCAATGTCGACGTTCTCCGCCAGGCTGTCGGCGACCCCCGGATCCGGAGACTGGTGGACGGCGCCGATGCGGTGGTCGCCGACGGGATGCCGCTCGTCTGGGCCTCCCGCATCCAGGGCACGCCCCTGCCCGAGCGGATCACGGGGTCCTCGCTGATCGCAACCCTGACCGAGCGGGCCGCGACCGAGGGGCGCTCGGTCTTCCTGCTCGGCGGCAACGAGGGCGCCGCCGAGGCGGCGGGGGCGCGGCTGCGCGAGGCGTCGCCCGGACTCCGGCTCGCCGGCTGGCACTGCCCACCGTTCGGGTTCGAGCGCTCGGCGCCGGAGCGAGAAGCGATCTTCGAGCGGCTCTGCGATGCGAGGCCCGAGGTCGTCTTCGTCGGCCTCGGGTTCCCGAAGCAGGACCGCCTGATCGCCGAACTGCGCCAGTTCCTCCCGCACGCCTGCTTCATCTCCTGCGGCATCAGCCTCAGCATCGCCGCCGGCGAGGTGCGGAGGGCGCCGGCCTGGGTCCAGAGGGCCGGTTTCGAGTGGGCACACCGGATGGGCCAGGAGCCGCGCCGGCTCGCCGGCCGCTACCTGGTGCGCGGCCTCCCGTTCGCGGCCCGGCTCGGGGCGGCGAGCATGAGCGCGAGGCTCAACCCGGGCTCTGCGGTAAGGGCGGGTGGCCATGCCGGTTGACGCGACCGCCGACGCTCGTACGAAGACCGCCGCCGGGCCGAGGATTCATCTCGACCCCTCGATCGTCCCCGTCATCCGGTCGAAGGCGCCGCTGCGGCTCAGCTTCGCCGGCGGCGGCACCGACGTGCCGCCGTTCCCGGAGCGGGAGGGTGGGGTCGTCCTCAGCGCGACGATCAACCGCTTCGCCCACGGCACACTGAAGCCGCGCGAGGACGGCCGCGTCAGGATCGAGTCCCTCGACCTCGGCGCCGCCCTCGAGTACGGCGCCGGCGAGGCGCTCGACCTCGACGGGCGGCTCGATCTGATCCGGGCCGCGATCAGCCGGATCTCGGAGCTGGAGACGCCCCGGGGAATCGACCTCTTCATGCACACGGCCGCGCCCCCGGGGTCCGGCCTGGGGGCGTCGTCGGCATTGATCGTCGGCCTGATCGGTGTCCTCCGCGACTACCACGGCCTCTCCCTCTCCGACTACGAGATCGCCGAGCTCGCCTGGCAGGTCGAGCGCCGCGATCTCGGCCTCAGGGGCGGTCTCCAGGACCAGTACTCGGCGACCTTCGGCGGCTTCAACTTCATCGAGTTCCGCGGCGACGGGGTCGTCGTCAACCCCCTCCGGATCCCGGCCGAGACGATCTGCGAGCTCGAATCGAACCTGCTGCTCTGCTTCACCGGGGCGACCCGCACCGGCGACGAAATCATCGAGGACCAGACCTCCCGCTACATCGCCTCGGAGCAGGAGACGCTGGAGGGGCTGCGGATGCAGAAGGAGGTGGCGCACTCGATGAAGCGCTCCCTGCTGCTCGGCCGGCTGACCGAGTTCGGGGAGCTTCTCGGGGTCGCTTGGGAGCACAAGCGGCGGATCTCGCCGCGGATCTCGACGCCCCTGATCGACGAGGCCTACGAGGAGGCGCGGGCGCACGGCGCGCTGGGCGGCAAGGTGACCGGCGCCGGGGGCGGCGGCTACATGCTCTTCTACTGCCCGCCCGGCAGCCGTCACCGGGTGGCCGCCCGCCTGCAGGAGATCGGCCTCGATGAGACCGAGTTCGCCTTCGACGAACACGGCCTGCGCACCTGGACCTATGCCAACAGATGAGCTGATCGGCCGGCCGGTGGTGGAGGTCCTGCGGGAGCGGGTCGGCACCGCCATCTCGGTCCATGAATCGCTGCTGAATCCTGACCTGGAGGCGGCGCTCGCGGCGGTCTCCGGCGTGCTGGCCGCGTCGCTGCGGTCCGGCGGCAAGGTGCTGCTGTGCGGGAACGGCGGCAGCGCCGCCGACGCCCAGCATCTCGCCACCGAGCTGATCGGGAAATTCCACCTCGAGCGGGAGCCGCTGGCGGCGATATCGCTGGCCGACAACGTCGCGGCATTGACCGCCGTCGGCAACGACTACTCCTTCGAGGACGTGTTCGCCCGCGGCGTCCGCGCCCTGGGAGGCCCCGACGACGTGGTCGTCGGCCTTTCGACCAGCGGCCGCTCGGAGAACGTGATCCGGGCCCTCAGGGCCGGCCGGGAGGCGGGTCTCGTCACGGTCGGCTTCGTCGGCGGCACCGGCGGGACCCCGCTGGAGGCGGTGGCCGACCACATCCTGCGCGTCGACGGTGTCGACACTCCGCAGATCCAGGAGGCCCACATGTTTCTCGGCCACACGCTCCTCGAGGTCGTGGAGCGGGAGCTGTGCGCGGTCTGAAGCCGGGAGGGGCCGCCTTCCTCGATCGTGACGGGACGATCAACGAGAAGGCGGCGGCCGGTGAGTACGTCACCGATCCCGGCGGCCTGCGCGTCCTGCCCGGCGCGGCCGGGGCGGTCCGGCGGCTGAACGACGCCGGCGTTGCGGTCATCGTCGTCACCAATCAGCGGGGAATCGCACTCGGTCGGATGAGCGAGTCCGACCTCGAGGCGGTGCACGCAGAGCTCCGCCTGCAGCTCGACTCCCAGGCGGGAGCGCGGATCGACGCGATCCTCCACTGCCCCCACGAACGAGGCACCTGCGGCTGCCGCAAGCCTGCCCCGGGCCTCCTGCTCGAGGCTCGCGAGCGGCGGCCGGAGATCGACCTCGCAGCGTCGGTGGTTGTCGGCGACAGCCCGGCCGACGTCGGGGCGGGAAGGGCGGTCGGGGCCGCGACCGTCCTCCTCGGGGTCCAGGCCTCGGACCTGGCGGGCGCCGTCGACCTCGTCCTCGGTGAGGCGATCCATGTCTAGCCGGAATCCGCACCGCGGCCCGGTGGTCAGGCACTTCGGGCCGGACCCCGCGTGCGTCGGGGGCATGGGGACCGTGATCCGCGTCTTCGTCGACCACGGCGTGGGCGGCGGCCGCGTCTCCGGCCACCCGACCTGGCGGCCCGATTCGCCGGGCCGCACCACCGCCCTCTTCGCCCGTGCCGCTCTCAGGGTGGCCCGGATGCCGAAGGGAGAGGTCGCCCACTTCCACCTCTCCGAGGACGGCTCGTTCGTTCGCGAGGGCTCGCTGGTCGTCCTCGCCCGCAGGCGCGGGCTGGTCACCGTGGTGACGATCCACGGGGCGAAGTTCCAGCGCTTCGGGCGCCGCCGGCCGCGCCTGCCCGCACTGGTCTTGCGCCACGCCCACCTCATCACCTGCCTCGACCACGAGGCGGTCGGGCTGGTCGAGAACCTCGCCCCGGGCGTGCCGGTCGAGCTGATGCCGAACCCGGTCCAGATGGACGATGCCGCCGAGGCCGTTGACAGGACCGCCGAGGTCGTCCTCTTCGCCGGCGAGATCGGCTACCGAAAGGGGGCCGACGTGCTCGCCGAGGCCTGGCCGGCGGTCGCCGCGAAGCGTCCGGGGGCCCGCTGCATCATGGTCGGCCCAGGCACCGAGCTCGCCGTCCCCGAGCTGGAGCGGCTCGAGGTGCGCCCCGCAGTCGGGGCGGACGAGATGCGGGAGCTGATCCGCTCGGCGCGCGTCGTCGTCCTTCCGTCTCGCGCGGAGGGGATGCCGATGGCGCTCACCGAGGCGATGAGCGCCGGCCGCCCATTCGTCGCCACCCCGGTCGGCGGCGTCCCGGAGCTGGCTCGCGGCGGCGGCGTTCTGGTCGACGTCGGCGACGTGAACGACCTTGCCGCCAACATCACCGAGCTCCTCGGCAACCCCGCCCTGGCCGGGCGGATCGGCGAAGAGGGGCGTCGATTCTGCGAGGAGACCCGCAGCATCCCCGCCGTCGACCGGGTGCTGAGAACCCACTACGCGGTCGCCGCGGGGTCGGCGCCCTCGCGATGACGGATCGCGGCAGGCCGAGGTCGCCGACGACGTTCTCCTGTGTCGTCGACTCGGCCCCCGGCATGGCCTACTCGACCTGGGTCTGGGCCGTGACGCTGACGACCCTCGGGGGCCGGGATCCCTCCTCGCTGGCGGTCCACTTCGTCGAAGGCTGCGCCCCCGATCTGCGGCGGACGCTGGAGGAGATGGGCGTCGGGACCCTCGACGTCGACCGGGTCGCCCCGCGCAATCCGCCCTCGAACAAGCTGGCGCAGCTCTCGAGCCCGCTGATCGCCGGCGGTGGCTTCCGCATCCTCTGCGATTGCGACCTCGCCTTCTGCTCGGACATCTCGCCATGGGCGACGGGCGAGAGGGTTCGGGCGAAGATCGTCGACCTCGCTCGGTTCTACGTGGGGCACTGGGACCGGATCCTGAGCGCCGCCGGGCTGCGCACCGCCGGGGAGGGCGGCGACCCGATCGCGGCCGCCGTGCCGACCCTTGACGGAGCACCGACGATCCCGACCTACGTCAACGGCGGCATGCTGATCGTCCCGCCCCGGGCCTTCGATGCGTTGGCCGAGGCCTGGCCGCGGTGGGACCGGTGGGTGCTCGACCACCGCGAGCTGCTGGGCCAGATCCGTTACCACGTAAATCAGGTTTCCTTCGCTCTCGCCTGTCTCGACTCAGGTGTCGAGATCGACCACCTGCCGCTCGAGTTCAACCTCCCGACCCACGTCGCTCAGCTCCGGCCGCATCTCGAGGGCGTCGACCCTCGCGTCCTGCATTTCCACCACTGGCTCGATCCCGGCGGGCGCCTGAAGCCGACCGGGGTGGCCTCGATCGACGGCCGCATCGCGAAGGTGAACGCGCTGATCGAGGAGCGCCAGGGGGACGGCTTCGACCGTGCGCTTCTGCGCGGAGTGGGATCAGACTCGGCCGGCGCCAGGGTGAGGCACCGGGTGAGGGGCGGCATGAGGAGAGCGCGGACCGCGCTCGGCGGCTGAGTCCTTCACAGCGTCGAGAGGGGCACCCCAATGACGGCCAGCCGGCGATTCAGGCCCCCGATCGCAAACTCGTGGATCTCGTCTGCGCCGGCGCCGAGCGCACCCCAATCGGTTCCCTCCCTCTCGGGCGGTGTCAGGGACTGCGCGACAACGGGCAGGAGCCCCCGTAGCGTCTCTCGCACCACCTCGGCGAGCGGCGGGTCCTCGGCGACCGCTTCCCTCAGATGTCGTCCTCTCCCGCTACGACGACGTGCCGATCCGCAGCCACGTCGAGGCGATCGCCCATCGCCGCACCCGCGAGTGCCTCGCCGCCGATGCCTGCAGGGAACTGATCCACGGGTGACCCCCCTTTCACGTCGTCTCTTCGCTGAGTTCCTCGGCTCGGCTTTCCTCGCGGCAACGGTGATCGGCTCGGGCATCGCCGCCTCCGAACTTTCGCCGGGTGACACCGGACTGCAGCTCTTCGAGAACGCCGCAGCGACCGCGGCCGGCCTCTTCACCTTCATTCTCATGTTCGGACCGATCTCGGGAGCCCACTTCAACCCGGTCGTGTCTCTGGTCGACAGCGCGTTCGGGGGGCTGCGGCTGGCGACACGCCCTCGCCTACATTCCGGCCCAGGTGCTCGGCTGCATCACCGGTGCCGTCGCCGCGAACGTCATGTTCTCGCTCTCGGCTATCTCCATCTCCACCACCCATCGTGCGTCGCCGTCGCATCTCTTCGCGGAGGTGATCGCAACACTCGGACTGCTCCTGGTCATCTTCGCGTTGGCTCGGAGCCGCCGCGGCAACCTCGCGCCGGCGGCGGTCGGCGCTTATATCGGTGCCGCCTACTTCTTCACAAGCTCGACCAGCTTCGCCAATCCCGCGATCGACATCGGGCGGATGTTCTCCGACACCTTCGCCGGCATCGCGCCGGCTTCGGTCCCGCCGTACATCGTGGTGCAGTTGCTCGGCGGTGTCGTCGCCTTCCTCGTGATCCGATTCCTCTATCCGGATCTGACGCCAGAGGAGGCATCGGAGGTCATGCTTCCCCACGAAGCCGAGCACTCGGACTGAGGCGCGGAGCGGGCGATCGAGGTTCGGTCCAATTTCGGTCGGGACTGCGCGCTTCGCCGAAGGGCCAGGAATGCCTCTACGAGGTCGGATATCCATAGTGGCGCAGCAAGGGCCAGGTGGCGGCAGTCACCGCCGCCCGCTGGCGAGGAGGAAGGCCACGCTGCCATTCGTCATCAACGCGCATCTCAAGCCATCCGGAACTTGTGCGCATCGGGTTGCCGGAAAATATGTGGTGATCGCCAAGTCTGACGCTGCCGTTCTGCATCTGGGTCTCGGATAGCGACATCGAGTGCTCCGCAAACGAGTCGAGATCCCGGAGGGCCCGGTCCGGCTGGTCGACGAAGGTCTCGTAGTTGACCCGTGTGTAAGCAGATGCGCTCCTCGCCAGTAGGTGGAAGGACGCATTGGACGCAGTCCATTGGATCGCAGTCTCCATCGGTCGGAACCGCGTCATGTGATTTTCCTCGCCGACCGGGCTCGGCCGCAGCTTGGATCGCGTCCAGGAGTAGGCGACGGCGCGGCTGTCCCGCACTAGGTGGAGGATTCGCAGGTCCACGCCCGGAGCCCGAATCAGAATCCCCGCGAACCAGGGTGTCTTGCTGGTGTCGACAATGAGCTCGGCTCCGGAGACGGCCACGATCGCGGCGTAGAGAGCATCGAGCCACTCGGCGTACTCGGTGACGGCGGCGGCGAGGCCGGATCCTCTCGCGACCGAAACCTGGAGCGGGAGGGTTGGGTGCCGGCCGAGTCGCCGGTCGATCGTCGCGATGCGCTCAGCGTCGACTCGTCCCCATCCCCCGAAGGCCTCTTCGCCTACGGCTCCCCAGAAGGCGCAGTTGCGGAACGAAACGCCGCATCCGCACTCGACGTCTTCGATCAAACCCCGCTCGGCGAGATAGGACGTCTCGCCGACGCAGATCGCTCCGGCCGCCTCCCCGAGAACGCGGCCGACCAGGGTGCTGCCGCTGCGTGCGTGACCGCCGACGTATACGAGCTTCATCTCAGCTCTCCTGCTCGGCGAGTCGCGGCGACAACGCTCCTCGCTCGGCGTCCTGCCTTCTGGGCGCATCGGCGGCCGAGAGCCGCTGCACGCGGTGGAGGGTGACCAGGTACAGAGCCCAGATCGCGGCGACGAAGGCCGCGAAGGCGACCATCGTCTGGCCCTGGGACGCGGAGACGACTATCACGGCCGAGGCGGCGGTGAGAACAGTGAGAACGGTGAGGCAAAGGAACCGTGCCCTGCCGTGGCCGATCAGGATTCCGGCGGTCAGCCCATAGAGGACCCGCGCCGGTCCGGCGAGCATGACGAGGGCGGCGTACCTGGCGCTCTGCTCGTACTCAGGGCGGCCGATCGCGTCCGCCAGCCATTCGATCACCGGGGTGGCGGCGAAGACGACGGCCATGATCGCGAACGGCGCTACCGCGAGGATCTGCTGCGGCCGCGTCAGCCGGATCGCCACCTTTCCCCGGCCGGCCGCCTTGGACGCGTGTGGGACGACCGCCATCGCCACTATCGCTCCGATCCGCTGGGGGATGTTGAAGATCACCAGCGCGAGGTCGACAATGGCCGCCTGCGTATAGGAATCGAGCGCCGCCGCCAGGCGCATGACCAGCGGCAGCGCCGCGATCCCGGCGGCGGCCCCCGCCAGCCAGAGGGAGAACCCGAGGAGCTGCCTCCCGCTCGGCGTCTCCGCCGCGATCGCCGGGTCGGGATCGGCGTCCGGGGTGGTGCGAATGACGAGCAGCGCGGCGAAGGCGAGGCCGATCACGTTGCCGAGGCAGAACGTCCCGAAGGCGGAGACTTCGGTCACCGCCAGGGGCGAGACGAGCAGGGCGGAGAGAAGCACGAGTTCGGCGAGCGCGGCGACCGGCATCACCGTCGCCGCGTGGGAGACGCGTTCCCGTCCCCGCAGCACCCCGGTCCCGAGCTGCGAGTAGACCAGGCTCGAGACGCCGATGGCGCCGAACACCCCGGCCAGCGGCGAGTGCAGGATCGAGCCCGCGATGATCGCCATCACGAGGCCGACGACGATCATCGGAATCGCCGCGGCTCGGATCGCCGCCCGCAGGACGAGGGTGTCGTTGCCCGGCGGGTTGATCGCGATGTAGCGGGCGATGCTGTTCGGCAGGCCGCTGTTGGCGAAGATCCAGATCGTGTTGTAGACGGTGAGAAGGAGCGCGAGCCTGCCGTAGGAGGAGGGGACGAGCTGGACGATCAGGATCGCCCGGAAGCCCAACTGCAGGACTACGGTGCCGACGTTTCCCGTGCCGAGGATCAGGAAGTCGCGCCAGATGCGGGACCAGATCGGCCGCTCGGCGGACGCCTCGGTCACGGCTCGGCTCGCCTGATCCCCGAGGGAGGGCCGGCGGCGGGAAGGCAGAGGGCCGCCGCGACGATCATCGCGATCGCGTATCCGTTGGTCGTGTTGGAGAAGGTGTTGCTGGCGAGCGCGTCGACGAGGCAACCGGCGACGATCGCCAGCGCCAGCGCAGCCGCCGACCGGGCCGCGGCGCCGGACGGCCCGAAGCTTCGCAGCCTCGCCAGGAGGGCGCGGATCAGGGCTGCAATCCCGAGACCCAGCAGCAGGATGCCGATCACCCCCGTGTCGACCAGATAGCGCAGGTACTCGTTGTGCGGGACGTTGACTTCGCTCTGCTGTTCGGCGGTGCCTTCGCGTTCGGAGATTCCAAGCCCTTTGCCGATCAGCGGGTCCTTCTGCCAATCCCTGATCAGGACCCCCCAGGTGTGGAATCGCCAGCCGAGCGAGGAATTGTTGAGCTGGGATTCGGTGCTGATCTTGGTCGACGTCGCTTCCGAGATCCGTTCGGAGCCGAGTGGAGTTGCGAGGAAGGCGGCGAGGATCAGGGCGGCGAGCGCGGCGGCCTGGAGCTTCGCCTGGAGCGGGGCGGGGCGCATGGCTCCGAGGACCGCGAGCATCACCAGGAAGCCCCCGAGCCCGGCGAGGCTGAAGGTGACGATGGTCCCGGCGGCGCAGATCGCGCCGAGCAGGAGATCGGACCTTCGCCGTCCCAGTTCGAAGTAACGCCAGAAGGAAGCGGTTGCGGCGATCGCGAAGAAGACGGCCGCCGCGTCGGGGTGGACCAGGGTCCCGTGGGCTCGGAGCTCGCCGCCGATCAGCATCCCGGTGCCGGTCGCGAACTGGTAGAGCGCGACGATCGCCGACGCCGTCCCGATCAGCTGCACGATGCGGGTGACGACGGCGACGCTGAGGGCGCCGCGCGAGTTGTAGACGATCATGAAGGCTGCGACGATCGAGGCCTCGCGCACTCCCTCCCTGAGGGTGACCAGGTCGAGGCTATGGGAGGCGACCGCGACCGCGGTCGTCGCTGCGATCCAGGTCGCGCGCCAGGACCGCGGCCCAGACGCCCTGGCGGCGCTGGAGCATGAGGCCGATCGCGAGCAGGATGAAGAACAGGGCGATCAGCGCCGAGAGGTTGAGCGCGCCGGTGCTGCGGATGCCTTCGGTCGAGACCGAAGCGTCGGTGAGGACCCTGACCGCGAGCGCGGTCGCCATCACCGGGACGAGCGGCAGGTCGACGGCGATCGCGACGACGATGACGGCGAGGATCGGGCGCCGCCAGCAGGTAGGAGTGGGTGACGGCGATGCCCTCGACGACGAGGACGCCGATCAGCGCCAGGATCGCCAGCGCGACCCGGAGATCGGACCTGCGGATCGGCTCGGCGAGTGCGGTGAGCGCGGACATCAGACGCTCCAGGTCGGAAAGGTCTTGCCGGTGAGCTCGCGAAGGCGGGCGACCTCGGGTGCGTAGAGGCCCTCGAGCCGGCGGCGCAGCCGATCGTCGAGGCTGACGTCGCGCGGCGGCCACAGCATCCGCTCGACGGTCCTGCGGGTGCCGCGGCGCAGCCCGGCCGGGACCCACTGGGCTCGGCTGCCGATCACCCGATTGACCGTGTGCGCGTAGGACGGACGGATACGCCCGCACCTCGTGGCCCTCGTGCAGCTCCGCCTCGAACAGGCTCGGCTCGAGCTCCCCCTCGACGCCGAGGAAGTCGAATATCTCGGCAAGGGTCGCCTCGCGATCGTTCAGCAGGTCAGCCTGGTCGACGATCAGGAAGCGCTCCGGTGGGAAGAGCTCGAGGTAGCGCTCCAGCTGGGTGGCGTAGAGGCTCGGCCACACGTAGGGGGACGTCGGGTCGTCGAGGTCGCGGAGAGCGGCCGCGAGCGGCCGCGACTCGCCTCCGGCGGCGACGCGCATCTTGAAATGGGAGACGGTGCGGGCGACCGGATCGCGCACCAGGTAGACGAACCTCCCCTCGGGAACCAGCTCCCGGATCCGCTCCGGCGCGCCGCATCTCCGCGGATGGGTCGTGTAGTCGGTCGAGGACTCGCCCCGCACCGCGACCGATGGGTCGAAGAGGCTTTCGTACTCGGCGCGGTCGGTCACCTGTTCGATCGGAGGGGGCAGCCCGCCGCCGGAGACGACGAAGTAGCGCGGCTCCTTGACGGCCGACATCTGCACCCTCGGATGCTGGTCGAGGTAGTGGTGAAGGCTTGTCGTGCCCGCCTTCGGGGCCCCGATGACGAAGAAGGTGGGGAGCGCCGTCACGACTCCGGGCTGGGCCGCCCGTCGCGATCCGGAAGGGGGATCTCGTCGATCTCGACCTCGCTCACCGTGGAGAGGACGGCGTCGAGGGCGACTCCCGGAGAGGGTCTCGTGCTCGAGCAGGGCCTGCCCGGTCTCCCGCACCGAATCCCAGTTCGCGCGCAGCACCTCTTCGGCGCGCGCCTTCGCTTCATCGACCAACCGCTCGGTCTCCTCGTCGATCAGGTTCAGGGTTTTGGGGCCGACCGAGCCGAGATCCTGGAGTGCCGCGCCGAGGAAGATCTCGCCGCCCGCCTCGCCGATCGTCACCGAGCCGAGCTTGGGGCTCATCCCGTAGCTGGTGACCATCCGCCGGGCCAGTTTTGTCGCCGCGTGAAGGTCGTCGCTGGAGCCGGTCGACTCCTCCCCGAACTCGACCTCCTCGGCGGCGGTGCCGGCGAGGATCGCGGTCAGGTGCCGTTCGAGGTCGGTGCGTCCGTGCATCACCGCGTCGCGGTCGGTGAGCATGTGCGCCGAGGTGCCGAGCTGGCGGCCCCTGGCGACGATCGAGAGCTTCTGGGCGCTGACCGTCTGGCCGATCGCGCGCGTGGCCACCGCGTGCCCCGCCTCGTGCACCGCGATCCGCCAGCGCTCGTCCTCGGTGAGGATGTGGGTCTTCTTCGCCGGCCCGGCGACGACGCGGTCGATCGCCTCCTCGAGGGTCGGCTGGTCGATCTCTTCGAACCCTTCGCGCACGCTCAGCAGCGCCGCCTCGTTGATCAGGTTGGCGAGCTCGGCGCCGGTGAAGCCGGGGCAGAGTTTGGCGATCTCCAACAGGTCGACCTCATCGGCGAATTTCCGCCCGCGGCCGTGCAGCTCGAGGATTTCAAGGCGGCCATGGACGTCGGGGACGTCGACGGTGACCTGGCGGTCGAAGCGCCCCGGGCGCAGCAGCGCCGGGTCGAGGATGTCCGGCCGGTTGGTGGCCCCCATGACGACGATCCCGGCGTCGCCGCCGAAGCCGTCCATCTCGACCAGCAGCTGGTTGAGGGTCTGCTCGCGCTCGTCGTTGCCCTGGCCGACGCCGGCGCCGCGCTTGCGCCCGGCGGCGTCGAGCTCGTCGATGAAGACGATCGCCGGCGCCATCTTCCTCGCCTTGCCGAACAGGTCGCGGATCCTCGCCGCCCCGACCCCGACCAGGGACTCCACGAACTCCGCCCCGGACGCGCTGAAGAATGCGGCGTTCGCCTCCCCAGCCGTCGCCCGGGCGATCAGCGTCTTGCCCGTCCCGGGTGGGCCGACGAGGAGGACGCCCTTGGGCGCCGCGGCGCCCATTTTCTTATAGCGGGACGGGTCCTCGAGGAAGTCGCGAATCTCCCGCAGCTCGGTCACCGCTTCGCCGGCTCCGGCGACGGAAGCGAAGGTGATCGGCGCCGTCTCACCCTTCTTGCGCCGTTTGCCCTTGCCGCCGAATGAGGAGAAGGCGCCGATGCCGGCCGAGCTGTCGCCGGCCGCCTGGCGCATGAAGAAGGCGAAGAGGAAGACGAGGATCAGGATCGGGAGCAGGAACTGGACGACGATCACGCGCGCTGACTTCCCCGATTGGGGATCGATTTCGACCTTCGCGCCGCCCCTCGTCAGCGTCTGGAAGGTCTGCTGCGTGGCCGCGTCGGATGACGGGTAGTCGGCGTAGACCTGCCTCCCGGTGCCGGTCACCGCGACCGCCTGGTGGTCGTAGTCGAGCAGCGTCACGCTCGAGAGGTTTTCGTTTTCGCCGAGGCGGATGATGGTCGAGAGGGCCACCTTTTCCCCGCTGCCCTCCGACCCGAGCGAGCCCAGCAACGAGAAGAACGTGATCAGCAGCGCGATCGAGCCGGCCAGGAGGAAGGTCGAGAGCAGGTCGCGTTTGATGATCCGCCAGACGGGCGCGAAGAGTTCCTGCGCATCGGCGGCCAGGGAACGGCGACTCGACTTGGTCGCGAGACGGGGATTGGAATCTGACACGGAAGGCTGCCCTCGATCGGAGACGGGGCCGGAACAATCTCGGGTAGCGCCCTGGGCTGTGTAAACAGTTTGATAACGCCCGGATGGTGCCCGGAGCAACCCGATCGTTGCAAGAACTTCACCACGCCTTTCCTATTGCTTCACAACAGTCATTCGCTCTCGGCGGAGGATCGCTCCGGCCCGTGGAAGCAGCGCGGGGGACAAGTCTCACGATCCAAGGAGAATCCATGTTGAGTTTCGGAAGAAGAAAATCGGCGAGAGGCGGCCTCCGTGCCGCGCTGCTCGCCGGTGCGACCGTGGGCGCCTTCGCCCTGGTCAGCGTCGGTGGGGCCAGCCCCGCGTCGGCGTCGCTCAACTGCGGCGGTTCGGCGATCACCGGCGCCGGCTCGTCGCTGCAGAAAGTCGCCGAGCAGAACGTCTGGTCGCCGGGATTCAGTGGCGCCAGCGGCGTCTGCCCGAGCGGTCCGACAGTTACGTACGAATCCATCGGGAGCGGTGGCGGGTTGGCGTTTTGGAACGCCACGGGCGTCCTGGGCCACATCAACACCGAAAAAGCGTTCATCGGAACCGATGATGCCCCGAACCCGACGCAGATCGCATCGACTGACAGCGTCGCCGACGGCGCCCACGTGGTCGTGATCCCGGTCGCCCAGACCTCGATCGCGATAGTCGCAAACCTGCCGGCCGGCTGCTCGTTCGCCGAAGAAACCGGGATCACGAACCTGGACCTCCAGAAAGTGTTCCGCGGCAGCCTCAAGACCTGGTCGGGCCTGGAAACGACCGAAGGCACGTGTAACTCGCCGATCACGCGCGTGGTGCGCAAAGACGGCTCCGGCACGACGTTCCAGTTCAAGACCTACCTGTCACGGATGAACGGCGGCGTCGTTGCCGTGCGTCAACAAGACCTGGCAGGAACTGCGCTCGAACTCGGGTGCGGAACCGACGCCGAACGTGACGTGGCCGGAAAGCTGCTCCGGAAATGTCCTGAGCGAACTGGTCAAGCCGCCCGCGAACGGCAATGGCGAAGTGGTCAAAAAAACCAACGAAATCGACGGGGCGCTCGCCTATACCGCGACGCCTGATTTCAAAACCAGCGCGTTCAACGGCAATCTCACCGCGGTTCCGCTGCAGAACAACGGCAAGACCTCGGCCGGCTCCGGCGCGTTCGCCGATCCGGCGTCGGGCGAAACGGCAAACTGCACCCTGACCCCGTACTTCGTCCCGACCGACGCCCGCCCGGGCGCCGGCGACGGAATCGGCGTCGACTGGTCGAGCGTCTTCGGGATCTACCCGAACATCGGCGGCAACAGCTACCCGCTGTGCACGCTGACGTTCAACCTCGCCTTCCACGAAATGCACCTCGTGCAGCAGGGAGGCTCCGGGTCGGAAGGGCCGTTCACCACCGGTCAGTTCACGACCGTTAACGACTACCTGCGCGAATACATGGTGCAGCCCGCCGGCCAGAGTGCGATCAACTCGCACTACTACGCATCGCTGCCGGCGTCCAACCAGGCGTGGCACGACGTGCTCGGCGCGGCCAAGTTCGCGGCCTCGAAGATCAGCAACTAGGGACCAGCAGCACGGGATCGCTCTTCCCACGGAGCGATCGAGAGGGGGCCGGGCGCCAGCCCGGCCCCCTCTTTCCTTGTACGCCGGGCATGCCAGGACGCTCGGAGGTGAAGGTCCTCTGTGAAGGAGATGGCACCAACCACAAGCCAAAGGCAACTGCGTCGTCGCGAGGCGGGGTGGGAAGGAAGCCGGAGGCGAAACCGCGACCCGAGGGACACGAACCGCATCAGAGGCGGGGCGGCCAGGGCGAGCCTGCAAGACAAGGCAAAGCCCGTTGCCATCAAGCGGCCGTCACGTAAATGCGGCGGGTGCGCGGGGAAGGTGTCCTGGTTTATCCCGGGAGACCTGTCGGAGTGTCGGCCTCGACGAAGCAGTCGCCGACATCGCCCACCGCAAGGCAGGCGGTCATCCGGCAGGAGTCAGCAGAGGCCGTAGTAGCGGCGGGGTCGTGCGCCGCGAAGGGCCAAACGCGAAGTCGAGGCAACGCATGCCTGTGCTCGCGGAAGCCACAGCAGCCAACCCCGCCCCGGCGGGGCCTTCGCGCAAGGGATGCCTAGGGTGAAGCTCGAAGCTCCCCGCGAAGAGCAAAGCGGCTTCCCGGCGCCTGGCGAGGCAGAGCCTCACCCCGCCGCCGACACAGGGAATCTCTGGGAGAAGTTCCTCTCCCGCGAGAACCTGGCGGCGGCGCTCAGACGCGTCGAGCAAAACGCCGGTGCCCCCGGCGTCGATGGCATGGAGACCCAAGGGCTTCGCTCCTGGCTGCATGACCATTGGCCCGAGGTCCGACGCCAGCTCGGCGCGGGCACCCACCGTCCCCAACCCGTGAGGAGGGTCACGATCCCAAAGCCCGCCGGCGGGGAGCGGGAGCTGGGGGTGCCGACGGCTCTGGATCGCCTGATCCAGCAGGCCCTTTCGCAGGTGCTGGTGCCCGTTTTCGACCGCGGCTTCTCGGAGCGGAGCTTCGGCTTTCGCCCCGGGCGCTCAGCCCACCAGGCGGTGAAGCGCGCTCAGCGCGACATCGCCGCAGGGCACGAGTGGGCCGTCGATCTGGACCTCGACCGCTTCTTTGATCGAGTCAGCACGACGCGCTGATGGCCAGGGTCGCGAGGCGGGTCAAAGACAAGCGAGTGCTGAAGCTGATCCGCAGCTACCTGCAAGCGGGAGTCATGGCAGACGGCGTGAAGCAGCCGAGCGAGGAGGGGACCCCACAGGGTTCCCCCCTCTCCCCGTTGCTCTCCAACGTCTACCTCGACGACCTCGACCGGATGCTGACCCAGCGAGGCCACCGCTTCGTCCGCTACGCGGATGACATCACGATCTACGTCGGCTCCAAGCGGGCCGCCGAGCGCGTGATGGCGAGCACCTGCTCGTTCATCGAGCGACGCCTGAAGCTGCGGGTCAACCACGGCAAGTCCGCTGTTGACCGCGCGACGAGGCGGACCCTTCTGGGGTTCGCCTTCTTCAAGCGAGGAGGTGAGATCAAGGTCAGGATCGACCCCAAGGCCCGCAAGCGGGCCAAGGATCGTCTGCGCCGTCTCACATCCCGCACTTGGGGCACCTCGATGGAGCGGAGGATCACCTCGATCAACCGCTTCAGCCGCGGGTGGACGGCCTACTTCGCGTTGGCCGATACACCCGCGGTCTTTGAGGAGCTCGATGAGTGGTTGCGCCGCCGGCTGCGGCAGGCGCGATGGAAGGAGTGGAAGCGCCCGAAGACCAGACGGCGCAACCTGCAAGCGTTGGGAGTCCCCGCGCAACAGGCCCATGAATGGGCCTACTCGCGCAAAGGCTACTGGCGAAACGCAGGCTCCGCTCCCCTCCACCGTGCCCTGCCCAACGCCTACTGGCGCGAGCAGGGCCTTGCCGGGTTCACCGATCCCTATCGCCGTCTCCGGGATGCGACGCGAACCGCCGGATGCGGACCCGCACGTCCGGTGGTGTGGGAGGGGCCGGGGTAAGCCCGGCCCCTACCCGATTTTTGACCAACTCTTTCCCAACTATTCCCCTGATGTTCACATCGCTCCGAACAGGGGCGATGAGGATGGCGCCGAAATGTCGAGCGCGATCGGAGGGTGACATGGGCGGGACGGACGAAGCGGGAGTCGAGAAGTCAGTTCTCATCTCGGCGGTGATGGCTCTCTGTCTTGCCGCGCTCGCGATCGCCCCCGCGGCCGGCGCCGACAGCTTCGGCCAGGTCGGTTCCTACTGGGGCAAATTCGGGACGGGGAACGTCGAATTCCAGCGGCCGAGCACGTTCGGCGTCGACCCGGTCGACGGCAGCGTCTACGTCGGCGACGAAGTCACGTCAGAAAACTTCCGGATCCAGAAGCTCTCGCCGACCGGGACCTTCGAAGCCTCCGCGCTGATCTCCAAGAACGTCGAACCGGCGCGGCTTCGCGACCTACACGGGATCGCCGTCGATCACGAACGCGGCCTCTTCTATCTGATATCCGGCTGCCGGGCGGCGGTCGAAACCGTCACCCCCTGCACGAGCCCTGGCGGGCGCTTCGCGGCTACCAAGATCCTGATCTTCAAGACGACCCCGACCGGGACAACCCTCGAACCCGCCGCGACCCCGAGCCTGAGCCTGCCCTCGGGCGCCAACGAGCTCTACAAACCGCAGAACATCGCCGTCGACCCCACCAACCACGACCTGGTCATCCTCGCCGAGGAAAAAGAAGGCCACGCCGTGATCCAGCGCTTCAACGAGGAAACCGGCGAATCGATCGCCCGCTTCGTCGACACGACCAACATCCTCAAACCGGGGGGGACCAGAAAAGCGAGCTCGATCGCCGTCGCCCCCGACCACACCACCTACACGATCACCGGCCTCGAGTCGGCACCCGGCGCCGCCAACACCCGCGCCTGGAAGCTGCCCGAAAACCTCTCGAGCGTGACCGAAGTCCCCGGCTTCGCCGCCGCGGCGAGCGCCGAGGGCTGGACCTTCGGCGCATCGGCATTCCAGGACACGCTGCTCTCGGCGCCCCAGATCGCGATCTCCCCCGACGGCGACACCCTCTACTGGAAGGAAGTCGCCGGCGTCTCCTCAGAAACCGAAGCCGGCTCGATCGTCGTCCGCGGCTACTCGCTGAGCGAAGGTGGAACGACCCGCTTCTACGGCGGTGTCGAAGAAGGCCCATGCGAAATCCTCACCAACGCGGCCGGGATCGCCACGACCACCAACAAGGTCGTGCTGATGGACTTCGGCCCGCGCACCGAAACCGGCGCCCCGCCCTACGGCGACCGGGTCGTGACCTTCGGCCCCGGCGGCAGCGGCTGCCCGGTAGGCCCGAAGCCGAAACTGAAGGTCGACGGCTCCGAAGAAGCCGCCGTCACCGTCAACAAGGGCGAAGAAGTCGCCTTCGACGGGAGCGGTTCCGAACCGAACGGCCAGACGATCGCCGAAGTCGTCTGGAACTTCGGCGACGGCACGATCCAGAAGGTGACGAGCGGCGGCCCCACGGAGACCAACAGCCACACCTTCGGCGAAACCGGCACCTACACGGTCAAGTTCCGGCTGCGGCCCCAGAACCCGAACATCCAGCCCGGGGTGGTCGAGCGGACCGTCACAGTCGTCGCTCCGACCGGGCCCCACTGCACCGGCCTGCCGATCAACGGCCGCGGCACGATGCTGCAGCAGATCGCCCAGCAGGAAATCTGGGCGCCGGCGTTCAGCTCGACGATCTGCCCGAGCGGGCCGAGCGTCGGCTACAACGCGACCGGCACCACCGCCGGCAAGGAATGGAACCAGTACGGGACCACCGGCACGATCAACGCCGCGATCCAGTTCATCGGCACCGACGTCGCGCCGACCCCGGCCCAGATGACGAACATCAGGACCGCCGCCGGCGGAGCCGACGTCACGGTGATCCCGGTCGCCCAGACCTCGATCGCGATCGTCGCCAACCCGCCCGCCGGGTGCGAATTCGAAGAAGAAGCCGGGATCACGAACGTCGAGCTGCAGCGGGTGTTCCGCGGCTCGATCAGGGAATGGTCCGGCCTCAGCTCGGTGACCGGCTCCTGCAACTCGCCGATCACCCGGGTCGTCAGCAGGAAGGACGGGACCGGCACCACAGACCAGTTCAAGAACTACCTCTCGAGGATGAACGGCAGCACGCTCCCCTGCGTCAACAAGACCTGGCAGGAGCTGCGGCCGCTGGTCCCGCCGAGCGGTGAACCGAACACGGTCTGGCCCCAGAGCTGCACCGGCACGACGCTCTCGCCGGTGCTCAGGCCGTCCACCAACGACGACGGGGCGATCGTCGACACCGTGAACGCCAACGAAGGCGCGATCGGGTACGCGGCGACCCCGTCCGCCGAGTCCCATTTCTCCGAAGGTACGACGGTCATCGTCCCGCTGCAGGACAACGGCCAGGCAGGAGCCGCGGTCTTCGCGACCCCGGCGGCCGCCGGCCAGGCCAACTGCGGCTCGATGACCTACAACGTCCCGTCCGACGGGCGCAGGCGTCCCGGCGCGACCGGCCTCAACGTCGACTGGACCGGTGTCAGCGGCGCCCAACCGGGAATCGGCGGCGGCGCGTACCCGCTCTGCATGCTGACCTACGCGCTGGCCTTCCACGGGTACAGCTCGGCCGGGTTCGTCTGGGGCAAGTTCCTGACGACGTACGACTACCTGCGCCAGTACCTGGTCGCCGACGCCGGGCAGGAAGCACTGGAAGCGGCGGGCAGGTACTACGCTCCGCTGCCGACCTCCGGCCAGAACTGGAAGGACGTCGGCGGCGCCGCCCAGTACGCAGCCGGCAAGATCAGCTGGCAGCCCGGCTCAGGGGGCGGCGGGCCCGGCCTCCTGCAGCGAGGGCAGGAGCCCACGGGCCACCAGGTGGGCGAGGGTCGGTCCGCGCCTCCCGGTAGGTCCGTGGGTAGCGATCGGAGCGGGGGTCGACGGCGAGCGCGTCGAGGTGCCAGAAGTTGCCGCCGCCGAGCAGCAGCAGCTGGAGCTTCGGCAGCCGGGCCAGCCGGTACTCCTCGCCGCCCGAGTTCCGCTCGGCGAGGTTGATGAAGAAGTCGTATCCGTGGAGGAGGCGGTCGAGGTCGCGAAGGCCGCTGCCGTATCGGCGCAGCTGGCGGCGCGAGACCTCGAGCAGGATCGCCGGCCGGTCACGGCCGATGAGGCTTCGGGCGCCGCGGAACACCTCTCCCTCGTGGCCCTCGACGTCGACCTTGATGAAGTCGACCGGGCGCCGGCCGGGCTCGGCCCGCCAGTCGTCGAGTCGCACCGACCCGACACCCTCGGTTCCGGCGGCCGGCTCGAAGTAGGTCGCCCCGACTCCGTCGGGCTGGTCGGCGGGGGCGAAGCGCCGGCCGGGGTCCGAGCTCACGACCGCGTGGCGGGCGTCGACGTTCGCGCACCGGTTGGCGGCGATATTCCGCTCCAGCAGGCCGAACGTCCTCGGCGCCCCCTCGAATGAGGTGATCGCGCCATCGGGGCCGACGCGGTGCGAGAGCGGCACGGTGAAGGTCCCGACATGGGCGCCGACGTCGACGACGGTGTCGCCGGGCCGCACGTGGTCGAGGGCGATGCGGAGGTCGGACCCCTGGTGCCGGCCGAACCGACGCAGGTGGTCGGTCGTGTGGTCGTCACGGAAGCAGGCGAGGCGGCCATGGGCGGTCGACAGGACTTCGATCTCATCGGTCGGGATGGCGATTGCGCGGTTATAGGGGACCCATCCCTCCGGCCGAGTTAATCGGTTGGGAATTTTTTTCACGATGTTCACATCTCCACCCGACGGGTCTGGGCAGGCTGTCCGACGATGAGGGTGCACCGAATCGCCGGAGGTCCGACAGCGCTTGCGGCGCTGCGCGACCGCGATCGCGGCCCTGGCGGTCTTCGCGCCCGCGGCGGGGGCGTCGTTCGGCCAGATCGGATCGACCTTCGGCTCCTTTCGGCACCGGCAACGGACAGTTCGCCAAGCCGAGCACCTTCGGCGCCGACCCTGTCGACGGAAGCGTGTACGTCGGCGACGAATTCTCATCGGAAGACTTCCGGATCCAGAAGCTGTCCGCGACCGGGACCTTCGAAGCGTCGGCGCTGATCCCGACAGAAGCCGAACCGGAAAGACGCCGCGACCTGCACGGGATCGCCGTCGACCACGAAAAGGGCCTCTTCTATCTGATCTCCGGCTGCCGTGCCGCGGTCGAAACGACGAGTCCCTGCACGAGCCCGGGCGGGCGCTTCGCGGCGGCGAAGATCCTGATCTACAAGATCGCCCCGAACGGGACGACCCTGGAACCGGCCTCGACCCCGAGCCTCAGCCTGCCCTCGGGCGCCAACGAGCTCTACAAACCGCAGAACATCGCCGTCGACCCGACCAATCACGACCTGGTCATCCTCGCCGAGGAAAAGGAAGGCCACGACGTGATCCAGCGCTTCAACGAGGAAACCGGCGAATCGATTGCCCGCTTCGTCGACACGACCGACATCCTCAAACCGGGGGGGACAAGAAAAGCGAGCTCGATCGCCGTCGCCCCCGACCACACCACCTACACGCTCACCGGCCTCGAGACGGCGCCCGGCGCCGCCAACACCCGCGCCTGGCAGCTGCCCGAAAACCTCTCGAGCCTGACCGAAGTGAGCGGCTTCAAGGCGGCCGCCGAATCCGAGAACTGGACAAACGGACTATCGGCATACCAGGACACGCTCCTCTCGGCGCCCCAGATCGCGATCTCCCCCGACGGGGACATCCTCTACTTCAAGGAAGTCAACACCCCCAGCAGCGAACCGGAAGCCGGCCTGATCTACATCCGCGGTTACTCGCTGAGCAACGACGAGACCAGCGTCATCTACGGCGGCAGCGAAAGCGGCTCGTGCGAAATCCTCACGAACTCGACCGGAATCGCCGCCGTCGGCGACCGCCTCAGCGTTTTCGACTTCGGGCCCCGCACCGAAGAAGGAGCGCCGCCCTACGGCGATCGAGTGGTGACGTTCGGGCCGGGGGGAACCGGGTGCCCGCTCTCGGGGGCGGCGTCATCGTTCAAGTTGACCGTGACCAAGGAAGGCTCGGGATCCGGCACGGTCTCGAGCGCCTTTTTCGGAATCGGCTGCGGATCCGACTGCGAAGAGGAATACATCGGGGGGCACAAGGTCAAGCTCACCGCGGCGCCGGCCGGCGGCTCCGAATTCAAGGGCTGGACGACGGGGTCGGGCAGTCCGGGCACCTGCACGGGAACCACCTCGCCGTGCGAAGTGACGATGAGCGCCGCGGTCGGGCTGAAGGCGAAGTTCGACGTCCAACCGGGTCAGGCTCCGCTGACGATCGAGGAGGCGGGCAGCGGCAACGGCTCCTTCGAATGCGACTCTGGCTCCGGGTTCGGCGCCTGCGCCGCCAGCTACCTGCAGGGCTCGAACATCACCATCAAGCCTGTTCCCGACGTCCACTCGAACTTTGGCGGCTGGTCGGGAGGCGGGTGCACGGGGACCGGCAACTGCGTGATCTCCAACATCCAGACGAGCACGACGGTGACCGGGACCTTCAACCCGATCATGCGGACCCTGACGCTGACCAAGGCGGGCGCCGGCGGCGGCAGCTTCCAGTGCGACTCAGGGTCCGGCTTCGGCGCCTGCGCGGCCAGTTACGCCGACGGCACGACCGTGACCGTCAAGGGCATCCCCGACGCCAACTCGGCCTTCGGCGGCTGGTCGGGCGGGGGGTGCTCGGGAACCGGCAACTGCGTCATCTCGGCGATCGCGGCCAACACTTCGGTTACCGGGGAATTCAAACCGATCATGCGGACCCTGACCCTGACCAAGGCGGGCGGCGGCGGCGGCGGCTTCCAGTGCGACTCGGGATCCGGCTTCGGCGCCTGTGAAGCGAGCTACGCGAACGGGACCTCGGTGACGATCCAGGCCACCGCGGACTCGAGCTCGACGTTCACCGGGTGGTCGGGGGAAGGATGCTCCGGCACCGGGACCTGCCAACTGACGATGAGCTTCTCCCGAGCGGTCGTCGCAACCTTCGAAGCGAAGCAGTCCGAACAGCCTCCACCTCCGACGCCCCGACGCCGACGCCGATCCCGACGCCCGAAACGCCGCCGCCGGGCAAGACCCCGGCCGAAATTCTCCAGGAAAAACGCCAGAAGGCCCTGAAGAAGTGCAAGAAGCTGAAGGGCAAAGCGCGGGCGAAATGCATCAAGAAGGCGAAGGCGATCGGTAAACGGGGCGGCCGCTGAGACGGGGGCGGTCAGTGGTATTGGTCGCCCTCGCGCTGGCCGTCACGATGCTTGCCTGCGCGTCGCAATCCGAGGCCCTGATCACTCCCCCGGTGACGGTGGACGGCCCCTCATCCTCGATCTTCGAATTCGGCGGCGTCGCGATGGCCGAAGACGGAACCGGTGGCGTCACCTACGTGCGATCGGTCGGCGGCGTCCCGCACGTGTTCGCATGCCGCTTCGTCGGCGGCAAATGGGGCCCGCCGGTTCGGGTCGACTGGGACCAGCCCTACGCCGCCAGCCAGCCACGAATCTCGGCCGGGGTGAGGGGCGAACTGCTCGTCGTCTGGGTGACCGGCGTCGCGACGGTTCATGGCGAGATCCAGGACGGCCTCTACTCGGCCTCCGTCGGGCGCGGCGCGGAAGGGTTCGGCCCATCGCAGCTCGTCGACCCCAACGTCGGCGAAGGGATCGGTGTCGACCCCTCGCTCAGCGCCACGGCCCCCGGCCAGGCGATCGTCGCCTACCGGGCGATCACCGAAACCTTCAACCCCCGGAAAGCCAACAACACGGCCGTCGAATTGCGCAAAGGCGACGTCATGGCCGATATCCGCGTCGCGCGCCTGAAAGAAGATCGGTGGTCCCGCCTCGGCGCGATCAACCGAAACCCGGAAGCCTCGATGCGGCCGCCGACGCCGACGAATGCCCCCCAGGTGGCGACCGGGGTCGACGGCAGCGCTGCCGTCATCTGGCAGGAGCCGGACCAGACCGGCACCGCCCGGGTCTGGATGCGGAGGATCTTCGGCACGGCGCCCGGCCCGGTGCTCGAAGCGAGCCCGGCCGTCTGGGAAGGAAAGCCGGTCACCGCCGACGCCGACGCCTTCTCCCTCGCCGTGAGCAAATTCGCCCAGGTGCGGGTCGCGGTCAGGTTTGCGCCCGAAAACGGCTCGCCGCTCGCCGGGGCTCTGATCCTCAACTCGCTGCGCCCGAACTTCTCGCTCGAAGCGGGAGTGCCGACGGGGCCCGTGCTCGCGGACGGTGGGGACGCGGCCGGGAGGCTGGGGTTGCCAGGCGTCGCGGCCGACGACGAAGGTGGCACCGAAGGCTCGCTCCGGCTCGGCTTCCTCGCCGGGACCCAACTTCGCCAGATGGACGTCGACGAGGCCGGGAAGCTGACCGTGATGTCGGTTCCGCCGGGACCCCCGGCCCAGCCGGGCGGGGAGGTCGTTACCGCCGTCAACCCCGCCGGCGGCGGGCTCGTCGCCTATCCGGCCTTCGACTCGGCGGGACGCCCGGTGGTCGCCGTGCGACAGGAAGCGCCATCGGGCAGCGCCCAGACCGGCCTCGTCCACGGGGTCGCGGGGGGCCCGGTGGCGGACCTTGAGATCGGGCGCTCCGGGGAAGGGGACGGGCTGATCGGGTTCCTCCAGGGAGAACCTGGCCGCTATCAGGTGGTCGTCGAGGAGGTCGGAGCCGCTCCGAAGTCGTTCCGGGTGACGGTGCCGGCCCGCTGGGTCAAACCGCGCGAAGCGAAGATCCACTGGGAAGCGGCCCCATCGGGGGTCGGGGGCCTGCGCTACGCGGTCCTGCTCGGCGGCCACGTCGTGCGCAGCGGGCTGAAGAGACTCGTCCTCCGACCGCGCCCGGCACTGCTCGGCAGCGGGGCGAAGCCGGTCCGTGTGCTGGCGACGGATCGGCTCGGACAGCAGCTGCTCAGCAAGCCGACCCGGCTCCGCGTCGACTCGGAGGCCCCGGTGGTCCGGGTCGACCTCAGCAAGACCGGGCGGCGGGCGGTGGTGACCGTCACCGACTCCGACTCGGGCGTGAAAGGCAAACGGACGCGGGTCAGCTTCGGGGACGGCACGCCCTGGGCCCAGCCGAGTCCCAGCGGCCATAGCCGCTCGATCCGGCGAGGTCGAGGACGAAAGCGTCCGCCCGCGTACAGGCTCGCCCACGTCTACGAACACGCGGGCCGTTACGAGATTGCGGTCCAGGCCCGCGACCTCGCCGGTAACAGGGTAGTCAGGCACTTCGAGGTGCGAGCTCGATGAGGGTGGCGGCTCTGCTGCTGACTCTGGCCGCCGCGATGCTGACCGCCGCCGCTCCTGCACGGGCCGAGCTTGGGCCGATCCGGCTGGTGTCGAAAGACTCCGAGGAGCAGGCTCAGGAAGCCTCGGCAACGGCGATCAGCAAGAACGGGCGATACCTGGCCTTCCAGGCCGCGATCGGCGGCCTCAAGGGCGTGTTCCGCGAGGACCTCGAAAGCGGCGGCCTGACCGCGGTCGAGGTTGGAAACGCCTACGAAAAAGCGGCCACGGGGTCAGACGCGAGCGCGCCCTCGATCTCAGCCGACGGGCGCTACGTGAGCTTCACGACGGACGCCCAGCTCGACCCGGTCGATGACACTCAGCCGAGCTCGAAGGACGTCTACGTCGCCGACATGTCGACCTCGCCGCCGACCTACGAACTGGCCTCCGCCCTCGACGGCTCCAGCCAGGGCCTCACCTACGGAGAACCCGGTGGCTCCGAAGCGTCCGGCCGGGTCGCGCTCAGCGCCGACGGCCGGAGGGTCGTTTTCGTCACCCGCGCGCCCTCGGACCTGACCAGCGGGCCGGGTGGAAGCACCGAAGGCGAACCAACGCCCGCGGGCCAAATCGTGTTGCGAAATCTCGACAGCCTCGAAACGACCCTCGTCAGCGTCGAGCGCGACCCCGAATCGGGAGCAATGACCGATCTACCGGTCGTGGGTGGGGCCGTGGTCGCGGTGTCAGGCCTGCCATTGCCCGGCGCAGCGATCAGCGGCGACGGCACCACTGTCGCCTGGCTCGGCGGCCACCTTCCGGCCCAGGTGCCGCTCCTGAACGACGAGCGCGAAAGAATCATCGGCCTCGACGGCGTCCAGCCCTACGACGAGCCGCTCTGGAGAAGGGTCGCCGACGGCCCGGGCGCGCCGACCCGGCGGATGGTCGGTGGCGGCGACCCGCTGGCGCCGGGCTGCCCACCCGACGGGACCCTCGCCGACCCCAGCTGTCAGGGCCCGTTCCCGGAACTCATCGAAAAGCCGCCCTTCCTCACGGCGACGGGGTGGCTGGTGCGGGATGTCGACGGAACACCGCAGCTCAGCTTCGACGGCCGCACGGCGGCGCTGACCGGAACACCCACCGAAGCGACGGCGACGAACCTGTTCCTCGTCGACATGAGCCCGGGGTTGAGCCGGCGGCAGGCCGTCCATCAGCTCACACGCCAGATCCCGCTCAGCTCCGATCCGATCGAAGAAGCGGTTCAGATCAACAGAGACAAATACATCCCGCTGAACGGCGACATCTTCGACCTGGGGCTGTCGGCCGACGGGAACCGGATCGCCATCGCGACGGCGCGCCAGCAGTTCCCGCTCGCCCCGCCCAACCTGATCAGTTCGCCTCCCGCCAGTGTCGGCGGGGTCGAGCTGTACCTGATCTCCCGCGACGTGGAAACGATCGAGCGGGTCACCCACGGCATCGGTGGGGATTCCGAACCGTCAATCGGCAGCAGATCGGCGGAAGGCGGCGATGGCGCCTCCTCGCCCACCCTCGACAGTGACGGGAGCACGATCGGTTTCGCCTCGACCGCATTCAACCTCGTCGACGGTGACGGGAACGACGCCGGCGACGCGTTCGTCGTCGACGACCCCCAGGAACCTGCGGCCACGGGCTCGCAGGAAGATCCTCCGCCACCGCGGAGGATCCGCACCCGGCGGCATTGGCGGTTCACCCTCAGCGCGTCCTCGCTGCCGAACGGCGCGGTGCGGCTCGTCGCGGTGGTGCCGGGGAGGGGCAGGCTGAGGGCGACCGCCACCGCAAGCCTCAGCTCTGGCCGGCAGCCTCGCCTTCTCGCCAGCGCGGCCCGGCCGGCGAAGGTGGGCGAAGGCGGGCCGGTCAAGCTCGACCTGAAGCTGCCGCCGCGGCTGAGCCACCTCGCCAGGACCACGGAAGGGGTCTACGCGATGGCGAGCGTCACGTTCAGGACCTCGAAGGGCAAGACGCTTCACGGCCGTCTCCAGATCCGGTTCCACCGCCACAGGGGGAACCACGGAGGCCGGCGATGAGGCGCTGCTGCGCGATCGCGTTCTTCCTTGCGACACTGGGCTGGGGCGCGCAGCCCGCCGCGGCGGCCGAAGCATGGCACTCGCAGCAACCGGTCGCGGCGGGGATCGAAACGCCGGTCGATATCGGCGAAGTCGGCGACGTCGAGTTCTGGGCGCCGAACCGGGGAGTCCTGATCACCGCCGGCAACGGGGGAGTTCCCGCCGGGATATTCGCCTACGACGGAAGCGGGTGGTACCGCTACGCGACCGTCTGTGGAGGACACCAGGGGAGGATCGCCTGGGCGGGGCCGGACGAGTTCTGGACGATCTCCGACCCCCAGAAAGGCCAGGAAACGTTCGAGAACAAGAAGCCGCACAGCTCGCTCTGCCACTTCGAGGACGGCGCCGTGGTGGCCTCCTACGCCGAGCCCGAAGGCGTCGCCGGGTCCTACCTGCCGATGAACGCCGCGGCCTGCTCGGGCCCGGACGACTGCTGGTTCGCCGGCGAACGGCTGCCGGGCACCGTCAACCAGGGGGCGTTCCACCTGCACTGGGACGGCAGCTCGCTCACCGCGGTTCCATCGCTGACCGATTTCCAGCCGATCGCCGACCCCGGCCGCGAGGTCACCGGCCTCGCCTTCCACGAAGGCGCGCTCTATGAGGGCGTGCGGGTCTCCGAAGAAGGCGACTCGGCTCCGGAAGAGGACGAATCGGAACCGTTCTTCCTGCACCAGATTCTGCCGACCGGCCCAAACCCGTTCGCGGCGGTCGCCACGGAAGCGCCGCTCTCCTACGGCGTGGGCGCAGAGCCCTGGCAGCTCGAAGGCTTCAAGCTGAGCGGCTCCGGCGGCTCGCTCTGGGCGGCATCGGGGGCGAGGACGGACCCGGCGAGGATGACCGTGCTCCGCAAAGAGGCGAGCGGGCCGTTTGCCCAGACTGCGCTCACAGATCCGGAAGCCATCCTCAAACCCGGGGATCACCTCGGCGCCCTCGCCGCCGAATCCGGGGAAAGCGCCTGGATCGGCATCCGCCGCGAAGCGGAGGGGGCGGCTCCCGGGGAATCCGCCACCATTTCGGCCCGGCTCGTCCGCGTCCACGCGGACGGGTCCCTCGACCCCGAAGTCAGCCTGCCCGCTCCCGAAGAAGGAATCGGCAGGAAGGGCCCGGTCTCCGCGCTCGCCTGCCCCGGCGCGGAACAGTGCTGGATGGCGACGAGCCGGGGCTGGCTCTTCCATCTCGGCCCCGATCCCGCTCCCAACGACGACCCGGCCATGCACGCCCTGATCGGGTTCCGCCCGCGCGACGACAGCCTGCCGTCGGTGCCGCCGACCAGCCTGCCGGAAGACAACTCGGGCGCCCCCTCCCCCTATGAATACACCGGCGCCGGGGAAGAACCGGAAAAGGAACACCGCCGGCCGCGACCGCGGGCGCGGGCGCTCCTGACCGGGGTCCACCAGCGTCTGGTCGGCAAGACGCTCCTTCTGTTCACCTTCGTCCTCCACGCGAAGGCCCACGTGAAGATAGTCGCCAAGCGGCATCGACAGGTCGTCGCCCAGACCGGGCGCTACACAATGGGGATCGGGCACCGCAGCCTGCGCCTCCGGCTCGACGCCGACCGCTGGCCCACGAGCCTCGACTTCCAGGTGCACAGGGTGAAGGGGTCGAAGAAATGAGGCTTGCCTCCCTCGCCGGCTTCGCCGGTTTGGCCGTTGCGCTCGTCGTCGCCGTGCTGTGGGGCGGAGCGATCAGCGCCGATGCCTCGGGCTCCGGCGAACTCGCGGCCCAGCCCGCTCCCGGCGCGCCGACCGAAACGTTCCTCGGCGCCTCGCCGCTCGAGGCCTCCGGCGAGGTCTGGGCGACGGCGCGCAGCCGGCAGTCCCTCGCCCGCTACACGGACGCCGGCGGCTGGGAAACGATTCCACCCCCGGTCGCGGCGGAAGGGGGCCCGATCCCCGAACTCGGGTTTGCCGAAGGAGCGTCGGCGGGAAGGACGACACCGCGCGGGGGGGTCGTGGTGGCGGGAACCGCGGGCGAACGGGCGATCATCCTCGTCCGCGACCCCGGCGGCCCACTTCGCGAAGCCTCCGACCCGACCGCCGTCCTCGAAGAAGGCGAGAGCCTCCAGCCCGAAAACGGGCCGTTCGTCGCGGCCCAGGAAGCGGGCGGGAACACACGGGCCTACGTCGTCCCCGCTCGCGAGAGGAAAGGCGTCCTCGACTACGTCGGTGGCGCAGGCTGGTCCCGGGAGCCGATCTGCGCCGGCTTCATCTCCTCCGAATGCAAGGAACCGTCGTCCAGCTTCGCCGTCGTCGGGATCGACGCCGGCGGGGGCGAGGCCTGGCTCCTCGGTCGCGCCGCCCTGCAGGGCGAAGGAATCGAGCTGTTCCGTCGCGAACCGAACGGCGGCTCCACGGGCGAAGCCGTCTGGCGCCAGCAAACGCTCGGGTCCCCCGGATCGACCGGCGCGCTGTACCAAGAATCGAAGCCTCTCGGGGTAAGAGTCTCCGCCCGGCGCGAAGGTCAGCCGCTCACTGTCAGCGACGACGCCGTCTGGGTCGACGCGGTCCTCGGCGAAGGCGGGCAGAGCCACGAGGCGACGATCTTCTTCGACATCGCCGCCGGCCAGGTCACCGGCTCCTGGTGCGACCTCCCGGGCCCCCTCTGCCAGTACCCGCTCGGAGCAGAACTCCCGGACGGCGAAGGCCGGAGCTTCGCCTGGCCGGCCGGAGGGCCCTACGGCCGCCGTACGATCACCGGGGTCGGCCAGGGCGCGATCCTCGATCTCGAAGGAGAATCGTTCGCCCGGATCGCACTCGCCGGCGGTGACGCGGGCGGGCGCCGGGGTGCGGCGTTGAGCGCCCCCGACGAAGGCTGGCTCGGGGAACTGCCGCCCGTGCAGCTGACCCGGAACCCAGAACCCGCGGGCCTGCAGCCCTGGCCCGTTCCCTTCCGCCGGCCCCTGACCGCGATCGCCGGGGAGCCCGGGGCCCCGAGCGGATCGCTCGGCTCGGAAGCGATCGCCGTCGGCGCCCTCGGCCAGGTCGCACGCTATGTGCCCGGCGAGGGCTGGGAACCCGAACCTCTGCTGCGCAGCTCCGGCGCGCGGGCGACGCCGACCCTCCGCGGGGTCGCGTGGCCCCAGCCCGGTCGTGCCTACGCGGTCGGCGACAACAACGCGATGTGGCTCTGGCAAAAATCGACCGGCTTCTGGGAGCCCGACCCGGGCGCGCCGCGGAATCTCGCCCGCGCGAACTTCACCGCGATCGCCTTCGACCCCGACAACCCAAACCGCGGTTACGCGGTCGGCAAGCAGGGGCTGCTCCTCTCCTTCGGTCGCGAATGGATCCAGGAACCGCTTCCGCCAGGGGTCCCTGCGGAAGCGAACATCACCTCGATCGCGTTCAGCGGCGGCGAAGCCCTGGCCACCTACAAATTCCCGGTCGCGAGGGGGGGAACCCCGATCTATACCGGCGGCGTGATCAGCAACGACGGATCCGGGTGGAGTGTCGACCAGCCCGCGGAGGCGGCGCTCCAGGCCGCGGTGCCGCAGGTGGTCGCCGGGCTGCCCGACGGCGGGGCGATCATCGCCACCCTTCAGTCCGGCGAACTCGGAGCGAGAGAAAGCACGGTCATCAGCCGCCAGAGCGCCGGCGCACCCTGGGCAAGAGCCGCCGGCCAGCTGAATGGCTTCCCGGTGGCTCTCGATGCGGTCCGCGAATCCGGCCAGGTCCGCGGCATCGCCTCGGTCGCCGAAGAGACCGTCGACATGTCCGTCGACCAGGAACAGGTCTTCAACCAGCCTCCGCCGGGCCAGGCGCCGCTGCTGACCGACCCCTATCCGCTGCCGGGTGGCGGGATCGTCGTCAGGCAGACGGCGACCGGGTGGCGCGATGAACAGCACCAGGAGTACCCGTTCCCACCGCACGTGGAAGGACAGATCGAATACGACCTCCCGCTGCAGGCCGACCCGACGCTGGCGCTGCTCGTCTCGCCGAGCGGGTCCGAAGGCTGGGCGGTGGGAGGAGTGACGGGCTCGTTTGTGGGCAGGAACGGTCAGGCGATCCAGACTGCGGGCGTTCTCCGCTACGGCCCCGGCGCTGCGCCGCCGTCCAACGCCTCGACAAGCCCGATCCCGGTCGAATCCCAGCTGGTCAACTTCGCGGTCGCCGGTGGAGCGGGGTGCGCGGGGCCGTGCGCGGACCTCGCCGGCACCGGGATCGGGCCGGACCGTTGGCTCAAGGGCGCGGTCGGCCACGCCGCCGGCCTTCCGGGTCTCCGAGCCTTCCTCTACACCGGCCCGGGGGTCGCCGGAGGCTCGGCGCTGAGCCTGTCGCCCCTCGCGTTCGGTCGCGAGGAGCGGAGCTACTCGCACCGGCTGGGGTCGGCCGCCGGGCTGCTGCCGGTGTTCGCGACTCCCTCGCAATCCGACCTCGACGCCTCCGGCACTCTCTCGACCTTCGCCGGGGCCTTCGCGGGCTCCGGCTCTCCGCTTGGCACCGCGCCTCCCGGACCGGGGATCGCGCCGGTCTCCCAGGCGAGCGCGGGGCAGGCGTTCTACTCGTTCAACTCGGTCGGGAGCGCGGGGTCGATCCGCGTCGCGGTCCTCGACTACTCGAAACCGGAACTTGAACAGAGCCAGCGCTGCTGGCTGGCGTCCGAACTCGCGTCGGCAGAGGCGAGCGGCATACCGGCGGTCGTGGTCGGCAATCGCGACCTCTCCGGCCGCGCGCCCGACGCGGCCGCCGACGGCAGCGAAATCACACGCATCCTGGTCGGGATACCGCCCCCAGGATGCAGCGCCGCGCCCGCGGCGGCCTCGGCCTACTTCTTCGAATACCCCGAACAGAACCGCGCCTTCAGGCTCAACGCCGGCGGTCGCTCGATCCCCGCGTTCGGCAGCGGCACGATCGGCTACGTGAGGCCGCCCTTCGCCGTCGAAACGGACTTCGTCGGAGGCTCCGGGTTCCTCGTCGCCTCGATCGACGCCAAACCCTCCGATCGGGATCCGAACACGAACATCGCCCCGGTCGGCGTCCGGCTGATCCCGAACATCGGCTCGCTCGCGATCGACCCGACCGACGGCACCATTCTCCGCCGCAGCCACCAGGCTCTCTTCCAGGGCCTTGCGCGGCGGCCGCTGGCGGGCTACAGGTGCAGCGATCCCTCCGGACCGGGCCCCCCCTGCGAATCGTTGGACCCCGAACCCTACGTGCCGATTCCGACAAAGTGCCAGGGGTCGAAGTGCGCGACGGGCGTCTTCCCGGAATACACGTTCACCTCCTCGAACCCGGACATCGCCGATTTCGTCGCTCCGGACCCCGGCGCGCTGAACCCGCGCACGGTCCTCCTCGTCGACGAAAAGCCGGTGCCCGATCCCCACTCGGGGCTGCTCTGCGCGTTCAACGCGGGGACCACCGTCGTCACCCTCTCCACGGGCGGGCTCTCCTACTCGCAGAAGGTCACTGTTCTCGGCGGAACCGCGCAGCGCCCCTGCGGCACGACCCCGCTGCGCAATCGGACCACGCTCGTGAGGCCGGTGGCCACGCCGCCCCCGCCGCCCACGAGCCCCGAGCCCGGCTTCAACCCGGGTCCGACGACGTTCCCGCCGGTCGCCGCGCCGACGCCGGCGCCGACGCCGGCGCCGACGCCGAATCCCCCGCCGAATCCCCCACCGCCGCCGGTCATCCCGCCGTTCCTACCGCTCAGCACCCAGCCGCCGACCCTGCCGGTCGCGATCGCTCCCCCGCCGCCGCCTCCCGTCCCCCAGGTGACCCCACCCAGCGGAACTTCGGAGGTCTCGCAGGAAGAAGAGGAGGAGGAGGTGGAGGTCAGCGTCGTCCACCACATGGCCTCCCATTCGCCGGTGGACCGGCTGACGCCGGCGGCCCTACCCGCCCTGGCGGTTCTGATGGCGATCGCCGGCGCCGGCATCTTCGGGCCACGCACCCGGCGGCGGCACCGGGCCCTTGCTTACGAAACCTACAACGACCCCAGGAGGCACCGATGAGTCAATCCAACACGCCGGCCACTTCGCGGCATCGTCGCGACCCGATCGCAATCGTGGCCCTCATCGTCGCCTTCATCGCGCTGGTGATCTCGATGGCGGGCGGCGCTCCCGCGGAGCAGCGCGGCCGCGGAACCGCCCGCGTCGTCGAGCGCGGCCATCCGAAGCGGAAGAAGAGCAGGCAGCAGCTCTCCCAGCTCAAGGTCGGGTGCCCGATCGCCGACTCGGTCGACCTCGGCACCTGGTGCCTGGAATCCTCGCCGCACCCGATACCGCCCGCGGACATCGGCAAGAACAACTACGTCTACGCCGCGAAGGCCTGCGTCCGCGACGGCGGCTGGCTGCCGAGCGCCGCGCAGCTGCTGGGGGCGGCGGCGAGGGCCAAGCTCGAGAGCACGATCGACGACAGCCCCACCACCGCCGCGACCGACGAATTCCAGAACGCCAAGAACGGCGGCATCAAGGACAAACGCGAGATGGCGAGCGATCTCTTCACGACGACCGCCGGCTCCGACGCCGCCGGGTCGGAGGGCGTGACCGTCGGCTCGAAAGGCAACCTCGCGGTCGGCGAACCGGACCCGGTTCCGATGCCGGCGGTTCCGATGCCGGAAACGCTCGACTACGTGACCGTCTACGACAATCACAACCAGGGCGGCTTCGCCGGCGGCGAGCCGGTCGGCACCCCGGAGAACTTCCGCTGCGCCTTCGCCAAGGGCTCGCAGGGCCAGAAGTTCAGCGACTAACGGGCGACGCGTTCGGGGGTGAAGCGGTAGCCGATGCCGAAGTGGGTGTGGATGTAGCGCCAGCCCGGGGCGGACTGCTCGAGCTTGCCGCGGACCTTGCGGACGAGGACATCGACGGATCGATTGCGCCGCGGCATCTCGCCGCCCCACATCAGTTCGTATATCTCGGGTCGCTGGACGACCCGATCGAGCCGGCTCGCGAGCAGCGAGAAGAGCTGGAACTCGCGGACGGTAAGGCCGACCCTGTGCCCGTCGACCAGAACCTGCACCTCCGACGGGCGGACATCGAGGTTCGCGACGCGGTACTCCCCCTGCTCGGAGCTCGGGGCGGCGGACTCAGATGTCATCGACCGGGGGACATCTCCATGGCTCCCGGCAGCCTCATCAATGTTCGTGTCGAAATTGAAAACATTTGGATAAATCGCGGTTATTCCGGCTTTTCTCCTCCGGTGCCGAGATCGGTCGGAACCCGTAACCAGTTCTTATCCAGTCAGTCACACAGCTTTGACTTTTCTGATGCGGGCGACTCGGAGACTTCGCCCCTCGAAGCTCTGCAAATCTCGCGCTAGGAGTGACCAACTTGAAGAACACGAAAGGCCTCACCGGCGTCGCTCTGGTGCTCGTCCTCGGACTCTCGCTGCTGCTGCCCGCCACCTCCGCGGCGAAGGAAACGATCACGATGAGCGGATCGACCAGTGTCGCCCCGCTGGCCTCCAGCCTGGCGCGCAAGTACGTCTCGGTCTGCGGTCACTGCGTGAACTTCAAGCTGCTGCAGGGCGGCTCCGACATCGGTGTCTCCGACGTCGCCGCCGGCAGGGTCACGATCGGCAACTCCTCGCGCGACCCGAAGCCGAGCGATCCGGGCGGCCTCGTCTTCAACAAGATCGCCCGCGACGGCGTCTGCATCGTCACCAACACGGCGAATCCCGTCCCAGGGATCGACCAGGCCGGGGTGCAGGCCGTCTTCGGCGGTCGCGTCCGCAACTGGAGCCAGGTGCCCGGCGCGCGGCAGACCGGGAGCATCGACGTCGTCGTCCGCACCCCCGGCTCCGGTACTCAGGACGCCTTCCAGAGGATATTCATGGGCTCCACCAAGGTCTTCAGCGGCGCCAGCCAGAAAACCTCCAACGGTCTCGTCCAGCAGATCGTCAAGTCCGACGACAACGCAGTCGGGTACGTCTCGCTCTACTTCGCCAAGGGCCTGTACTCGATCCCCTATCAGGGAGTCCCGTGCACCCTGCGGAACGCGAAGTCGGGCCAGTACGGCGGCACCCGTAACTTCTACATGGTCACCCGCGGGGCTCCGAAGGGAGTGGCGAAGGCGTTCATCAAGTGGATCAAGACGAGCTCCGCTGCGTCGAAGATCATCGGCACAAACTGGATTCCGTTGAGCTAGTGACGGCCGGCTCGTCACCGAGCGCACGGCAGGAGGATCCGACCGATCGGCGCGTCGAGCTAATTCTGAGCTGTGTGGCCGCCGGGACCCTGGTCCTGATCGGCTTCATGATCGTCTTCGTGTTCGAGAAGGCCTGGCCCTCCTTCTCACACAACGGCCTCGCCTGGTTCGGCGGCGGCGGCAACGTCGACGCCCAGCTCGAAGGAATCTTCAACTCACCGGCCAACCCCGAAAACTACGTCTACACGCTGCACGCCTGGCCTCTGCTTTACGCGACGATGCTGATCACCCTGGTCTCGCTGGTCCTGGCGACGGCGATCTCGCTGCTCTCGGCGATGTTCATCGTCGAGTTCGCCCCGGCCTGGATGGCCGCGATCCTGCAGCCGGTCGTCCGCCTTCTCGCCGCCGTTCCGTCGGTCATCTACGGGCTGATCGGCCTGCTCGTCATCGTCCCCTTCATCGGCAACCACGTGATCTCCGAATCGGAGAAGGAATCGGTCCAGTACGTGATCCAGCTCGACGGGACGAGCCTTCTGGTCGGGGTGATGATCCTGACCGTGATGATCACCCCGATCATGGTGGCGATCGTCACCGATGCGCTACGCCGGGTGCCGCAGAGCTGGACCGAGGGCGCCGCCGCCCTCGGCGTCAACCGCTTCCGCGCACTGCGGACGGTCGGGCTGCGGGCCGCGCGCCCGGCGATAGTCGCCGCCGCCGTGCTCGCCACCGCGCGCGCCCTCGGCGAGGCGATCATGCTCTCGATGGTCTCGGGCTCGATCGGGTTCGCGCCGAACCCACTCGACGGCATCACCTTCTTCTTCGAGCCCTCGAGGACGCTGGCGGCGACGATCGTCGACAACGCAGACGGCCTCTCGGTGAAGCCGTTCGGCCAGACCATCTACGCGTTCGCCGCGATTCTCCTGATCTCCAGCGCGTTCCTCTCGTTTGCCGGCTGGGTGGCGCGGCAGTCGATGCGCAAATACACCCTCCAGGCGAGGTAGCGATGAGCAGCCAGCCCCAGACCCCCGCCGCTCCGGCCGGCTTGTTCGACCGCATCCGGCCCAACGAGTCGTGGAGCATCGGCGACCGGATCGGGGTCGCGCTCGCCTGGGGTGCGGGGCTCCTGCTCTGCGCGATCGCCGCCGCGATCGTCCTCTACATGCTCTTCCGCGGGATCCAGTACCTGCGGCCATCCGAGCTTCTGAGCCACCCCGAACCGGGCCTCGATCAGAGCAAGAGTGGGGGCTTCCTCGACCCGGTGCTGGGGACGGTCGTGATCACGATCCTCGGGACGGCGATCGCAGCCCCGATCGGCGTCGCGATCGCGGTCTGGCTCTCCGAGTACGGCCGACCGGCGGGGCTCGCCCGGGCGGTCGAGTCCTGCGTCGAGATCGTCGCCGGCACGCCGAGCATCGTGCTCGCGATTTTCGGCCTGCTCGTCTTCCAGCAGAGCTTCTTCAGCGCATTTTCGGTCACCGGCGCGAACGCGACCCCGCTGGGACGCTCGTTCTTCATCGCCGGGACGATGATGGCCCTGATCGCGCTGCCGCTGATCGTCGGCTCGACCCGGGAGGCGCTGCAGTCGATCCCGCGCCATCTCCGCGAGGCCTCCTACTCCCTCGGCAAGGACCGCGCCTCGACTATCCGGCGGGTGCTGCTGCCGGCCTCGCGCCGCGGGATCGGGACCGGCATCACCCTCGGAATGGGGCGGATCGTCGGCGACACGGCGATCGTCTTCATCCTCCTCGGCGCGACGATGCGCTTCGAACCGCAGGGCGGGCTGCCGGGATGGAACCTGCTCAAGGGAACCGGGAGCACCCTCACCACCTACGTCTACAACAACTCACCGGCCGGCGAAGGGGGCTCTCCGGAAAAGGCCTATGCGGCGGCCTTCGTCCTGCTGCTGGTTGTGCTCGCCCTGAACTTCGGGGTCGACCTTCTGACCCGGGGCCGCGGCAAGCCGATGGGACTGCCCCGATGAGCGGCGTTCCGCTGCCGCCGCCGGTTCGGCGGATCAGCCCGGGCGCCCCGCCGACCGTGGCCCAGCCCCCCTCCGGCTCCAACGGCCAGGTCCCGGTCGCGCCCGCGCCGCGGCTCAAGCGCCTGCCCCGGGCCGAAACCGTGCCGCTCGAGCGGATGCGGGCCGAAGCGCTCAGCATCTCCTACGGCGAGAAGCTCGCGGTGAACCAGGTCTCCCTGTACGTCCGCCAGGGCGAAGTCCTCGCCCTGATCGGGCCCTCCGGTTGCGGCAAGACGACGCTGCTGCGCTCGCTCAACCTCCTCGTCGACCTGACGCCGACGGCGCGCCGCGGCGGCCGGATCCTGCTCGACGGCCAGGACGTCGACCTTCTCGACGTCACCCTCCTGCGGCGCCGGATCGGAATGCTCTTCCAGCAGCCGAACCCGTTCCCGATGAGCATCTTCGACAACGTCGCCTACGGCCTCCGCCATCGCGGCTCGAGGAGACCGCACAAACGCGACCTCGAGCCGGCGGTGACCGAAGCTCTGCATCGCGCCGGCCTGCTCGAGGAGGTCAAGGACCACCTCGACCACCCGGCGCTGGCGCTCTCCGGCGGCCAGCAGCAGCGGCTCTGCATCGCCCGCTCCCTCGCGGTCCAGCCCGAGGTCCTCCTGCTCGACGAGCCCTGCTCGGCGCTGGACCCGATCTCGACCCAGACGATCGAGGAAACGATCGTCACCCTGCGGACCGAGATCGCGATCGTGATCGTCACCCACAACCTGCAGCAGGCCCAGCGGGTCGCCGACAACGTCGCCTTCATGTACCTCGGCGACCTGATCGAGTACGGCCACGTCGAACAGGTCTTCAACTCGCCGGTCGCCGAGCGCACCCGCGAGTACGTCGGCGGAGGCTTCGGATGATCACGCGCCAGATCGCGCTCTCAGGCGTTCGTCGTCGTCGTCGCCGTCACTCTCAGCGCCTGCCAGTCGACCCAGGAAAAGAGCGCCGAACTCAAGGCGAGCGCGGCGACGACCCTGCTCAACGACAAGGGCCTCTCGGTGAAGAAGGAAAGCAGGGACGTGAAGGTGACCTCGAGCGCCGTGCTGACCGGCCAGGAAGGGAGCGCCGCGGTTGTCGTCGACGTTCACAACGACTCCTCCACCGATCTCGTCGACGTCCCGGTCCTGATCGACGTCCGCGACGCCAAGGGCAAGAGCCTGTACCGCAACGACCTGCCGGGGATCGAGCCGGCGCTCGCCTCGATCCCGTTCGTGCCGGCGAGCGGCGATGCCGAATGGGTCAACGACCAGGTCCTGACCGCCGGCAAGCCGGCCAAGGTCAAGGTCAAGGTCGGGGAAGGGGGGACCCCCTTCGCCGGTGCGCTTCCAGACATCGAAGTCACCGAACCGAGCCTCAGCGGAGACCCTGTCTCGGGCGTCGAGGCGACCGGCAAAGTCGTCAACAGGACCGGCGCCGACCAGGGCCGCCTCCTCCTCTACGCGGTCGCCCGCCGGGGCGATGAAATCGTCGCCGCCGGGCGCGGGGCGATCGAACACCTGAAACCGGAAACGAAACCGATCGAATACCGGATCTTCTTCGTCGGTGACCCGAGCGGCGCCGATCTGACCCTTTCCGACTACCCGACCCTGAAAGGCGGCGAATAGCGAGATGGCCGACGCCGGCGCACAGACCGAGACGGCGGTGCCCGAGCAGCTCGGCGCCCAGGGCGAGCCGTGTCGCGATTGCGGCGCTCCGCTCGCCTCCGACCAGCGCTACTGCCTCAATTGCGGCGCCCGCCGCGCCGATCCGCGCGTCGAGTACCAGCGCTACATGCGCCCGGATGCGGGCCCCGCCGAGAACGCGCAGCCGGCATCCCAGGCCGTGGCAACCGAGGCCGGGGAGCCGGCGAAGCAGCGCGACTACGCGCCGCTGGCCGCGGTTGCGGGAATCGCCGTGCTCGGTGGGATGTTCCTGATCGGTGTGCTGATCGGCAATCAGAACGGCGACAACAACACGGTCACTCCGCCAGCGGTGGTGGTGAAGGGCTCGGGCGAAGAATCGGCGACCTCCTCGAACGAATCGACGGGCGGTGGCAACTCGAGCTCGCTCAAGGGCGGGGGCGGCGGGAGCACCAAGCACAAGGGGGCCTCGAAGGAAGGCGGGGGCGGGCACCCGGTCGAAGCGAGCGACGAAGCGCTGAACGAACTCAACTCCCAGAGCGGCGAAAACTACGTCGAAGAAAGCAAGAAGATCCCGGACGAAGTGGTGACCCCGGGGAAGCCGCCCCCGATCGACAAATCGAAGCCGCCCGGAGGAGGCGAAGGTGGAGCGGAAGTGATCAAGTGAGCTCCGATCTCGAACGCCGCAGGGACCGGCTCGCGCGCCAGTTCGTCGATGCCCAGTGGGACCTCGGCGGACTCGCCTATGAGATGGCGATCCGCGACCACTTCAGGCTCGACGTGCTGACGAAGCGGGCTGCAAAGCTGCAGCAGCTCGACGCCGAACTCGGCGAGGTCGAGCGGATGCTGAAGCTCGACCATGCCGGCGCCGCCGGCGCCTGCCCCAACTGCGGCGCCCTCTACGCACAGGGGGCGGCCTTCTGCTGGCAGTGCGGCCAGGGTCTGATGCCGACCCCGCAGCCGCCGGCGCCGGCCTCGCCGCCGGCCCCGCAGGCGTGACCAGGTTCCTCCACAAGCCGGCAGTCGTCCGCGCCATGAGGCCGATGGTGCTCGTCGTCACCGATCGCCGCTGGGCGGCCCCGCTCTCGGCGCTCGCGCTCGGGTTCGGCCTCTTCGTCGGCGTCGCGATCGGCCCCGGCGTCGCCGGCACCCAGGCGACCGGGTCCCAGGTGGTCGAGCTTCCCGAATCGGAAGCCGCCGCCGAAAGCCCGCCCCAGACGGCCCTCGGGCCACCCAAATCCGAAGGGTTCGGCTCCTCTGAGGCGTCCGAAAGCGAATCGTTCCCGACCGGCTCCCTCGAAGGGGGCGGGTCCGAAACCGCCCCGCCCGAATCCGAACCGGGGACGAAGATGCCCGAAAGCAAGGTCCCGGCGGGCGAGGAAGAAGAACCCGAAGCGCCGGCCGCGGTCGGGATCGTGGTCCACGCCAACCCTGCTGCCGGGAGCTACGTGGTCGCCGAAAAGGGGGGCATCCTAAACACGATCCACGCCGCGAAGCTACCGGCGCCCGGGAGCGAACTGAGCGTCGAGACGAAGACCCTGGCCAACGGCACCCTCGCCGAAGAAGCGAAGCCGGAAGTGAAGGCCAGGGGTCGCAGGCAGGCGACCATCGCCGGGGTCGTCACATTCGTCGACCCGGACCCCGCTGCGCCCGCATACACCCTCTCGGCGCGGGGCGCCTCGCTCCTGGTCGGCGTCCACCCGGAACCGAGCGGGGCCGCCCCGCCGCTGCCGCTGCTCGGGGCGAACGCCGAAGTGAAGGTCGAAATCGAACCGCTCGCCACGGGCGCCGAAGCGCCGCCCGTGGCGACGCCCGCCCCTGGGGCGCCGCCCGTGGCCACGGTCCCGCCGCAGGGGACGACCTGCCTCTCCGATCCGGCGAATGCGGCGCCCGCCCCGCCAGCGCCCGGGGCGCCGGCTCTGGCAGGTCGACTACAAGGCCGAACCGACCCCCTTCGCCTACACCGACGTAGAGGGAATCGTCGAGGCGGTCTGTCCGGCCACGCACCAGCTGCTGATCTCGGCCGACGACATCCGCTCCGCCGGGGCCGATCTCACGCTCACCGTCCCCGACTCGATCGACACCGCCGCGGTGGCGGTCGGCGAATCGCTGGCGGCGACCGCCGAAATCGCTCCCGACGGCACCCTGACCCTGAGCGGACTGGCGAGCGACGAGCGCCTCACGGGCGCCGACGACGCCAAGGCCGCCCAGGGTGACCTCAAGCCCTGAGCCGATTCGCCTTACGCCTTGCCCGCTGGATGCAGCGCCGGCGGGGGTGGCTGCGCTTGATCTTCCGGCACTTCTTCAGCGCCCGCTTGAGCGAGAAGTGCTGTCCGGTCGCCTTCGGTGGGACGAGTCGTCCCGGCCGGCGGAGGGGACGCGAACGGGTCGAAGATCCGCAGTGTGAAGGGTCCCTCCTGCTGGGGAAAGCTGCCGTCGACCGCGATCAGGTAGCGGGTGCCGGCGCGCGCCATGAGGTCGACCTGGTTTCCGTCCAGGGGCCCGCACCCGCCTTCGCCGGTTGCGACCGGCTGCAGCGAGTCGAGCAGTGTTCCCGTGTAGACGGCCAGCAGGCTGCTGAATCCCGTCCCGCAGGTGCTGATACGGACCATCCTGCCTTCGGTCGCGGTCCACGAGTACCAGACCGATGCGAAGGCCTCGCTGTCGCCGAACCTCGAGTGATCCGGCTCCTGCGGCTCGGCGCCGGCGTCGACATTGCTTCCCTGGACCGAGATCGGCAGTCCCGGTCCGATCGGCGTCGCGTCGGCGAAGTCGTCGTTCGACGGCGGCGCGAAGCGGTGAATGTCGAGGGTGAAGCTGCCCTCCTGCTCTTCGCCCCCGCCGCCGACCGCGATTCGGTATTCCGTCCCCGCCTCGACGTCGAAGCGGAGTGAGCAGAAGGGGAAGCTGGTCACCGGCACGCTGGGGGCGACCCGCGTCAGGCCGCCGACGGTGGCGCCGGTGTAGACGCCGAGCCGGGCGCCGAAGTCGGAGTTGCAGACCCGCACCCGGACCTCGGCGTTGACGGCGGCGGTCCAGCGGTACCAGACCGAGTCGTGGGGCGGAAAGTCGGTTTCGTTGTCGCTGCTGTGGTGCGGCTCGCCGGTCTCGACGGTCGAGAAGGCGTTCGTGCCTTCGAGCGAGATCGGCAGCGCCGGGCCGACCGCCTGGGCGTTGGCGAAGTCGTCGTTGGCGGGCCGCGTTTCCTCGAACATCCTCAGGGTGAAGTTGCCCTCGCCTTCGAAGAAGCTGTCGAAATTGATCCGGTAGGTCGTGCCCGAGACCGCGTTGAAGCTGACCTTGCAGCCGTTCGGGCTCTGGCCGACAGGGACGAGGGTGGGGATCGTCGAGCCGGTGTAGACGAACAGTCCGGCGTTGCCGGGGCCGCTGGCGACGTGGTATTCGCAAGCGTCGACCCGGACCGGGACCGAGGCGGGCGCGGTCCACTGGAACCACACGGTTCGACCGCCGGGCTGGCCGCCCTCGCCGGCCTCGACCGAGCCATCGACCGTCGTCCCGGCCACTTCGATCGGCAGCGGCGGGCCGACGACCTGTGCGTCGGCGAAGTTGTCGTTGGCCGGGGGCGAGAACGGCCGCAGGGAGAAGGTGAACGCCTGTTGCTGGTGGAGGCCGTCGATCTGGACGCTGTAGGTGGTTCCGCCGACGGCGTCGAAGCGGACGTGACACCCGGTCTCGCTGACCTTGGTCAGTTCGTCGAGCGCGCTCCCCGTATAGATCGCCATCACACCGAAGTTGGGGTCCGGGTCGCAGACGTCGAACACAACCCGCGTCGATGACGGCGCGGTCCACCGGTACCAGACCGAGCTCATCGCTTTATCGACCCCGAACGGGTTGGGCTCGCCTGCCTCGGCCGTGGCGCCGACGTTCGTGCCCGGTACCGAGACCGGCAGGTCCGGGCCCACCACCCGGGCGTTGGCGAAGTCGTCGTTGGCGGGTGCCGCAAGCGCCGCGGGCGCGAGGACGAGTCCCGCCACGATGGCCATCGAGCAACTTGCGAGGGAGACGAGGAAGAGCTTCACGACTTGCCCGACGATACGGATCAGCCGGTCACCGGGTTCGACGTGTGCGCGGTCTCACTGATCCCGAATCGCTCGTACACGCGGCGCAGCGGCGCCGGCGCCCACCAGTTCCACTTGCCGAGCAGCTCCATCAGCGAGGGCACGAGTAGTGCGCGAATGATGCTGGCGTCGATAAGCACGGCGAGCGCGGTGCCGACGCCGTTCTGCTTGATGAAGATGATCTCCGAGGTCGCGAAGGCGCCGATCGCGACCGCGAAGAGGAGCGCCGCGGCGGTGACGATCCGGCCGGTTCGCTCGAGGCCGATCGCGACCGCCTCCGAATCGGAGGCGCCGTTGTCACGCGCCTCCTTTATCCGCGAGAGCAGGAAGACCGCGTAGTCGGTCGAGAGCCCGAATGCGACCGCGAAGAGCAGGATCGGCATCGATTGCTCGATCGCCCCCGTGCTCGTGTAGCCGAACAGGCCTTCGAGCCTGCCGTCCTGGAAGATCAGGACCAGCAGCCCGAAGACCGCGCTGAGGTTGAGCACGTTCATGATCAGCGACTTGATCGGGAGGATGACCGAGCCCGTCATCAGGAAGAGGATCACCAGGGTCGCGATGACGATGATCGCGAACGCGATCGGGAGATGGCGGGCGAGGCTCGACTGGAAGTCGACGAAGTCCGCGGTGGCGCCGCCGACGAGGACGGTCGCCCCCGGCGGCGGCGCGAGGTCGCGGATGCGCCCCACCGTCGCCTTGCTCGGCCCCGAGTTGAACGGGCTCGAGGAGATCGCGCGGATCACCGTCACCCCTTCGCCCAGTTGCTGGGGTGGAGAGACCGCCGCGACGCCCTCGGTGTGCCTGATCCTCGCCGCCAACGGCACCGCCGCCTTCGCCGGGATGCCCTTGACCGAGACCCAGATCGGGGACTCGCGGTAGGGCGGGAATTCGGCGCTGACCGTGTCGTAGGCCTGGCGCGCGCTGGCGCTCTTCGGCAGGACGGTCGGGTCGACGGTGTTGAACTTGATCCCGAAGAAGGGGAGTCCGAGAAGGATCAGGAAAGCGGCGCTCAGCGTCGCGATCGGGATCGGGCGGCGCATCACCAGCCGCGAGAGGCGGTACCAGAACCCCTGCGCGTCTGGGCGGGCGTCGGCCTCGGCGCGGCGCCGCAGGAAACGGGGCGAGAGGGAGTTGACGCGAGTTCCCAGCAGGGTCAGCACCGCCGGCAGCACCGTCAGCGAGATCAGCGCCGCGAGCAGCACCACCATCGACCCGCCGAGGCCCATCGAGTAGAGGAAGCGCTGGGGGAAGACGAGCAGCGAGGCCAGTGCCACCGCGACGGTCAGCGAGGAGAAGAACACCGTCCGGCCGGCGGTCGCCATCACGCGCCGCATCGCCGCCAGCCCCGGCCCGCTGCGGGCGATCTCCTCGCGGTAGCGGGAGACGATGAACAGGCTGTAGTCGATCGCCAGCCCGAGCCCCAGGCCGGTGGTCAGGTTGAGGGCGAAGATCGAGATCGAGCCGACCTCGCTGGCGAGCCTGAGGATGAGGAAGGTGCCGACGATCGCGAGGCCGCCGATCATCACCGGCAGCAGCGCCGCGACGAGGCTGCGGAAGAAGAGGAACGAGAGCAGGAAGAGGAGCGGGAAGGCGAGCATCTCGGCCCGTTTCAGGTCCTTCTCGACCTGTTTGTTGACCTGCTCCTGGGCGACCGCGGCGCCGCCGACGACGATCCCCGGCCGTCCTTCAAGCTGTTCGGCGACATGGGCGCCGCTTTCCTGCCATTCCTTGTCGCCGGTCGGCTTCAGCGCGACCGAGATGTAGGTCGAGCGGCGGTCGTTGGAGACGAAGTCGGTGGAGCCGGTCGTGTAGAAGCTCGAGACCGACTGGACGTCGCCGCGGCTGCCGATTTCATGTTCGAGCCTCACGACCCTTGCCCTGGTCGCCCGGCTTCCGACCGGGGCGTGCTCGAGGACGACGACCACGCCCGGGACGCGCAGGCCCGCATCCTGCAGCTGGTTCTTGGCCTTCACCGACTCGGTCGCCGGGTCGTCGGCCCCGTATGGGTCGAGCCGGCTCGCGACCGAGCCCCCGAGGGCACCGGCGAGGAGGAAGAACCCGACCGCGATCAGCCCGATCCGGCGGGCATGGCCGTCGGCGAGACGGGCGAGAGAGTCGAACATCAGGCGCTCCTTTCCTTCGGCGCCGGGTCGAGCAGCTCGGTCTCCATCCGCTCGCACCAGTCGGCGAACCAGCGGTTGTACTCAATGCCTCCTCTGAGGACCATCAGCGCGAACTCGTCGCTCTTCTCGATCACCTCGGGCTCGATCGCGGCGAGGCTCTCGGCGAGAGCGGTGCGGCGCTCGCGCATCGTCCGCAGCGTCTCTGCCGCCTCGCGGGGCTCGAGCAAGCCTGAGAAGAACAGTTTGAGCAGGCCTTCGTCGCGGGTCTCGGACGTCTCCGGGGGGAGCCGGAGCCATTCCTTCAACCGCTCCATGCCGGCGTCGGTGATCGTGTAGACCGTTCGCCTGCGCTCGCCGCTTGGCGAGTCGAGCCCGGTCACGAGCCCCGCCTCCGAGAGGCGCCTCAGCTCCGGGTAGATCTGGCCGTAGCTGGCCGCCCAGAAGCGGCGAGTCGACTCGTCGACTGCGGCTTTGATCTCGTAGCCGGAGCGCGACTTCGTGCTCACCATTCCGAGGATGACGTAGGCGGTCGGGCTCAGCTCCATAGCATCTAGATATATCCACCGGATATATCTAGCGGTGTGATTCCCATCACACTCCCGGGATGTCGCACTTCCCTCCGACGGGCGGAGGGAAATGCCACGCCCACGATGGCGCTTGGGGGTTGATCGGCGTCACTATCCTCAGGCAGTCATGAGTACGACCGCAATCGAGACCGTGGTGATGAAGTTCGGCGGCACCTCCGTAGCCGGCGCCGAGGAGATCAAGCGCGCCGCGCGGCGAGTCGTCAGCGCGCGCGAGGCCGGGAGCAGGGTCGTCGCCGTGCTCTCGGCGAGGGGAAAGACGACGGACGAGCTCGTCGCCCAGGCGATGGAGATCTCCGACCGGCCCGACTCGCGCGAGATGGACATGCTGCTCTCGACCGGGGAGCGGATCTCGTGCGCGCTGTGCGCGATGGCGATCCACGACATGGGCCACAAGGCGATCTCGCTCACCGGCTCTCAGGCGGGGATCGTCACCGACTCCTCCCACACCAGGGCGAAGATCATCGACGTCCGCGCCGACCGGATCCGCGAGGCGCTCGAGGACGACCGGATCGTCCTCGTCGCCGGCTTCCAGGGGGTCTCGACCGCAAGTCGCGACGTGACGACCCTCGGCCGCGGCGGATCCGACACGACCGCGGTGGCGCTCGCCGCGGCGCTCGGCGCCTCGGTCTGCGAGATCTACACCGACGTCTCCGGGGTCTTCAGCGCCGACCCCCGCATCGTCCCCGACGCCCGCAAGCTGCCGACCGCCTCCTACGAGGAGATGCTCGAGATGTCGGCCTCGGGAGCGAAGGTGCTGCAGTTGCGCTCGGTCGAGTACGCGCGCAACCACGGTGTCCGGATCCACTGCCGCAGCAGCTTCGAGGACGGCCCCGGTACCCTCGTCGTCTCCGAGGAAGAGTCCAAGAAGGAGAGCATGGAGCAGCCATTCGTGACAGCGGTGACCCACTCCGCCGGGGAGGCGAGGGTGACTCTGACCGGGGTCCGCGACGAGCCCGGCGTCGCGGGGCGGATCTTCACAGCGCTGGCCGACGCCGGGGTCAACGTCGACGTGATCATCCAGAACGAGCCCGTCGGCGACGACGCGCTGGCCGACCTCTCCTTCACCATCGACCGCTCCGACCTGCGGACCGCGACCGACTCGATCGCCGCCCTCGGCGACCTCAGCCAGGGGGTACGGACCGACGAGCGCATCGGCAAGGTCTCGATCGTGGGCGCCGGGATGCGGTCGCACCCGGGCGTCGCCGCGCGGGTGTTCGAGGTGCTCGGCGCGGAGGGCATCAACATCGAGATGATCTCCACCTCGCCGATCAAGATCTCCTGCGTCATATCCGCCGACCGCGTCCCCGACGCGGTGCGGGCGCTGCACGACGCGTTCGAGCTCGGCGAGGGCGCAGTGAAACGCGAAGACCCAACTGGGCCCGGACATCGTGCTCGGGTCGGATCCTGAGCCCGAGCGAGGCGAGCAAGCATGTCTGATTCCAATGTGAGCCGAGCGAGTGGCGAAGGCAGTGGTTTTCGGGTCGGAGTGCTGGGCGCGACCGGGCTGGTCGGGACGACGATCCTCGAACTGCTCGCCGATCGCGGGTTCCCCGCTGCCGAGGTCGTGCCGTTCGCCTCCGAGCGCTCGGCAGGCCGTGAGATCGAGTGGAACGGGACCACGCTTCTCTGCCGCTCGCTGAGCGAGGACTCGATCCAGGGTCTCGACCTGGTGCTCTCCTCGGCGGGCGGGTCGGTCAGCGCCGAGTGGGCGCCGCGGTTCGTCGAGGCCGGCGCCGTCGTCGTCGACAACACCAGCCACTTCCGGATGAATGACGACGTCCCCCTCGTCGTCGCCGAGGTCAACCCCGATGCGCTCGAGGGACACGGCGGGATCATCGCCAACCCGAACTGCTCGACGATGCAGATGGTCGTCGCCCTCAGGCCCCTCCAGGAGGAGGCCGGGATCGAGCGGCTCGTGGTCTCCACCTATCAGGCGGTTTCCGGGACCGGCAGGGCGGCGGTCAACGAGCTGCTCGAGCAGTCGCGGGCCGTGCTCGACGGGCGCCGCGCGAAGAGCAGCGTCTATCCGCACCAGATCGCGTTCAGCGCCCTGCCCCAGGCGGGGAGCTTCGCCGAGGGTGACGACCACACCGACGAGGAGCGCAAGCTGATCAACGAGACGCGGAAGATCCTCGGCGACTCCTCGATCCGGGTCAGCGCCACCTGCGTCCGGGTCCCGGTCGTGACCGGGCACTCGGAGGCGGTCAACCTCGAGACCCGCGGGCCGCTCTCCCCCGAGCGCGCGCGCGAGCTGCTCGCCGCCGCGCCCGGGGTGACCGTGGTCGACGACCCGGCCGCGGGCGCCTACCCGCTCGCCCCCGAGGCGGCGGGGCGCGACGACGTCTTCGTCGGCCGCATTCGCCGCGACCCGGGCAACGAGCGCGCGATCGACCTCTGGATCGTCTCCGACAACCTCCGCAAGGGCGCCGCCACCAACGCCGTCCAGCTGGCGGAGCTGCTTGTCGAGCGCGGCCTGGTCGGCGTCCCGGTGGGCTAGCGCCGATGGACATCGGCTTCGGCGAGGCGGTGCTGCTGTTCGGCGCGCTGCTCGCCGTCGTCGCGGCCCTGTCGGGGGCGATGCGCGGAACCGTCCTCTCCGCCTCGGTCCTCTCGGTCGGGCTCGGGATCGTCCTCGCGGCAACCGATGTCGTCCACGTCGACCCCCGCGACGGGGCGATCGTCGAGCTCGTCGAGCTGGCGCTGATCCTCACCCTCTTCTCCGACGGGATGTTCGTCGAGCGCGAGCTGCTCCGCCGCCACTGGAGCCCGGTCGCGCGATCGCTCGTGATCGCGATGCCGATCACGATGGCGCTTCTCGCACTCGCCGCGAAGGCGCTCTTTCCCGCGCTCGGATGGCCGGAAGCGTTCCTGCTCGGGGCGGTGCTGGCGCCCACCGACCCGGTCGTCACCTCGGCGGTGGTGACCTCGCGAATCGTGCCGAGCGCCGTCCGCCACACGCTCAACCTCGAGTCCGGGCTCAACGACGGCCTGGCGCTTCCGTTCGTCCTCTTCTTCCTCGTCCTCGCCACCCCCGGCGGCGATGCCGGCACCGAAGCGGCGAAGCTGTTCGGCGAGGCGCTCTTCGGCGCCGCGGTCGGGATCGGCCTCGGGACTCTCGGCGGGCGCCTCCATCACCACCTCCCCGGCGGCGGCATCACCCAGCGCTACGAGGGGATCTACGCGATCGGGTTCGCGCTGGCGGCCTTCGGCCTCGCCGACGTCACGATCGGGAACGGCCTGATCGCCGCCTTCGTCTGCGGGATCGCGATGGGCGCCGCCGAGCACGACGTTCCCGAGGGCTTCGTCGAGTTCGCCGAGAACACCAGCGCGATCAGCCAGGTCCTCACCTTCTTCGTCTTCGGCGCGCTGATCGTCGCCACCGGCTTCGACCACAGCATCCCGCCGCTGGTCGTCTTCGTCGCCTTCGCGCTGCTGGTCGCCCGCCCCGTCGCGGTGCAGCTATCGCTGATCCGCACCGGCCTGCCGAGGTCGCAGAAGGCGTTCATGGCCTGGTTCGGGCCGAAGGGGGTGGCCTCGATGCTGTTCGCCCTCTTCGTGCTCAAGTCCAACGTCGGCGAAGGGGAACTGATCTTCGACGTCGCCGCGATCGCGATCCTCTCCTCGATCGTCGCCCACGGCCTCACCGACACCGTCGGGGCGCGCTGGCTCGCGCGCCGCGTCGGCCTCGAGGAGGCGGAGGGCGGCCACCTCGGCTCCGCCGGTCTCGACTGAGCTCTAGGCGGGGACGGCCGCGAGCCGCTCCTCGACCCACTTGGTCGAGGCGATGTGGCGGTTCATTCCGAGCTCCTTCGGCTCGGCGCCGAGCGCCAGGCCGACGAGCTGCGGCAGGTGGAGGACGGCGAGCCCGAGATCGCGGTTGACGATCTTGGCCGCCTCCGGCTGCTGCATGTCGAGGTTCAGGTGGCAGAGTGGACAGGGTGTGACGAGGCAGTCGGCGCCGGCGTCGAGCGCATCGCCCACGTGGGTTCCGGACTGGCGCAGCGAGGTCTCGCGGTTCATCGTGATCACCGGGAACCCGCAGCACTTGCGCGCCCCGTCGTACTCGACCACCTCGCCGCCGAGGACCTCGATCACCTGCTCGAGGTAGATGTCGCGGTCGGGGAACTCGTCGTAGCCGAGCCGCTCCTTCGGCCGCACCACGTAGCAGCCGTAGAAGGGGCCGACCCGCAGGCCCGACAGCGGCCGCACGACCTGCTCGCGCAGCTTCTCGAGGCCGAAGTCCTCGACCAGCAGCCAGAGGAAGTTTTTGTTGGTGAAGCCGTCCTTGTCCTTCTCGTAGGAGAGGCCCTGGCCGCTCAGCACCTCGTTGATGTGGGCGCGGTAGGAGGAGTCGGCGTCGAGACGCTGCTGGCACTCCGACTGGGCCCCCTGGCAGGTCGAGCAGATGTTCATCATCGCCAGGCCGGTCTGCTGGGCGAGGGCGAAGGTGCGGGCGTTGAGCGTGTCGGCGAGCTCCTGGTTGTGCTCGGCGATGATCCCGGCGCCGCAGCAGTTGGCGCGGTCGAGTTCGACCAGCTCGATCCCGAGCCTCTCGGCGACGAACGCCATCGAGCCGTGGAGCTCGGTCGTGAAGCCGCGCGAGACGCAGCCTGGCCAGTAGGCGAGCTTCATACCCTCTCCTCCGCTTCGGTCTCGTCGGGCTCCGGTTCGACGTCGTCCTCGCCCTTGATGTAGATGTTGAACTCCTCGCGGTGGCCCTCGGCGTGCTGGTAGATCGCCTTGACCTCGTCCTGGGCGCCGTCGGGGAGCTTCGGGTGGATCCCCGGGATCAGCTTCGGCAGCGAGCGCGCCTTGCCGGTCTTGATCGCCCGCAGCACCGTCGGCAGCGAGTTGAGAAGGCCTTTGATTGCGCCTTTGGACGGTTTCAGCTTGCCCTTGATCCCCGGCGCGTAGGACTCCTGGATCAGCAGCGCCTCGTCGTTCGTCCCCTTCTTTTCGATCATCTTGACGAAGGCGTGGACGTGGTTGGCGCCGTTGTTCGGGTCCTCGACCCCCTCCTCGTCGGCCCTGCGGCGCAGCCGCATGATCTGGTCCATCGGCGCCACCCCCTTCGGGCAGGCGTCGACGCAGCTGAAGCAGTGGGTGCAGTCGTAGATTCCGTGCGGGTCCTGGGCGAGGTCGTGGAGCCGCTCCTTGGTCTCGGCGTCTCGCGGGTCGCCGACGAACCGGTAGGCCTTGGCGAGCGCCGCCGGGCCGATGAAGTCGGGGTCGGCTTCCATCGAGAGGCAGGAGGAGACGCAGGCGCCGCACTGGATGCAGGCCATCGACTGAGTGATGTCGATCATCGACTCCGGCTCGACCACGTACTCGCGCTCGGGCGGGGCGCCGTGGGGCAGAAGCCATGGAGTGACTCGGCGGATCTTGGTCCAGTGGGTCGACTCCATGTCGGTGATCAGGTCCTTGATCACCGGCATGTTTCCCATCGGCTCGATGATTATTGGCATGTCCGAATCAGGCGCGGCCTCCTCCGCTCCCGGCCGGTCGCGCTCGTCATCACCGGAGATCTCGCGACCGGCCTCCCGCGTCCGGGGGCCGCTCTGCTCGCCTTGAGAGGCGCCATTGCCTTTGGGGCCGGCGGCATTGGCCATCTTGGTCGCCATCTCCTGGGCCTCGCCGATCTGGGTCTTGCAGCCGAGGCCGGACTGGCCGTTGATCTTCATCCCGCAGGAGCCGCAGATCGCCGCCCGGCAGGAGCAGCGGACCGAGAGCGAGCCGTCGTCGCGGTCCTTCGCCTGCAGCAGGCCGTCGAGGACCGAGAGCGAGGGGTCGAGATCGACGTCGAACTCCTCCCAGTAGGGGCCCTCGCCGCTCTCGGGCTGGAAACGGCGCACTTTCAGCGTGTACTCGGCCATGTTCGCTAGATCACCGCCTCTTCGCGCACGCTCCACTCGCAGGGAATCAGATATGGATGCTCGCTTCGCATGCGCTCAGTACGTCCTCTCTTCGGGTTCCCACTGGGTGATCGTCACCTCTGAGTATGAGATCTCGGGCCCGTCGTCCCCCAACTGCAGATCGATGTGCTTCAACCACTCGTCGTCGTTGCGCTCGGGGAAGTCGGTCCGGTACTGGGCGCCGCGGCTCTCCCTGCGCTCGAGCGCGCCGATGCAGGTGCATTCGGCATTGTCGAGCATGTATCCGAGCTCGATCGCCCCGAGGATGTCCTGGTTGAAGACGCTGCTCTTGTCGTCGATGTAGGCGGTCCCGGCCTCCTCCTTGAGCCGGCGGACGGTCTCCAGCGCCTCCTGGATCCCGGCCTCGTCGCGGAAGACGGCGACCTTGGCGTCCATCGTCGTGCCGAGCTCCTGCTTGATCTCCGAGACGCGCCGGCCCGAGCCCTTCTCGCGGGCGGAGATCGCGGCGATCGCCTCCTCCTCGGCCTCGAGGATGCCCCGCGACGGCCTCGTCACGTCCATCCGCTTCGAGCGGGAGGCAGCGTCGACGCCTGACCGCCGCCCGAAGATCAGCGTGTCCAGCAGCGAGTTGGCGCCGAGCCGGTTGCCGCCGTGGACCGAGACGCAGGCCACCTCGCCCGCGGCGTAGAGGCCTGGGATGTCGGTGCGGCCGTCGATGTCGGTCTTCACCCCGCCCATCGTGTAGTGGTTGCCTGGCTTGATCCGGATCGGTTCGCGGGTGATGTCGACGCCGGCGAAGTCGCGGCCGACGAGGACGATCTCGCGCAGCGCCTCGTGGATCCTCTTTTTCGGCACGACCGTGATGTCGAGGGCGACGGTGCCGTCGGGGAAGCCGCGGCCCTCGTTGATCTCGGTCTGCTCGGCCCGGGAGACGACGTCGCGAGAGGCGAGTTCCATCTTGTTCGGGGCGTAGCGCTCCATGAATCGTTCGCCCTTTGCGTTGAGCAGGTGGGCGCCCTCGCCGCGGGCGCCCTCGGTGATCAGGAATCCCTTACCCGCAAGCGTCGTCGGGTGGTACTGGATCATCTCCATGTCCATCAACTTCGCGCCGACGCGGTAGGCCATCGCGATCCCGTCGCCGGTGCAGATCAGCGCGTTTGTGGTCGGCTTCCAGGCCTGGCCGTTGCCGCCGCTGGCGAGGATCACGGACTTGGCGCGGAAGAGCTCCATCGAGCCGTCGGCGATGTTGCGGGTGACGACGCCACAGCACTCGCCCTCCTCGTCCATGGCCAGTGCCGTCGAGAACCACTCCTCGTAGCGGCTGACCGAGTCGGCGTGCTTCATCAACTGCTCGTAGAGGACGTGCATGATCGCCTGGCCGGTGATGTCGGCGACGTAGTAGGTGCGCGCCGCCGAGGCGCCGCCGAAGGCGCGGGTTCCGAGCCTGCCCTCCTCGTTGCGGTGGAAGGTGACGCCGAGGTGCTCGAGGTGGAGGATCTCGTCCGGCGCCTCGCGGCACATCACTTCGATCGCGTCCTGGTCTCCGAGATAGTCGGACCCCTTGACGGTGTCGAAGGCGTGCGACTCCCACGAGTCACCCGGGTTCAGCGCCGCGTTGATCCCGCCCTGGGCCGCATTGGAGTGTGAGCGGACGGGGTGGACCTTGCTGATGATGCCGACCGACACGCCCTGCTCTGCTGCGGCGAGGGCGGCGCGCTGCCCGGCGAGGCCGGCACCGATTACGAGCACGTCATGCGTGGGCACGGGGGCGGACTCTATAGAGCAGAAATCCGAGGCCGCGGTCGGATATGTGGACCGCCGATTGGCACTTTATGCACCCCAGTGCGTGCTCAACTCACCAGTCGCCGATCCGTTCAGAGCCAGCGCTCGTCGAGGCGCCGGACCGCCGCCTCGCTGAGACGTGCGGCATCGGCGATCGAGCCGAAGTGGACGTGCTCGGAGGTGTCGTTCGGCCAGTGGTAGTTGCCGGGCTGCTTGAGGTCGTTGCAGCCACAGAGCGAGGCGGTCTCATACCCGGCGGCGAGCGGCTCGAGGCCGTCGGTCCCGTTGTGGGTGCGGAGGTTGGGATAGAGCCGGATTCCGAGCTCCTCGGCGAGGCCGTCGATCAGCGCCAGCGCCCGCGGCGGGTACTCATGGATCTTCAGGAACCCCTCTCCGCGGAGGACGAGCAGGTGCCGTCCCGAGCCGACCTGGTCGATCGAGAGGAAGAATGTGCTCTCGCGCGGGAGCTCGTCGAAATGGCGCTCCCCGAAGGCCTTGATGCCCTCGCTGAAGGCCTCCTCCGCCCCGACCGAGAGAAGGATCGCCCGGATGCCGGCGGGCGGCTCCTCGATCAGGCCCCTGGCGACCGCCAGCAGGGTGACGACGCCGCTGCCGTTGTCGTTCGCGCCGGGGACGACCTTCCGGACCCCGATGTCGGTGAGCGCCGCCGCCGTCCCGAGCCCGAACAGGACCGCCAGCCTCGAGAGAAGCCGGTTGCCGAGCAGCCCCCCGACGGCGGCCAGGACCGGCCCTGCCAGGACCGGGGCCATCAGCGGCGGGCTGGTGTCGAGCCCCTCGACCATCCCGAGCCGGTCCGCGAGCTTCGGCAGCGCCGGGTGGAAGACGATGCCGGGGTGGGCGGCGTCGTGGTGGGCGACGAGCACAACCGTCCGCTCGGCGTCGGCCGGCCCGAACTCGGCGATGACGTTGTAGGCGGTCCGTCGCGGAAGCAGGCGCCGCAGCGGTCTCTTTCCGGGTGGAAAGTCGGCCGCCATCCCACCGGCGCCGACGGTCCCGAGCAGGGCCCCGAGCAGGCGCCGCCCGCGCAGCGCGGCGAGGCCGCCGACGGCGCCGAGAACGGCGCCGATCCCGAGCGGCCACCAGTAGGTGCCGTGGGCGGGCACGGCCTCGATCCGCGGCTCGGCGCCGAGCTCGCGGAGGCTGCCGAGAACCCACTCGGCGGCACGTCGTTCGCCATCAGAGGCGGACGGGCGCTCGATCCGCTCGAGCTCCTCGACTCTCTCCCGCAGCCAATCCTGGTCGGTCGACATCGTGCGCGACCCTACTGGCCACCTACCATGGGTGGTCATGTTCGGCAGCTCGATAACCCTGTTCCGTGTGCGCGGAATCCCGATCTCGGTCGATTGGTCGTGGTTCCTCGTCCTTTTCCTCGTCATCTTCTGGCTCTCGCGGCTGTTCGGCGACGTCCTCGGCGAGAGCAGCTCGGCGACCGCGCCGTTCCTGCTGGCCCTGGCCAGCGCCTTCGGCTTCTTCGCCTCGATCGTCCTCCACGAGCTCGGCCACGCCTTCGTCGCGATGCGGCACGGGATCGGGATCACCAACATCCAGCTCTGGATCTTCGGCGGCGTCGCCCAGCTCGATCGCGAGTCCGACAGTCCCTCGACCGAGTTCAAGGTCGCGGTCGGCGGGCCGCTGGTGACTCTCGCGATCGTCGTCGTGCTCGGCCTCGTCGGCCTCGCGATCGGCGGCGCCCACGAGTTCGGCAAGGCGATGGTGCTCGAACGCGACGCCGAAACCTCGGGGGTCCTGGCGGCGGTCGCGTGGCTCGCGTCGATCAACGCGCTGGTGCTCGTCTTCAACCTGCTCCCGGCCTTCCCGATGGACGGAGGGCGGATCGTTCGCTCGATCGCATGGTGGCGGACCGGGGATCGCACCGCGGCGACCCGCTTCGCCGCGAACCTGGGGCGGGTCTTCGCCTACCTCTTCATCGCCGGCGGCGGTGCGCTGGCGATCTCGGGCCGGGTCTTCACCGGAGTCTGGCTGGCGCTGATCGGGTTCGTGATCAACGGCTCGGCCCGGGGCGCGGCGATGCAGACGCGCGTCTCCGGACGGATCGAGGGCGTCAGGGTCGCCGATGTGATGGACCGCGAGCCGGTCGCGATCCCCGGCGAGATCAGCGTCGAGCGGGCGCTCGACGAGTACTTCCTCCGCTACCAATGGGGCTGGTTTCCGGTCGTCGATGCCGCGCACCAATTCCTCGGCCTCGTCGTCCGCGACCGTGCTGACGAGGTCCCCGAGACATCGCGCGCCACCTCGATCGTCTCCGAGCTGCTCGAGCGGAACGACGGCACCTTCCAGGTTCGCGACGACGCTCCGCTCGACTCGCTGCTCTCGAATCGGGCCCTGCGCCGCTTCGGGGCGTTGATGGCCGTCGACGCCGACGGGCGCCTCTCCGGGGTCGTCACGATCGAGCAGGTCGGGAGGGCGCTGCGCGACGCGCCTTAGTCCGTTCGCCGAGTCCTTCGGGGATCCCTCCCCAGGCCGCTTCGCGGGAGTTCCTGCGTAGGGACCTCCGAGGGACCATCACGCCGCGTCGCAGGGCGAGTCGCGCAGCTTCAATCCCGGGCGGTGAGGTTCAGGCGGTTGGGCGGTGGCGCTCGATGATGCGGGTGAAGTCGACGCCGGCGGGGAGGGTGCCGAAGGCCTGGCCCCAGTCGCCGTCGAGACGTGAGGCGCAGAAGGCATCGGCGACGGCCTCGTCGCCGTGGCGGAGGAGGAGCGAGGCCTGGAGCGCGATCGCCATCCGCTCGACGACCCGGCGGGCTCGGGCCTGGATCGTCTCGATGTCTCCCGGTACCTCGTCGCGAAGCGCGGTGACGTAGGCATCGAGGCGCGGCTCGGCGCCGCCCGCCTGCAACACCTCGTCGAAGAAGGCCTCGATCGAGCCCGGGCTCTTGACCATCGCCCGCAGGACGTCGAGACACTGGACGTTGCCCGAGCCCTCCCAGATCGAGGCCAGCGGGCTCTCACGGAACAGCCGCGGCATCCCCGATTCCTCGACGTACCCATTGCCGCCGAGGCACTCGAGGCACTCGACCGCGTGCGCCGGCGCCCGCTTGCACATCCAGTACTTGAGGACGGCGTTGGAGAGGCGGCGGAACTCGAGGGCCTGCTGGTCGCCGGCCGCGACCTCGTCATAGGCGCGGGCGAGCCGCAGCGCCGAGATCGTCGCCGCCTCGGACTCGACGCATAGGTCGGCGAGGACGTTCTGCATCAGCGGCTGGTCGATCAGGTCGGCGCCGAAGGCGGAGCGGTGGGCGGTGTGGTGGAGGGCCTGGACGACGCCGGCGCGATAGCCGCTGGCGGTGCCGATCACGCAGTCGAGCCGGGTGTGGTTGACCATCTCGATGATCGTCGCCACCCCGCGGCCCTCCTCGCCGATCATCCGCGCCCAGGCGCCGCGGAACTCGACCTCGCTCGAGGCGTTTGAGCGGTTGCCGAGCTTGTCCTTGAGGCGCTGGATGTGGAACGCGTTGCGCTCGCCGTCCGGCGTCCAGCGCGGCATCAGGAAGCAGGAGATGCCGGAGTCGGTCTGGGCGAGGACGAGGAAGGCGTCGCACATCGGCGCCGAGCAGAACCACTTGTGGCCGACGATCTCGTACTCGGCGCCACCGCCGCCGCCGTTCAACGGCGTCGCCGTCGTCGTGTTGGCACGGACGTCGGAGCCGCCCTGCTTCTCGGTCATCGCCATCCCGCAGAGCGAGCCGCGCTTGCGGTCGGCCGGCATCGAGCGCTCGTCGTAGTCGAGCGAGAGGAAGCGCGACTCCCACTCCTCGGCGACGTCGGCCTGCTTGCGGATCGCCGGGATCGCCGAGTAGGTCATCGAGATCGGGCAGCCGACGCCGCTCTCCGCCTGCATCAAAAGCATGAACATCGCGGCGCGGGCGACGTGGGCGCCGGGCCCGGGGTCGCGCCACGGCGAAGCGTGGAGGCCTTGGTCGACCCCGATCCGCATCAGTTCGTGCCAGGAGCTGTCGAACTCGACCTCGTCGATCCGGTTGCCGTAGCGGTCGTGGGTACGGAGGACCGGCTTCTTCTCGTTCGCCTCGAACCCCCACCGGATCGTCTGGTGGGAGCCGCAGATCGCCGCCAGCTCGCGGGCGCGGCCCTCCGCCCACCCGGCGCCCTCGCGCCTCAGCGCCTCGACCAAGGGTCGGTCGGAATCGAACGGGTTGTAGTCCTCCAGCGGCGTGGGCTGGTTGAAGACCCGGTGGGTCTCCCGCGAAGCTGGGCGCTCGGCAGTTGCCACGCGCGCATTCTCGCAGGAGACCCGCTCTGCGGCTAGGCGGTCGCCTCCTCCGGCTGCGGATCGGGCCGGATGATCACCGTGTCGGCCACCTCGAGGACCTCGTCGGCGGGCATCCCGACCCGCTGCGCGTGGTCTTTGACGGCCTCGATGCTGGTCGCCTGGTAGATGCAGACGGTGCCGAGGGTGCCGCCATCCTCCTTGATCACGTAGCTGCGGATCCAGCGGATGTCCTGCGGGAAGTCGTCCTCGGCGACCTGTTTGGATCGCTCGGCGGCCTCTCCGAGCTCATCCGGTCCCGCCCACGCCTTTTCGCGGCGGATCACATAGGTGTTCATTTCGATCTCCTCGCCTCTCGGTAATTACAGACTGCTTGTCGGTAATCTAGAGGTTTCCGATGGAGGCCGCAATCGAGAAGAGACGGGGTCGTCCCAGCGAAGGGGCGAGGGACGCACTGGTGCAGGCGGCGCACGAGCTCTTCATGGAACGCGACTACGACCTCGTCTCGACCGGAGAGATCCTCGAGCAGGCCGGAGTCAGTCGCGGCGCGCTCTACCACCACTTCCCGACGAAGCTCGACCTCTTCAGGGCCGTCTTTCAATCCAGCGAGCAGCGGGTCATCGATCGAATCGCGGCTCAGGTGCCGGCCGATGCAACCCCGTTTGAGGCGATCATCCATCTCGCAAGGGGGTACCTGCGTGCGGCCGAGACCGATGATGAGCTGCGTCGGATCGGACTTGGCCAGTGCCGCGCCGTCCTCGGCTGGGAGGGTTGGCGCGAGGCCTGCAAGGAACTGGGAGTCGGCCTTGCCATTGCGGGCGCCACCGCTGCGATCGAGGCGGGCGAAGTCCCACCCTACGACCCGGAGACCCTCGCGATGGTCCTGCTGGGGACGATGATCGAGGCGGCGATGCTGATCCTCGTCGCCGAGGACAGGTCCGCGGCGAGGGAGAAATCAGAGGCGGTGATCGTCGACCTCCTGGAGGGGCTGCGTCGATAGCATCGCGGCCGTGAGCGCGGAGCGAGCGAAAATCGCTGTGAAGAAGCCTGTCGTCGAGCTCGACGGCGACGAGATGACCCGGATCATCTGGGCCTTCATCAAGGAGCAGCTGATCCTGCCCTACCTCGACGTCGACCTCGCCTACTTCGATCTCGGGATCGAGAGCCGCGACGCGACCGAGGACGGGATCACGGTCGAAGCGGCGGAGGCGATCAGGCAGCACGGCGTCGGCGTGAAGTGCGCGACGATCACCCCCGACGAGGCGCGAGTCGAGGAGTTCGGCCTGAAGGAGATGTACCGCTCGCCGAACGGGACGATCCGGAACATCCTCGGTGGGGTGATCTTCCGCGAGCCGATCGTGATCTCGAACATTCCCCGGCTGGTGCCGGGCTGGACGAAGCCGATCGTGATCGGCCGCCACGCCTTCGGCGATCAGTACCGGGCGACCGACCTCGTCGTCCCCGGCGAGGGGTCACTGACACTCACCTACACGCCGGCAAACGGCGATGACCCGATCGAGCTCGACGTCTACGACTTCCCCGGCGGCGGGGTGACGATGGCGATGTACAACCTCGACGACTCGATCCGTGACTTCGCCCGCGCCTCGATGCGGTACGGGCTCGATCGCGGCTACCCCGTCTACCTCTCGACCAAGAACACGATCATGAAGCGCTACGACGGCCGCTTCAAGGACCTCTTCGCCGAGGTCTACGAGAACGAGTTCAGTGACGATTTCGAGGCCGCCGGCATCACCTACGAACACAGGCTGATCGATGACATGGTCGCCGCCGCGCTGAAGTGGGAGGGTGGCTACGTCTGGGCCTGCAAAAACTATGACGGCGATGTCCAGTCGGACACGGTCGCGCAGGGGTTCGGGTCGCTCGGGTTGATGACCAGCGTCCTGATGAGCCCCGACGGGAGGACGGTCGAGGCCGAGGCCGCGCACGGCACGGTCACCAGGCACTACCGCCTCCACCAGGAAGGGAAGCCGACCTCGACCAACCCGATCGCCTCGATATTCGCCTGGACCCGCGGTCTCGCCGCCCGCGGCCGGCTCGACGACACTCCCGAGGTCGCGGAGTTCGCCGCCACGCTGGAGCGGGTCTGCGTCGAGACCGTGGAGGCGGGCAGCATGACCAAAGACCTCGCCCTCCTGGTCGGGCCCGATCAGGAGTACCTCACGACCCAGGAGTTCCTCGCCGCGATCGACGAGCGGCTCCAGGCCGCGATGGCACAGAGCTGACAAACACCACCTCAGGAGGATCCTCAGTGAGCACCCCCGTCAAAGTCACAGTCACCGGCGCCGCAGGTCAGATCGGCTACGCGCTGCTGTTCCGGATCGCCAGCGGCCAGATGCTCGGCTCCGACACGCCGGTCGAGCTCAGCCTGCTCGAGATCCCCGACGCGGTCAAGGCCGCCGAGGGCACGGCGATGGAGCTCGAGGACTGCGCCTTCCCATTGCTGCGCAAGATCGACATCTTCGACGATCCGAAGCCCGCGTTCGACGGCTGCAACGTCGGCCTCCTGGTCGGCGCCCGGCCCCGCGGCCCGGGCATGGAGCGCTCCGACCTGCTCGAGGCAAACGGTGGGATCTTCAAGCCGCAGGGCGAAGCGATCGCCGCCGGCGCCGCCGACGACATCCGGGTCCTGGTCGTCGGCAACCCCGCCAACACCAACTGCCTGATCGCCCTTTCGAACGCCGACGGAGTCCCGCGCGAGCGTTTCACCGCGATGATGCGGCTCGACCACAACCGGGCGATCGCCCAGCTCGCGAACAAGCTCGGACGTCAGGTCTCCGACGTCTCGAACATGACCGTGTGGGGGAACCACTCGACCACCCAGTACCCCGATCTGGTCAACGCCCGAGTCGGCGGCAGCGGCGCCTGGGGGGAGGTCGACGACGAGGCCTGGATCGCCGATGAGTTCATCCCCCGGGTCGCCAAACGCGGCGCCGCGATCATCGAGGCCCGCGGCGCGTCGAGCGCGGCCTCGGCGGCGAACGCGGCGATCGATCATGTTCACGACTGGGTGCTCGGCACCCCGGAGGGTGACTGGGTATCGATGGGCGTTCCCGCCGACGGCTCCTACGGCGTCGAGGAGGGGATCGTCTCTGGCTTTCCATGCGCCTGCTCCGGCGGAGAGTGGAAGATCGTCGAGGGCCTCGAGGTGCCCGAGTTCTCACGCGGGCGGATCGACGCCAGCGCCGGCGAGCTCCGCGAGGAGCGCGACGCAGTCAGCGGCCTAGGCCTGCTCTAGCGGCCGAAACGAGAGAGGCCGGCCCAATTGGGCCGGCCTCTTCGAAGGTACGAACTGTTCGGCTCGAGCGCTATTTGGCGCTGTAGGAGCGCCCTTTCTTTTTGACGCGGCCCTCTTTCTCGAGCTCACCCAGCACCCTGTACAGGTAGTTGGGTTTGATTTTCATTTTTTTGGCGATTTCGGAGGCGGAGATGCCGGGGTTGTCCGCCACCAGTTTCACCGCCTGGTCGGCGCGCGTCCCCGACCGTTTGCGGCGACGGGTGCCGCCCCTTTTCGCTTTTTTCGGCCGTTTGGTTTTCGGCCCTTTGGGTTTCCCCGAGCCTTTGGGGCGGCCGCGCCGGCGGCCCGCCCTTCGCGCTCCGCTCGTCGCTTTCCCGCCCAGCTCGGAGAGCGCACGCTCGAGGCGCTTGCGCTCGTCATCCAGCTCGGCGAGGCGTCTCTTGACCAGGTCCCTGGCCTCGTCAAGTACGTGTGTGGTGCTTGGCATTTGAGTCCTTTCACCTCGTGTGACGCTGATGGCACATGGGTTTCAGCGGGTTCGCCTGCGCAGCAGTGTCGCACAGTCACAGTACGGTGTGACTCCACGGCCCGACGGCGAGGCCATGTCACATCGAATGGTGCTTGGATTCCCCGGCTTTTGGTAACTCAAACCGTTCGGTCGCGCTGGCGCTCCGGTGCGATCCGAACGACGTTCCGCGCGATGCCCAGCCTCTCCATCGCCGCGATGATCAGGCCCGAGGGATCGATCTCCCACCTCCGCAGGCCGTGTACCGCCGACCGCGGGAAGGCGTGGTGGTTGTGGTGCCATGACTCCCCGAGCGAGGGGACCGCGAGCCAGAAGACGTTGGTCGAGCGATCGTCGGTGTCGAACCGCCTGCTGCCGAGGAAGTGACAGACCGAGTTGACGCTCCAGGTCACATGGTGGACGAAGAAGATCCGGACCAGGCCGCCCCAGAGGAAGCCGGTCAGCGCTCCGGCCACCGAACCGCTGACGAGGTACCCGGCGATGGCCGGGATCGCGAGGCCGGCAAGGGTCAGCCAGCCGAAGTTACGGGAGATCGTCCGCATCCCCGGGTCCTCGTAGAGGTCGGGGGCGTGTCGCCGCCAGTCGGCCCGGCCCTGGGTCGAGAGCAACCATCCGGTGTGCGCGTGCCAGAGGCCCCCGAGAACGCCGCGGACCCCGGTGCCGTGCCCGACGTGGGGGCTGTGGGGGTCGCCCTCCCTGTCGGTGTGGGCATGGTGCTTGCGGTGGTCGGCGACCCAGGAGATGACCGGGCCCTGCACCGCCATAGAGCCGAGGACGGCAAAGGCGTACTCGACCGGCTTCGAGGTCTGGAACGAGCGGTGGGTCAGAAGACGGTGGTAGCCGACCGTGATGCCGACCGCGGTCATCAGGTACATCGCGGCGGCGATCGCGAGGTCGGCGCCGCTGACGACGCTGTTCCAGAGCAGCACCACAGCGGCGAGGGTCGCCGCGAAGGGGACGAGGACCGCGCCCAGGTTCACCGCCTGCTCGGTTTTGCCCATCGGCTCCATCGTCCGGAAGGTACTCGTGATTTCCAACAAGAATTGCGCCTTTCGCCAACTCTCTCGGCATACTTCTTGTCACTCAGATGACAAAAACCAGCTATTCGGAGCCCTGGCGGGCGCTTCCACCTGACGTCGCCGATCTGATCGAGCCCGAGCTCGAGGCGGTGACCGGGGAGATCCTGGCGTCGATCGCGCGCGAGGTGCCCGAGTACGCGAGGCCGCTCGAGGGAGGCTTCGGGCGCGGGGTGCGGACCGGCGTCGGCGAGGCGCTCTCCCAGTTCGTCGCCCTCGTCCGCAATCCCGAGGCGGGCCGCGAGCCGGGGCGGGAGGTCTACCTCGCCCTCGGCCGCGGCGAGTTGCGCCAGGGCCGGACGCTGGACTCCCTTCAGGCCGCCTACCGCGTAGGGGCTCGGGTCGCCTGGCGACACCTCTCGGCGACGGGCCGCGGGGCCGGGCTCGACCCGGAGGTGCTTAGCCTCCTCGCCGAGTCGATCTTCGCCTACATCGACGAACTCTCGGCCGACTCGGTCGAGGGCTTCGCCCTCGCCCAGTCCGAGCAGGAGGACGTGCGCCGCCGCCGCCGCCGCGAGCTCGCCTCGCTCCTCGTCGCCGAGCCCGCCGCGACGGAGGCCGACGTCCGAGCCGCGGCCCAGGCGGCCGGCTGGGCTCTGCCGCGTCGGGCGGCCGCCGGGGCCTGCGCCGAAGAGGACCTCGGTAGGCTCTCCCGCCGCCTGCCCGCCGAGTGCCTCGCGGTCGGCCTCGACGAGCTCGGCTGCGTCGTCGTGCCCGACCCTGACGGCCCGGGGCGGGCGGCCTCGCTCGAGCGGGCGGCGGCCACCGCCCCGCTCGCGATCGGCCCCCCGGCGGCGCCGGGTGAGCTCGCCGCCTCGTGGTCGCTGGCGCGGGCGACCCTGCTGGCGGCGGCGGCGGGCGTCATTCCCGGCGGCGGCGCTCTGGTCGCCGACGAGCACCTCGGGGCGCTGATGCTGTTCGAGGGCCGGGCGCTGGCGCAACGAATGGCGGCGCGGCGTCTCGCTCCGCTCACTGGCCTCACCGAGCGGGCGGCCGTGCGGATGCGGGAGACAGCGCTCGCCTACATCGACCACCAGGGCAACTCGGTCGCGATGGCCGGGGCGCTCCACCTCCACCCGCAGACCGTTCGCTACCGGGTCAGGGCGCTGCGCGAGCTGCTCGGCGATGCGCTCGACGATCCCGCCGCTCGGTTCGAGCTCGAGGTCGCGCTGCGGTCGGCCTAGGACAGCTAGCCGCGGCGCCGGCGCGGCATCGTGCGGAAGACCGCGTCCCAGAGCGGCGAGGAGACGCCGAAACCGAAGCGGTGGTCCTGGAAGTGGTGGCGCATGTGCTGCTCGCGCAGCTTCTTCCCCAGCGCCGACTTCGGGACGAAATGGTGGACGTAGTAATGCATGTAGTCGTAGACCAGGTAGCCGCCGATGAAGCCGGCGAACAGGGGGTAGGCCTCAGGGGTGCCGAAGAGCAGGGTGAAGCCGAAGAAGAAGAGCGCCGCAAGCGGGATCGAGACGGCCGGAGGCATGACCAGGCGCAGCTTGTCGTTGGGGTGGTCGTGGTGGATGCCGTGGATGATGAAGTGCATCCGCCGCCCGAAGCCGTTGTCGGGCTCCCAGTGGAAGATGAGCCGGTGCAGCCAGTACTCGGTCAGCGTCCAGATCCCGACGCCGCCGAGCGTCAGCAGCGCCAGCTCCCAGGCCGGCAGGTCGCCGTCGGCGCCCAGCCACTCCATCGCCACGATCACCGGGACGAAGACGAGGGCGGGGATCGCCGGGTGGACGCGCGAGAAGAAATTGAGGAAATCGCTCTCGAACAACTGCGGGGATGCCGCCAGCTTGTCGGACCTGTCGTGGGCCTCCATCGGGTCCAATGGTAACGACGCCGGAATCGGTAGCCCGCAAGACGCGGGGAAGATGTGACACGCCTGTTTCAAAGACGTTGCGCTTTGCGGGAATCAGGCCGGCACGGGTGCGCCGAGGGTGCCACGATGCGCCGCGATGCCGCGCAAGCCGAAGCCGCCGAGCTGTGAGGACTGCTACTTCCACAAGAACCTGCTCTGCGCCCTCGACCTCGGCCGGCCCTGCACGACCTTCCGCCCGAACCGGCCCGAGGGCCTCGTCCCTCCCCGCCAGCCGGTCCTCCTGATGCGCCCCCCGCGCTGGGCGGGACAAGCCCACTCTCGCGTCGCCGCATAGCCGCATTCCAGCCGCCCGCCGTGACCTCTGGCTATGTTTTCGGCATGAGTGCGGAGCGAGCAAGCGTCCATTTCTGTCCCTTCGCGCAGCGAGCGAAGCACGAGGAGTTGTATGCCACAGCGCGATGTGTTCGTGAATTTCGCCCGCATGCGGCGGGAGATGGACGAGATGCTGGGCGGCGGCTGGGGCCGCACCGCCTACGTCAGCCGCCGCTCGACCGGCTTCTCGCCCAACGTCGACGTCTACTACTGCGGCGACCCTCAGCGCGCCATCATCAAGGTCGACCTCGCCGGGGTCGACCTCGACGCGGTCGGGATCGAGGTCAGCGGCCGGGCGCTGGCGATCGTCGGCGAGCGCGCCGTCCAGGAGACCGAGGGCCGCGTCTATCAGCAGGTCGAGATCCCGTCGGGCCCGTTCCGGCGCGTGGTCGAGCTCCAGGCGGAGGTCGACCCCGACCGCGCCAAGGCCACCTATGAGGACGGAGTCCTGCAGATCGACCTCCCCCTTCGCGACCCGGCTGAGACGACCCGCCGCGTGCCGATAGGGCGGGAGTGAGGGACTGATATGGAGGGGAGTCCGGCCCTCGAAGTCGTCGAGTCGCCGCTTGACCCCGAGGACGCGATCCGGGCCAGCCAGCCGCTGCCCGACGCGCTCCCGGTCCTGCCGCTGCGCGAGACGGTCACCTTCCCCGAGACGCTGACCCCGCTCGCGGTCGGCCAGGAGCGCTCGATCAAACTGGTCGACGACGTCCTCGGCGCCAACCGGATGCTGGTCATGGTCGCCTCGCGCGACTCCGAGAACGAGGAACCGGGCCCCACCGACCTGTTCGAGGTCGGCGTCGCCGGCGTCGTCGCCCGGATGATCAAAATCCCCGACGGGACGATCCGGATCCTCGTCCAGGGGACCCAGCGGGTCCGCCTCGGCCCCTACGTCGCCGAGGAGCCCTACCTCGTCGCCCGGATCGCCGAGCTGCCGGACCTGACCACCGACGGGCCCGAGCTGCAGGCGCTGACCCGGAACGTCCAGCGCACCTTCTCGCAGATCGTCGAGCAGATCCCCTACCTGCCCGAGGAGCTGCAGATGGCGGTCGCCAACATCGACGACCCGGCCGCGCTCGGGCACCTGATCGCGGGCGCGCTGCGGATCTCGATCGAGGAGAAGCAGCAGCTGCTGGAGGAGGTCGACGTCGTCGCCCGCCTTCGCCACCTCTCCCAGATCCTCACCCGCGAGCTCGAGGTGGTCCAGCTCGGCACCCAGATCCAGTCCCAGGTCGAGTCCGAGATCGACAAAGGCCAGCGCGAGTTCTTCCTCCGCCAGCAGATGAAAGCGATCCAGGACGAGCTGGGGGAGGGGGACGAGCAGCAGGCCGAGGTGAACGAGCTCCGCCAGCGGGTCGAGGAGGCGGACCTGCCCGAGCACGCCCGCAAAGCCGCCGACCGCGAGCTCTCGCGGCTCGAGAAACTGCCGCCCGCGGCGGCCGAGCACGGCGTGATCCGCACCTATCTGGAGTGGCTGGTCGAGCTGCCCTGGTCGAGCGAGACCGAGGACAACCTCGACATCGCCCACGCGCGGGAGGTCCTCGACGCCGACCACTACGACCTCGAGAAGGTGAAGGACCGGATCCTCGAGTACCTCGCGGTCCGCAAACTGAACCCGGAGTCGCCGGGGCCGATTCTCTGCTTCGTCGGCCCGCCCGGAGTCGGCAAGACCAGCCTCGGCAAATCGATCGCCCGCGCCCTCGGCCGGAAGTTCGAGCGGATCTCGGTCGGCGGCGTCCGCGACGAGGCCGAGATCCGCGGCCACCGCCGCACCTACATCGGCGCCCTGCCGGGGACGATCATCCGCGCCCTCCGCGACGCGGGCACCCGCAACCCCGTGTTCATGATCGACGAGATCGACAAGATGGGGGCCGACTTCCGCGGCGATCCGGCCTCGGCGATGCTCGAGGTGCTCGACCCGGCCCAGAACGACACCTTCCGCGACCACTACCTCGACCTCGAGTACGACCTCTCCGACGTCGTCTTCATCGCCACCGCCAACATCCTCGACACGATCCCGGGGCCGCTGCTCGACCGGATGGAGACGATCGAACTCGCCGGCTACACGCTCGACGAGAAGAAGCACATCGCCCGCCGCTACCTCGTCCCGCGCCAGATCGAGGCCAACGGCCTGAAGTCCTCGCAGATCGAGTTCGCCGACCCGGCCCTGGTCGCGATCATCGAGGAGTACACCCGCGAGGCCGGCGTCCGGAACCTCGAGCGCCAGATCGGCACCGTGTGCCGCAAAATCGCCCGCGAAGTCGCCGAGGGCAACGTCGACGGCAAGGTCAGGATCTCGGCCAAACGATCCCGCGAGCTCCTCGGCCGCCGCCGCTTCTTCGCCGAGCAGCGCCGCCGGACCAAGGACCCCGGGGTCGCGACCGGCCTCGCCTGGACGCCGACCGGCGGCGACGTCCTCTTCATCGAGGCGACCGCGGCCAGGCCCGGGTCGGGCGTGCTGACCATCACCGGCCAGCTCGGCGACGTGATGAAGGAGTCGGCCCAGGCCGCGCTCTCCTATGTGCGCGGGCACTGGCAGGAGATCGCCCCCGAGATGGAGTCCGACTGGTTCTCGGGCAACGACATCCACATCCACGTGCCGGCCGGCGCCGTGCCCAAGGACGGCCCGTCGGCCGGGGTGGCGATGACCGTCGCGCTCGCCTCCCTGATCTCGGGCCGGCCCGTCTCGAACGAGGTTGCGATGACCGGCGAGGTGACGCTGACCGGACAGGTGCTGCCGATCGGCGGCCTGAAGGAGAAGTCGCTCGCCGCCCAGCGCGCCGGGATCAAACGGGTGATCGTTCCCGAGCGCAACGAGGGCGACGTCGAGGAGATCCCCGAGCGCGAGCGCGCCGACCTCGAGTTCGTCTTCGTCGAAGAGGTCTCGGCGGCGATCGACGCCGCCCTCCAGTAGGGCCGACCGTGGAGGCCGCCGGAGCGCTCGGCAGGTGGAGGAGTGCAGGCTTCCTCGATGCGGCTCGGGAGGCGGTCCGGTCCCGATCGCGGGCGTTCTGGATCGTCGCCGGCCTGACGCTGCTGGCGGCCGGGCTTCGGCTCGCCACCCTCGGCGTCCAGTCCTACCACCACGACGAGATCGTCACCGCCAGCCGCGTCCTGCGCGGCAGCTTCGGGCACGCGATGGACGTAGTCGGCTTCAGCGAGTCGGCGCCGCCGCTGTACTACGTCCTCGCCTGGCTCTGGGTCCAGGTCGCCGGCACCGGCGAGTTCGGATTGCGCTCGCTCTCGGCGCTTGCCGGAATCGCGACCGTGCCGGTCCTCTATCTGATCGGCGTCGAGCTGCGGGGGAAGCGGGCGGGGATCCTCGCCGCGGCGCTCGCCGCGGTGAACCCGATGCTGGTCTGGTACTCGCAGGAGGCACGCGGCTACTCGCTGCTCGTCCTCCTCGGCGCGATCGGCGCCCTCTACTTCGTGCGGGCGCTCGACCGCGGGCGCCGCGGCGACGTGCTCGGCTGGGGGGCGGCGTCGGCGCTGGCGCTGGCGACCCACTACTTCGCGATCTTCCCGATCCTGATCGAGGCCTTCTGGCTGCTGCGCCGGCGCGGGCGCACGGCGGCGGCGGGAATCGCCATCGTCGTCGCGACCGGCGTCGCGTTGGCGCCGCTCGCCATCCACCAGGCGCTGCAGGGGCACGCGGAGTGGATCGGCGCCCACAGCCTCGGCCACCGGGTCTGGGAGGCCGCGGCCACCTTCGCCGTCGGCGAGACCGGCGAAGTGATCGGCCGGCCCGAGCGCCTTGCTCCCGCGATCGTGCCGCTTCTGGCGATGGCCGCCGCCCTTGCTCTCCTGGCGGCGCGCGGCGAGCGCGGCGAGCGCCGCGCCGCCGGCCTGATGCTCTCGATCTCGGCCTTCACCGTCGCGTTGCCGCTCGCGGTTGCGGTGATCCACCCGGCCGCCGACTTCGTCCTCGCCCGCAACCTGATCCCGGCCCTGGTCCCGCTCCTGATCGCGATCGCGATCTCGGCCACCCTCACGCGGGCCAGGCGTGCCGGAGCCGTCGTCGCGGCCGTGCTCTTCGCCTACTCCCTCGGGTTCGCGGTCCTCGCCTCCACCTCGCCCTCGCTCCAGCGCGTCGACTGGCAATCGGTCGCCGAGCGGCTCGGCGAACCGAAGGCCCCGCGGGCGATGGTCAGCTGGACGCTCGGCCAGGCCTCGCTCCGTCACTACCTCTCGACCGGCTCGTTCCAGGTCAGGGCCTCAGAAGAGTTCCCCTGGTACGTGCACGAAGTCGACTTCATCTCCGACGGCGACGCGCCGCCGGTGCCGCGGCCGATGCTCGGGCCGGGCTTCACCCAGATCGGCTACGAATCCGTCGGCCGGCTGCGGATCAGGCGCTATGCCCTCCCGGGCCCGGACGTCGCCCGCCTTCGGTCGCGCCGGGTCGACGATGCCCCGCTCAATTTCGGCTCGAACACCGTCCTCCTCGACGGGATCGGACCGGGGTGATGCCCGAAACGGCCGCTACCGGGGTATTCTGGCCCTGACAGTTTCCCCAGCGAGGAGAAGGCATGGCGAAGACATCATCGAGGGCGACGCAGACCGCCGACCGCGCCACCGAGTTCTACTCGACCGCGCGCGAGAACCCCTACGTTCAGCGTCTGATCGAGGACGAAGAGCTGCGCGACAGCCTCAAGAACGCATTCGAAGCGGCTCGCGGCGCCTATGGCCGTGCGACCGGCAACGGTCACAGCCCGGTGAAGGCCGTGACCAGCGACAAGAAGGTCCAGAAGGACCTCCGCTCCGCGGCGGAGAACCTGCGCGAGGCCTCCGAGCACCTGCGGACGCCGAAGAAGCGCAAGAAGAGCCGACTCGGCCGGCTGATCCTGTTCGGGATCGTCGCCGGGGTCATCGCGCTGGTCGTCAGCGAGGACGCCCGCAAGACCGTGCTCGACGCGCTCTTCGGCGCCGAAGAGGAGTTCGAGTACACGAGCGCGAGCAGCATCAACGGCGCCTAGGGCCCGCCCGGAGTCTCCGGGCCGGCTCGTAGACTGAGGACGTAATGGAGGCGGCGACAAAAGAGCGGGAGCTCAGCGGCGAGAAGGCCCAGCGGATCGTCGACGCGATGCGCGACAGCGTCGCCAAGCGCGGCGCGGCGGCCTCCACCTTCGAGCAGGTCGCCCGCGAGGCCGGCGTCAGCCGCGGCCTCCTCCACTACTACTTCGGGACAAAGGAGCGGCTTCTGGTCGAGGTCGTCCGCCGCGACGCCGAGATCCGCGTCGCCCGTCTCGACGAGGCACTCGCGGGCGCCCAGAGCGTCGACGACGTCCTCGAGGCGCTCGTCTCCAGCCTCACCGACCTGATCGAGAACGAACCGGCGTTCTTCCTCCTCCTCTACGAGCTGTTCAGCGCCGGCCGCCGCAACCCCGAGATCCAGCACGAGGTCGGCCAGCTCTTCGAGCGGACCCGCTCGCTCGTCGCCGAGGTGCTCGAGGCGAAGCAGAAGGAGGGTGTCCTCAGCCTCCGCTTCGGCGCCCAGGCGATCGTCTCCTACCTCTTCGCGCTTGGCGACGGCTTCGCCCTCCAGGCTCTCTCCGACCCCGATCAGGACATCGACGGGGCGCTCGAAGCGGGCACCGCGTCGGCCCGCTTCCTCCTCAGCAAGTAGGGAGTGACTCTCCTCACAGACTCGCCCGCGCGCCTGCGCGACCCTGGCCAGACGGCCAATGCGCGAGCTGATGACCAGACTCTCGAGCTTCCTTCGGCGTCACCGCCGGGCGGTCGTGTTCGTCTGGGCCTTCGTCCTCGTCCTCGCGCTTCCGTTCGCCTCGCGCCAGACCGAACACCTGACCGGCGGCGGCTTCGACGTCCCGGGTAGCCAGTCGAAGGCCGTCAGCGAGTCGCTCGAACGCGAATTCGGCAAGGACGCCAACGGGATCGAGGTTCTGCTGCGGGCCGAGCGGGGCGCCGGCCCGGCGGCGCGCGCAGCCGCCGTCGGACGCGTGCGGCAGGCGGTTTCCGAAATCGACAGGGTCTCGTTGCCGCCGGCCGTGGCCGCCCGCGGCCGGGCCCAGCTCGAGCGGACCGGGGCCGCGATGCTGCCGCTCCGCAGCACGCTCAACTCCGATGACCAGATCGACGCGGCCTCGAGCCTCCGCTCCGACCTCGAACCGGGGACCCCGCAGGCAGGTGTGACGACATACCTCGCCGGCCAGCCGACGATCTGGGCCGGCCTGCAGGAACTCTCGAAGGAAGACCTGGCCCAGGCCGAGTTCACAGGCTTCCCGATCGTCGCGATCATCCTCCTCGTCATCTTCGGCTCCCTTGCCGCCGCCGCCCTGCCGCTGGCACTCGGTTTCGTCAGCGTCATCGTCACCGGAGCGCTGATCTACTTCATCTCGCTGCAGATGTCGACATCGGTGTTCGTCACCAACATGGCCTCGATGATCGGGATCGGCGTCGCGATCGATTACTCGCTGTTCATCCTCGCCCGCTATCGCGAGGAGCGGCGAGCCGGCCGCGGCGAGGAGGAGGCGCTCGCGCAGGCGCTCTCGACCTCCGGCCTCGCCGTCACCTTCTCCGGCATCGCCGTGATCGTCTCCCTCGCCGGCCTCTGGATGGTCGACAACCAGGCCCTGCGCTCGATGGCGCTCGGCGCGATGACCGTCGTCGCCGTCTCGATCCTCACCGCGACGACGCTGCTCCCGACCCTGATCGCCTTCCTCGGCGACCGCGTGATGCCCGGCGGCGTGGTCGCCAAGGGCCTGGCCTTCATCAAAGATCCGCTGCGACGCAAAAAGGTTGAGGCTGTAGCGGCCCAGGGTTCGCCCGCAAATGGCCCGCCTCCAACACAGGGTCAGCCCGCCAATGGCTCGCCTGGCGCACAGGGTCAACCCGCCATCCCCGGACAAAATTCCGCCATCTCCTCTGCTCAGCGGGGGCCAAAAGGAACCAGAGATGGATTGGCCCCCGCCTCCGCGTCCGGGGATGGCGGGTCAAACCCTGGGAGCCTGGGACCTCCGGGACCCGACGGCTTCTGGGTTAGGTGGACGCGGAACGTCATGGCTCATCCGTGGGTCGCCGTGATCGGGGTCAGCTCGGTCCTGCTGGTGCTCGCGGCGCCGCTGCTCTCGGTCACGACAGGCACCGAGGCGATCGGCCAGTTCCCGAAGGGCAACGACGTCCGCGTCGGCAACGAGCTCGCCTCGAAGGCGCTCGGCGGCGGCGCCGACCCGATCCAGATCGTCGCCACCTTCGAAGGGGCGCCCGATCGCGCCGCCGTCTCGTCCTTCGCCCGCCGGCTCGGCACAACGGCGGGCATCAGCTCGGTCTCGCCCCCGGCCTCCTCGGGGAGGAGCGTCCTCTTCCAGGCGACGCCCGCCGCGCCGAGCGAGTCCGACCCCGCCCGGGCGCTCGTCGACCGCCTGCGGGACTCGGTCGTCCCCGCTACGGAGCTCGCCAAGGTCGCGACGATGAACGTCGGCGGCGAAACGGCGCGCAGCAACGACGTTCGGGCCCAGATCGGCGGCTCGATGTGGAAGATCGTCCTCTTTGTCCTCAGCCTCAGCTTCCTCGTCCTGATGGTGATGCTGCGCTCGCTGCTGCTTCCTCTGAAGGCGGTGCTGATGAACCTGCTCTCGATCGGCGCCGCGTTCGGGATCCTCGTCGCGATCTTCCAGTGGGGCTGGTTCGACGGCCTGCTCGGGTTCGAAAGCCAGGGCGCCCTCGACACGATCAACGTGCCGCTGATCTTCGCGATCGTCTTCGGGCTATCGATGGACTACGAGGTGTTCCTGATGTCGCGGATCCGCGAGCGCTACATGGAGCACCACGACAACGAGCGGGCGGTCGCCGAGGGCCTCTCGACCAGCGCCAGGACGATCTCCTCGGCGGCATTGATCATGAGCTCGGTCTTCGCCGTCTTCGTCCTCACCGGGGTCCCCTCGATCAAGGAGCTCGGCCTCGGCTCCGCCGTCGCGATCGCCCTCGACGCGACGCTCGTGCGGCTGATCCTCGTCCCGGCGGCGATGAAGCTGCTCGGCGACTGGAACTGGTGGTTCCCGTCATGGCTCGACCGCGCCCTGCCCGAGCTGAGCTTCGAGCACGGCGCCCCCGAGCCGAAAGCGGCCGAAGCCTGACCTGATCAGCCCTTTAGCGCGGCTGCGACGTCGGATGCGACGACCGTCTCCTCCTCGCGAATCTGACGTTCGCTGAAGCGGTGCACGGCATAACCGCGGCGACGTAGGTCGAGATCGCGCGCGTGGTCGTCCTCGAACGCGACGCTGCCTCCATGAAAGCGCCAGCTGTCGGCCTCGACCGTCCAGCGGCCGATCTTGACGTTGACGAGCGGTGCCGGAATCCGGTGGCGGCGGCAGAGGTCCAGAAACCTGCGCTCGAGGTCGCTCTGGGTCCGATCACCGCGGCTGCGCGGCCCGAGCGCGAAGCGTTGGATCTCCGCCTGCCTCAGCGCCCGGCGCCGGAGGCTCGGGGAGACGACGCCGCGCAGGTCCTCGATCGTCCGCCACGGTGTCGTGACCGGAATCAGATTGCGGACGGTCACAGCATCTGACCACAGCGCGGCGCGGCGGTGGACGCGGATTCCCCGGCGCGCTTTTCGGCCGTGCTGCGTACGGACCAATACTTCGACCGGCCCCTCCATCGGCCCCAGCAGCTCCCACAGAGCAGCGGCGGAGCGGTGGCTCAGAACCGCAGAAGGTCCGCAGGCGAGCACCGCGGCCATCCAAATCGCCTGTCGGCTATCGGCCGCGTAGCCGACCGAGTAGACGCCGCGATGAAGTCGGTGCAGGCGCCCACTCCTCACCCGACCTGAGACCGCCGCCGAGGTCAGGCCCGCTTCGCGGAGTTGCGCAGCCGTCACGAGTCCGTGTTGCCCTAAGGCGAAGCGCCCGATCGTGACATCGGGGTGGCGCGAGTCGCTTTTCCAAACCATTGCTTTGGAAAAGCGCCTTGACCGCCGAGCTCTCCCCGAGAGGCGCACCGGTGGCGTCCAAATCGCCGCACTCGCGCGCGTATACGATCTCAGCGTGGCTGAGGGGAGCACAGCGATTGCAGGTGACGAGCTCGCCTTCGCGGGCGCCGCACGGCAGGCTGAGATGGTCCGCGCCGGAGAGGTCTCACCGAACGAGCTGGTGCGCCTCAGCCTCGACCGGATCGCCCGCCTCGACCCGCAGCTGAACGCGTTTCGGGTCGTCTTCGCCGAGCGCGCCTTGCTCGAGGCCGAGCAGGCGGAGGCCAGGCTCGGGGCGGGGGAGGAGCGCCCCCTTCTGGGAGTGCCGATCGCGATCAAGAACGAGGTCGACGTCGCCGGTGAGGTCAACACTCATGGCACCGACGGCTTCACCGAGCCCGCCGCCAACGACTCGGAGATGGTGCGGCGGCTGCGCGAGGCCGGAGCGATCGTCGTCGGGCTGACCCTCCTGCCCGAGCTGGGGATCTGCGGATTCACCGAGTCGGCCACCTACGGCGTCACCCGCAATCCATGGAATCTGCAACGCAGCCCAGGTGGCTCGAGCGGGGGCAGCGCGGCGGCCGTTGCCTCCGGGATGGTCCCGATCGCATCCGCCGGAGACGGCGGCGGCTCGATCCGGATTCCCGCGTCCTCATGCGGGCTGTTCGGGATCAAGCCGCAGCGCGGCCGGATCTCGCTGGCGCCAGACCGCGAGGGTTGGAACGGCCTGTTCGTCGTCGGCAGCCTCAGCCGCACGGTGGTCGATTCCGCCCTGTGGCTCGACATCTGCAGCGGCGGCTCGGAGGAGCCGGGGGCGCCGCCGCCACCCGAGCGCCCCTTCGTCGAGGCCGCCAAGTCGCCACCTGGCAAGCTGCGGATCGCCTGGTCGACGACCCCACCGCGCGCGATTGCGCCGGTGTCGGTCCCCGCCGTCGTCGAGAACGCCGTCTCGGAGACGGCCGGCGTGCTCTCCTCGCTCGGTCACGATGTCACCCAGCGCGACCCCGACTGGGGCTGGATCGGGAACAACATCTCGGCCCGCTTCCTCCGCGGCGTCGCCGACGACGTCGGCAGGGTCCCTCACCCGGAGCGGCTGGAACGGCGAACTCGCGGCTTCGGCCGCCTCGGCTCGCTCCTCCCCGACGGGCTGTTCGAGCGGGCGCTGCAGGCCCGCGACGCCGACGCCGCCAGGGTCAACGCGATCTTCGACTCCGTCGACGTCCTCGTGACGCCGGTGATGTGCGGCACCGCCCTCCCGGTTCGCCGCTGGGAGGGGCAAGGGGCGCTTCGGACCGTGCTCGGGATGAGCGCCTTCTATCCCTTCTGTGTGCCCTGGAACCACCTCGGCAACCCCGCGATGTCGGTGCCTGCCGGTTTCGATGCCGAGGGGATGCCGCTGGCAGTACAGGTCATCGGCCGCCAGGGCGATGAGGCGACGCTGATCTCACTCGCCGCTCAGCTGGAGGCCGAGCGGCCCTGGGCGGACGCCCGCCCGCCCGTCAGCTGAGGCTCCTCAGCCCGGGAAGACCCTGCGCATCCGCGCCAGCTCGCGGACCTTGCCGCGGGGCCGGACCCGGCGCTGCAGGAGGTACTTGATCGGGTTCTCGCCCGGCTTGGTGAACGAGATCCAGTCGTTCCAGCTCGTCTCGAGGACCAGGTTGGGGTTTGGGTCTTCGCCCGGTTCGGCCCTGGTCGAGCCGTTGTCGAGGATCAGGTGCCAGGGGTCGGCGTCGCTGAACCTCCACTGGTAGACGACCCGCGAGCCGTTCACCGCCTTCGGGTTGGCCGAGCGGGCGGTGACGTCGAACCAGAGCCGCTGCAGCTCCGGCGAGGATTCGGGATTGCCGCCGGGTGGGCCGAGGACGCCACCGAGCAGGAGCTTCACCTGCCGCTTGGCGACCTCCTCCTCGTCCAGTTCGGGATCGAACGGGAAGACCCCAGGCGGCATCTCCTCGGTCGGGTATCCGATCGTCCGCCAGCGCTGGCGGATCAGCTTCAGCCCGAAGGCGAAGATGTCCTCGATCGAGAAGCCGTAGCACTCGGTGTACTCCCGGTCCATCCCCGGCGGGCTGAAGACGGCGGGGCCAAAGGGAAGGACCTCGCGCAGCAGGTCGATGACCGCCGCCCGGTTCTCCTCCCAGCCGGGGTTGCCTTCGCCGAGCAGTTCGGAGAGGACTTTGACCCCGAACCCGATGTGGCGCTGCTCGTCGCGCGAGACGTTTGCGATTCCGGAGCTGAACCCCGGCAGCGTTTCTTCGGATGAGAAGAAGTCCTCGATGAAGTGCTGGCCCGGCTGCGCGAGGCTGCCCTCGACGATCAGGTGGTAGAGGGTGATCGCCTGCGCGTACTTGGGGATCGAACGGTCCCGGCGCAGTTCGTCGGCCATCACGTCGAGGCGGTCGAAGATCCCGCGATAGCCCCAGTTCAGCTGCGGCAGGGTGGAGGAGAGGGTCTGCTGGATCGTCTCGCCGCCGACCCCGATGACCTCCTTGAAGAAGCGGTGGAAGAAGACCGAGTGGCGGACCTCGTCGACCTGCTGGGTCGCGAGGAAGTACTGCTGCTCCTCGGTCGGCGCGGCGGTGAGATAGGGGGCGAGGGTGTCGGCGACCCGGTCCTCGCCGTAGAAGAACATCGAGTAGATCCACATCGCCGAGCGGCGCTGGATGTCGCTGAGGGAGTCCCAGCCCTCCCTGTCGGCCGAGAAGTCGATGTCGTATGCGCTCCAGTTTCCCTGCTCCCAACGGTGGTACAGGTCCTCGTAGGTGACGCTGTCCATCAGGCTCTGCGAAGCGACGCTCATCTCTTCTCCTTTTGGTGTTGCATTCCCGCGCGAGGCCAGGGTACCGCGATCCTGGCCAGCCAGCCAGGTGTTGCCTGCGTGATGTCGCTCACACTTATCCCTTCCATCCAAGGCGAGGATCGGGCGGATGGGCGAGCCGCACCGCTGGCGCTCTCCGTTTCTCGGGGAGCCGCGTCAGCTCAACCTCCCGCAGGGCACGGTCGAGTATTTCCGTCGCGGCTCCGGCCGGCCGCTCGTCTTCGCCCACGGCTGGCTCGCCAACGCCAACCTCTGGCGCCATGTCGTCGACCGGTTGGCCGATCGCTTCGAGTGCATCACCCTCGATCTTCCCTTCGGAGCGCATCGCCTCGCCCTGAAGGCGGACGCCGACCTGGGCGCCGAGGGCTGTGGGGCGCTGATCGCGGACATCCTCGGCGCCCTCGACCTTGAGGACGGGACGCTGGTCGGCAACGACTCCGGCGGCGCCTACTCGCAGATCGCCCTCGCCGGCGGAGTCGACGGTGTCGAGGCGGCTGGCGCTGACCTCATGCGAGACGCCCTACGACGAGTTCCCTCCGGAGCCCTTCGACGGCCTCCCGGCCGCCGCCCGCGACACGGAGACCTTCGGCCGGCTCCTCTCCGCCCTCGAGGACCCCGAGGTCCGCAAGCTCCCCGTCGCCTTCGGCCTGCTGGTGAAGCATCCGCTGGATCAGGAGGCCTCCGACTCCTACGCGCTGCCCTGCGTGCGGGACGCGGCGATCCTCGCCGATACCGCGAAGGTGATGGCGGGTGCATCAACCGAGGTCGTGCACCGGGCCGGCGCGACCCTGATCGAGTCCTGGACGAAGCCGGCGCTGCTGATCTGGTCGAGCGAGGACCCGGTCTTCCCGCTCGATCACGCCCGCCGCTACGCCGAGGCGCTCCCGAACGCCGAGCTGGTCGAGATCGAGGACAGCTACAGCTTCACTCCCGAGGACCAGCCCGGGGCCGTCGCCGACGCGCTCGCGTCCTTCGCGGCAGGGTGAGTCAGGCCTCGACCGAGGCCGGCTTGTCGATCTCGCGCTTGAGGATCTTGCCGGTCGGGCCCTTGGGGAGCTCGTCGATGAACCAGACGACGCGGGGGTACTTGTAGGCGGCGATCCGATCCTTGACGTAGGCGCTGACCTCCTCGGCGCTCAGCTCCTCGCCCTCGTGGAGGACGACGGCGGCGCCGATCTCCTCGCCCCACTCGTCGTGGGGGATGCCGACCACGGCCGCTTCGCGGATCTTCGGGTGCTCGTAGAGCACCTCCTCGACCTCGCGCGGGTAGACGTTGTATCCGCCGCGGATGATCAGGTCCTTCTTGCGGTCGACGATGTAGAAATAGCCGTCCTCGTCGGTGCGGGCCATGTCGCCGCTGTGGAACCAGCCGCCGCGCATCGCCTCCGCGGTCGCGTCGGGGTTCCGCCAGTAGCCCTTCATGATGTTGTGGCCGCGGATCACGATCTCGCCGACCTCGCCCTGCTCGACCGGGTTGTCGTCCTCGTCGACGACGCGCATCTCCACCCCTTCGATCGGGGTGCCGATCGAGCCCGGCTTGCGCTCGCGGCCGGGGTGGTTTGAGCAGGCGACGGGAGAGGTCTCCGAGAGGCCGTAGCCCTCGAGGATGATCGCGCCGAACGCCTCCTCGAACCCGCGCAGCACCTCGACCGGCATCGAGGCGCCGCCGGTGATGCAGTTGCAGAGGGCCGAGGTGTCGTAGCTCTCGCGCTCGGGGTGGTGGAGCAGCGCCCCGTACATCGTCGGGACCCCGTAGAAGTGGGTGACGCGGTCGCGCTCCATGGTCGCCAGCGCATCGCCGGGCTCGAATTTCGGCACCAGGGTGAGGCAGGCGCCGACGCTGAGCGAGGCGTTCATCGCGACCGTCTGGCCGAAGGAGTGAAAGAGGGGCAGCGAGCCGAGGACGACGTTGCCGGGGGCGATCTCGCAGGTCGTCCGCGCCGAGACGTCGGCGTTGCGCCGGAGGTTGTCGTGGGTGAGCTCGGCGCCCTTCGGGCTGCCGGTCGTCCCCGAGGTGTAGAGGATCACCGCGGTGTCCTCGCCGGCGACCTCGGCGAGGCCGTCGGTCGGCGCGAGCCCCTCCAGCGTCGCCGCGAAGGAGGCCGGCTCGACCTCGATCAGCTCCGCCTCCGCGTCGGAGCAGCCGTCGCCCGCCTCGCCGCAGAAGCCCTGCCAGGCGAGCACCAGTTTCGCCCCGGAGTCCTCGAGGTAGTAGGCGATCTCACGCCGCTTGAGGAGGACGTTCATCGGGACGACGATCCCCCCGGCCCGCAGCACGCCGTAGTAGGCGATCGGGAACTCGGGCACGTTCGGCAGCATCACCCCGACCCGGTCCCCGGGCTCGAGGCCGCGCTCCCGGAGCAGCGTCGCCAGCCTCGCGCTGCGCTCGTCGAGGCTCCCGTAGCTGAGCTCGACGTCTCCGAGCCGGATCGCCGGGTCCTCCGGCGCCCGCTCGGCGCCCGCAGCCGCGATCGATGCCAGGTTCTGTCCCATAGCTCCCGTCCGGGAGTCTACGTGGGCTTCGTATAGGGTCGAACAAGATGGACGACCTGGGCGAGCCGAGCTCCTACCTGACGCTGAAGCCGGGGGCGCTCGTTCAATCGAGCGACGGCGCGGCGCTGGGCAAGGTCGAGCACGTCCTCGCCGACCCCGGCCTGGACGTCTTCGACGGGATCGTCCTTGACACCAGCGTCCTGCCGGGCGGCCACCGTTTTGCCGACGCATCCCAGGTCGAGGAGGTCTACGACCGTGGAGTCGTCCTCAAGCTCACTGCCGCCGAGGCCCAAAGCCTGCCGGAGCCGAGCGCCAATCCCGGGACGATCGAGGCCGGCCCCGACGATCTGGCCAAGGGGGGCTCGGGCGACAAGCTGCGCCGCGCCTGGAACCTGATCTCAGGCAAGTACTGACACGGCCGCCGCCGTTTCTCTAGGATCCGCCGCCGTGAGAGCACTGATGCTGACTTTGGTGGCCTGCGCCGCGATCGCGATCGCCGGCTGCGGCGGCGGCGACTCGACCACCGGGTCCGAAACGACATCGTCCGTCGACACCACCGTCAAGCCGGTCGTCAAGCCCCCGAAGGGTTCGCCGCCGAAGCAGCTCGAAGTCAAGGACCTGGTCGAAGGCAGCGGCGAAGAAGCGAATTCCGGCAACGAAGTCACGGTCGACTACGTCGGGATCGACTACAAGAGCGGCAAGGAATTCGATTCCTCCTGGAGCCGGAACGAACCGTTCACCTTCACCCTCGGCGCCGGCGAAGTGATCCCCGGCTGGGACCAGGGCGTCGAAGGGATGAAGGAAGGCGGCCGGCGCGAGCTGATCATCCCGCCCGAACTCGCCTACGGCTCGGCCGGCAGCCCACCGGCGATTCCGCCGGACGAAACGCTGATCTTCGTGATCGACCTGCGCGAAGTCAACTGAGCCGCGCCGCCCTCGCCGAGCGACTCTCCTCCCAGGGCCTGACGGCCCCTCTTCCCGGCCCGGTCGCGGTGGCCGAGCGCCTGCTCGCGATCCAGGGCCAGGACCCGCGCGGAGCGCGGCTCGCGGTCAGGGCGCGGACGGAGGCGATGACGGCCGCCGACGTCGACCGGGCGCTGACCAGGGACCGGACCCTGCTGATCACCTGGCTGAACCGCGGCACCCTGCACCTCGTGCGCAGCGAGGACTACCCCTGGCTGCAGGCGCTGACGACGCCGCCCCTGCTGACCGCGAACGCAACCCGATTGCGCCAGATGGGGGTCGGATCGGGCGAGGCCGATCGGGCGGTGAAGCTGATCGAGCGCGCCCTCGCCGAGGAGGGCCCGATGACCCGCTTCGAGCTCCGCGACCGCCTCGACGCCGGCGGGATCGCCACCGCCGGGCAGGCTTTCATCCACCTGGCGATGCTCGCCTGCCTGCGGGGCGTCGCGGTGAGGGGGCCGATGATCGGGAAGCAGCATGCCTACGTCCTCGTCCGCGAGTGGCTCGGGGAGAGTCCGAGCGTGGACCGCGACGCGGCGCTGGCCGAGCTCGCCCGCCGCTACCTCGCCGGCCATGGGCCGGCGTCGGACCGCGATCTCGCCAAGTGGTCCGGGCTGCCGCTGCGCGACGCCCGGGCCGGCCTCGCCTCGATCGACTCCGAGATCGAGGACGCCTTGCTGGGGGTGGTGCGACTGCGCGGGCGGGCCGTCGGCTCGTCGCGGATGCCGGCGCCGCGGCTGCTTGGGGCCTTCGACCCGACCCTGGTCGGCTGGACATCGCGGGAGGAGCTCGTCGGCCCCCACGGGCCGCGGATAGTGAGCGGCGGGATCTTCCGCCCCTACGCGATGGTCGGCGGTCGGGCGGCGGGGCGCTGGAGGTGGTCCGCGGAGTCGGTCGATCTGGAGCTGTTCGAGAAGGTGTCCGGCCGCGCCGCCCGGGCGCTCGAGCGCGAGGCCGCCGACGTCGCCCGGTTTCTATCCGCCTGAGCGTGGGCGTGCAATCCCCGCGCCAGGATTTCTGGATTGGCCTGCGAATGGCGAGGGTAAGGAGAAGGCATGGAGGCGCAGGCGAACACAGAGCGGGGCGGGACCGACATCGAGACCCTGATGGCGATCGAGCGCGAGCTCGCCGAAGGCGACAGCTCGGTCTACCTGCAGCGTCTCTGCGATGACGCCATGGTCGTCATTCCGGGCCGGGTCCTCGACAAGGCCGCGACCGCGACGGTCATGGGCGCCGCGCCCTCCTGGGACGGCCACGAGTTCCGCAACGGCCGCCTCCAGATGATCGGCGAGGACACCGCGATCCTCACCTACCGCTTCGAGGGCCGGCGCGGCTACGAACGCTACGACGCGGTCCTCTCCAGCACCTATGTGCGCGAGCGCGGCGGCGAGTGGGAACTCGCCTTCCACCAGCAGACGCCGCTGCCCTGACGGCCGGCCGCCGCTCCGCACCTGCTTGGATGGGGACCGTGGCCGACCCGGTGATCGTCCCCGCGCGCTTCAACGGGCCGCTCGAGAATGGCAACGGCGGCTACTCGGCGGGGATCGCAGCCGCCCTCCTCGAGGGGCCGGTCGAGGCGACCCTGCGCAGCCCGGTGCCGCTCGACACGCCGCTGCAGCCGGTCGTCGAGGACGGAGAGGCCCGCCTGCTCGACGGCGACCGGGTGATCGTCGAGGCGCGGCGGGTGCCGGAGTTCGAGATCGACGTTCCCGACCCGATCTCACCGGAGCAGGCCGGCGACGCGATGGCTCGGTACGCGGGAGCGAAGGAGGGGCCATTCAGCCGCTGCTTCGTCTGCGGCGGCGGCCGCGAGGACAGCCTCGGCGTGTTCTCAGGCCGGGTCGAGGGTCGCGAGGTCGTCGCCTCGGCCTGGACGCCGCCCGAGTGGACCGCCGGAGCCGACGGTCGCGTCAGGCCCGAGATCGTCTGGTCAGTGCTCGACTGCCCGACATTCTTCGGCGCCTACATCGACGTCGAGGAGCTGCCGCTGAGCTTCCTCGGCCGGATCACGGTGCGGATCGACTCGCTCCCCACGATCGGCGAGGTGCATGTACTGATGTCGTGGCCCCTCGGCATCGAAGGCCGCAAGGCCGAGGCCGGGGTTTCCCTGCTCAGCGGCGGGGGAGATGTACTGGCGTACGCCAGAGCAGTTCTTATCGAAGCCAAAAAAGGAGAATGATGGGACGTCCAGTTGTGCACTTCGAGGTGATCGGCAGCGACGGCGAGCGGCTCCAGAGCTACTACTCGGACCTGTTCGATTGGGACGTCAACGCCGAGAACGAGATGAAATACGGCCTCGTCGACCGCCAGGCGAACTCGAACAGCGAAGGCATCGGCCTCGGCGGCGGGATCGGCCAGGGGCCCGACGGCTACGAGGGCCACGTGACCTTCTACGTCGAAGTTCCCGACGTCGAGACGGCGCTCGCCAGGGCCGAGGAGCTGGGCGGCAGCCGGGTGATGGGGCCGGAGACGATCATGGACCGGATGGTGCTCGGCCAGTTCAAAGACCCCGAGGGCCATGTGATCGGACTGATCGAGGGCGGCTGAGTCAGCCGAGCTTCGGGCTGCGCCAGGGCTGCTCGAGGCGGCCGGCGAGCTCGTCGGCGAGGCCCTCGACCGGCACCCGCACCTGCTCGAGCGAGTCGCGGTCGCGGAGGGTGACGGTGTCGTCCTCCATCGTCTGGCCGTCGACGGTGATCCCCCAGGGGGTGCCGATCTCGTCCTGGCGGCGGTAGCGCTTGCCGATCGAGCCGCCCTCGTCGAACTCGGCCGGTACCCGCCGGCGCAGGCTCGCGAAGATCTCGCGGGCCTTCTCCGGCATGCCCTCCTTCGAGACGAGGGGCATCACCGCGACCTTGACCGGCGCCAGCTTCGGGTGCAGGCGCAGCACCGTGCGCTTGCGGCCCTCGACCTCCTCGACGTCGTAGGCGTCGACGAGGAAGGCGAGGGCGGCCCGGTCGGCGCCCGCGGCGGGCTCGATCACGTAGGGGACGTAGCGCTCCTTCGTCCCCTGGTCGAAGTACTCGAGCTTCTCGCCGCTGAACTTGGCGTGCTGGGTGAGGTCGAAGTCGCCGCGGTTGGCGATCCCCTCGAGCTCGGACCACCCGATCGGGAACAGGTACTCGATGTCGCTCGTCGCCGAGGAGTAGTGGGAGAGCTCGTCCGCACCGTGCGGCCGGACCCGCAGCAGTTCGGGCCTGATGCCGAGCTCGGTGTACCAGCGCTCGCGCTCCTCGATCCAGACCCCGTGCCATTTGTCGGCTTCGGCGGGAGGGACGAAGAACTCCATCTCCATCTGCTCAAACTCGCGGGTGCGGAAGATGAAGTTGCCGGGGGTGATCTCGTTGCGGAACGACTTCCCGATCTGGGCGATCCCGAACGGCGGCTTCTTGCGGGCGAAGCCGAGGACGTTCTTGAAATTGATGAAGATCCCCTGCGCCGTCTCGGGCCGCAGGTAGACCTCCGAGCCCTCGCCCGCGACCGGCCCGATGTGGGTCTCGAACATCAGGTTGAACTGGCGCGGCTCGGAGAGCTCGCCGCCGCACTCGGGGCAGCGCAGTTCCGCGTTCGGGTCGCCGCCCTCGGCCTCGAGCGCCTCGCGCAGATGGTCCTCGCGCCAGCGTCTCTTGCACTTGCCGAGGCACTGGACCAGGGGGTCGGTGAATCCCTCGAGGTGGCCCGATGCCTCCCACACCCGCGGGTGCTGGAGGATCGCCGAGTCGAGGGCGACGATGTCGTCGCGGTCCTGCAGCATCGCCCGCCACCACTCGCCCTTCACGTTGTTCTTTAGCAGCACCCCGTAGTGGCCGTAGTCGTAGGTCGAGCCGAGGCCGCCGTAGATCTCCGAGGAGGGGAAGACGAAGCCGCGCCGCTTGCAGAGCGCGACGATCTCCTCCATCGTCACCGTGTCGGGCCGGGTCTCCGGTGTTGCCGCCATTCCGGGAACGGTATAGAGCGGCTGCGATAATCGCCGATCCCAGATGCCGATCTACGAGTACAAATGCGAGAACGGGCACGTCTTCGACGTGATCGAGAAGATGAGCGACGAGCCGCTCACCGAGTGCCAGGAGTGCGGCGCAGCGGCCGAGCGGGTCCTCCACCCGGTGGCCGTCCACTTCAAGGGATCGGGCTTCTACAACACCGACTACGGGCGCAAGAAGGGCGGCGGCAAGGACGGGTCGGGCTCGGAGGGCTCGGGCGAGTCGAAGTCCTCGGACTCGAGCTCCTCGGACTCGGGCTCGAGCTCCTCGGACTCGGGCTCGGGCTCCTCGGACTCGGGCTCCTCGGACTCGGGCTCGGGCAAGTCCGACTCGAAGCCTGCCGACAAGGCCAAGGCCTCGACCGCCGACTGATTCGCCATGAAAAGACGAGTGGTCACTTGAGCACATCCCAGTGTGCTCAAGTGACCACTCGTCGGACTAGGGCTAGCCCATCAGCTTCTTGACCGCCCGGCGCCGCTCGGATTCGGGCACTTCGACGTCGCCGTCGGGGCGGATTTCGCAGCCTGAGTTCTTCCCCTGGCAGAGCACGTCGGCTTCGGGGTTGCCGCCGATCCCCGCCGCGAGGATCAGCTGCGGCATCGTGAAGAATCCCATGTCGCTGACGAAGGCTTTCGGTGCCTCCCAGCCGATGATCGGGCCCTTGATGAAGTTGTAGGGGAGGCGGAGAGGGTCGGTGAGCCTGCCCTTGATGCCGCTGATCACTTCCTGCTGGGCGCGCTCGCGGTTGAAGTCGCTGTAGCCGAGGGAGAAGGCGCTCGGCCCCGGCCCGGGGCATGGGCTCGGCTCGCGGATCCGCGAGTAGGTGAGGGCCTGCTGGCCGTCGAGCGTGTGCTCGCCCTTGCCGAGCCGCAGCGTGTAGCCGCCCTGGCCGCCGCCGGCGCCGCCGGCGATGTCGGCGCAGATCTTCACCGGAACGTTGACCTTCACGCCGCCGACCGCGTCGATCAGGTCTTCGAACCCGGAGAAGTCGACGATCGCGACGTGGTCGACCTGGATGTGGAGGAAGTTTTCGACGGCTTCGATCTGCGCCTTGGCGCCGCCGTAGGCGTAGGCGGCGTTGATTTTCTGCGGGTTCTGGCCCGGTATCTCGGCGTAGGTGTCGCGCGGGATCGAGAGTTTGTTGAACTTACCGGCGCCGGCGCGGATCAGCATCAGCGTGTCGGCGCGGAACTGGCCGACCGAGCAGGAGCCGTGTGGGGCGTCGCCGTGGGCCTGCTGTTCGAAGCACTCCTGGGTCGGCGCCGCGCCTGGTTCTTCGGTTTCGGGCGAGCGAGCGTCGGTCCCGAGCACGAGGATCGTCTGCGGCTTGACCAGCAGGAAGGGGTTGCCGTGTAGCGCCGACTTCGCTTCGCCCGAGAGCTTGAAGGCCTGGATCTGGGCCGAGACGGCGAAGGCGAGGAAGCTGAGGAGGATCCACCCGAGCGCCGCTAGCCCGACCCATTTCAGGGCCTTCCTGCCGCTGATCCGGCCACGACTCGGGCCCTTCTCGCGGTCGCCGCCGCGAAGGCGGCCGGGCAGCCGGAAGCCCTTGCCCGAGCGTTCCCCCGTGCCGGGGAGGTCAGGCTTGCGGAATCTCGACAGGAGCCCCCGGCGGGACTTGTAGACCTTGTAGTCGGGTGGCTCTGACGGCCGCTGCTGATCGTTCTCGGGCATGAAAGGGTTAGGAATGATGCCGATGTCCGCGGTTGACTTCGAAAACAAGAGATGAGCCCGGCCGAATCGATAGGCGTCGACCTCGGCGGAACGAAGATGCTGATCGGGGTTCTGGACAGCGGCTCCGAGGTGCTCTGGGAGAGCCGCGAGGCCTCGACCGGCCAGACCGAAGAGGAGCTCGTCGAGCTTCTCGTGCGCGAGGTCGGCAAGGCGCGGGAGGAGCGCTCGGGGGTCGGAGCGATCGGGATGGGGATCCCGGCGACGATCGACCGCGACCGCGGCGTCGCCGTCTCCGCGGTCAATCTTCCGATCGAGGACCTGCCGCTGCGCGACCTGGTCGAAAAGCGGACAGGCCTGCCCGCCTTTCTCGACAACGACGCGAACGTCGCCGCGCTGGCCGAGTTCCTCTACGGCGCCGCAAAGGGGGCCCAGAACGTGGTGATGCTGACGATCGGGACCGGGATCGGGGGTGGGCTGATCCTCAATGGCGAGTCCTACCGCGGCTCGACCGGGGCCGGGGCCGAGCTCGGCCATTTCACGATCGACGTCAACGGCCCCCGCTGTCAGGGCAACTGCCCCAACAACGGCTGCCTGGAGACGATGGCTTCGGGGACGGCGATCGGCCGCGAGGGTCGCGCGGCGGCCGAACGCGAGCCGGACTCCGCCCTCGGCGCCCTGCTCGCGGAGGGCCACGCGATCGACGGCAAACTGGTGACCGAGGCGGCGCACTCCGGCGACCCGGCCGCGATCGGCGTCCTCGAACTGATCGGGTCCCGGCTCGGGATCGGCCTCGCCGGCCTCGCCAACATCTTCGAGCCGGAAGTGATCGTGATCGGCGGCGGCGCGATCGCCGCCGGTGACCTGCTGCTCGAGCCGGCCCGCCACGAGCTCGCCGCGCGGGCGCTGCGGCCGATGAACGGGACGCCCGTGGTGCCCGCCGAGCTCGGCGAGGACGCGGGGATGATCGGGGCCGCGGCGATGGCCCGGATGGAACTTGAGCAGGGCGAGGGCGGCTGATGCCGGGCGTGCTGATCGTCTGCCCGACGCCGATCGGAAACCTCGACGACATCACCCTCAGGGCGCGCGATGCGCTCGTCGCCGCCGACTACATCGCCTGCGAGGACACCCGCCGCACCGGCTCGCTGCTGGACCGGCTCGGTATCCGGCCGGCGCCGCCGCTGGTCTCCAACCACGAGGGGAACGAAGCCTCGCGGGCGACCGAGCTGGCGCAGCGGATCGAGCGCGGCGACACCGTCGTCCTCGTCTCCGACGCCGGGATGCCGGCGATCTCCGACCCGGGCTTCCGGCTCGTCCGACGCTGCATCGAACGCAGCCTCGAGGTCGTCGTACTGCCGGGCCCCTCGGTAGTCCCGGTCGCGCTCGTCGCATCCGGCCTGCCGACCGACCGTTGGCGCTTCGAGGGGTTCCTGCCGAAGCGCTCGGGGGAGATGGAGCGCGTCCTGCGCTCGGCCGAGACGGTTGTCGCCTTCGAGTCCCCGCGCCGGGTCGGCGAGTCGCTGGCGGCGCTGGCGGCGATCGCGCCCGACCGACCGGCCGCCGTATGCCGCGAGATGACCAAGATGCACGAGGAGATCGCCCGCGGCACGCTGGCCGAACTGGCCCGGCGGTTCCGCGGCGACGTCAAAGGGGAGATCGTGCTCGTCATCGGCCCCGCCTCCTCCGAGGACCACGATCGCGACGTCGGCTTCGCGGTCGATGCGCTGCGCCACCTCGTCCAGTCGGGCGCGCGGCCGCGGGCGGCGGCGAGCGTCGTGGCGGCGCTCACCGGGACCAGGGCCAACGACCTCTACCGTGCCCTGACCGGCCGCGAGCCGAGGCAGTGAGCCCGAAGATGAGCGACGACTCGACCTACTACGTCACCACGCCGATCTACTACGTCAACGCCGAGCCCCATCTGGGCCACGCGTACTCGACGATGGCGGCCGACGTCCTCGCCCGCCACATGCGCCAGCGCGGGCGTGACGTCTTCTTCCTGACCGGGACAGACGAGCACGGTGAGCCGATCGAGACCGCGGCCGAACGCGAGGGCGTCACACCGCAGGAGCTGGTCGACCGCAACGCGGCGAAGTTCGAAGAGCTGATGCCGATCATCGACGCGACCAACGACTTCTTCATCCGCACCTCGGACCCGCGCCACACCGAGCGGGTCGCGGAGATCATCCAGCGCGTCTACGACAACGGCTGGGTCGACAAAGGGGTCTACGAAGGCTGGTACTGCCCGCGCTGCGCCGACTTCAAAACCGAACGCGAACTGGGGCCGGGCCAGACCTGCCCGATCCACGAGATCGAGCTCGAGCGCCAGCGCGAGGAGAACTGGTTCTTCCGCCTCTCGGCGTTCCAGGCCCAGCTCGAAGGGCTCTACGAGGAGCGGCCCGACTTCGTCGTCCCCGACTTCCGGCGCAACGAGGCGGTCGCCTTCATCAAGCAGGGGCTGGAAGACGTTTCTCTATCGCGGCCGAAGCTGAAGTGGGGGATGCGGCTGCCCTGGGACCCGGACCAGCGGATGTACGTCTGGTTCGACGCGCTCCTCAACTACGTGACCGCGCTCGCCTTCGCCCGCGAGGGCGAGGACCTGAGCGACCGCTACTGGCCCGCCGACCTGCACGTGATGGCGAAGGACATCCTCAAATTCCACGCCGTGATCTGGCCGGCGCTGCTCTGGGCGGCCGACCTCGAGCCGCCGAAGCGGATGGCGATCCACGGCTTCCTGCTGATGGGCGAGCGGAAGATGTCGAAGTCGCTCGGCAACGTCCTCGACCCGTTCGCGGTGATCGAACGCTTCGGCGCCGACGCCCTCCGCTTCTACTGCTTCCGCGAGGTCAGCTTCGGCCAGGACGGCTCGATCTCGACCGCCGGCTTCGAGGCCCGCTACGAGACCGAGCTCGCCAACGACTTCGGCAACCTCGCCAGCCGCGTGCTGGCGATGATCGAGCGCTACCGCGACGGCACCGTCCCGGTCGCCGCCGTCGACGCCCTCCTCGAAGAGGACTTCGAAGGAGTGGTCGCCCGTTTCAGCGACCTCCTCGACCGCGCCGAGCTGACCCAGGCCCTCGAGGAGGCCTGGGTCCTGGTCCGCCGCCTCAATCGCTACGTCGAGGAGACCCGACCGTGGGAGCTCGCCAAGGACGAGGCCGACCCCGAGCGCCTGGACGAAGTCCTCTACAACCTCGCCGAGGGCCTCCGGGTCACGACCCTCCTGCTCGCCCCCTACCTGCCCCAGAGCGCCGAGAAGCTGCTCGCCGCCCTCGCCGAGGACTCCCGCGCGCTCGCCGAGCTGGGATCGCGCCCCGGCGGCCAGGCCGTCGAGCGCGTCCCCCCGCTCTTCCCCAAGATCGAGTCGGAGGGCTAGACGCTGTGGGATTCCTGGTTGCCCGTCCCAAAATTGAATGGGGATGAGGCGGTCAGGTGGGAAGCCGCGGCTGCTCAGATCGGGTCGTCGCCCTTCAATGGCGCCCAAGGCGCTTTCCGCAACCTGTGCTTCCGAAAAGCGCCTTGTGCGCCCGGCGATTAGGCGAGCGCTTCGGGGCCCAGCTGGCCCGGCTCGGTGTAGCCGCAGAGGGCCATCGTCAGATCGAGGTCGGCGAGGATCATCCTGAGGACGGTTTCGACGCCCTGCCGGCCCTCGAGGGCGAGGCCCCAGATGTAGGGGCGGCCGAGGAGGACGGCCTCGGCGCCGAGGGCGAGCGCCTTGATGATGTCGCTGCCGCCGCGGATGCCGCTGTCGAACAGGACCGTGAGGTCGTCGCCGACCGCCCTGGCGATCGGGGCCAGGGCCTCGAGCGAGGCGATCGCGCCGTCGACCTGGCGGCCGCCATGGTTTGAGACGACGATCCCGTCGATGCCGCGGGCGGCCGCCTCGCGGGCATCGCCGACGTGCTGGATGCCCTTGAGCAGGATCGGGAGCGAGGTGAGCTCGCGCAGCCACTCGAGGTCGTCCCAGGTCAGCGAGGGGTTGACATAGGTGCCGACGTAGTGGCCGGTCGCGGCGCCGATGTCCTCCTCGGGCGGCTTCTCGAGATCGGCGCGGAAGACCGGGTCCTCGAAAAAGTTGGCGACCCCGACACCCTGCAGGAACGGGAGCCAGGCCTGCTGCAGATCGCGCGGCTTCCAGCCGGGGATGAAGGTGTCGACTGTGAGGACGATCGCGCCGTACCCGGCCGCCTCGGCCCGGCGGACGAAGCTCTCGACGTGGCGGCGGTCGGCGGTCCAGTAGAGCTGGAACCAGCGCGGGGAGTCCCCTCCGGCCTCGGCGATTTCCTCGAGGGTGAAGTGCGAGGCGGTGCTGGCGATCATCGGCACACCGAGGGCGCCGGCGGCGCGGGCCGTCGCGCGCTCGCCGTCCTCGTGGACGATCTTCTGCACCCCGATCGGCGCCAGCAGCAGCGGCGCCGGCATCTCGGTGCCGAGGACTGTGGTCGAGAGGTCGCGCTCGGCGACGTCGCGCAGCATCCGCGGGACGAGGCGGTGCTGCGCGAAGGCGGCGCGGTTGGCATCCATCGTGTCCTCGGTCCCGGCGCCGGCGAACACGTAGGCGGCGGCGTTGGGATCCATCTCCTCGGCGGCGCGCCGCTCGAGCTCGGCGATCGCGACCGGGATCGAGGGCGTCTCGCCGCCGAGCCCACGGGCGTAGATCTCGCGGTAGTAGTCGGCGGGATCCGGCATGTGCAGAGGCTATTCATAGACTCGTCTCCGTGATCGACTCCCACACCCATCTCTTCCTCTGCGAGGGGGAGGAGGACGACCTGGTGGCGGCGGCCGAGGCGGCAGGCGTGCGGCGGATGCTCAACGTCGGGCTCGGCGCCGAGACGAACCCGGTCGCGCTCGCCGGGGCCGAGCGACACGAGGGTGTCTACGCGACGGTCGGCTGCCATCCCACCGCCGCGGGCGAATTCGACGAAGGCCTCGCGGCCGAAATCCAAAGGCTCGCCGGCCACGAGAGGGTGCGGGCGATCGGCGAGACCGGCATCGACTACTACCGCGACTCGGCGACGCCGGAGGAGCAGCGCGTCGCCCTCGACGCCCAGGTGGAGATCGCCCGCGAGCATGAGCTGCCGATCGTCATCCACGCCCGCGATCCGGAGGGCGAGACGACCGCCACCGACGACGTCTTCTCGATCCTCGGCGAGGCCGGCGACGCTCTCCGGGTCATCCTCCACTGCTTCCTTGCGCCGTGGCGCGTCGAGGACGCGATCGAGCGCGGCTGGTACTGCTCGTTCTCCGGGATCGTCACCTACCCCGCGGCCGGCGACCTCCGCGAGGCCGCCGCGGCCGTTCCCGACGAGCTGCTCCTGGTCGAGACCGACGCCCCGTACCTGGCGCCTCAGCCGGTGCGCGGCAGGCCGAACCAACCCGCCAACGTCGTCGCGACGGCGGAGGTGGTGGCGCGGACGCGGAGGCAGGCCTACGATGAGCTGGAGAACGTCGTCGAGGCGAACGCGCGCGCCCTCTTCGGCTGGTAGGCGGCCGTGAGTGCGGAGCGAGCAAGCGTCGCAATCTGGTCCTTCGCGCCGCGAGCGAAGCACGAAATGTGATCGTGGTCAGGCTCGGGCAGAACTTCCTCGCCGATCCGAACCTGCTCGACGCGATCGTCCGCGACGCCGAGCTCGACCCCGCCGACGTCGTCCTCGAGGTCGGAGCCGGGGAGGGGGTGCTGACCGAGCGGCTCGCGGGGGCGGCCGCCCACGTCCACGCGGTCGAGCTCGATCGCGGGCTCGAGGAGGCCCTCGCGGGGGTTGTCGGGCGCCCGAACGTCGAGCTCCACTGGGGCGACGCGATGAGGATCGACCTCGCCGCGCTCGACCCGGCGCCGACCGCCCTCGTCGCCAACCTCCCCTACTCGATCGCGACGCCCCTGATCCTGCGGACGATCGAGGAGCTCCCATCGCTGACGCGGTGGACGGCGATGGTCCAGCGTGAGATCGCCGACCGCCTGCGCGCCGAGTCGGGCACCCGCACCTACGGCTCGCCGAGCGTCCTCGTCCAGCTCGCCTGCGAGGTGCGGCTCCTCCGCACGGTCGACCCGGCGGTGTTCCGGCCGCGGCCGCGGGTCGGGTCGGCGATCCTCGGCCTGCGCCGCACCGGGCCCGCCGCCGATCCCGACACACGCGCGCTCGTGCGCGCCGCGTTCGCCCACCGGCGCAAGGCGCTGCCGCGCTCGCTCGAGCACGTCCGGCCGGGGATGCGGGAGGCGGCGCGGGCGGCGCTGGCCGAGCTCGGCCACCCTCCCGACGCACGGGCCGAGGCGCTCTCCCCCGAGGACTTCGCGGCGCTGGCGGCGAAGCTGGGGCGATGAGGGTCCACGCTCCGGCCAAGATCAACCTCTGCCTCTACCTCGGGCCACGGCGCGCCGACGGCCTGCACGAGCTGTGCTCGCTGTTCGAGCCGCTGGCACTCGCCGACCTGATCGATGTCGACCCCTCCGACGCCGACGCGGTCCTCTGCGAGGCGCTCGGTGGCGGCGCCAATCTCGCCGAGCTGGCGCTTGCCGGGCTGCGCGGCAGCGGTTGGGGGCACCCGCCGCTCCGGATCGAGATCGAGAAGCGGATCCCGATCGCCGCCGGACTCGGCGGCGGCAGCGCCGACGCGGCCGCCGTCCTGCGGCTGGCCGCCGGCGAGGTCGCCGAGCTGCCGGAGCTCGCGGCGGCGCTCGGAGCCGACGTCCCCTCGCAGCTCGTCCCGGCGCTCTCGCTCGTCCAGGGTGCCGGCGAGCTCGTCGAGCGGCTGCCGGAGCCGGAGCCGCACGCGGTCGTCCTCCTGCCCGGGGGCGGCGGACTCAGCACCGCCGAGGTCTTTGGCGAGGCCGACCGGCTCGGCCTCGGCCGCGGCGCCGGCGAGCTGGCCAGGATCGCCGCCCGCCTGCGCGCCGCGGCGGGCGCCGGCGGATCGCCGCTCTCCTACCCGGACCTGCTGGTCAACGACCTCGAGCCGGCCGCACGCACCCTCCGCCCGGAGATAGGCGACGCGCTCGAGGCTCTGCGATCGGCCGGGGCGGGCCACGCGATCCTCACCGGGACCGGGCCGACCGCGGTCGGGATCTGCGAGAGCCTGTCCGCCGCCGAGCGGGTCGCCGAGCGCCTCGGCCGCGACGATGCGATCCTCTGCGAAGCTGGCGCCGCGCCATGAGGCTGCCGGGCGGCAAAGCGACGGGATGGCGGAAGTGGGCGCTGCGGGTGGCGATCGGCGCGGTCTTCCTCGCCGCCTACATCGCGTTCACCCAGCTCGTCAACGTCGAAAAGGTCCTCGAGGACGTCTCGAAGGCGCTGGGGGCCTGGACATACCTCCTGGTCGGGTTCTTCGCCTTCGCCGAGACGGGAGCCTTCATCGGCCTACTGGTCCCGGGGGAGACGGTGATGATCCTCGGCGGCGCGGTCGCCGGCCAGGGGGCGACGAACGTCTACATCGTGATCGGGATCGCCTGGCTGATGGCCTTCCTCGGCGACAGCACGAGCTTCTTCATCGGGCGGCGCTTGGGCCGCGATTTCCTGCGCCGCAACGGGCCGCGGTTCGGCGTCGGCGACGACCGCCTCGACCAGATCGACGACTACTTCTCGCGCCACGGCGGCAAGACGATCTTCATCGGCCGCTTCGTCGGCTTCGTGCGGGCGTTCGCGCCGTTCGTCGCCGGCAGCTCGGGCATGGCCTACCGCGGCTTCGTCCCCTACAGCATCCTCGGGACCGGCCTCTGGGTCAGCTCGGCGGTCCTCCTCGGCTACCTCTTCTCGCGCAGCATCGACACCGTCCTCACCTACGCCGGCAAAGGCGCCTTCGTCCTCGGCGCGTTCATCGTCGTCGTCGTCGGGATCGTCGCCCTCCGGCGGTTCCTGCGGGTCGAGCAGAACCGACGCGACACGGTCCGCTGGATGGAGGCCCGCGCGTGGACGAGGTGGATCGTCGTCCTCGGGAGGCGGTTCAGGCCGCAGCTGCTGTTCCTCTGGGAACGGGTCACGCCCGGCGGGACCTTCGGCCTCGAGTTCACGACGCTGATGGCGGCGCTCGCGGTCGGAAGCTTCGTCCTGATCGGGTACATCTCGATCGTCAGCGGCGACCCGGGGCCGACGCCGGGCGACGAAATCGCCGCCGAAATCGCCGAAGCGCTCCGCACCGGGTGGCTCGTCGACGTCGCCAAGGCGATCTCGGTCCTCGGGTCCTCGGCCTTCGTCTTCCCGCTGGCGGCGATCTCCGCCGCGGTGCTGGCGATGCGGCGGCGCTGGGCCGAGGTCGGGGTTCTTCTCGTCGGGATGGCGATCGTCTTCGCCGGGGTGCACGAGATCAAGGCCGCGGTAGACCGGCCGCGGCCCGCTGGGCGCGCTCGTCGGCGCCTCGGGGTCCTCGTTCCCCAGCGGCCACGCCGCCTACGCGACGTTCTACGTCTGGCTGGCGGTGATGGTGGTGATGAGGGTTCGGCCCGGGATCAGCCGCGGGGCCGCGATCGTGACGGCCGGGTTCGTGCTGACCGCGCTCATCGGTCTCTCGCGCGTCTACCTCGAAGTCCATTACCTCAGCGACGTCAACGCCGGCTGGGCGCTCGGGGCCGCAGCCTTCGCCCTCTGCGCCGCGACCGCCCTAACCATCACCACCTTGCGGCAGAATGGGCACCGTGCTGCTGCTGGCAGTCCAGAAGATCGAGAATGAGTACCTGCTGTTCGGCGCCGCGGGGATCGTCAGCCTCGCCGCGTTCATCGGCCTGATCCTCGTTCCCGCGATCAGCTCCTACGGCCGGATCTGGGAGAAGGCCGCCGCCGGGGTCCTCTCGCTGATCGTCCTCTGCGCGCTGGTCCTGACCGGTGTCGTCGCCGGCCTCCTCTTCGTCTACTACTACGACGCGATCTCCGAATTCTTCAACTGAGCGCGCGGCCCGAGCGTCCCGGCAGGGATAATGGCCGCCATGTCGGCGACCGCAAAAGGCCAGAAAAAGGCTGCAAATCCCGCAGATGCGGGAGACCTTGCCGCGCTCTCTGAGGCGGTCGAAGCCGGGGCCGGACTGCCCGCCGTGGCGCGCGCCGCGGCCCGCGTTCTCGACGCCAGCGTGGCGCTGATCGACCGCTCCGGCGCCGTCCTCGCTGTCGCCGGCGCCTCGCCCGACCAGGAGCAGAAGCTGCTGGCGGCGGGGGAGGGGGTGACGACGACCGAGCTGCGGGTGGCCGACAGCGTCGTCGGCGAGCTCCGCCACCGCGGCAGGACCGAGCCCGACGCGACGATCGCGCGGATGGTGACCACCCTGCTGGCGCTCGAGCTCGAGCGCTCGCGCTCGCCCGAGTGGGAGAGCGAGGAGGTCGCGAGCGCCTTCGTCGACGCGGTGCTCCGCCGCAAGGTGACCGATCGCGGCGACATCGTCGCCCGCGCCGCCGAGCTGGGCGCCGATCTCGGAAAGGGGGCGGGGGTGATCGTCGTGCGCACGGCGCCGCGGACCGCCCAGACCGGCGAGTGGCGCGACGGGGTGCTGAACCTGGCGATGCGGACCCTGCGCTCCTTCGCCGCGGGGGCGCTCGCGAACCCCGATGGCGGCGAGTCGACGGCGGAGATCGCCGTGATCGTCCCGGCCGAGGACGACGAGCGCCTCTCGCGGGCGGCGAACGGCCTCTCGCGCGAGCTCGAGGACGCTCTCGCCGGCTTTCACGTGACGATCGGGTGCAGTCGGCGCGCCGCGGACCCGGTCGACCTCCACCGCGCGGGCAGCGAGGCCCGGCTCGCGGTCAACGTCGGCGAGGCCGACGGGCGGGCGCTGCTCGCGTTCGAGGACACCGGCGCCTACCGCCTGCTGCTGCCGGCGATGAGTGAGGACCCGGGCGAGCTCGAACGCTTCTACGGCGAGACGGTCGAGCCGCTCTCGGCCTACGACGAGCAGTATGAGACCGAGCTCGTCACCACCGTCGAGGCCTACCTCGACAACGACGGCAACGTCGCGGCGACGGCGAAACAGCTCTTCACCCACCGCCACACGATCCGCTACCGCCTCGAGCGGGTCCGCGACCTCTGCGGCCACGACGTCTCCGCCACCGAGGGCCGCGAGAAGCTGGGCCTCGGCCTCAAAGCGATGCGCGTCCTCGGCATCGCCTCCCCGCGCGGCCCGGCGATGGAGCCCGGCGCGGAGGGCGGCAAGGTGCGGCCCTCCGCGGAGGAGTAGCTCCGGGGGGAGGGCTCGAACCCCCGCTTCCAGGACCAAAACCTGGCGTGCTAGCCGACTACACCACCCCGGATCGCGCCCGACCTTAGCGCCCCACCGCAGGGGTGATCGCCATTTCTTCCAGCTGTGGGATGAAAGGGCGATCACGCTCGGGAGGCGTCCGAAATGGCGATCACGCTCCGGCATCCGCGGATTGATCCCGTCTGCCGGCGCTCCTATGTTTGGCGCATGGAGACAGGTGGTTTGGCGGCCGATCCCGAGGCCCAGGAGGGGCTGCGACGGACCTGGAGGACGCTGATGGCGATCGGGATCGCCGCGATCCTGATCGGCTGCGTCGCGATCATCGTTCCCGCCGCCGCATCGGTCGGCACCGCGATCTTCATCGGCTGGATCCTGATGGTCGTCGGCGTCTTCCTCATCGCCGGGGCATTCGCGGCGCCGACGATCGGCACGCTGCTGCTGCGACTGATCTGGGCCCTTCTGACGTTCGTCGTCGGTCTCTGGCTCGTGCTCGAGCCGCACGACGGCACCCTGACCCTGACCATCGTCCTCGGCATCTACTTCCTCTTCATGGGGCTGACCCGGATCGCCGTCGCCCTCGCCAGTCGCGGCCGGCAGGGCGCCGGCCTGGTCGGGCTCAGCGGGGTCGCGGGCCTTCTGATCGGGATCCTGGTCCTGGCCAAACTGCCGAGCTCCGCCGACTGGGCGATCGGCCTCCTGGTCGGCATCGATCTGATCTTCGGCGGCTGGATGCTGGTCTCGCTGGCCCTGGTCGGCAAAGACCTCTCCCGCGCCTCCCGCGCCTGAGTCGGCTCATTCCCACGTCCTCGGGCGCGCCGCTTTGGGTCACGCACGCGAGTGCGCTGCCCTCGTCGCGCTTCCTCCGTCCTTGGACTGCTTGACTCAGGCGCTGGAGCCGATGGGGACGCTGGAGGCGAAAACCCAGCGAGCGTAGGGGACACCCCAACCCCACTCTCCCCATTACGATCTAGCGGTGAGCTCGCCTCTGGTCCTGGTCCTGGCGGCGGGCGAGGGGACCCGCATGCGCTCCTCGCTGCCGAAGATGCTGCATCCCGTCTGCGGGCGCCCGATGGTCGCCTGGCCGGTCCTCGCCGCCCGCGAGGCCGGCGCCGGGCGCGTCGCCGCGATCGTCTCTCCCAAGCATGACCTCTCGCCTGGGCTCCCCGAGGGGGTCGAGACGGTCGTCCAGCCCGAGCCCGATGGAACCGGTGGCGCCCTGCGCGCGGCCATCGACCTGATCCGCGACGCGGAGACGGTTGTCGTCCTCTCCGGCGACCACCCGGTCGTCTCCGCCGAGGCGATATTCGAGCTGCTCGGCGTTCACCGCGGCGCCGACGCCGGCGCGACCGTGATGACCGCGGTCCTCGAGCAGCCCGGCAGCTACGGGCGCGTCGTCCGCGACACCGAGTCCGGCGACCTGGCGCGGATCGTCGAGGCGAAGGGAGAGGGGGACGCCACGCCCGAGGAGCTCGAGATCCGCGAGGTCAACACCGGCACCTACGCTTTCGCCGCCGCGCCCCTGGCCGATGCGCTCGGCAAGATCGGCAACCACAACTCCCAGGGCGAGTACTACATCGGCGACGTCCTGCCGGTGATCGGCGAGTCGGGGCGCCGCGTCCTCGCCAACGTCACCGAGGACAAGGGCGTGATGATGGGCGTCAACACCCGCGCCGAGCTGGCAATCGCCGAGGCCGAGGCCCGCCGCCGGATCCTCGAGCGCCACATGCTCGACGGCGTCACGGTCGTCGACCCCGCCTCGACCTGGGTCGACGCCGACGTCGAGATCTCCCCCGACGCTCGGATCGAGCCGGGAACGAGCCTCCGCGGCGGCTCGACCGTCGGTGCGAGCTCGACCGTCGGCCCGCTCAGTACGCTGATCGACGCCCGCCTCGGCGGCGGCGTCCACGTCCCGCACTCCTATCTCGTCGATTGCGAGGTCGAGGACGGCTGTCAGGTCGGCCCATTTGCCTATATCCGGCCCGGCACCCGCCTCGAGGCCGGCGCCAAGGCGGGCTCCTTCGTCGAGATCAAGAACTCGACCATCGGGGAGGGCGCCAAGGTCCCTCACCTCTCCTATGTCGGTGACGCCGAGGTCGGCGCCGGCAGCAATCTCGGCGCCGGGACCGTGACCGCCAACTACGACGGTTTCCGCAAGCACCGGACGGTGATCGGCGACCAGGTCCGCATCGGCGTTGACACGATGCTGATTGCCCCGGTACAAGTCGGGGACGGGGCCTACACTGGCGCCGGAGCGGTGGTCAAGAAAGACGTTCCCGAAGGGGCACTTGCGGTGAGCGAGAACGATCAGCGGAACATCGAGGGCTACGCCGACGAGAAGGCCGGCCAGAAGCGCGAGGAGGAAGAGGAGTGAGCGCAATCGAGGAGCGCCCGGAGACGGCTGCCGCGACCGCGATCGGGCACGACTACTCGAAGCGGATGATGGTCTTCGGCGGCCGCAGCTCGATGGAGCTCGCCGCCAGGGTCGCGAACAAGCTCGACATCGACCTCGGCCAGGTGACGCTGAAGACCTTCGCCAACGGCGAGGTCTACTGCCGCTACGAGGAGTCGATCCGCGGCGCCGACGTCTTCATCGTCCAGTCGACCAGCGCCAACGAGCAGAGCGGGATGACGCCCAACGATGCCCTGGTCGAGCTGCTGACGATGATCGACGCCGCCCAGGGCGCCTCGGCCCACCGGATCATCGCCGTCATGCCCTGGTACGGCTACGCCCGCCAGGACAAGAAGTCTGCCCCGCGCGAGCCGATCTCGGCCCGGATCGTCGCCAAGTGCCTCGAGGGGGTCGGCACCGACCGTGTCCTGACGATGGACCTCCACGCGGGCCAGGTCCAGGGCTTCTTCCACGTCCCGGTCGATCACATGACGGCGATGCCGATGCTGACCCAGTGGTTCGTCGATCAGAACATGACCGACGACCTCGTGATCGTCTCTCCCGACGCCGGCCGGGTGAAGACGGCGCGCAACTTCGCCCGCCGGGTCGGCACCCACTGGGCGGTCATGGAGAAGGAGCGCCCGGCCCAGCAGGTCGCCGAGATCGGCTATGTGGTCGGCGACGTCAAGGGCAAGACGGCCGTGCTCGTCGACGACATGATCGACACCGCGGGCACGCTCTGCGCCGCCGCCCAGACCGTCCGTGACGAGGGCGCGGCGCGGGTGATCGCCGTCGCCACCCACGGCGTCTTCTCCGGCCCCGCCTACGAGCGCCTCGCCCGCGAGAACTCCGGTATCGAGCGCATCGTCGTCACCGACACGATCCCGCTGCGCCCAGGCGCCCCCGACAACATCACTGTCCTGACGACAGCCAGCACCTTCGCCGACTCGATCCGGCGGATCTTCACCGACGATTCGGTCTCTGAAATCTTCGCCGGCGAGAACCAGCTCTTCTAAGCCCGCGCCCTCCTCTGTTGCGCGGGCGCTGAGACGTAAGCGCCCGCGCGTGCGGGCGGAACCGATATACGCGATGCGTTACGATATATCGCGTTAGCTCACGATAGAAAGGTATTTTGATGCACCACAGACACACGAGACACCGGGGCGGCCCGCGGGGACGCGAGTTTGCCCGCAGCCGCGGCTTCGGCCCGGGACCCGGCCGCGGACGGGGTGGCCCCCGCGCCCGGCGCGGCGACGTTCGCGCGGCTGCCCTCGCCCTCCTGGCGGAGCGGCCGATGCACGGCTACGAGATGATCAAGGAGATCGAGGAGCGGACCGACGGGGCCTGGACCCCGAGCGCCGGCTCGATCTACCCGACCCTCCAGCTGCTCGAGGACGAGGGAATGATCAGCGGCCAGGAGATCGAGGGGAAGCGTCGCTTCACCCTCACCGACTCGGGGCGCGCGGAGCAGGAGTCGCGGTCGGGAGAGCAGACGCCCTGGGACGCGGTTCGAGCGGGGACCGACCCCGAGCAGTTCCAACTGCGCGACTCGGCCCGCAAGCTGCACCACTCGATCGGCCAGGTCTTCCATGCCGGCGACGAGGACCAGAAGCGCCGGGTCCGCGAGCTGCTCGACGAGACACGGCGCCGGATCTACGCGATCCTCGCCGAGGAGGGCTGAGGCCCGACCCGCGATAATGCCGCCTCGATGAGCGGCCGCAGAGCACCGAGGTGATGCCGGACGGCCTGCGCCTGGTCGGCCACAAGGGCGCCGACCTGATCGCCCCCGGCAACACCCCGGAGAGCTTTGCCGCCGCCGTCGAGGCCGGCGTCGACACGATCGAGCTCGACGTCCTCTGGACCCGGGATGGGCATCCGAGCATCGCCGCCGCCGAGCGGACGCCGCTCGTGATCGCCCACGATTGGTACGACGCCGAGCGCCGCCGGCCGCTGACGCTCGCCGAGGGCCTCGACGCATTCCTCGAGCCTCCGCTCGACCGGGTCGAGATCGACCTCGACGTCAAGCTCCCCGGCCGCGAGGAGGAGATCGTCGACGCGGTCCGCGAGCGCGACCTGCTCGGCCGGGCGATGATCTCGACGATGGAGCTCTCGACCCTGGCCCGGGTCCGCGAGCTCGAGCCCGAGCTGCGGCGGGGCTGGACCTACCCGAAGGTGACCAAGGACTGGGCCTCGAAGCGCTGGGCGCGGCTGCCGATGCTGGCGGCCCTGGTCTCGATGCGCCGCCGCTTCCCGGCGATCGCCGCCCGCGAAGTGCCGGAGATGGGGGTCGACGCGCTCTGGGTCTACCACCCGATCGTCACGCCGCGTCTGGCCGAGGTCGCCCGCTCCGCCGGCGTCGAGCTGATCGCCTGGACGGTCGACGACCTCGACCGGATGCGGAAGCTCGTCGCAGCGGGGGTCGGTGGCATCTGCTCCAACGACCCCCGCCTGTTCGCGGCGATCAGCTGACCGTTCGCCCGCCTACTTGGCGAAGACCCGGTCGCCCACCTTCGTGTCGCCGACCGAGTCGAAGGCGATGAGCTTTCCCTCGTCGTTGTAGGTGAGGATGTCGGCGTCCTCCGACGACTCGCCATCGAGCGTGATCGTGGTCAGGACGACGACCTTGTTGCCCTCGGCGACGAAGTCGTGCGGCGCCGTGCTGAACTGCTTGCTGGCGAACTGTCCCCAGAGCTCGCCGACCGCCTGCTTGCCGTTGTGGGTCCCGGTCAGCGCGTTGTCGCCGCGGACGATCCACTCGATCGAGTCGTCCATGTTCCTCATCGCGCCCTCGGCATCGCCGCTGCTGAACGCGCGATACGCCTCTTCAGTCACCTGCTTGTTCTCCTGAGCACCCATGTGGGGTCCCTTCTGTGGATCCTTGGAATCGGAGATTCGAGCATAGACCGATCGCTCGGGCTCGGTGACAGTGCTCAGACCGCGCGGGCGATGGTGCCTGAACGGGAACCGAAGTGTGGGAAACGCCGGATGGACCACCGATATGAACCCTGTCAAGCCCCCCGACCAAGGTCAACGAGGAGAAGACGGACAAGATCGCCGAATCGGCCGGGAGATCCCCGAGATCGAGGTAGGCGCAACAAAATCACTACGGCGCCGTGATGTACGGGACGCTGACGGTCACCGAATAGGCTAGGCGTTACCGGCGGCGATCAGTGCCAGGTTCCTCATCCGGATCGCGCCGTTCTCGGCGTACTCGCGAACCGCATCGGTGATCGCCGCCCACGTTTGCTTCTGGACCTCCTGGGGGTGTGCTTTGAGGAGATTGGAGACGGGAGGAGCGATCTCCTTCACGAACTGGGAGAAATCCTCGGCCGAGTCCCACTCCATCTCCAGCTCGATCTCCTCGACCTCGATGCCAGAGAAACCGCCCCCCTCGAGCAGACCCCCGATCGCCTCCTGGGTCGGGCGCGACAGCGGCCCGGGCGTTCCGGAGGGAGGCGGTGAGACTCCGAGCCGTTTCATCGCCGTCATCATCGGGACGGACAACATCGGCACCCGCTCAGGCGACCCCCAGGAGGCGATCGCCATCTTGGCCCCGGACCTGAGGAAGCCCCGGACGAGCGACGCAGACCCCTCGCCGTCGGGCTCGAAGATGATCCCCCAGCGCGAGAGGGCGGCGTCGAAGCTCTCGGTGGGAAAGTCGAGGGAGGATGCGTCGCTCTCGAGGAACTCGATGTTCTCGAGCCCCGCCGCTGCCGCCCGTTCGCGGCCGAAGGAGAGCATTCCCGATGAGATGTCGCTGGCGACCACCCGCCCTCCGGGGCCGACCACCCTGGCGGCGGTCAGCGAGGGTTCGCCGTAGCCGGCGGCGATGTCGAGAACGCGGTCGCCATCGCCGATGCCGGCCATCTCCACCATCCGCTCGCTGACCGAATGGGTGCTGCTGTCGATCAGCTCGTTCCATTTGCGCCAGCCGGCTGAGGCGCTATTCCAGTCCCCGCGCTGGCCTGCGCGAAACTCGCCGGCATCGATCTCCGCTGCGCTCATCGCCACCTCCGCGGTCGGGGGTCCAGCTCAAAGGTAAGTGATCGCCGCGGCCCGGTAAAGGGCTCGGCTCAGACGGTTCCCGGCGAAGCCGTCGGAGGCGCGTTGCGGCCGCCCTTCGTCCGCACCGCCGACTCGAGCTCCTCGGCGGTGAATCCTCCGACCGCGTCACCGTCGAGCGCGTAGCGGTAGAGCGCGCGACGCCGAAGATCCCGCTCAGGGCGCTGCTGATCACGGCCGACACCGCAAACCCGATCACCCCGAGGATCACCAGCAGGGCGCCGACGAAGCCGGCCGAGGCCCAGATCAGCACCCCGGCGACGACAAGGAGGATGCTCGGCAGCATCCCGAACAGGAAGACGGCGCCGCCGATCGCGATGTTCCCGGTCACCTGCTGCCCCCATTTCTGGCGGAAGAGGCTCGATGAGCGCTTCAGGGTCTCGATCGGCCCGGTCCCCTCGAACGCGATCACCGGCGCCGCGAGGAAGGTGATCAGCGTCCACCCGATCGCCAGGACGCGGCCGAGGATCTCGCCGAAGATGCCGCCCTGGTTCTGGAGGGCGCTGAGGATCAGGCCGACGAAGGCCGAGATCGCCGCCCAGCCGGCGATCTGGGAGAAACGGCTGCGCGAGACGGCGAGGCCGTCCCCGACCGTCGCCTCCTGGCCGCGGAAGATCATGTCGGCGGCGGCGGCGAGGCCGACGCTGAAGTAGTAGCCGACGACGGCGAGCAGGTAGTAGCCGATCACGGCCAGGGGACCGCCGATCACGGCGCTTCCGTTGTCGATCAGGTAGAGGCCCGGGCCGATGACGATCGCGGCGCAGATGACCACCGCGATCCCGCCGTAGAGCGGGAACTTCGCCAGCGAGGGGTGGCCGCGCAGCAGTGCCCAGCTCTTCTTGCTCAGCTCCCATCCGCGTCGTATCCGCCCCATCTCCGCTCCCTCAGCCGGTTCCGGCCAATCCCGGCGTACGCGACAGCCCTCTTCCCTCGAAGTACTCCCACTCCTCCTCGCCGAGCTCGGTCGCCGGCGGGTCGCCGTAGACCCACTCGCGCATGATCCGGTGCCAGTTGCGCTTCGCCCGCAGCTGTCCGAGCACGGCGACGACGCCGATTTCCATCCGCCTCCCCATCAGCTCGTCGGCCGGCAGCGACTCGCGCCGCATCAGGTCGTAGTACTCGGAGCGCGGGTCGTTGGTCGACTCGATGATCTTCATCACCCGCCGGGCGCTGATCTCGATCTCGCGGTCCTCGATGTACCAGCCGCCGACGGCCATCATGTGCTCCATCAGCCGTTCGGCGTCGAGCTTGGAGGGGCTCTTGATGAAGCCGAGGTCGTGGAGGGCGGTCCGGAACGCCTCGGGGTCGTCGCGCGAGGCGGCGTCGAAGGCGCGCTGCTGGAGCACGATCTGCTCGTTGTCGAGCTTCTTCGTCATCCCGAAGTCGAGGAAGGCGACCCGGCCGTCGTCCATCAGCAGGTAGTTGCCGGGATGGGGGTCGGCGTTGAAGTGCTGGAGGTGGAAGATCGAGCCGAGGCTGCCGCGGAAGACGATCTCGCCGAACCGGCTGCGCTCCTCGTGGGGCAGCTCCTTGATCTCCTCGAACCCCTTGCCCTCGACGAACTCGGTGACGAGGACGCGGCGGCGGGAGAGCCGGGTGATCACTTCCGGCACGTAGATGAAGGGGTGTTCGCGGTAGGCGCGCGAGAAGCTGCGCTGGTTCTGGGCCTCGTACTCGTAGTCGAGCTCCTCCATCACCCGTTCGCGGATCTCGTGCGCGATCGCCTTCGCGTCGAGACCCGGGGCGAGCGCCCGGGCGAGGCGGACCACGGTCCCGGCGTTGCGGAGGTCGGCATCGAGCGCCTCGGCGATGCCGGGGTACTGGACCTTGACCGCCACGGCGCGGCCGTCGAGCAGCCTCGCCCGGTGCACCTGGCCGATCGAGGCGGCCGCGAAGGCCTGCTGCTCGAACTCGGCGAACAGCTCGTCGAGCGGCTCGTCTTCGTACTCCTCCTCGAGCACGCCTTCGACCTTCTCCCACGGCATCGGCGGCGCGTCGGTGCGGAGCTTCGCGAGCTGCTCCTGGTAGATCTCGCGGTACTCCTCGGGAATGAACTCGGTGTCGATGAAGGAGGCGAACTGACCGAGCTTCATCGCCGCCCCCTTCATCTGGCCGAGGGCGCCGACCATCTTCATCGCGGTTTCGAGGTGGCGCTGCTCGAGCTTCTCCCTGCCGCCCTCCTCGGAGCGGGCGACGTTGGTCGCCTTCGTCCCCGCGTAGCGTGCTCCCTGGACGCCGACCACCGACCCGAGCTTCGCCGAGCGGCGGATCCGCCCCTTCGGAATCTTCGATTCGTCGGCCATGGGTGGATTCTGAAGGGTGCCACAGGCTCTCGACGACGCCGTTTCTCTATCCTCTCCGATCCGAATGGCTCAAGGACGCGAAACCCTGAAGGTGGCTCTCCGCGCGGACTACGGCTCGCGCAGCTCGCGCCGCCTGCGGCGCGAGGGCCTGGTGCCCGGCGTCGTCTACGGCGGCGGCAGCGAGGCGCGCACCTTCCAGGCGGGGGAACGGGAGATCCGCGCCGTCCTCGCCGGTGGCCAGGCGCTGTTCGACCTCGAGCTCGAGGGCTCCTCGGCCGTCCCGGTCGTGGTCAAGGAACAGCAGCTGCACCCGGTCCGCGGCAACCTCGAGCACATCGACCTCCAGGAGGTGAAGCTCGACGAGGAGATCCAGGCCGAGGTCACGATCGAGCTCGAGGGCGCCGAGGTCGCGCCCGGCGTCAAAGAGGGAGGCGTGCTCGAGCACGTCACGCGCGAGATCACCGTTGAAGCGCTGCCGACCGAGATCCCCGAGCGGATCGTCGCCGACGTCTCGACGATGGATATCAACGACACTCTGCAGCTCTCCGCGATCACGATCCCGGGCGGCGTCAAGCTCGTCGCCGACGACCCCGAGGAGGTCACGATCGCGACCCTCTCGCCGCCTCGCGTCGAGGAAGAGCCCGAGCCCGCGGTCGAGGAGGAGGCCGAGCTCGTCGGCGAGGAGGGCGAGGCTCCCGCAGAGGAGGAGGGCGAGGCCGCCGAGGGCGAGGGCGACTCGGGCGACTCCGGCGAGGAGTAGCCGCAATCGCCCTGTTTCGCCGCCGGGAGGACTCCTCCGGCGAGCGGATTCTGATCGTCGGCCTCGGCAACCCCGGCAAGAGCTACGCCGGCACCCGCCACAACGTCGGCTTCGAGGTCGGCGCCGAGCTCTCGCGCCGCTGGGACCTGCCGCGGGCCAAGAGCCGCTTCGGCGGCCTGATCGCCGAAGGGCGCGCCGGGCCCGGTGGCCCGCGGGTCGCGATTCTCCTGCCGCAGACCTTCATGAACGACTCGGGCGAGTCGGCCGGACCCGCCCGCGGCTCGCTCAAGGTCCCGCTCGACCGCGTCGTCGTCATCCACGATGAGATCGACCTCCCGTTCGGCGAGGTCCAGTCCCGGCTCGGAGGCGGCCTCGCCGGCCACAACGGCCTCAAGAGCCTGCGGGCGGGGTTCGGCGACCCCGAGTTCTGGCGGGTCAGGGTCGGGGTGGGCAGGCCCGACTCGACCGACCCCGAGATCGTCTCCGCCCACGTCCTAGGCGGTTTCCGCGAGCCGCGCGAGGAGGTCGAGGCCCTGGTCCTCGAGGCAGCCGACGAGGCGGAGCGGTTGGTCGAGCGGCTAGGTTCCGGCCTGAGCGCGAAATTCATGTCGGATCCCCGAACCACGTACGACGTCGATACCCAGGGCGTCGCCGTGCTTCGCCTCGAGCGCCCCGAGGCGCGCAACGCGATCGACACCATGATGTTGAACGAGATGCTGGCCCGGCTGGCCGAGGCGGGCGAGGACGAGGCCGTGCGGGTCCTCGTAATCAGCTCCGGCGACCAGATGGGACTCTCGGCGGGCGCCGACGTCAGGGAGGAGCTCGACGCGGAGGCGAAGGTCGCGCGGATGCGGCTCTTCGCCGACCTCTACGACGCGATCGTCTCCTTCCCGAAGCCGACCGTCGCCGCCTGCCACGGCGACGTCGTCGGCGGCGGCGCCGAGATCGCGATCTGCTGCGACATGCGGGTCGGCGGATCGAACCTGCGGATGCGGTTCCCCGGCGCCGCCCTAGGGGTGCCGGTCGGCCCTGCCCGCCTGGTCACGCTCTGCGGCCTCGCGACCGCCAAGTACCTCCTGCTCACCTCGCGCACGGTCGGCGCCGATGAGGCGCTGCGGCTGGGCCTCGTCAACCGGGTGGCGCCGGCGGCGGCGACCGAGGGGGCCGCGGTCGAGCTGGCGACGGCGGTCGCCGCCCATCCGCCCGAGGCGGTGGCCCGCATGAAGGAGATGCTCCACGCCTGGGACGACATCGAGGGGCGCTCGGCGGCGGAGGGCGAGGGCCAGGTCGAGTGGCAGCGCACCGGCCCGGGCCTCCCGCACAGGCCCTGACCGGGGCTACGATGGTCGCGTGTTCGTCCGTGTGAGCCGGCTGCTCGGAGTCCTCGCGGTCGTCGTCGCGGGGCTCGCGTTTGCGCTCCCGGCGGCGGCGGCGGCGAAGACCTACATCGTCAACGAAACGACCGACGCCGCCGACGCGGCCCCGGACGAAGTCTGCGACGCGGTCGCCGGGGGCACGGAACAGTGCACGCTGCGAGCGGCGATCGAAGAGTCCAACCACTCGAGCGGTCTCGTCGACCTGATCGGTTTCGATCCGAGCTTCAACGGCGAACTCGCGGACACGATCACCCTCGGCGCCGGACTGCCGCCGATCACCGACTCGGCCATCATCAACGGCAGCAGCTGCGTGACGGCCGTCGCCGCCGTCAGCCCATGCGTCGGGGTCGCCGGTCCTTCCAACGCGTCGGTCCTGACCATCGACGATGCCGACAACGTGACCATCAACGGCCTGTCCGTCACCGGAGGGCAGTTCGGCGTCGACGTCATCGACAGCTCGGCGGCGCTCACCGTCACCAACGACTGGATCGGGGTGAAGCTCGATGGCAGCGCCGGCGGCAACTCCGCGGCCGGGATCTTCGTCGACCCCGACTCCAACGGCGCCGCCATCGGCGGCCCGAGCCTGGGTCAGCGAAACGTGATCTCGAACAACGGCGACGGCGTCGACATCCTCGGCGCCGACAACGCGGTCATCTCGGGGAACCTCTTCGGCGTCGCGCCCGACGGCGCGACCAAGGCCGCCAACGCGAAGGACATCGAGATCACCGACTCGACAGCCGCGCCGGGGTTCAAGGCGACCGGGAACGTCGTCGGTGGCCAGCTCACCGAAGGCCAGGCGGCGAGCGCCGAATGCGACGGCGCCTGCAACGTGATCTCCGGCGCGTCCTCCTTCGGGATCGACCTCAAGGGCAACGGCGCTCCTCAGGAAGAGGCGCCGGCGAGCGGAAAAACGCAGATTCAGGGCAATCTCATCGGTCTCAACTCCGCCGGCACGGGGGTGATCGCCAACTTCCGCGTCGGCGTCCTCGTCGGCGAAGCCGACGAAGTCCAGATCGGCGGCTCCTCGGCGGAACTCGCCAACCGCATCAACGGCGGCGAAGCCGGGGTCCAGGCGGGGCCCTCGGCTCAGGATCTGACGATCGAAGGCAACCGGATCGGCCTCGACGCCACCGGGACCGGGTCTGAACTGGCGCCGACCACGGAAGGAATCGCCCTGAACGCGGAAGGCGCCACGTCGGGCCACGAGGCGACGATCGCCCGCAACCGGATCGCGATGGCGGGCGGCGACGCGATCCAAGCGAAAAACAACGGGCCGACCGGGACGACGATCGCCGAAAACGTGATCGGGCGGGGCGTCGGCGACGAGAGCCTGACGGCGGGTAGCGTCGGGATCCACGTGATCGGCTTTCAGGGTTCCGGCAACGGGATCGAACGCAACATCGTCGAAAACGCCAATGTCGTCGGGATCTTCGTTCAGAGCAGCGACAACGACCTGATCGGTAACGAAGTCATCGGAACCGAACTCGGCTCGGGAATCGTGATTCAGGCGTTCGGACCTCAGGAATCGAGCGGCAACATCATCGGTGGCGACAGCGCCGCGGAAGAAAACGTGATCTCCGGCAGTGGCGAAGACGCGATCGAAATTGTCGACCCGTTCGACACCGACAACCACATCCTCCGCAACATGGGCAGCGGCAACGCCGATCTCTTCATCGACCTCGGCGGCGACGGCCCGGGCAACCAGCCGAGTGGCCCCAACGACGGGATCCAGGCGCCGACAATTGCCGCGGCGACTCCGACCTCGATCAGCGGCGGCGGCGCCCTGCCGGAAGCGACGATCCGTGTCTTCGAAAAGGCAACCGCACAGAACGGAGAGATCAAGGGATTCCTCGGCGAAGTCGAGGCCGATGCCGGAGGAAACTGGAAATTCGAATACGCCTCCGGCCTTCCCGATGGGACCGAGATCGGAGTGACGCAGACCGGAATCGAAGGGACCTCGGAGCTGGCCCAGGCGACCAGCGCGACGCCTCCCCCTCCTCCGCCGCCGCCGGGTGGCGGTGGTGGCGGAGGCGGTAGCGGCGCATCCGCCGACACGACTCCACCGCAGACCAGGATCACCAAGGGGCCGAAGGCGAAATCGAGCTCGCGCCTCGCGAAGCTCAGGTTCTCCTCGACCGAGCAGGGCTCGACCTTCCAGTGCAAGCTCGACCGCAACCCGTTCAGGCCGTGCCGGTCGCCGAAGAAGTTCGGCGGCCTCAAGCCCGGAAAGCACGTCTTCAAGGTGCGCGCGACCGACGCCGCGGGCAACACGGACCCGACCCCGGCGGTGAAGAAGTTCACGGTGCTCGGGTAGTCACACGGCGGCGCCGGTCGGGGAGAATGGGCCGGTGCTGACCGTCGCCGTCACCGGGCCGACAGGAGAGATCGGCAAGCCGTTCATGGCGGCGCTGCAGCGCGCGCCGGAGGTCGAGCGCGTGATCGGGATGGCGCGCCGCCCGTTCGACGCCGTCGCGAACGGGTGGGACAAGGCCGAGTACCGGCCGGGCGACATCCGCGATCCCGACGCCGTCGAGGCGCTGGTCGCCGACGCCGACGTCGTCGTCCACCTCGCCTTCGTCATCGTCGACGACGACGGCGAGGGGCCGGAGATCAACCGGCTTGGGTCGCGCAACGTCTTCGACGCCGCGGTGGCCGCCGGCGTCGAGCGCCTCGTCTACACCTCCTCGGTCGCCGCATACGGGTTCCGGCGCGACCTTCCCGACCTCCTCACCGAGGATCTGCCGGTCGAGGGTAGCTCGCGCCATCCCTACTCGGCGGACAAGGCCGAGGTCGAGGCCGAGCTCGAGGAGGCGATCGACGGTTCCGACACCAACGCCTACGTCTTCCGGCCCTGCATCGTCGCCGGGCCGGAAGCGACCCTGCTCCTCGACATGGTCCCGCTGCTGGCACTCGGCCAGAAGCTGCCGGCGCCCGTCCGCTGGGCGCTGAAGCGGACTCCCGTCCTGCGCCCGATCCTGCCCGATCCGGGGGTCAGGTTCCAGCTCGTCCACCACGATGACGTCGCCGCAGCTCTCACCGCGGCGGCGATCGGGATCGGCGAGCCCGGCGCCTACAACCTCGCCGGGCCCGGCGAGCTGACGATCACCGACCTCGCCCACGAGCTCGGCTGGCACGCGGTCGGGGTCCCAGCCGCTCCCGAGATCGCCGTCGGGGCCGCGGCCGAGGCGCTCTCCCATGTGCCCTACATCCCCCAGGAGGCGACCTGGATCGAGGCGGTGCGGCGCCCGATGCTGATGGACACCAGCCGCGCCCGGCGCGAGCTCCGCTGGATGCCGCACCACGACGCCCGCGAGACGCTGCGCGAGACGATCGCAGCCGTCCGCGCGCGCTAGACGATCACCCTCCGGGCCAGCTCCGCGGGTCGAGCTCGGTGCCGCCACGGAAGCGCTCCGGTTCGGCGAGGACCTGGTCGGCGACCGCCGCGCAGGGGGATACCCAGAGCTCGCCGGAGGCGGATGCCGCGGCGGCGCGGTCGAGCAGCGCCCCCAGCCGCTCGGCGCCGAGCCACTCGAGCATCGCGAGGTGGAGCACGACCGCGATGTAGCCGCCGTCCGCCGCGAGCCGCTCGAGCTCGGCCTCGAGCCCGGCGAGGAAGGTGCCTGGGTCGAGCGGATCCGGACCGTCCCGCGATCTCCCTGCGCACCGACTCGAGGCCCGGCAGGACGCTGGCGGCATCGACGTCGCGCCAGCGAAAAGGGAGCATCGCGATCCCGCCGTCCTCGCCCGCGCCCGCGCCGGCCGGGGAGCAGTAGCGGAGCCCGGCCTCGCGGAGGACCTCGAGGCCGCCCGGCCCGAGAGCGCCGCCCGGCGGTCGGAACCCCGCCAGGTCGAGTCCGAGGGCGGCGAACGCCGCCCCGCCGCGGCCCAGGTTCTCGGCCTGCTCGGCGGCGCCCAGCCCGGCCCAATCCTCGTGGCGCCATGCGTGGTAGGCGACGTCGTGCCCGGCGGCGTCGACCTCGACCAGCAGGTCCGGGTAGAGCTCGGCGTTCAGCCCCTCGACGAAGAAGGTCGCGTGCAGGCCGCGGCTCCCCAGCTCCTCCAATAGGGAGGGGAGGACGCTGGTCGCCGTCGGATGGGCCCCGAGCACGGCGGGGGGAACATCAGCGCCGAGCCCGATTTCGGCCGCCTCGCCGAGGTTGTCGAAGGTGAGGCTGATGGCGCCACGGGCGCCGCCGGGCCAGCTCACGACTCGAGCAGGGCCGGGCTCCAGCGCTCGGGTTCGCGGCGCGCCTGCTCCCGCGCCCAGCGGAAGTGGTGGCGGGCCGAGGCCAGCAGGACCGGGAAGTTGAGCAGGCCCGCCAGAGCGAAGCGGCGCGACCCGGGCGCCGTCTCGGTAAGGACGCTGAGGACGCTGGTGACGCCCCAGCCCCAGAGAACCGCGTTGTAGGCGGGCAGCTGCTCGTCGCTCAATCCCTCTGCCTCGTCGAGCATCGGCAGCCCGTTGTGGAGCGACCACGGCCAGGCCTTGAAATGAACCGCGACCCCGGCCACGCCGATCCCGGCGTTGAAGGCCGTGACGCGCTCGGCCGCCCGCCCGCCGCGCGCAGCCGCGACCAGGCCCATCGGGATCAGGAACGCCCAGAGCGCGGACGCGCCGCGGCGCCCGAGCTCGGGCTCGAAGACGAGGCCGACCCCGGCCCTGGTCTCGAACGCGTTGTGGGCAAGGAGCCCTAGCGTCGAGCCGGCGGCGAAGGGACGGCGGAGTCGCATGTCGACAAGTCTCGCGCTTCGCTCGCTGCGCGGGGAAGCAGATATGGACGCTTGCTTGCTCCGCACTCGGCGCAGCGTAACCTGGGCCGCTCGATGAGCCTTCGCCCACTGATCGAGATAACCGCCGAAAACGAGCGCCTCAGCGCGCTCGCGGCCGATCTTGCCGACGCCGCGACCGCCGGCGAGGCGGTGAACATGCGCGCATCGGCCACCCTGCGCCCGCTGCTGCTGGCGACCGTGCTCGAGGACGACCGCGGCCTCGCCGGGCGGCCGGCGCTCCTGGTCAGCGCCGACGACCGTTCGGCCCGCGATCTCGCATCCGACCTCGGCGCCTATCTGGCGCCGCGCCGCGTCCGCCTCTACCCCTCGCGGGGAACCGGCTACACGTCGCACGTGACGCCGCCGCCGCATCTGGTCGGCCTGCGCATCGACGCCCTCGATGCCCTGCGTGACGGCGGTGACGCGGTCGTCGTGGCCAGCGCCGTCGCCCTCGCCGAGGCGGTTCCCGACTCCTCTCTCCGGCCCGCCGGCTTCTCCGTCTCCAGGGGCGATGAGGTCGACCTCGGGGCGGTCGCCGGGAACCTCGCCGCTGCCGGGTACGAGCGGGTCGAGCAGGTCGAGGAGCGGGGCCAGTTCGCGATCCGCGGCGGCATCCTCGACGTCTTCGGGGCGACAGAGGAGCGCGCGGTCAGGGTCGAGCTGTTCGGCGACGAGGTCGACTCGATGCGGTGGTTCTCGACCTTCACCCAGCGCTCACTCGGCGAGGCCGAGCGGGTAGAGCTCGCCCCCGCAGCCGAGCTCGACGTCGAACACCGGGAGCTGGCCGAGCTGGCGGCAATGGAGGCCGCCGAGGAGGAAACGGAGGCGCCGAGCCTGGCCGAGGTCCTGCCGATCGACCAGTTCGGGGCGCCGCTCGACCTCGTCCCTGGGGAGACCGCCGTGATCCTCGCCGCCGCCGAGGAGATCGAGCCGGCTCTGAGCGACCACTGGGAGGACGTGACGACGGCGATGCACGCCGACGACGCCCGCCACCTCTATGTCGACGTCGCCGGGCCCCTCGCCGCCCGCGCCCTACTCACGGTGAGGGGAGCCGGCGACGATGGGGAGGACGCGTTCCGCGCCTCGCGGGCCGAGTCGCCTGCCCGCGACATTAAGGAGGCCGAGGCCGAGCTGCAGAAACTCGTCCGCTCGGGATACCGCACGGTCGTCGCCTTCGACGGCCGCGGCGAGGCCGAGCGCTCCCGCTACGGGCTCGACCGCCTCGACGCCACGATCCTCGACGGCGTGCTCTCGCCGGACCCCGGTCTCGCCTTCGCCGAGGCGCGGCTGCGCGAGGGGTTCGTCAGCCCCGAGCTAAAGCTCGCCGTCTTCCCGTTTCGCCGCCTCGTCCATCGCCGCAAACGGGCGGCCGAGCGCGCCCCGGGCGCCGGGCGAGGGCGGCTCGCGTTCAGCGATCTCCGGGTCGGCGACCACGTGGTCCACGAGGACCACGGCGTCGCCCGCTTCGCCGGCTTCGAGACGCGCGAGGTTGGCGGCATCACCCGCGACTACCTCTACCTCGAATACAAGGGCGAGGACCGGGTCTACGTCCCGACCGACCAGCTGGCGAAGCTGAGCCGCTACGTCGGCGCCGGGGGCGAGCCGGCGCTCTCGGCGCTCGGCGGCAAACGCTGGCAGAACATGAAGGCCCGCGCCCGCCGCGCGGCCGGCGCCCTGGCCGGAGAGCTGCTCAACCTCTACGCCGAGCGGCGGACCCGGAGGGGCCACGCCTTCTCCCCCGACGGCGAGTGGCAGATGACGATGGAGGCGGCGTTTCCCTACCGCGAGACCGCCGACCAGATCGAGGCGATCGAGGCGGTCAAGGGCGACATGGAGTCTGAGCAGCCGATGGACCGCCTCGTCTGCGGCGACGTCGGCTTCGGCAAGACCGAGGTGGCGCTGCGGGCCGCGGTCAAGGCCGCCGCGGACGGCAAGCAGGTGATGGTGCTGGCGCCGACGACGATCCTCGCTCAGCAGCATTTCGGCACCTTCCGCGAGCGCCTCGCCGACCTGCCGTTCATGCTCGACTGGGTCTCGCGCCTGCGCAAGCCAGCCGACGTCAAATCGGTGCTGGCGGCATACAGGGAGGGCAAGGTCGACATCCTGATCGGCACCCACCGGCTGCTCTCGCGCGACGTCCGCGCCGAGGACCTGGGCCTGCTGGTCGTCGACGAGGAGCAGAGATTCGGGGTCAAGCAGAAGGAGCTGCTGCGCCAGCTCAAGCTCAAGGTCGACGTCCTCTCGCTCTCCGCGACACCGATCCCGCGCACCCTGCAGATGAGTCTCGCCGGGCTCCGCGACATCTCGGTGATCGAGACCCCGCCCGAGGGGAGGCGGCCGGTGCGGACCTACGTCGGCCCCTATGACGAGGACCTCGTGCGTCGGGCGATCGAGCGCGAGCTCGAGCGCGGGGGCCAGGCCTTCTTCCTCCACAACCGGATCGAGAGCCTGCCCGAGGTCGCCGAGCGCCTGCGGGGCCTGGTGCCGAAGGCTCGGGTCGCCGAAGCCCACGGCCAGATGGAGGAGTCCCAGCTCGAGCAGGCGATGCTCGGCTTCCTGCGCGGGGACGCCGACTGCCTGGTGACGACGACGATCATCGAGTCCGGCCTCGACATCCCGACGGCCAACACGCTGATCGTCGAGCGCGCCGACCGTCTCGGCCTGGCCCAGGCCTACCAGATCCGCGGCCGCGTGGGCCGATCGCGGGAGCGGGCGTTCGCCTACCTGCTCTACCCCTCGGTGGAAGCCCTTACCGAGGAGGCCTCGGCACGGCTCTCGACTCTCGCCGACCACACCGAGCTCGGCTCCGGGTTCAAGATCGCGATGCGCGACCTCGACATCCGCGGCGCCGGCGACCTGCTCGGCGAGGAGCAGTCGGGCCACGTCGCCGCGGTCGGGTTCGAGCTCTACTGCCAGATGATCGACGAGGCCGTTGCCGCCGCCGGCGACGGGACCGGGGAGGAGGAGGCCGAGCCGCTCCGCTTCGACGTACCGGTCGACGCCTATCTGCCGGCCTCGTTCATCCCGTTCGAGGCGGCGAAGATCGACGTTCACCGCCGAGTCGTCGCGGCGCGGGAGCCGGGCCAGCTGCGGGCGATCCGCGACGAGCTGGGCGACCGCTTCGGGCCGCTGCCGCCCGAGGCCGAGAACCTGCTGGCGCTGCAGCGGGCGCGGATCGAACTGCGCCTGGCCGGGGCCAGGAACGTCGAGCTGCGCGGCGGCCGGCTCAGCATCGTCGGCGTCGAGCTCGACTCCGAGCAGGCGACCGCCCTCGGCGAGAAGGTCGAGGGATCGCTCTATGAGTGGCGCGAGAAAACCGCGTCGGCGAGGGTGCCGGAGGACCCCCGCGAGCGGCTCGACTCGGTGCTGGCGATGGCGGCCGGGCTGCGCGACGCGTTGAGCGCAAATTTAGCCGAAAAAGATATGCTCCCCGCCTCGTGAGTCCGAACAAGGGCAGGAGACCCGCCTCTGGGAAAGGCGGGAAAAAAGGCCGCGCGGCGCAGCCCGGCAAAGATCCCGCTGCCCTGCGGCGGCTGGCGCTGCTCGCCTTCGGCGCGGTGTTCGTCGTCCTCTTCGTCGTCGTGGCGATCGCCGAGGGGCTCGGCGACCCCAGCATCCCCTCGGGCGACGTCGCCCTGGTCCAGGAAGCGCCCGGCGACGTCGGCCACATCAGCAAAGCGGAATTCGACACCTCGCTGAAACAGGCCGCGGCTCAGAACAAAAAGAAAGAAGTCCCGAAACCGGGCGACCCCGAATACAAGGAAATGATGGAAGCGGCGCTCGGCAGCCTGCTCGACTCGGCCTGGCTGCGGGGCGAGGCCGCCGAACAGGGGTTCTCGGTGACCAAGGCCGAAGTCGAAAAAGAATTCAAGAAACTGAAAAAGGAAAACTTCAAAACCGAAGCCGACTACAAGAAATTCCTCACTGAATCCGGCTTCACCCAGGCCGACGTCGACCAGCGGGTCGAACTCCAGATCCTCAGTCAGGAGATCCAGAAAGGGATCACCGAAAACGTCTCGGAACCGAGCAAGAGCGACGTCGAAAACTATTACGAAGCAGCGCTCGCGACCCAGTTCACCCAGCCCCCGACGCGCGACCTTCGCCTCGTCGTCAACAAAGACAAAGCCAAAGCCGAATCGGCCCTGGCGGATCTCAAGTCGGACAACTCGCCGAAAAACTGGAAAAAGGTCGCGAGCAAATTCTCCGAAGACGAAATCAGCAAGTCCAAAGGCGGGTTCCAGAAAGGCATCGCCGAAGGCGTTCTCGAAGAACCTCTGAACGAACAGGTTTTCAGCGCCTCCAAAGAAAACGTCGAAGGACTGGTCAAGACCGAACGCGGCTACAACATCTTCGAAGTCGACGCCGAAACCGCGGAAACCACCCAGGAACTGAAAACGGTCGAATCGCAGATCAAATCCCAGCTCCAACAGCAGGGCGAACAGGAAGCGTTCACCTCGTTCGTCTCCAGCTACACGAGCAAGTGGAAAAACCGGACCTTCTGCGCCGACGGCTTCGTGATCGAACGCTGCGCCAACTTCAAGGCCGCAGCGCATCCCTCTACCGCGGAACCGGCCTGCTACGAAGCGAACCCGAAAACCCCGGCGAAAGCCTGTCCCGCCCCCGTCTTCCAGCTGATCCCGGCGATGCCGGGCACGATCACCCCGGTCGAACCGCGGGGTACGCCGCTCGCCCAGCGCCCGATTCCGCCGGCCGGCGAAGAAGAAACACCGTCGGTGCCGACGTCGCTGCCGCCGGGCGTCGGCCCGTAGCCCGGCAGCAAAATAGACTGCTCGATTCCGTGAGCGCAATCTCCTCGATCCACGCGCGCCAGATCCTCGACTCGCGGGGCAACCCGACGGTCGAGGTCGAGGTTGTCCTTGGCTCTGGGGCGCGCGGCCTCGCCGCGGTCCCGTCGGGAGCCTCGACCGGCGAGTTCGAGGCGGTCGAGCTGCGCGACGGCGGCGACGCCTGGGCCGGCAAGGGAGTCTCGCGGGCGGTCGCGAACGTCAACGAGGAGATCGCCAGGGCGCTCGACGGTGCCCGCGCCGCCGAGCAGGGAGCCATCGACGAGACGATGATCGAGCTCGACGGGACCCCGAACAAGGGCCGGCTCGGGGCGAACGCGATCCTCGGCGTCTCGCTGGCCGCGGCGAAGGCGGCCGCCGCCGACTCCGGCCAGCCCCTCTACCGCTATGTCGCCGAGCTCTACGGCGGCGGCGAGCCGACGCTGCTGCCGGTGCCGATGATGAACGTCCTCAACGGCGGCGCCCACGCCGACAACTCGGTCGATTTCCAGGAGTTCATGGTCGTCCCCGCCGGCGCCTCGACCTTCTCGGAGTGCCTGCGGGTCGGGACCGAGGTCTTCCACGCTCTGAAGAAGAGCCTCGCCGCGAGCGGGCACTCGACCGCGGTCGGGGACGAGGGCGGGTTCGCGCCGGACCTCGAGTCCAACGAGGCCGCGCTGCAGGCGGTCCTCGCCGGGGTCGAGGCGGCCGGGTACGAGCCCGGCGCGGACGTCTACATCGCGCTCGACCCGGCGACCAGCGAGCTGTTCGAGGACGGCTCCTACGAGCTCGAGCACGAGGGGCGCAGCCTCAGCTCGAACGAGCTCGCCGCCTACTGGGAGGACGCCTGCTCGCGCTACCCGATCGTCTCGATCGAGGACGGAATGGACGAGGAGGACTGGGCGGGGTGGAAGCACCTCACCGAGCGGATCGGCGACCGGGTTCAGCTCGTCGGCGACGACCTCTTCGTCACCAACCCGGTGCGCCTGCGTCGCGGGATCGAGGAGGGCGTCGGCAACTCGATCCTGGTCAAGGTCAACCAGATCGGGACCCTGACCGAGACCCTGGAGGCGATCCGAGTCGCCCGCGCGGCCGGCTACACCGCGGTGATCTCGCACCGATCGGGCGAGACCGAGGACACGACGATCGCCGATCTCGCGGTCGGCACCGGGGCAGGTCAGATCAAGACCGGGGCCCCATCGCGCTCGGACCGCGTCGCGAAGTACAACCGCCTGCTGCGGATCGACGAGGAGCTCGGCTCCGCGGCCGAGTTCCCCGGCCTGCAGGCGTTCGCCCAAGCTTCTGCCGGGTGAAGGAATGCGGGGCCCGGCCGCGTAGCTCCGGGTATGGCAGCGCGCGCCTACGCGGGGAGGACCACCGTCCGGCAGGCCCGGCGCCGCCCCGCCGCAAGGCGCAGGCCCGCCGCCCGGCGCGGCGCCAGCAGGATCAAGTGGGACAGGGTCGGCCGGATCGCCCTCACCCTCGTCCTCGCCGCGGTCCTCTACTCCTACCTGCACCCGGCGATCGAGCTGGTCAAGACCTACACGGCGACGACCGCGGCGAAAGCCGAATTCCACGAAGTCCTGGCCGAAAACAAGCGACTCCACCGCCGCGTCCAGTCGGCGGGCGACCCGGTAGCGATCGCCCGCCGCGCGCGCGCGCAGGGGCTGCTCGCCGAAGGCGAGAAGCCCCTCGTCCTTCGCGACCTGAAGCGCTGAAACGCCCCACCTGGAGGGCGGCCCGTTGATCGGCGCCGGCACCTACGTCCTCACCGCCGCCCTGCTCGCCGCGGTCATCCTCTCGGTGGGTTTCAGCGCCGTCGGCATCCGCCGCCGCCTGATGCCCGACTGGGAGGGCGCCCCGGCCCACCTCGTCGAGGCGATCCTCGCGATCGCCCTCCTGATCTGGCTCTCCGAGCTCCTCGGAGTCCTCCAGATCCTCTACGCGTGGACCCTCGTCATCGCCTCGTTACTGCTCGCTGCGGGCACCTACGCCTGGACCCGCGCGGACGGTCATGGGGCCAATGATGAGTTTTCTCCCGCGGGTGGTGGCGGTGGTGGGGGGGTGAGGACGCCCTCGCCCGCAATCCCCCCCACCACCGGCGACAGGACCCGCGGGCCAGGTCTCCTGATGTCCCTGATCACCGTCGGCGTGATCGCGGTCGTCTTCGCCCACTGGGGCCTGACGGCCAAGGATGCTCTGGACCGCGGCATCTTCAACTTCGACTCGCTCTGGTACCACATGCCCTACGCGGTCGAGTTCGCCAAGAGCCACTCGGTCACCGGATTCCACCCGACCGAGACGGTCCTCACCAACTGGTTCTACCCGCAGAACTCGGAGCTCCTGCACGGGGTGGGGATCCTCCTCACCGGGCGGGACACGCTCTCGCTCTTCATCAACTTCGGCTGGCTTGCGCTCGCCTTCCTCGCCGCCTGGTGCGTCGGCCGTCCCTACGGGCGCGGCCCGCTCTGCGTCGCCGCGACCGCCGTCGTCCTCGAGTGCCACACGCTCGTCGTTCGCGAGCCCGGCGCCGGGAAGAACGATGTCGTCGCGGCGGCCCTGATCCTGGCCGCGATCGCGATCCTCCTCAACGCCTCCTCGCGGTCGGGTGACGGCCGGACGGTGCCGGTCGGGTGGCCCCTGGCGGCGGCCGGGCTCACGGTCGGGCTCGCGGTCGGGACCAAGCTGACCGCGGTCCCGACCGCGACCGCGCTGACGGTGGCCGTGATCGCGTTGGCGCCGGCCGGCCGGCGGTGGGCCGCGAGCTGCTGGTGGATCCTCGCCGCGCTTGCGGGGGGCGGCTACTGGTACCTGCGGAACCTGATCGCCACCGGCAACCCGCTGCCCCAGGCCGAGCATCTGGGCCCGATCGAACTGCCCCACCCCGATCGCCTCCAGTCGGGCCGCCCCGACCACAGCATCCTCCACTACGCCACCGACACCGGCGTCTGGCACGAATATTTCGTTCCCGGGCTGCACGACGCCTTCGGGGCGCTCTGGCCGCTCGTGATCCTCGGCGCCCTCGCAGGGGCGGTCATCGCGCTCGCCTGGGGCCGCGACCGGCCCCTGCGCTGGGTCGGGGCCGTGGTGCTCGTCGGGATGCTGGCCTATCTGGTCACGCCGCTGGGGGCGGCGGGCGCCGAGGGCGAACCTGTCGGCTTCGCGATCAACATCCGCTTCGTCCTGCCGGCGCTCCTGGCCGGAGCGGCGCTGCTGCCCCTCGCCCCCTTTCTCAAGCGAGAACGGTGGTGTTGGATCGCGCTGGCGGCGCTGCTCGCCGTGCTCGTGGTCACCGATCGCCCCGACGCGGTCCTGCGCGACCCCTCGCGCCTTTTCGGGCTGTTGGTCGCGGCGCTCGCGGTCCTCGTCCCCGCGGCCCTCATCTACCTCTTCTCAAGGCGCCGGGCTCCGCTGGCCCCGCTCGCCGCCGCCTTCGCCGCGCTCGCCCTCGTCGTCGTTGCGATCGGCTACCCGGTTCAGCGCCACTACCTGGGTGACCGCTTCGGCCCCGGGTCGGGGATCCCCGGATACGGGCTGGACCCGGCCTACGTCTGGGCCCGCGACAAGACGGGCGCCAGGATCGGCCTGGTCGGGACCACCGCCGGGTTCGTCGGCTACGGCTTCTACGGCACCGATCTATCGAACGACGTCACCTACCTCGGCGCCCCGGGCCCGCACGGCGCCTACAACGCGATCCCCCAATGCAGTCGATTCCGCGCTGCCGTCAACAACGCCGACCTCGACTACCTGGTCACCGCGCCGTTCCTCAACTACATTCACCCCACCGACCCTGTCCGCTCGCCCGAGGCGGGCTGGCTGCGCGGCGAGCCCGCCGTCGAGCCCGTCCTCCGCGACGGGGAAGTCACCGTCTGGCGGGTCGACGGGCGACTGGACCCGGGCGCCTGCGGCCCCGAGAACGCACCGCTGCGCCGGATCCCGCAGCAGCCAGAGTCCTGACCCGGGCCCCTGGGTAACCTCATCCGCAATGGTCTACTCGCTCGAGAACGGGCTCTTCCAGTGGGAGGACGGCAGACGCGTCCTCGATGGGCTGCGCGACGACCCGGCCGAGCGGCGCCGCGCCGACCGCGTCATCGCCGCCGTCCACGAAGAGCTCCGTCGCCGAATCGGGCCGACCTTCCGCGCCGTCGAGCTGGCCGAGCTCTACGCACAGGGCACCGAGCCCTTCGTCAGGATCGCCCAGGACTCGGCGCCGGGCCTTGCCACCGACCCCCTGTCGCTGGTCGATGCGGCCTTCTGGCTCTACCTGCGCCGAGCCGGCGACTTCGCCGGAGGGCGCGAGCGGATCAGGTAGGACCCCGCCTCTCTCCGCTCTCGCGGGGGGCGGCTGGGAAGCTCTATCTAGAGGTCGGTCTCGCCGTCGTCTTCGGGCTCCTCGCCGCCGGCCCGGCGGATGACGATCTGGTCGGGGTCGATCCGGACCGTCACCTCGCGCTTCCCCGCCCATTTCTCGACGTAGACGGGGTTGTCCTTTATCGAGGCGTCGAGCCAGAGCCCGTAGCCATCCGTTTCGCCGTGGTCGAAGGTCCCCTCGAGCTCTTTGCGCCTGCCGCGCCCGCCGCGCCTGCCACGCCGACGCCGCCTGCGCGGGCGGGCACCGGCCTCGGTCTCCTCGCCAACCTCCGCCTCCCCGCCATCCTCGCCGTTCTCGTCCTCGGCCTCCTCGCCGGCGGAGGGCTCCTCGTCCTCCGTCTCAGCCTCGGCCTCCGCCTCCGCGGTCGCCGCTTCGACCTCGGCCTCGATCTCGTCGCGGAGGTCGACCTCGCCGCTCGCGGCGTTCTCGTCGTCGGGGGTCAGGTCATGCTGTTTGCGGAACTCGCGCAGCTCGGTCGCGCTGACTTCGAGCTGGTGGGCGATCCAGGCGTCGGTCCTCCCCTGGCGCACCCAGGCGCGAATCTGGTTCAGCTGTGGCTTCAGCGAGCGTCGGGGCATTACAGGGTTTCGCGGGCCGCTCGCTGCGCGAAGAGACAGAGATGGACGCTTGCTCGCTTGGCGCTCATGGCGGGCGAGTCTATTCAACCGGGGGTGTGGGCCGCTGGCACCCGGTCCACGCCTAGGCCATCAGGAATGAGAGCGCCTCGAACATCGCGACGACGACGACGACGACGGTGACGGTGAGGCAGACGGCGAGGACGCTGAATCGCACCTTGCCGGACTGTTCGTCGCGGGTTATGCGGCGCTCGCGGGAGCGATTCGCCGCCCGGCGGCGGAGTTGCTCGCGCCGGCGGCGCTCCAACGATGTCTCCTGCTCGAAGGCGACCTCGAACTGGGAGATGCTTTGACGCATTCGCATAGGTGGTTCGGCCGGGGGTGAGGCCCCGCCTGCGGCGGACCGTACCAAAGCTGCATGCGTTGTTGCAGGACCGCGAAGTTGCTATTCGCACGAACTCCTGCGGCCGCCGCCCTCAGGGCCGGCAGGCGCCCCAGAGGCCGCGGCCGGCACGCGACGCCCCGATCTCGAGCCGGCGAAAGAGGGGCGCGTAGCGGTCGTTGGGCGGGATCGTCAGCGTGCGGGCGAGGCCGCGCCCGACGAGCATCGCGTTGACGAAGCGATCGCCGAGATGGGCGTAGGCGAGCAGGCGGCCGTAGATGTCGCGGCGCTCGACCCCGAAGACCAGCCTCACCGTGCGGCCTTCGAGCAGGTGGTGGGTGAAGTGCGAGGCCTGCGGCCCGTAGCACTGCACCGGCGTGTCCGGCTTGACGGTCTCCGGGGTGTCGACGCCGATCAGGCGGACGTATTCGGTGCGATCTCCGATCCGGGCCTCGATCGTGTCGCCGTCGACAACCCTGGCCACCGGCGTCGTCACCGTCGCCGGGCCCGCGTTCGAGTCCCCCTCCCACGGGCGCAGGATCAGCAGTGCCAGTATCGCCAGCAGCACCAGGCTGCCGATCGAGTCACGCCTCATCCGGGTCAAAGCCCATGGAGGCCCGGTCTCCCCCCTGGGCTAGGGGATACGGCGAACGTTGGAGAGCAGCGTCTCCTTGATCTGGGCGATGATCTCGAGCGCCTCGCTCCACTCGCGCTGCCAGACGTTGCGGCCGAAGATGACGCCGCTGCCGCCGGCCTGCATGATCTCGCGGGTGTGGTTGAGGACCGTCTCGTCATCGACCCTCGAGCCACCCGAGAGGACGACCAGCGAGCGGCCCGCGGACCCGACGCACTGGCGGATCGCCTCCGCCTCGTCGACCTCCATCTCGTTGTAGGGCGCCTGCGCGTCCTTGTCCTTGGCGGGGTCGATCTTCGGCATGTTGAGCTTGACCACGTCGGCGCCCATCTCCATCGCCAGCCGCGCGGCGTAGTCGATCGCGTAGAAGGAGGTCGGGCCGCCCTTGGCTTCGACTGCTTCGCCCCGCGGGTAGGACCAGACGACGAGCGGCATTCCGTAGCGGTCGCAGTCCTGACGGACGTCGCGCAGCTGGGCGAGATCCTCGTCCTGGCGCGGGGAGCCGACATAGAGGGTGTAGCCGACGGCGTCGGCGCCGAGCCGGACGGCATCCTCGACGCTCGCGTTGCAGCTCGAAAAGGCCTTCGCCGAGGAGGGGATGTCGGTCTTGGCGTTGACCTTGAGGATCAGCGGCACCTGGCCGGCGTAGTCGGGGTAGTACTTGGTCGCCATCCCGATCTGGCAGGCGAGGGCCGAGTAGCCGGCCTCGGCCGCGAGCCGGAACTGGTAGTCGGGGTCCTTGGAGGCGGGGTTGGGGAAGAAGTCCCGCGGGCCGTGCTCGATGCCCTGGTCGATCGGGAGCAGCATCAGGGTGCCGTTGCCGGGGCCGAACTCGAAGAGCAGCCTCCGCAGCCGGGTTCGTTTGCCGGGGGCCAGCTCCGCCAGCAGCGATTTCTGCTCGGTCAGGCTCTTCAACTCCACGCTGATTCCTCCTCGGTTCTCCGCACTCGTTTGCCTCCGCAGTATGGCACCGCACCCGGGGCGCGGGCAGGCGGGCGGCGGCCGGTTATCCTCGTTGAGTGGCGAGCGAGCAAGCCGGTAAGCGATGAGTGAGACTGAGCTCAGCGTCATCTGCAAGAACTGCGGTTCGGAGGTCAGTCCCTACGTCACCGAGTGCCCCTACTGCGGGGCGCGGCTGCGGAAGCGGGCGCCCAAGCTCGAGCGGCGCGGGGACGCGCTCGAGGCGCGCCCCAGGCGCCGTGGAGCGCGGCTGCGGGAGAGGCTGCGTCGCCGGGCCGCGGGGGCCGTCGCCGAGCGCCCCTACGCGACCTGGGCTGTCGTCGCGGTCTCGGCGTTGCTGCTGATCGTCCAGAAGGCGACCGGGGCGACCCTCTCGGAGGTCGGCGGGCTCGTCGTCCCCTTCGACAACCAGTGGTGGCGCCTCCTGACCGCCCCGTTCGCCTACGTCGACGTCGGCTACCTGTTCGTCGTCGCGATCGCTCTCGTGATCTTCGCCGGCGGCCTCGAGCGTCGCCTCGGCACGATCGCTGTCGGAGTCCTGCTGCCGGCCTGCGGCGCCCTCGGGATGCTCGCCGCGACCGGCGTTGCCGAAGCCGAAGGCCGGTTCACGATGATCGCCGGCGGCAACGGGATGGCGCTCGGGGCGATCGCCGCCTGGTTCGCGATCCGCCGCGCCGAATCGCGGCGCTCGATCGACCAGGACTACGACCTGATCGGGGTGGCGGTCGCCGCCGCCGTGGTGCTGCTGCTGCCGCTCTTCGACTCGAGCGCCGATGTCTACGCTGGGCTCGCGGGAGGCGCTGTCGGAGGCCTCGCCGGCCTCGCCGCCTCGGCTCTGCGCCCGTCCGAATAGATTTCGCCGGATGGCTGCCCCTGACCCCGCGCGGCTGAGCGCCGCGATCGAGCGGCTGACCGACGCGGAACGGTTCTCCGAAGCGGAGACGATCGTCGCCCGGGCTGCGCCCGACCTGCAGCGGATTCTCGGCTCGGCGATGGCCGAGGGCGGTTGGTTCGGCGAGTCGCACGAGGCCGAGGCGCTGCGGGCGGCGACCGTCCCCGATCCCGACGAGCGGATCACCGCGATCCGGTCCCTCCTCGCCGAGGAGGCGAGGATGGGGATGATGGTTGGGGTCGCGGTCGGCTGGGCATTGAAGGAGGAACTGATGGACGACGACGACCAGACGAAGGGAGAGGGATAGATGGAGATCCGCTACCACGGGCACTCGTGCTTCGAACTCAGCGAGGGGGAGGCCAGGCTCCTGGTCGACCCGTTTCTGAAGCCGAACAACCCCGCCGCGAACCTGACCGCGGAGGAGGTCGACCCCACCCACATCGCCATCTCGCACGGTCACGTCGACCACATGGCGGACGCGGTCGCGGTGGCGACCCGCACCGGCGCCGAGTGCGTGGCGATCGTCGAGATCGTCAACTGGCTCAAGGAGCAGGGCGTCGACGCGATCCACGACCCCAACCTCGGCGGCACGGTCAGGTTCGAGTGGGGCTGGGTGAAGCTGGTGCCGGCCTGGCACACGAGCACGATCGCAGGCTCCGAGGAGGCGCCGTTCAGCCCGACGCCCGGCACGGTCACCGGGACCCCGGCGGGGCTCGTGATCTCGATTGGGGGCGTGACCGTCTACCACGCCGGCGACACCTGCCTGTTCAGCGACATGCAGCTGATCGCCGAGCGCAACCCGGTCGACGTCGCGATGCTGCCGATCGGCGGCCACTACACGATGGACCGCCACGACGCCGCCTACGCAGCCGGCCTGATCGGTGCCGGGACCGTGATCCCGATGCACTACGACACCTTTCCCCCGATCGAGACCGACGCCGAGGCCTTCAAGGCCGAGGTCGAGACCTCGACCTCCTCGAAGGTCGAGGTGATGAAGACCGGCGACTCCTTCACCCCCTAGCCGTAATTGGCTGGCCAGCCAATCCTGCGCTAGTCTCGGGCCCGAGCCGGCAGCGACCGAGGAGAGGATCAGATGGAGGCCAAGGAGGCAGCAGGGACCCAGCCGAGGACCGAGCGGGAGGACTACCAGGCCACCGCCGACCCGGCCCTGATGAAGGAGGCCGATCGCACCTCCGAGGTGAAGCTCCTCACCTACCGGGAGCTCTACCTGCTCTGGGAGCGGCAGCAGTGGCTGACCCAGGACCTTGACTTCAGCCGCGACCGCGAGGACTGGCACGAGCGAATTCCCGAGGAGGAGCGGTTCCAGCGGATGTACGGGCTCTCCTCGTTCTTCATCGGCGAGCAGAAGGTTGCCGAGGAGCTGGGGCCGATCATGCGGGCGGTGCCGACCGAGGACCAGAAACTCTTCCTCTGCACCCAGATCGCCGACGAGGCCCGCCACGTGCGCTTCTTCGAGCGCTTCTACCGCGAGGTCGGGGTGCTCGAGTCGGATGAGCTCTCGCAGATGCTCGAGCAGACCTCCGAGCACCTCAACGACAACTTCGGCCGCCTCTTCGACGAGATGCTGAAGCAGCGCACCGACCGGCTGTCGGTCGAGCCCGAGGACACCGAGGCCCTGGTCGAGGCGGTCACCCTCTACCACATGGTCATCGAGGGGATGCTGGCACTCACCGGCCAGCACTTCATCATGGACTTCAACGAACGCGAAGGGACCCTTCCAGCCTTCGTCGAGGGTTTCCAGAACGTCGCCCGCGACGAGCACCGGCATGTCGCCTTCGGCTCGGTCTTCCTGCGCGAGAAGGCGCGTGAGGACGACCGCTACAAGGAGGCGATCCAGCGGGCGCTGCAGGAATCCCTACCGGTCGCCGACGGGGTCCTCTCGCCGCCCTGGGCGGAGGACGTCGAGGACTGGGAACTGTTCGGCTACTCGCTCGACGAAACGCGGCAGTTCGCAGGGACCTGCCTGGCGCGCAGGCTCAAGGTCATCGGCCTGAACTAGCAGCGCCGGCTATTCGGAGGGAGCCGATTCGGGCGCTTCGCCGTCGGAGCCGGGGGCTTCGGAGGCGGGGTCAGCCGGCGGCGGCAGCGGCGCTTCGGCCGGCGGCGGCGGCGCCGTTTCCGCGGGTGGCGGGGCAGGAGCGCTGCCGACGGTGACCACCACCGTTTCGCTGCCTTCCGGGGCGCCGGCGGTACCCGCGGGCTGTTTCGCTTCGGTCACTGCGGGGGCGCCGGTCGCATTCCCGGTCCCGGGGTCACCGGAGGCGTGCGAACCAGTGGCGGGCTGAGCGGTCGTGTCCATTTCCGGCGCCGGGGCGGGGGCGGTTTCGTGCGCCACCTGCGGTTCGGCGGCCGGAACGGGGGCGATCGCGGCGCTCGCAGGTTCGGGGGCGGGCCTGGCCGGCCGACTCGCGGCGACCGCCGGAACCGGGGCGACGTGTGGGGCCCTCGAGGTCATCGCTGCGGGGTGTGGGGTCGGCGCGGGCGCAGTCACCTGCTGCTCGACCTGGACCGCGCCGGCTGTGAGAACGGCCGCGGTGACGACGCCGGCTACGGCCTTGGTGCCGATCGCCCCGCCGACGGCGCCGAGACCGCCCGCCGCACCGCTGCTGCCGAGCGCAGCGCCGACCGTGCCGACGGCGCCGGTTGCGGTCGCGCCGGCGCCCGCGCCGGCGGTCGCGCCGGCACCCGCTCCGGCGCCGGCTCCACCGCCGCCGAAGCCGAGCTTGGAGAGAACGAAGCCCTTGAGCGCCAGCAGCGGCCCGGCCGGGAACAGGGCCGCAAGCGCCTTGTCGTTGGAGCGGACCTGGGAGCGGAAGTCGGAGCACTCCTCGCAGTCGCGGACGTGACGGCGGACCGGCCCGGAGGCCTTGCACAGGCCCTCGGCGGCCTCGGCCAGCTCGATCCGGACCTCGCCGCAGGTGAGCTGGCGGGCCTGGCTCGCCTCGGCGAGCGAAATGCGGGCCCGGACCAGCAGCGACTTGACCGACGGGACGCTCGTCTCCATCGCCTGGGCGATTTCCTCGTAGGACATCGCGTCCATCTCACGCAGCATCAGCGCCGACCGCTGCGTCTCCGGCAGCTTGCCGACGTCGGCGAGCAGCTGGCGGAACTCCTCGCGGTTGTGGACCTTCTCGGCGGTCGAGGCGGCCTCGACCATCGGGACCATGTCCATCGATTCCTGGGCGTCGGCGGTCGGTTTGCGAAGGTGGTTGAGGCAGCGGTTGCGGGCGATCCGGTAGAGCCACGGCCGCAGGTTGATCTCGCGGTCGTCGGCGAGCATCGCCCGGTAGGAGTTGACGAAGACCTCCTGCAGGACGTCTTCGGCGTCCTCTGTCGAGCCGAGCATCTGCCGGCAGAAGCCCAGCAGGCGGCCCTGATAGCGATCGACGATGGTCTCGAAGGCGCCGGCGTTGCCATTGCGGGCCATCGAGATCAAGCGAGGATCCCCCTGCAGCTTCAGCAGTGGGGAGCGGCGGGCAAGGAGTCCGCGCTGACTGGCGTGTGTAAGTGCTGATGCCTCCAAGTTGCAATCTCCAGGGAAGGCGTGTGCTGGTCTGCCCGTAGAGACACCGTACCAGCGCGGTAGTTGCGCTCCTACGGCATTTTTAGGGTTGCTTTAAACCGGTTCCCAGTGCCCGGGGCGGGACTCGAACCCGCAAGCCCCCTAGGGGGCAGCGCCTTTTAAGGGCGCCGCATTTGCCAGTTTCGCCACCCGGGCTCCCTGATTATCCATAGGCTTCGGCGCGTGGAGCACGGGGGACGATCGGTCGCAAGGGCGCTGGCGTCCCGCGGCGTCACCCACCTCTTCACGCTCTCCGGGGGCCACCTCTTCTCGATCTACGACGGCTGCCGGGCCGAGGGAATCGAGATCGTCGACGTCCGCCACGAGCAGTCGGCGGTGTTCGCCGCCGAGGGCTTCGCCAAGGCCACGCGCGCGATCGGCGTCGCGGCCCTGACCGCCGGCCCCGGGGTGACGAATGGGATCAGCGCGATCGCCGGCGCTCAGGCGAACGGCTCGCCGGTCTGCGTGCTCGGTGGCAGGGCTCCCGAGCTGCGCTGGGGGGCGGGCTCACTGCAGGAGATCGACCACCTGCCGTTCGTCTCGCCGCTGGTCAAGGGTGCACAGACCGTCAAGGACCCGGCCCGGATCGCGGCGATGACCGCCGCGGCGCTCGATCTCGCCGCCGCCGCCCCGAGCGGGCCGGCTTTTCTCGACTACCCCCTGGACATCGTCTTCAGCGAGGCCGAGGCCGAGGTCCCCGGGGCACCCGCGACCGAGGCAGCCGCCGCGGCCGGTGTCGAGGAGGGGGCCGCGCTCCTCGCGGCGGCCGAGCGACCGGCGATCATGGCCGGGACGGGCCTCTACTGGGGGCGTGGGGAGGAGGGGCTGCGCGCCCTGGCCGAGCGTCTCGGCGCTCCGGTGTTCCTCAACGGCCTCGGCCGCGGATGCCTGCCCGCCGATCACGACCTCGCCTTCAGCCGGGCCCGCGGCGCCGGCCTCGGCGGCGCCGATGTTGCTCTCCTGATCGGCGCTCCGATCGACTTCAGGCTCGGCTTCGGCGGCAGCTTCGGCGAGGACACGAAGCTGGTCAGGCTCGACGCGGCGCCGAATGAGCTGACCGCGAACCGGACGCCTGACGTTGACCTGGTCGGCGACGTGGGCGCCACCCTCGCCGCTCTTCTCGACGCGGTCGGCGACGGCGCGCCGCGGAGCGCGCCCTGGCTCGAGCGGCTGCGCGGGGTCGAGGAGGAGAAGCGCGCCGCCGAGCAGGAGGAGCTGAACGACGACCGCTCGCCGCTCCACCCCGTCCGGGTCTACAAAGAGCTGGGCGAGGTCCTCGACCGCGACGCGATAGTGATCGGCGACGGCGGCGACTTCGTCTCCTACGCGGGCCGCTTCATCGAGACCTTCGAGCCCGGATGCTGGATGGACCCGGGGCCGTTCGGCTGCCTCGGCGCCGGCCCCGGACAGGCGATCGGCGCCAAGCTCGCCCATCCGGAGCGCCAGGTGTGCCTGTTGCTCGGCGATGGCGCATTCGGGTTCGCCGGCATCGAGTTCGACACAATGGCGCGTCACGGTCTCGGAGTCGTGGGTGTCATGGGCAACAACGGGATCTGGGCGCTCGAGCATCACCCGATGAAATTCCTCTACGGGTACTCGGTCGCGGCCGAGCTGCGGCCGGAGACGCCCTACGAGGAGATGGCCGAAGCGCTGGGCTGCGACGGCGTCGTCGTCCGCGATCCCGAGCAGCTGCGGCCGGCCCTGGAGCGCGCCTTCGAGTCCGGTAGGCCGACCCTGGTCAATGTCATCACCGATCCCGAGGTCGTCTACCCGCGCAAATCGAATTTGGCTTGACCAGCGGGATGGAGCGCAATTCCGTCCCCTGACGAGAATCGACCGCCATTGCTGACGGCCGATTCAAATGGCCCCTCAGGACGGGCAGGGGTACGTCTTCAGGGACCAGTATGTGCTCTCCAGACCCGGACGGCGGGAGGCGCCATGATGCGGCAATCGCCCGGACCCTTCGAACGGGATCGGAGACAGGCATGCGCCCATCACCTTTCCCTTGCAACCGATTATCTGCCCGCCTATCCGATCTGTCTAGTCATGCATTATCCGTCTACTTATTTCTAAGTAACGCAGGAATACCAAGTTTTATGGGTTCGACCAATGCGTTTACCCAAATGTAAGGGTGCCGTCCAACAGCCTGTACAGCGGGTCCCGAGTCCGGTCAGGCAGCCGCGGCGGCGATCGCGGCCCCGTAGAGGATGTCGTGCTCGGATACCTCGACCTCGTCGAGGCCGAAGGCCCGCATCGTCTCGATCAGGATCACGACACCGGCGATAATCGTCGGCGCTCGGTCCGGGTGCAGGCCGACGATCTGGGCGCGCTCGGCCAAAGGGGCGGCCGCCAACAGCGAGAGCTGGCGCTGGATCGCGGGCAGTGCGAGAACGTGCCCATGGACGCGCTCGGGGTCGTAGGGGTCGAGTGCCAGCTCGACCGCGGCCAGCGAGGTCGGCGTGCCGGCGACGGCGATCCCCTTCAAGGGCCCCAGCCCGGGCCGGTCGGCGAGTGCGGCCTCGATCAGGGAGCGGACGTCGGCGGCGAGCGCCTCGAGCTCCAGGGTGGTCGGGGGGTCGGCGGCGATATGGCGCTCGGTGTGGCGGACGACACCGGCCTGCAGCGAGGTGTGGAAGTCGATGCGCTCACCGTGGCCGACGATCAGCTCGGTCGAGCCGCCCCCGATGTCGATCACCAGGGCCGACTCGACCGCAGCCCGTTCGGCGGTCGCCCCGAGGTAGGTCAGGCGGGCCTCCTCCTCGCCGTCCAGGACCCGGGCCGAGAGCGCGAACCGCTCGCGCAACTCGGCGACGAAGGCATCGCCGTTCTCGGCATCGCGGACGGCGCTGGTCGCGATCGCATCGGTCCACTCGACGCCGGCGTCGCCGCAGGTCGCGACGTACTCGGCGATCACCTGACAGGTCGCCTCGATCGCCTCCGAGGAGAGCTGCCCCGAGAGGTCGACGCCCCGCCCGAGCCTCGTCACACGGCTCTGTCGCTCGACCCGTCCGACGCGGCCGTCGGCGACGTCGGCGATGAAGAGGCGGGTCGAGTTGGTGCCGATGTCGATCACCGCGACCCTGTCGGGGCTCCCGGGCATGGTTGCGGCACTCTAGAGATGTGGCGCGGTCTACTCGCGCAGCCCGAACTCGGCCCGCCGCTCGGCCGGGACGAGGTCGACCGCGTCCGGATGGCGCTCGATGTACTCGCGGACGAAGGGGCAGTGGGGGATGACCGCGAGCCCCTCCTCGCGGGCCCGCTCGAGGGCGGCGGCGATCAGCGCCCCGCCGTATCCCTTCCCCTCGTGCTGGGGCAGGATTTCGGTGTGGATGAGGTCGATCCGGTCCGGGAATCGCCGGTAGCGCATGTAGCCCGCGCGGCGGCCGTCCACGGTCACCTCAAAGCGGCTTCTGTCCGGGTTGTCCCGGACCTCTGGCTGGTTTCGGCGCCTCATCGGACCTCCGCTAAGATTGGCAGTCCGCCGCGGGGTGGAGCAGTCAGGTAGCTCGTCGGGCTCATAACCCGAAGGTCGCGGGTTCGAATCCC
>CAVTTJ010000007.1:0-246770 GCA_963737575.1 uncultured Solirubrobacterales bacterium
CTGCCCGGACCAGGGCCGGCTTGTCGTCGAAGTAGTGGTAGAGCTGCGAGCTCGAGACGTCCGCCGCCGCGCGTACGTCCTCGATCGTCGTGTGGGCGACGCCTTGCCGGAACATCAACCCGGCCGCCGCGTCGACTATGCGCTGACGGGTCTCCTGGCCCTTGCGCGTCAACGGGCGAGAGGAGGGCCTAGTCGTGTTCATATCGCAGATTCTACCAGCCGAATGGATCGCGCCATCCATTCTGTGTTAGAGTGGAACGCGTGATCCATTTCCGGGTCGCGACAACCACTCAAAGGGAGAACGCAATACATGGGACTTCAAGGCAAGACCGCCCTCATCACCGGCGGCACATCCGGAATGGGTTCCGCCACCGCACTGGCGATGGCCGAGAAGGGCGCGTCGGTGATCATCACCGGCCGCGATGAGACCCGCGGCGCGAGCACCGTGGAGAAGGTCCGGGCGGGTGGGCACGATGCGCAGTTCATCGCCGCTGATTTCTCGGAGATGTCCGAGGTGGGGCGCGTTGCCGACGCAGCAGGCGAGATCGATGTTCTGGTCAACTGTGCCGGCTTTGCCGCCCTCGCGCCGACGGCTGACACCGACGAGGCGGCGTTCGACGGGCTGTTCCAGATCAACGTCAAGGCGCCGTTCTTCCTCGTCGCCGCGCTCGCCCCGAAGATCGCAGCCCGCGGCGGCGGATCGATCATCAACGTCTCAACGATGGTCGCGAGCTATGGCCAGCCAGGCATGGCTGCCTACGGCGCCTCGCGCGCCGCTATCGAGCTGCTCACCAAAGCGTGGGCCGCCGAATACGGGCCGCAGAACGTCCAGGTCAACGCGGTCGCTCCCGGTCCGACGTCGACCCCGGCGGTGGAGCCGAGGTTGGAGATGGCCAAGGAGTTTGCCAAGACGATTCCGCTCCGCCGCGTCGCTGAAGTGCACGAGCTGTCCGATGTCATCACGTTCCTTGCGACTCCCGCGGCCGGCTACATCAACGGGGCGATCATCCCCGTCGACGGCGGCCGCCGCGCGATCTGAGAGGGGAGGAGATGAGGCTGGTCACTACTCCCGGCGACGTTCGGACACGAAGCGAGAGAACAGTGGCCGGCCGCCCGCCGCCGGTGGCTCGCCACGGACCGCTGAGGGTCCGCCAAACACCCACTGCGCGACCTCGACGAGACGCAAAAGTCCGAACAGCCGTACCCCGGATCACCAATGACCATGTCCTCACCCAAGGAGCCAAGTACCCAAATGCAAACCACAGCAGGAAAGACAATCCTTATCACGGGCGCCAATACCGGCCTCGGTAAGGAGATGGCGAGGCAGCTGGCGCGGGGCGATGATTTCGAGCGGATCTATCTCGGCTGCCGCAACCCGGAGAAGGCGCAGCGGGCAAAGCAGGACCTGGAGAAGGTCACGGGGCACAAGATCTTCGAGGTAGTGATCATCGACCTGGAAGACCTTGCGTCGGTAGGTGCTGCGGTGGCCGCGATCGCCGCTCCGTTGAACGCGCTCGCAATGATCGCCGGCGGCATCGGCGGCCCCACGCCCGCATCGTTGACGGAAGACAGGGTGACTGAGCTATTCGCCCAGAACCTGCTCGGTCACGTGGTTCTGCTCGAGATCTGCTCGCAGCCGGGCTGCTCACCGATGTCGCGGTCCTCGCAGGCAGCGAGGGGGCGCGCGGAATCCCGAAGCTGCGGATCGCCCGACCAACGTTCACCGATCAAAGCTCACAGGAGTTCGCGTCGGTGATCGACGGCTCGTTCTTCCAAGGCGGCAAGTTCGACGTGATGCTCTCCTACAGCCAGATCAAGTACCTCGGCGCGCTGTGGATGGGCGCGATGGCCCGCATGCACCCCGAGCTCAGGTTCATCACGATGTCGCCGGGAAACACCGCGGGAACCGACGTGCTGCGCGACCAGCCCGCGCCCGTGCGGATCATCGCCAGCCGGATCCTGCTCCCATACGTCGCGCCTGCCCTTCGCATCGGGCACAAGCTGGACGTTGGGGCCGAGCGATTCGTCAAAGCCGTCACGGACGCGTCACTGCAGAGCGGCGTCTTCTACGCAAGCGCCGCCAAGACGATCACCGGACCGGTCATCGACCAGGCCGAGATCGTTCCCGACTTCCGCGACCCTGAGATCCAGGACCACGCATACGAGGCGATTCAGCGGTTCGTACCGAGGGTCGCCGCGACTTGACCGCTCTGCGCACGGGTGCCACTCCAATCACCACGCCACCCGTCGCTACCGCATTGCACTGCATAGCATGTGCGACGACGGAAGCCGGCGAGACCGCTGGTGCGGACGAGAAGCGAGAGGCGAGATGAGTGAGCCGTGTCCCTAGCCGTTTGCGTCTTGTGCGTGGCCATCTTCAGGGCTACGATCCCCTAGGCGGCGGTGCAGCCAAGGTAAGCGTCCACGATACCTCGATCACGAAGAAGGTCGACAAGGCGTCCCCGGCGTTCTTTCGGGCTGCGTCAGCGGCGCGCGCCCGCTATCCCCTATCCCCCCAGCAGTTCACCACGTAGTGGCAAAGATCTTCCTGATACACCGTGGCGTAATTCCTCGCTATGGGCGGTACTGGGCTCGAACCAGTGACCTCCTGCTTGTAAGGCAGGCGCTCTCCCAACTGAGCTAACCGCCCTGGGGGCTATCGAGAGCGTAGCGTCGTTGCGCCAGGGTCCAAAGCATTGTTCCTCTGGCGCGGCAGCGGCTCAGACCTTCACTCTGTAGGCCACCTGCGGTTCGTACTTGCCCTTGAGAGTCAATTCGTCTCTAGTTCCAATCGGGGTTGGCAAACCTTCGGCCACCCGCTCCGAGAGCACGATTTCCCCACCCGCAGCCTGTCCCTGCAGCCGCGAAGCGGATTGACCACATCGCCGACGGCTGTGAAGTCTAGCGGGCGCGATCGCCGATGTTGCCAACGAACGCCTCGCCAATATCGATCCCGATCCCTAGCTCTACATATGGTTCCCCATCGGAGCCGTACCCAACGGACTTCAGCAATCTGCGGGCGTGCTCGACCATTAGCGAGCGCACCTCGTCGTGCTTGATACGTAGCAGTACGTCTGGCAGATACAGCGCCATCACCTCATCGCCAATCAGCTTGTCGATGATCGCGTCAGGAAAGAGGACGTCTTCAGCGCTGCGGTAAAACCGGCGAAATAGGTTTGAGACTTCCTCGGGATCAGCGGCCTCGGTTTGCGCCGTGAATCCCCGCATGTCGGCGAAGAGCACACCGGTGTGCATTTTCATCCCACCCGGGGGCGATGTCTCACACAGACGGCGCATACTGCCGGGTTTTGCGTGAAGGGCGGTAGCCCAGCGGACCCACGATCCGGCTGCCCAGCCCGGCAAAGGGAGCGCCGCATCGACCACAGCGAGGACTGGTGGGCAGAGCCACCAAGACGCGGTGTATGGCCCGAGTTACCGCCGCGTCGCTCACCTCGTACTCAGCCGCCACATCCTCTGAGCTCACCGGCTCGTCGCCACGCCGGCCCGCCGCGCGGCGAACCTCGCGAAGGGCAAACCGCTGCCAAAGGGTGAGCTTCTGCTCCGAATCAGCCGTTTCCCCCATGACGCCGATGGTACGCCGGAATTGCATTTGGGTCCGATTGAATCTGCGGCCGGGGTTTGCGCACTGTTTTTGGGCAGGGAACGGATTTCCCTGCCCAGATCGCGTCGTATCCCCTCGTATCGGATCCGACACCGCATCTCGCCGCGTGAGACTAGAATCGCTCTAGATAGCCGAAAGGTCCTCCTAACGCCATCTCCGCGCAAACGCTTGTAAGGCAGGCGCTCTCCCAACTGAGCTAACCGCCCGGGTCCACCGCCGATTATGGCGACCGCCGGGGCGATTCGGCTAGCCTGGCCGAATCGTGCGATTGATCGTGGTCGGAGCCGGGGTCGCGGGGCTGGCCACCGCCGACGCCGCTCGCTGCGCCGGGGCCGATGTCGTCGTCCTCGAGGCCCGCGACCGCCTCGGCGGCCGGACGCGCACGGTCCCGATCGGAGAGGGGTGGGTCGACCTCGGAGCGGCCTGGGTCCACTACCCGTTCGGCAATCCCCTCGCCGAGGCGCTGGTCGAGGCCGGGATCCCAACCCGGAACGACGGCGCGTTCCACTCCCGGATGGCGGTCTTCTCCGAGGGGTGGGTTGACGCGCCCCTGGCGACCGCGCTGGGGGCGGCGGCCGAAGCGGACTGGGACCCGGCGCAGGCGCTGGCGGCGCTGCCCGACAGCGATCGGTTCGTCGACGGCGTCGAGTGGTTCCTGGCCGATCGCGAACTAGACGGCCCGGCCCGCGATCTCGCCAGATTCGGACTGCTCTGGATCGTCGGGGCGATGGTCATCGGCGGGCCCCCGGAGCGGATCTCGCTGGCGGGAGCCGCCGAGTACGCCGAGGGAAGCGGCGGCAACCTGGTTCCCATCGGCGGTTACCGGAATCTGATCGAGGCGCTGTCCGCGGGACTCGAGGTCCGGCTCGAGTCCCCGGTGCGGCAATCGAGCACGGGGGCTCCGGGGTGCGGGTCCACACAGCCCAGGAGACCTTCGAGGGAGATCGGGTGGTGGTCACGGCTCCCCTCGGGGTGCTGCAGGCAGGGACGCTGAAGTTCGATCCCCCGCTCGGGGAGGATCACGACTCGGCCCTGGGCAGGCTGGCGATGGCGACGATCGAGAAGGTCGTCCTGCGTTTCTCGGAGCGATTTTGGCCGGAGGCCGTTTGGCAGATCGCGCACGTAGACGAGGGCCGCGCCTTTCCGGTCTGGCTCGACTTCTCCCGCCACACCGGGTCCCCGACCCTGGTCGCGTTCCACAACCCTCCACCTCTCCCGTCACTGGAGGGGCTCGGCCCCGAGGAGCGGATCGGGGCGGCCCTCGATGCGCTGAGGGAGATGTTCGGGCCGGTCCCCGACCCGAAGGAGGCGCTCGTGACCGACTGGAGCGGGGATCCCTGGTCGCGAGGCTCCTACAGCTACATCCCGCTCGGCGGCGGCGCCGAGGACATGCGCAGCCTCGCCGAGCCCGTTTCGGAGCGGCTCCTCCTCGCCGGGGAGGCGACGGTTCCGGAGTCCTACGGGACCGTGCTGGCGGCCTTCACCTCAGGCCTGCGGGCGGCGCGTTGGACCCTGGGCGAGCCGCCGCGGGCACTCTCCCTCGGAGCGGTTCCGCAGCGCTGGCTCGACTAGGTATTCGGCGACCCGGCCTGGCCCAGCCGGCGCTGAAGATCCGCCGCCAGGCCTTCGACGCCCTGGCCGCCCTCGATCTCGTAGCGGTTCAGTTCGTAGGGGCGGTCGCGATCGGCGTAACCGGGCTTCTCGGTGACGGCGCCGACGTAGCCGGCCGCCCTGACCGCAGCGATCGTCGAAGAGTCATAGATGCTCGACGGGTAGCAGAAGTTCGCGGAGGGGACGTGGTAGGTGCGCTGCAGGAACCTCCGCGAGCCTGCCACCTCCCCGGCGAGGCCGGCACCGCTCAGCTGGGTCAGGTCGGGGTGGGTGGCCGAGTGGGAGTCGACCTCCCAGCCCCTGGCGATGATCGGGCGGATGTAGGGCGGGGTGAGGTGATCCTCGGTGATCTCGAAGAGCACTCCAGGCCACCCGTAGGTGTCGAGGACCGACGGCGCGAAGCGGACCTGCTCCGGGTAGCCGTTGTCGAAGGTGATGACGACCGGTTTCGCCGGCAACGTCCCGCCGCGGTACCAGGCGCGCTCGACCTCATCGAGGGTGACCCCCTGATAGCCCTTGGCGGCGAGCCACGCCATCTCTTCACGGAATTCGTGGCGGGGGACGTAGAGGCCGGGGTAGGGCTCGCCCGGCGGCGGGTCACCGAGGGCGTGATAGACGAGGATCGGGACCGGCCCGAGGTGAGGGCGCCAGCCGGGCTGGGGACGGGCGTTCCGCACCAGCAGGGTGCCGGCGCCCGCCCTGGAAACGCCGCCCGAATGACCGAGCAGCTGCAGAGTTGCGACGGCGGCGCCAATAAGGGCAAGGACGCCGGCAAGACGGCGGCGGCGGCGCAGGGTCCGCTGCCGGCGCGCCCGCGCCCTTCTCTCCGCCAGTCGCTCGGGTGAGTAGTGCTCCGTCGCGGCCCCAGCCTACCGGCCCCGTTCAGCCGGGAGGGTTCTCGGGGTACTGCGGCGCGTCGTCGCCGATCTGGTCCCAATCGGCTTTGTAGGCGACCTGCATATGGAAGCCGGGCTCCAGCTTCAGCTCCCGCATCAAACCGGCGGCGACGAAGTATTTCTCGCCGAGGTCGTCATAGAGGCTGGCTCCGCAGTTGCTGCAGAAGTGACGTGGGGCGAGCTCGCTCTCATAGCGGGAGACCAGGTCCTCGCCCTTCGTGACCCGGAAGTTCTCCGGCGCGACGAGCACCGCGGCGAGACTTGAGCCGGTCCACCGCTGGCAGCGCGTGCAGTGGCAGATGCCGAATCCCTCGGGATCGGTCAACTCGTACTCGACACCGTCACACAGGCATGCGCCCTTGAGCGTTTCAGGCATAACGACCTCTCTTCGAATTGGCGTTGGACGGCGCTCCCGAGGGCAAAGCTACCACCGGGAAGGCAAGCCGGGAACGAAAGCGCCGCCCAGGCGCGACGGAGTTGGTCTTGCCTAGCCTCCGGCTCGGAAGGTGATCCCGCTGAGGAGCGCCCCGTCCCCTTTTGATCCCGTAAAGAGGAGCACAAGGCCGTCGGCTTCGCCGTTCTGGACGCCACTGCCGACGACGAAGATGACATGTTCGGTTTGTTCGAACACTTCGACGGTGCCGTTGGCGGGACGGAACCCGGCCGGCAGTCTGAACAGGGCGCCATTTTCCCCCGCGGTGACCAGGCCGACCAGGTGCACGACTCCCTCGTGGTCCTTGTAGAACCCGGGTGGTTGCGTGTGAACTTTGGGAAGGACTTCGGTGACGCCTTTCGCTCCTTCTTCGAACTGCGGCTCACCGGGTGCTCCGATGACATGGATCGGTTCGGGCGGGGTGAGCGCCTGCGCAGTGGCGGCGGTGGTTGCGTTGGTCGCATTGGTCGCCGAGGGCACCGTCCCCAGGCTGCCGAGGTTGATGTTTTTGCCCGTCAGCGAGTTCTTCTTCACCTTGGCGCCGGTCACGGCTTCCTTCTTGATCTTGCCGGTCACCACGGCGTTGTTCTTGAGCTGCTTGCTGCCGACGCTGTTCTTCGGCAGTTGGGTCGCGGCGATCGCGGTGCCGATTGTCGCCATGACCAGGGCGACGATCGAGATAACGAGAGCCGCGGAGGGGCGACGCTTCAGGAGGCGTTTCATGGCGAGTCCTCTCCTTTGAGTGGCGGATGAGGTCGGTGCCAGCCTAATGCGTGTGCCAGAGAGGCCTGGCCGGGTATCCGACCAACCACCGCCCCGCGCGAAGGAGGGAGTGATGAAACAGAGGATCGTCCCCAACCTGTGGTTCGACACCGAGGCCGAGGAGGCGGCCGAGTTCTACACCTCGGTCTTCGACAACTCGCGAATCGTCAACGTCACCCACTACACCGAGTCCGGTGGACGCGAGGTCGGGATAGTGTTGACGGTGGAGTTCGAGCTCGACGGGGAGCGGTTCGTCGGCATCAACGGCGGCTCCCAGTTCAAGTTCGACGAGGCGGTCTCCCTCGCGATCGAATGCGAGAACCAGGACGAGATCGACTACTACTGGCAGAAGCTCACGGACGGCGGCGAGGAGGGCATGTGCGGCTGGCTGAAGGACCGCTTCGGCCTCTCCTGGCAGGTCGTGCCGAGGGAGGTATACGAGATCTTCGCCGACTCCGACCGTGAGCGCGCCGACCGCGCGATGAAGGCGATGATGCCGATGCGAAAGCTCGATATCGCCGCGCTGAGGGCCGCTGCGGACGGAGTGACCGCGACCTGACCCATCGCCCGCCCGCCAGGTGGGAAGATCCGGGCGTGGACTCGGAGATCATCTGGCGGGTGGCGGTCGTACAGGTCGCGGCTGTGGCGGTGCTATCGCTGGTTCTCGGCCTGCTTCTGCCCCACTCCTTCTTCGTCGACTGGGGTTGGCTGACCGGCCCGGTCATCTGGCTGCTCTGCGCCTGGCTCACGGCCACGGTCGTGGGGCTACCGACCGAGGCGGTCCTCGCCAGAGCGGTGATCGCCGGGATCCCCAGCGCGCTCTTCGTCCTCCTCGGGCTGCACTGGCTCGGGGTCGTGATCGCGATCGCGCTGTTCGCCTGGCTCTGCGCCCGCCTGCCGCGCCCGCTCGGGGGCAACGCCCCCTCGTAGGCAAGGCGATCCGAAGCCTTTTTCAAGAGTGGCCTCCGGTGGGGTCTATGGCGGGACGCTACCAACGCCTCGAACGCCGTCTCGACCACGCGTGGCGTAACGCCGGATCAAGAGGCGGGCGATACGACAACGGTCCACGCTGCCCCATGGCAGCACCGGGCGGGTCGACGGCGGTTAGCATCGGCGCATGGCGAGGATCCGTGGCGCGGGCACCATCGCACTGCTCGGCTTGACCTGCTCACTGCTCCTGCCGGTGAGCGCGGGCGCGACCTTGGTCTTCACCCGCAACCCGATTCATCCGGCCGTCTTCACCGCCGGAGACAACGGCAAGGGGATCCACCGGATCGGTCCCGGCAGCACGCCTCATATCAGCCCCGACGGGCACTCGATCGTCTACCTGCGCACCGGGAAGAGCCCGGAAATGGTCACGGTGCCCGCCGGCGGCGGCACGCTGCGGCCGCTGATGAACGGGTGGCGCGAACAGTTCTCTTTCGCCTTCTCGCCGAATTCGAAATTGGTCGCAGCCGAGCGCGGCCATGAACTCGGCAAGCGCAAACTGGTGGTAATCGACCTCGCCAGCGGCAGGCAGACGGTGGTCGCCCAGGGCTTCTTCAACGGGTTCAGCTTCTCACCGGATGGGCGCGAACTGGTCTTCTCGAAGACGGGCCAGGCCTTCTCGGAGAACGGCGACGTCTTCCGCGTCGGCGTCGACGGAGGCAGTCCGGTGGCGCTGACGAAGGATCACCGCTCGATCTCGCCGCTCTGGAGCCCGGATGGCCAGATCGTCTTCGACAGGGCGCGCAACCTGAAGAGCCCGGTCGGCCCGAAGGCCCAGCTGTATCTGATGAACCGGAACGGCGGCGCGGTGAGGCAGCTGACCCACACCAAGGTGCCGCCGCTGATCTTCGGGCTCTCGCCGGTCGCCTTCTCGGCGAACGGGCGTCGCCTGCTGGCCGAGTACGGCGGCCAGGACACGGGGTACGCGGTGACGGTCAACCCCCGCAACGGCGCCGAACGCAAGGTGATCCCAGGCGACCAGGAGATGGGCTTCGTCGGCACTGCGATCTCGAAGGACGGCAGGCAGGTGCTCGGCGTGACCAGCATCGAAGCCGGACCCGGGCAGAAGATCGCGGTCGTGCCCTACGGCGGCGGCCGCAAGAAGGTGATCGTCACCGACGCCTTCGAACCGGACTGGAGTCGCTGAGGCGCCGGATCAATCTCAGCCTCTTGCTTTCGGAGGCCGGCGTCCGGCCGTGGCTATATGCGATATGACATCACTGATGCATCGGAGCAAATCAGAACCGGCTGCGATCAAGCTCTCGCCGACCTCCTATCTGGTTCTCGGGATGGTCCGCCTCGGCGTCAGCTCGGGCTACGCGATCAAGAAGATCGCCGACCAGTCCACCCAGAACTTCTGGCCGATCTCCCTGGCGCTGATCTATCCCGAGTTGGCGCGCCTCGAGGAGGGAGGGTTGCTGAAGCGGCGCAGCGATCCCCAGGGCCGCCGAGCGCGGTCGGCCTACACGATCACCGAGCGGGGCGAGGTTGCGCTCACGGCCTGGCTGCGGGCGGAGAAGGTGGCGGCGGTGCAGATAAGGGACGAAGCGATGCTGAAGCTGTTCATGGCCGACGCGCTCACGCAGCCGTCCGACCAGCTCGAGCTGGTCAAACGCCTGCGCGAGCGCAACCGGGAGAAAAAGGATGCCCTGCGCGAGGAGATCGTCCCCCAGGCGGAGGCGTTCGAATCCCAGGGGATCCGATACATCGCAGTCGCCGCGCGCCTGTCAGCCGATCTGCTCGCACATGCCGAGTCCCGGCTGGCTCGCCTCGAGAAGAAGCTCGAGAACAAGCTGGTGGCCGAGTAGCGCCTATCTCGCCAGGGACCGGCAGGGATTGACGACATTGCCTTTCACGTTCGAGCCGCCGTCGAAGGTGACTTCGACCTGGGCGTCGAAGTGCCCGTTCGCGCATTCCGCGTTGAGGAACGAGTGCCTCCTGCCCTGATAGGTCCACCTGCGGTTGATCGTGAATGCCGCGCCGTTGAAGGAGCCAGCGCCACCGGCGATCGTCGGAATCGAGATCGAGATCCGGTAGCCGTACTTGCCGGTCGCCCTGCTCACCTTGCCGACCGCGATCAGCGCCGTCGGCACCGGCACATTGGCGTAGACGTAGTAGAGCTGCTCGTTGTAGCCCCCTCCTCCGTAGCCCCCGCCGCCGCTCGCGGGCCCGTTGAAGGCCAAGAGCGGCCCGGTGGCCTCGAAGGGGGCCGATTCGGCGAACTGAACCTGGGCCGAGGAGGTTCCCCTGCCGATCAGGGCATCGCCGCAGGCCTTCATCGCCAGCGCCGGGGTCGTCGCTTCGATCTGTCCCAGCCTGCAGGTCTTCAGCCCGGTCGTGTCGAGCCTGATGTGCTTGTCGACCAGCAGCTCGGTGCCGGCGGCGGCCGGAATGTGGCTGCCGTCCCTGGTCGCGAGCGAGGCGCTGCCGTGAAAGCCGGCCGGCATCAGGTGATCCTTCGGCAGGGCCCTGGGGCTGAAGTGGCCGCTGATCTTGATCTCCAGGTTGCCAGCTAGAACCGTTACTCCCGACGCTGCCGCCGCGCTGAGCGCGATGACCGCCGCGATCGCCGCGCACCCCGCCAATACCCCGACCAAACGCATCCGAGCTCGCTTCATCTCTCCTCCGCTCCCCGTTGAACTATCACCATTGATACATCGAAGCCGATAGCTCAGCGATGCACAATGAGTTCTGGAGGACCTGCTCTCGGAGGCCGATCGGCCGCTACCGACCTGCTCAGGTGAACACAGCGGTACCGGAAATTGCTCGCGCGGAGCGCGAAAAGGGGAGCGCCCGAGCGCTAGCTCGGCGTCTGCAGGTTGTGCACCGCGAACTCCTTCACATCGGGAGGACCTGGGAAGCCCTGGTCTCCGAGCCCCTGGAGGCGTGGCACGAGTCGCTCGCTTGCAAAGGCGTCGAATGCCTCGCGCGACTCCCAGAAATCGATCACGCCCCAGCCGCCGTCGATCGGGCCGGCAGAGTGAACGATCATCCCCGCCGGCGGATCGCTGTCCACCTCCATCACCCGGTGGGCGGCGTCGTAGTTCTCCTGCGTGCCCCCTGCGAACTTCAGTCGGATGCCAACGGCCATTTCAGTCCTCTCTCGTTTCCGGCGACACTACTCCCGCACCCTAAAGCGGCATGTCAAGCCCCGGAAACCCGGCAAACGAATGCGCCCGACGAGAATCGAACTCGCGACCTTCGGCTTGAAAGACCGACGCTCTTTGGTCCCCGTGAAGGGACCGTTGACCACTGAGCTACGGGCGCAGGGGCGTGAACTCTAGCGGCGCGGTGAGAGAATCGGAGGCATGAGCATGGACCTCGGCATCGACGGGCGCGTGGCGCTGGTGATGGGCGCGAGCCGCGGGATCGGCCGCGGGATCGGGGCGGCATTGGCGCGCGAAGGCGCCCGGGTGGCAATCGCCAGCCGCTCGCAGGAGAAGATCGAGGAAGCGGCGTCGGAGATCGAGGGCGACGTCACCGCATTCGTCACCGACGCCCACGACCTCGAGCGACTCGCCCGCCTCCCCGGCGACGTCGAGGGCGACCTCGGCGCGGTCGAGATCCTCGTGACCAACACCGGCGGGCCGCCGTTCGGAGGCGCCCTCGAACAGGCCATCGAGGAGTGGGAAGAGGCCTACCGCTCCCTCGTCCTCGCTCCGGTCACACTCGCCGCGGCCGTCGTCCCGGGGATGCGCGAGCGCGGCTGGGGCCGGATCGTCAACGTCGGCTCGACCTCGACCCGCGAGCCGATCCCAGGCCTCAACCTGTCCAACTCCCACCGGATGGCCGCGGTCGGCTTCCTGAAGACCCTCTCGCGGGAGGTCGCGGGCGACGGGATAACCGTCAACACTGTGGCGACCGGGCGCTTCGCGACCGAGCGGCTCGCCGACGCGAACGGCTCGCTCGAGGCCGCCGAGGAGCTCGCCCGGATCGAGGTGCCGGTGGGCCGGCTGGGGACTCCCGAGGAGTACGGCGACCTCGTCGCCTTCCTCTGCTCCGCGCGCGCCGCCTACATAACCGGGGCGACGATCCCGATCGACGGCGGGCTGATCCGCTCGCCCTCCTAGGAGCGCGGCGAATGGCCCACGCGCACGACGGCCACACTCACGGTGTCTCCGCCGACGCCGACCGCGGCAGGCTCTGGATCGCGCTGGTGCTGATCCTCGGCCTGATGGCCGGGGAGGTGGTCGCCGGGATCCTCGCGGACTCGCTGGCGCTCCTCTCCGACGCCGCGCACATGCTCACCGACGCGGCGGCGATCGGCCTCTCGCTCCTCGCCATCCGCCTCAGCCGGCGCCCACCGGGAGGGGCGATGACGTTCGGCCTCAAACGGGTCGAGATCCTCTCCGCCCAGGGCAACGGGGTGACGCTTCTGGTGCTCGCGGCGGTGATCGCGATCGAGGCGGTGCGGCGGCTGATCGACCCGCCCTCGGTCGAGGGCGGGCTGGTCCTCTTCGTCGCCCTCGCCGGCATCGCCGTCAACCTCACGGCGACCGCGGTGCTCGCCGGCGCCAATCGCGAGAAGCTCAACGTCGAGGGCAGCTACCAGCACATCCTCACCGACCTCTACGCGTTCATCGGGACCGCGATCGCCGCGATCCTGATCATCACGACGGGGTTCGAGCGGGCCGACCCGATCGTCTCTCTGCTGGTCGCCTTCCTGATGCTGCGCTCGGCCTTCGGCCTCCTGCGCGATTCCGGCCGCGTCTTCCTCGAGGCCGCGCCGAAGGGAGTCGACCCGGAGCGGATCGGGCGGCGGATGTGCGAGCAGCCGGGGGTGGTCGAGGTCCACGACCTCCATGTCTGGGAGGTCACCTCCGAGTTCCCGGCCCTCGCCGCGCACGTAATCGTCCAGCGCGACGCCGATTGCCACCTGGCCAGGCTCGAGCTGGCCGACCTGCTCGAGGGGGAGTTCGGAATCCACCACACGACGCTCCAGGTCGAGCACGAGCCGGAGCGGCTGCTGCAGATCGAGTAGGCGCTCAGCCCTCGGCCGGGCGCTCTCGCATCGACGGGAAGAGGATCACATCGCGCAGCGTCTTCGAGCCGCTCATGATCATCAGCAGCCGGTCGACGCCGAGCCCGCATCCGCTCGCGGTCAGCATCCCGTATTCGAGCGCGCGCACGAACTCCTCGTCGTGCTCGTGCGGGTTCTCCTCCGCCCCCGACTCCTGCCGCCGGCGCTGTTCGACGAACCGCCGTCTCTGTTCGACAGGGTCGTTGATGTCGGTGCCGCCGCCGAGGATCTCCATCCCGGCGACGATCCCGTCGAATGCCTCCCCGAGCAGGGTCGGGTGCTCCGCGACCGGCTTGACCAGCGGCCAGATGTCGAGCGGCAGGTCCTCGATCCAGGTCGGCTGGACCAGCTTCGGCTCGACCAGCTTCCCCTGCAGGGCGTCGACGAGACCGGCCCAGTCGTCGTCGGGGGAGGCGTCCTCGCCGGCCAGCTCGGCGAGCTCCTCACGGCTCGCCTCGACGATGTCGACCCCGGTCTCCTCGAGCAGGGCGTCGCGCAGCTTGACCCGCTTCCATGGCGTCGCGAAGTCGATCGCCTCGCCGTCGCGCTCGACCTTCGTCGTGCCCAGCACCCGCTCGACGACGTCGGCGACGAGCTCTTCGCCGACCTTCATCACGCCCCGGTAGTCGGCGCCGCTGACGAACCACTCGAGCATCGTGAACTCGGGGTTGTGCTGGGGCGACATCCCCTCGTTGCGGAAGAACTTGCCGAGCTCGTAGACATCCTCGAAGCCGCCAACGATCGCCCGCTTCAGGTAGAGCTCGGTCGCGATCCGCAGGTAGAGGTGGCGGTCGAGCGCGTGGTGGTGGGTTTTGAACGGCCGCGCCGCGGCGCCGCCGGTCATCCGCTGCAGGATCGGCGTTTCCAGTTCGACGAAGCCGCGCTCGTTCATGTGCTCGCGGATCGCCGCCAGGACCCTGGCGCGCAACAGGAACACCTCGCGCGAGGCCTCGTTCGCCATCAGGTCGAGCTCGCGCTGGCGGTAGCGGACGTCGGGGTCGGAGATGCCGTGGAAGAGGTCGGGCGGGTCGCGCAAGGCCTTCGCGAGCAGGACGCACTCCCGGACCTCGATCGCCAGCTGTCCCCGTTTGGTGACATAGAGGTCGCCTTCGACGCCGACGATGTCGCCGATGTCGAGGTCCTCGATCCGGTCGTAGGCCTCCTGGCCGAGGGCGTCGACCCGGGCGTAGGCCTGGATCGTCCCGGTCAGGTCGCGGACGTCGAAGAAGGTCGTCTTGCCGTGGCCGCGCTGGCCGGTCACGCGGCCGGCGATCCGGTAGGAGAACTCGCCGTGCTCCCCCTCGCCCAGCGCCTCCGGGTCATGTGCCTCGAGGATCGAGGCGATCCGGACGCGATCTTCGAAGGAGCGCGGGAACGGGTCGACCCCCTCGCCGCGCAGGCGCTCGGCCTTCGCCGCGCGCTCGGCCTCCGGGGAGCCCTCGCTCAAGGTACTACGCCGACCGTCACCCGCTCGCCGCCCATGTAGTCGGTCATGGTCGTCGCTTCGCGCAGCATCTCGCGCAACGCCGGGCCGTGGTGCGTGTCGTGCTCGAAGGCGACCTGCCAGCCGGACGGGATCTCGGCGAGGACGCCGCGGATCACACCGAGGCCGTCCTCGCCGCAGTCACCGGTGACCGCGATCCGCGGCTCGCGCCGGATCTCCGGCGATCGCTCGAAGATCGTCGAGTCGGTGACGTAGGGAAGGTTGGCGAGGACCATGTCGACGTCCTCGTCGACGAGAGCGTCGGGAAGTCCCTCCTCGACCGTCACCTCGAGATCGAGCCCGAGCCGGGCGGCGTTCTCGCGCGCGACCTCGGCCGCCTCGGCCGAGAGGTCCGACGCCGTCACCTTGAGGTCGGGCCGCTCGTTGAGCAAGGCGAGAGCGACGGCCCCCGAGCCGGTCCCGATCTCGTGGACGCGTGCGCCCTCGGGAAGCTCGTTGGCGGCCTCGACCAGAAGGCCCGTCTCCCGCCGCGGGATCAGCACCCGCGAGTCGACCGCGACCTCGATCCCACGGAACCCCTCGCGGCCGAGGATGTAGGCGAGCGGCTCGTGATCGGCGCGGCGGGCGGCGCCGGCCTCGATCGCCTCCGCGACCTCAGGGGTCACCTCACCGGAGCCGTCCCGGGAGATTGCCGCGACGTCGATCCCGAGGGCATCGGCGACCAGGGCCTCGGCGTCGGAGCGCGACTCCTCGCAGCCCGCCGCGGCGATTTTCTCGGCAGCGGCCTCGACCACGGCCTCAACGGTCGCCACGGACGGCCCCTGCCTGCCTGTCTCCACTGGTCCCACGCCTGTGCTCCTCCTCGGTTTGGTTCGTCTCGATCAAGTTCAAAGGCACTGCGCTCAGGCGGCCGGCCGTGGCTGCGAAGTGGCCGTCGCGCCAACGCGGGAGAGGGTGCCATAACGGCGCCTCACCGCGAAAATCCAGATCACTCCGACGAACATGATGGCAAGACTCTCCAGCTGCGGCCCGGTCAGGCCCAGCGCCACGGTGTCGTTGCGGCGCAGGAACTCGACCAGAAAGCGCTCCGCCCCCGCGTAGAGGAGGTAGATCGCAAACAGCACGCCGGCCCGGTAGCGGTCGCGCAGCTGCCACAGGAACCAGGCGCCGAGGCCCATCGCCAGGGTCTCGTATATCGGGGTCGGGTGGACGGTCTGTTCGGTCGGGACCGTCCCGTTCGGATACGACATCGCCCAGGGGCCGTTCCAGGCCTTGCCGTAGTCCCCGTCACCCGAGAGCTGGCAGCCACAGCGGCCGATCGCGTAGCCGAGGGCCAGCGCCGGCGCCGCGAGATCAAGCACGGCGAGGCCGAGGAAGTCGCGGTACCAGGCCCACAGCAGGACCCCCAGAGCGCCTCCGATCAGCCCTCCGTACCAGACCAGCCCCGAGCCGGAGAAGAGGTTGCCGAGCAGGTCGTTCTTGACGCTGTCGTAGTTCTGGACGATGAAGTAGACGCGCGAGCCGACGATTCCGCCGAGCAACGCCGCGAACCCCATCTCATACGCCCAATCGGGCGGCTTGCCGACCTCCCCCAGCCGCTTCGCGATCAGCGCCCCCGCGGCGAGGAAGGCGAGCGCGAACATCAGGCCGAAGGTCTGGAGGGTGATCGGGCCGATGTCGATCTCGGGATACATCAGCGGCTATCCGGTGAGAAGCGCCTCGAGCAGCGCCTTCTGGGCGTGGAGGCGGTTCTCGGCCTGGTCCCAGACCGCGGACCGATCCCCGTAGAGGACGTCGGCGGTGATCTCCTCCCCCGGGTGCGCGGGGAGGCAGTGGAGGACGATCGCGGTCTCCTTCGCCGCTCCGAGCAGGTCCCCGTCGACCTGGAACGGCGCCAGGTCGGCGCGGCGGCGCGCCTCCTCCTCCTCCTCTCCCATGCTGATCCAGACGTCGGTGTAGAGCGCGTCGGCGCCGTCGGCCGCGGCGCGGGGATCGTCGGTCAGCTTCACCCCGTGGCCCGCCTCGAGCTGGTAGCCGGGCGGGGCGGCGACGACCACCTCGACCCCACTCAGCTCGCCGGCGATCGCCAGCGACCGGGCGACGTTGTTGCCGTCGCCGACGTAGGCGAGGCGCAGGCCCGCCAGGTCGCCGAATCGCTCGCGCAGGGTGAGCATGTCGGCGAGCGCCTGACAGGGATGGTGAAGCGGCGTCAGCGCGTTGACGACCGGGACCTCGGCCGCGGCCGCCAGCTCGGCGACCGCCTCATGCGATCCCGAGCGGATCACGATCGCATCGACGAAGCGGGAGAGCACCCGCGCCGTGTCGGCGACCGACTCCCCGCGGGAGAGCTGCAGCTCGTCGCTGCGGAGGACGATCGGTGTCGCTCCGAGCTCGGCGACGCCGACCTCGAAGGAGATCCGCGTCCGGGTCGAGGGCCGTTCGAAGACCAGCGCAATGCTGCGACCGCGCAGCTCGCCGGCGCCGGCGCCGGCGCGTCGCCCGGCCTTCAGCTCGGCGGCCCTCTCGAGCAGCTTGCCGAGCTCGAACGCGCCGAGCTCCTCGCCGGTCAGGAAATCACGCTTCAAGAGGCTGATACTAAGCGGGTGCGCTTCGCCGCAATCTCCTGGAATCTCTTCCACGGTCGCGACTTCCCGCCCGACCCGGCGCTCCGGACGTGGCGCTCACGGCTGCTGCGAATCGCCGAGCGGAACGCGACCCACATCCAGGTCAACCGCGACCTCGAGGCCGAGTTCGCGGCGATGCTCGCGGGCTGGGAGTGGGACGTGGCGCTACTGCAGGAGTGCCCACCCCGCTACGCCGGGCCGCTTGCCCGGGCCGCCGCAGCCGAGGGCCATCGCGTCCTCACCTCGCGGAACTCACTGGCCCCGCTGCGGCGGGCGGCGGCCGCACTCAACCCCGACCTGATCGCCTCCGGCGAGGGCGGCTCGAACCTGACCCTGGTCCGCGCGACGGGGGCGCTCGGCGCGATCGAGGAGCGCCGCGGGATGGCGATCCACGAGGGCCGGCCGGAGCGGCGGTCGATGGCGTTCACTCGGACCGGGTCCGGCGTCTGCATCGCCAACCTCCACGCCACGAACGACATCCCCGACCTCGCAGCCGAGGACGTCGTCAGGGCCGCCGCCGCCGCGACCGAGTGGGCGTCCGGGGCGCCGCTTCTCTTCGGCGGCGACCTCAATCTGCGGCCGGGCGAGAGCCCGGCGCCCTTCGGGGAGCTCGAGGAGCGGTTCGGCCTGACCGGCACGACGGCGCCCGACGCGATCGACCACATGCTCGTCAGCGGCCTGGTGCAGGTCGAGCCCCCGGCGCGCTGGCCGGGCGAGCGTCGCGAGGTCGAGTGCGAGGGGCTGGCGCTCCGCCTTTCCGATCACGCACCCATCGAGTGCGGCCTCGAAGCATCCCGATGAGGGTGTCGTGAGATAGTCACGTTTTCAGACCCGCAGCCGGACGACCAGGAGGCGAGCAGCAATGGCCGAGAAAAAAAAACGAAAAGAACGAAAAAAGCCTCGTCTTCGAAAAAAGCGAAACCAAAAGCGAAAGCGAAATCGGGCAAAGCGAAAGCCAAACCGAAATCGAAACCGAAAGCTGCCGGCAGCACCGGCCTCGACAAGAGCGTCGAGCAGTTCCGCGAAAGCCTCGAGCAGAGCGTCACGCTCAGCCGTGACCGGCTCCAGGAGGTCGTCGACGACGCAGTTCGTAGAGGCCGCATGCAGCGCGGCGACGCCGAAAAGATGCTCTCCGACCTGATCAAGAAGGGCCGCCGGCAGACCGATGGCATGCTGAAGGAGCTGGAACGGCTGGTGCGCCAGGCGCGCAAAGGCGTCGGCGGCCACGCGGCCCCGGTGCGCAAACAGGCGACCCAGGCCGCGCGCCGCGCTCGCAAAAAACTCGGCTAGGCCAGATGGCGGCGACCGGTGAGATTGCGGCGGCGCGCCCGCGCCGTGGCCAGCAGCTCGAGGTCGAGGTCGAGTCGCTGGCATTCGGCGGCCGCGGGGTGGCGCGGGCCGAGGGTTTCGTCGTCTTCGTCGCCGGCGCACTTCCCGGCGATCGCGTCCTCGCCGAGGTGACGAAGGCGAAGCGGAGATTCGCCGAGGCCCAGGCGGTCGAGCTGATCCGACCTTCGCCCGACCGCGTCGCCGACGTCTGCGTCCACGAGGGCGAGCCCTGCCCGGGCGCGCCCTGGCAGGGGCTCCCCTACGAGCGCCAGCTCTCGCACAAGTCCGAGCAGGTTGCCGACGCGCTGCGACGGATCGGCGGGTTGGAGGGGTTCGAGCTCGAGGAGATCGAGCCCGCTATCGAACGGTGGCGCTACCGCAACAAGCTCGAGTACAGCTTCGGCGAGCACGACGGCGAGGTGGTGCTCGGCTTTCACGCGCGCGGCCGCTGGGACGTCGTCGTCGGCGTCGAGGACTGCCGTCTCGCCTCCGAGCGGGGAAACGAGACGCGCAACCGGGTCCGCGATTGGGCCCGGCTCGAGGCGGTCCCGGCCTACGACCGGCGGGCGGGCAAGGGAACGCTGCGGAACCTGGTGGTCCGCGAGGGATGGCGGACCGGCCAGATCCAGACCCGCCTCGTCACCTCGGCGGCCGCCTTCCCGAAGCCTCCGGTGGACCTCCACACGGCGATCGAGGGCGACTCCGGCGGGACCGGCGGGCCGACCGGTGTTCTCGGCGCGGAGCACCTCCGCGAGGAGCTCGCGGGACTCCGGCTCGAGATCTCCCACGACGCCTTCTTCCAGACCAACACGGAGATGGCCGAGCGCCTCTACGCGGTCGCCGCCGAGTACGCCAGCCTCAGCGGCAACGAGAGGGTCTTCGACCTCTATTGCGGGATCGGGACGATCGGCCTCTCGATGGCCGCGAGCGCGGGAGAGGTCTGGGGCCTCGAGCTCGTCCCTGACGCGATCGCCGACGCGAACCGCAACGCCGAGGCGAACGGGATCTCGAATGCGACATTCGTCACCGGCAGCGCCCGGACCGGAGTCCGACCCCTCATCGAGCAGGCCGGAAAGCCCGATGTCGTAGTCCTCGACCCGCCGCGGGCGGGCCTCTCGCAGAAGATCGTCCGGCGGGTGATCGAGTGCGACGCGAAGCGGATCGTCTACGTCTCCTGCAACCCGACGACACTCGCTCCCAACGCCGCCCAGCTCACCGAGGCCGGCTATAGGCTGGCCCGGGTGAGGCCGGTCGACATGTTCCCGCAGACCCCGCACATCGAGTGCGTGGCCCTGCTCGAGAAAGCCGCATGAGCCGAGCCTTCGGGGTCGCGGCGGGGCTCGATCCCGAGGTCGCCGGTCCGCTGGCGGCACGCTGCGCCGAGCTCGGATACGGGTCGCTGTGGTCGAACGACCACCCCGGCGCCAAGGGGCTCGAGACCCTCGCCGAGTTCGCGGCGGCGGCGCCGGAGGTCGAGCTTGGCGTCGCGGTGATCGCACTCGACCGGACCTCGCCGGAGGAGATCGCCGCCGACGTCGATCGGACCGGGCTCGACCCGTCGCGGCTCCTGCTCGGCGTCGGCGCCGGCTTCGCCGAGCGGCCGCTGACCCGGATGCGCGAGGCTGCGCCCGAGCTCCGCGAGCGGCTGCCCGGGGTACGGCTGGTGCTGGCGGCGATGGGGCCGAAGATGAGCGCGCTCGCCGGCGCCTCCTATGACGGCGCCTTCTTCAACTGGATGACGCCGGAGTTCGCGGCCGGAGCCCGAACTAGGGTCGAGGCGGGCGCCACCGAGGCGGGGCGGGAGGCACCGCCGGTGTTCGGCTATGTCCGCACGGCGGTCGGGCCCGACGCCGCCGAGCGCCTCGCAAAGGAGGAGTCCTTCTACCGCGACCTCCACGACGGCTACCGCAACCACTTCGACCGCCTCGACGAGCCCGTTGGGACCGTCGGCGTCGCCGCGGCCGACGGTGCCGACGCCCAGCGCCGGCTCGCCGCCTACACCGCCCTCGACACGATCGTCGTCCGCGCCCTCGCCAGCGCGACGGTCGAGGCGATGATTGCCGTCGCCGAGGCCGCCGCCCCCTGAGCCGATGAGGGTCCCGCGAGGACTCGTCCCGGCATTGCTCGCCGCCTGCGCGACATTCTGCACCCTGACCGCCGCGCCGGCCGCCGGCGCCGGACCATGCAGCGACGCGGTGGTCCATGACTACGCGGCGCCGCTCGCAGCGATGCCGCCGCTGACCCCTCTCGCGGCGGGGCGCACGACCCTTCCCTTCGGCCCCCGCGGACTGACGCTCATCCACCGCCCGGCGCGGCAGGTCGCCCTGGTCGGCACCGAAGAAGGCGTCGGCTTCGTCCTCACCACGGCGGCGGCGAGGAAGAGACCGGTGCGGCCGGGCTGGCTGGTCAGCACCAGAATGGTCAAGGTCAGTGAAGCCGGAAGTACGGAACGGGTGATCGAGACGCATCGGGCCCGGGTCGAGAAGCTCGCTCCCCATCGTCCGCTCCGGCTGGGGCTTGGCGTCTCGGGGGAACCCGGTTTCTACCGGGTCGAAATCGTGTTCCGCAACCGTGCCGGCAAGCTGCTCGGGCGGTTCGGCGAATACCGCAGCATCCTGGCGGGGAGTCTCGACGTCCGGTTCTCCCTCGACACGACGGCCGTCCACCCCGGCGAGACGATCGACCCGCGGCTCGAAAACATCGGCGCGGCCTATCTCTCCTTCGGCCTCGGGGCGCGGATCGAAGTCCTGCAGGCCGGCGGCTGGGCCCTGCGCCGTTCGGAAACGGCCCCGTGCCCGCGATCGGAGTCGTGCTGGGGGCAGGCGAAGCCGCCTCCTGCTGGCGGCAGACGATCCCCGCCGGCGCCTCCCCCGGCGCCTACCGGGCCGGCCTCCACTTCTCCTACCAGCTGCGCACCGGCCGCCTGCCAATCGGCAGCGCCGAAGACCGATACGCCGAATTCCAGATCGTCCCCTGAGCCCGGTACGGCGGTGGGGTGAGTCGGCCGTCGCCCCCTCAGTACGGAGGCAGGTCCTCGTACCACTCGCCGAGGATCCTGAACGCCCGCCAGAAGCGCTGCTTGGCCCCCTCCTCGTCGAGGGAGTCGTCTATGTCGGGGGTGTAGAGCGCGTCGATCGTCGGGGTGAAGGCCTGGATCTCGCCCTCGCGCTGCTCGAGATTGCGCGAGAGCGGCAGCTCGAGGCCGTTGACGACCCGCAGCGCCGGCTCCCCCATCACGACCAGGATCTTCGGCTGGACGATCGCGATCTCCTCGACGAGGCGCCGGACGCACTCGGGCGCCGCCAGGTCGGGCTCGGCAATCGGGCACTTGACGCAGAGGGTCCCGTAGACGACCAACGGGTCGATTCCGAGTCGCTTGAAGCTTTTCATCAGGGCGTTGCCGGCGCGCCCGTAGAAGGCGACCCCCTCTTCGATCTCCGCCACCGCGGGGGCGTGCTTGACCATCAGGACGTCGGCCTGGGGGTGGCCGGAGCCGAGCACCGGCATCAGCTTCCCGCGCGGGCAGTGCGGACACTCCTGCAGGTCGTGGGTCAGCTGGTTGAGCTCGCGGATCGCGCGCTCGAGGTACTTCTCTCTTATCTCGTCGTCGGTTGCCGGCACGCTGGCCGATTTCTTTGACGAGTCCGCCGCGGCTCCTCTAGCGCGGCCCGCCTGCATCAGCTCTTGCTCGGCGACCTGCCGCGCCGTGGGCGCCCGCCCCGCACCGGCTTCGCGTTGGAGACCTTGCGCTTCGAGGCTTTCGGCCGGCCGGTCGTCTGCAACAGCTTCAGGGCCTGGACGTAGACGAGGTTCTTGTGCTTGCGGGTGATGTCGGCGTCGCGCATGGCCTCGAGGAACTCCGCCGGCCCCTCGAACTCATGGATCCGCATCCGCACGCTGCCGAGGGCCTGGGCGACGTGGCCGTCGGAGCCGGCCCCGGGGACGATCCGGTACTTGCGGGCGAACCGCTCGGCCTCCTCGTTGAACGCCGTCAGCGCGACCCGCGGGTTGAAGACCTCGAGGATGTCGATCTCCTCGACGATGTCGAGGAGATGCTCGTAGTCGGGGACCGAGTGGAAGCGGTCGAACGGGTGCGGGACGTAGACGAGGCCGCCCTGGCCGCGGATCGCGGCGATCGTCTCGGCCATCGTCATCCCGCGCGGGATCTTCTCCTCGAGGAAGAGGCCGATCACCTCTCCCTGCTCGGCGGTCTTCACCTCCTCGCCGACGATCACCGTCAGGTCGTCCATCTCGGCGGCGATCCGCGCCGCCTCGAGCGCGCCGGAGACCTCGTTGTGATCTGTGACCGCTATCGCGCCGAGGCCCCGGTCGCGTGCGGTCTCGAGCAGGACCTCGACCGGGGTCGCGCAATCCGGCGAGTGGTCGGTGTGCATGTGGAGGTCGACCTCGATCAGGGGACGCCCGGTGATCCGGCGCCGGACCTCGCGGTTCCCCTCGGGGTCGTGGCGGCGGGCAAGGATCCGGCGGTAGATCGCCTCGAGCTCCCTCGCAACCGCTGCCCAATCCCGGTCGGGGCCGGCTGGCTCGACGAGCTCGTAGGGGCCGGGGAAGTAGCGCTCGAGCAGTTCGGCCGTCGCGGTCGCGGCGACGGTGCGGGCGTCGAGGCGGCCGAAGAAGATCTCGACCAGGGGCCGCGCCACCTGGGTCGAGAGCACCCGTTCCTGAGGGGAGTGGAAGGTCGCGACGTTGAGCGAGTTCGAGTGCCGCAGCGCGCCCGAGGCGACGCTAGGCGCGAACGGGTCGTGGACGTGGACGATGTCGAGGTCGGTCGAGCCGAGCCGCCTCTTCACCGGGTCCCCGGCCGCGATCCTGATGACCTCATGGCCGCGGGAGGCGAGCTCCTCGGAGACCCGGTCGACGTACTCGTTGACAGGCGCACGCGCCCGCCGCCGCACGGGCGTCACCTGCGCTATCGAGAGAGCCTCAACCTCCACTGGACGACCAGCATATGAGCCCGCCGCCCGCGGCGGGCCGATTGGCCGGCCCGTTACTCGGGCTCGACGGCCGCGGCCCTGGTGGCGCCGGGGACCTTGCCCTCGCCGCGCGCGTTCGCGGCGATGAACTCCTCGGTCTGCTCCCGCGCCTCGTCGTCGGGGCGCTGGGAGTGCGGCGACTTCATCAGGTAGCTGGATGGCCCGTCGAGCTGGCCGGCGATGCCGTTGTTGAGCGCCAGCTTGATTATCCGGACCGCGTCGATGACGACTCCGGCGGAGTTCGGCGAGTCCCAGACCTCGAGCTTCAGCTCGGCGGTCAGCGGCACGTCGCCGAAGGCCTTGCCCTCGAGCCGGATGTGCGCCCACTTGCGGTCGGTGAGCCAGGCGACATAGTCGGAGGGCCCGACGTGGACGTCCTCGGCGGGCAGCTCATGGCCCATGATCGAGGTGACGGCGTTGGTCTTCGAGATCTTCTTCGAGTCGAGCCGCTCGCGCTCGAGCATGTTGTAGAAGTCCATGTTGCCGCCGACGTTGAGCTGCGAGGTCCGCTCGAGGCGGACGCCGCGGTCGTGGAAGAGGCGGGCGAGCTGGCGGTGGACGATCGTCGCCCCGACCTGGGACTTGATGTCGTCGCCGATGATCGGCAGCCCGGCCTCGGTGAAGCGCTTGTCCCAGTAGTCCTCGCGGGCGATGAAGACCGGCAGGCAGTTGACAAACCCGACGCCGGCCTTGAGCGCCTGCTCGACGTACCACTTGGTCGCGTCCTCGGAGCCGACCGGGAGATAACAGACGAGCACGTCCGCGCGGCTCTCCTTGAGGATCCCGACGACGTCGGCGGTTTCGCCCGGGGCTTTGGTGATTTTCTCCTTCAGGTACTTGCCGAGGCCGTCGTGGGTCATCCCGCGCTCGACCTTGACCCCGAGCTCAGGGACGTCGGCGAATTTGATCGTGTCGTTCTGCCCCGACCAGATCGCCTCCGAGAGGTCCTTGCCGACCTTCTCGATGTCGATGTCGAAGGCGGCGACGAACTCGATGTCGCGGACGTGGTAGCCGCCGAGGTCGACGTGCATCAGGCCCGGGACTTCGTCGCCCGGATCGGCGTCCTGGTAGTACTGGATACCCTGGATGAAGGAGTTGGCGCAGTTGCCGACGCCGACGATCGCGACCCGGACCTTCTCGTCGGTGCGGGCGACGCCGTTGCCGTTGCTTGCTCCGTTCGTCTCGCTCATGAAAATGGAAGTCCTTCCTGGTTCAGGCTGAGTGGCAAATCACACCCGGGACTGGGTCCGGTTACACGCCGGGAGGGTCCGGGGCCTCTCCGCCGCGGTCGTTCTGCTCGGGGTTCCTGAGCTCGTTACGGACGTGCCAGACCCGCTGGATCGTGGTGACCGTGGTCAACGCGGCGATCGCGTAGATCGCGGGCGCCAGCAGTTCGAAATCCCCGATTCCGGCGCCCTTGGCGAAGACCAAGCCGATCGAAAGTAGCACCACCCGGACCGGCCGCGTCGCCAACCCGACCGTGCACTCGACGCCCAGGGCCTCGGCCCGGGCGCGGGTGTAGGAGACCATCAGCGAGCCGAGCACGGCGACCACGCACATCGCCGCCGCGAAGTCCTGGCCGTTGGCGGCGAAGTAGCCGGCGACCGCTGCGAGCACGATTCCCTCCTCGATCCGGTCCAGCGTCGAGTCGAGGAAGGCGCCGAACAGCGTCCCCTTGCCCGACATCCGCGAGTAGCGGCCGTCGAGCGTGTCCATCACCGAGCCGACGATGAACGCGATCCCGGCGAGGAAGAAGAGGCGCTGGGTGATCAGCGCCGCCGCGACCAGATTGAGGATCAGGCCGGCGACCGAGATGGTGTTCGGCGTCAGCCGCGACTCGATCAGCCGCTCGCGGGCGTAGAGGCGAAGCTCCTGGCCGCTGCGGGCCTGGCGGCCGTTGCGGCGGGCCCCTGGTGCCCTTGGGGGCGCGGAGTCCATCGAGAACTGAGGCTAGTTGATCGAGGCGGAGTCGGTCATGCCTCCGCCTCCCTGGAGCCGGAGGTTCGGAACGACCAGGCCTCCGGCCGCGCGCGGGCGAACAGGCGCTGGGCGACGACGGCCGCCGTGATCGCGACCATCCAGCCGAGCACAGCGTCGATCCAGTAGTGGTTGCCGGTGACGATCACGACCCAGAGGATGAGCAGCGGCCAGCAGGCCCAGAACGCCCGCGACCACCAGTGGCGGCAGACCAGCGCTCCGGTGCCGCCGATCATCACGGCGAAGGCGCAGTGCATGCTCGGGATCGCGGCGAAGGGGTTGATGAACGACTTGGCCAGAGCCGAGTCGTGGTTGATTCCGGAGAACTTGTTGATCGTGTCGACGAAGCCGTACTCGGGGAACATCCGCGGCGGCGCCGTCGGGTAGAGCGTGTAGCCGACGAGCGCGAGCCCCATCGCGATGACGAACATGTTGCGGACGAAGTTGTAGGACTCGTTGCGGAAGAGGTAGAGCCAGACCAGGAAGCCGAGCGCGATCGAGAACTGCGCGTTGAGGTAGAGCTGGTTGGCGAGGTCGATCACCCAGTCCGCACGGAGGAAGAAGGACTGCAGGTGGGGCTCGAAGAGGGTGTGCGCCGACTGCTCGAATTCGATCACCTGCTGGCCGTTGGCCATCGCCACCGACCGCTCGCCATCGGCGATCCCGCGAACCGCCGTGTAGGCGAGGTCGACGCCGACCAGGATCAGGATCTGACGCCCGACATCGCCCCAGCCTTTGGGCAGCTTCGATTCGATCGCGGACAGGACGCGCATCTGTGCATTGTAATCCGGCTGTTAAGCGGCGCTTTGTGGAAAACGTCTCACTCGGCGAGGAACCCGATAACGCGGTCGACGATCGCCGGGTCGTCGATCCATGGCCAGTGGCCGGCGCCGGGTCTGATCTCGACTTTCCCGTCGCCGAGAGCGGCAGCCGTGGCCTCGGCGAATCTGGGCGGCAGATAGCGGTCCTGGTCGCCCCAGATAACCAGGGCCGGACAGGTGATCCGACCGAGGTCCCTGCCGGCGGCGACGAGGCGATCGGGGTCGGCGTGGCGGTAGAGGCGCAGGATCGCCCGGTTCGTCCCCTTGTCCCAGTAACGCCAGGTCCGGTCGAGGAACTGATCCGGCATGGGGCTCCAGTCGCCGCGCGCCTGGCGCATCGCAAGCGCCATCGAGCGCTTCGTCCCGGTCGCGGTGACGAACTCACCGAAGGGGCGCCGGCGCCAGATCTGGGCGACCCAGTGCCAGCGGAAGCCGGGAGTGAAGGGGACGATGTTCATCGCCACCAGTCGCTCGACCAGGTCCGGGCGCCGCTGGGCGCCGATCAGCGCCAGGCAACCCCAGTCGTGGACGACCAGCTTGCGGCGGCCGACCCCGAGCTCTTCGAGGGCGCGTTCGAGAAACGCGGAGAGGCCGTACATCGAGTAGTCGAAGCTCTTCGGGTCCGGACGGTCCGAGCGCCCCCAGCCCGGCATGTCGATCGCGACCGACGGGCCGCCGCGCTCCATGAACGGGATCCAGTCCTCGCCATGGCTCGGGTTGCCGTGGCAGTACACCGTCGGCGTTCCCTCGCCGGGCACCCGCCGGTAGAAGGCCCTGACGCCGTCGACCGCGAGCTCGGCTTCCTCGATTCCGGCCACGGCTGCAGCATATGGTCAGAAACATGGATTGGAGGAGACCACCCAAGCGGCGGGTGCGGGCGATCCGCGACCGCCTGCGCGAGCTCTACGGCCGCCCGGTCAACGCCCCCCACGGGCACCCGATCGCCGAGTTGGTCAAGACCGTCCTCTCCCAGCACACCAATGACCGCAACCGCGATCGCGCCTTCTCCTCGCTGCGCGAGCGCTTCCCGACCTGGGAGGAGGTCCGCGACGCCCGCGTCGACGAGGTCGAGGACGCGATCCGCCCCGGAGGCCTCGGAAAGCAGAAGGCGCCGCGGATCCAGCAGATCATCGAGCGCCTCGGCGATCCCCCCGATCTCGACTGGACCGAGACCGCCCCGCGCGAGGAGTCGATGAGGTTCCTGCTCGGGCTCCCCGGTGTCGGCCGCAAAACATCGGCCTGCGTCCTGATCTTCACCTGGGGCATCCCGGAGATACCGGTCGACGTCCACATCCACAGGGTCGGCGGCCGGCTGGGCCTGTTCCCAGAAGACGCTAGCTTCGATCGCGCCCACGATGAGATGCTCGCCGTGGTCGATCCCGAGGACGCCTACGAGCTGCACATGAACCTGATCCGGCACGGCCGCGAGGTCTGCAGACCGAAGCCACGCTGCGGCGAGTGCGGCCTGCGCCGCATGTGCCCCTTCTATCGCAAGACTCGCCGGTAGTATCTCCGCCGCTTCAGCTTCAGCCCGATCCATGAGCAAAAAAACCTTCATCCTCTTCGGCCTCCTCGTCCTCGTCCTCGCGGCCGTGATCCCGTGGCTCGTCTTCCGCGCCGACGGCGATGCCGCCGCCGGCCGGGAGGAAGTCGCCGGCAGCCTCAAGCAGGGACAGTCGCTGTTCGCGACCAACTGCGGGACCTGCCACACGCTCTACGCGGCGGGCACCGACGGCAACTTCGGGCCCAACCTCGACGAACTGCTCGCCGGCACCGGGACCCCGACGGAAAAGTCCGCGATCGAACAAACCGAAGGCCGGGTCCTGAACGCGATCGAAGAAGGGGTCGACAGCAGCTCGACTCCGGGCCGGATGCCGCCGGGCATCCTCTCCGGCGAACAGGCCGAAGAAGTCGCCGAATTCGTCGCAAACACCGCCGGCCGCGGATAGCCCCCGCCGCCAAGCACCCCCGGACGCGGAAGCGCGGGCGCGCCAATTGGCCGGGTGTGATCAGCACCCCCGGCGCCGAAGCGCCGAGGGTGCGTCACCCAGACTCAGTCGTCGAAATTCAGGGCGCTGAACAGCCCAGCGTGGTCGGAGTCCCAGAACCCGTTCACCGGGTTCAGGCCCGTCACCTGCGAGCTCTTCAGCGTGATCTGGTCCGGGCTGTCGGTCATCACGTGATCGACCTGGTGGTTGAAGTCGGAGGGCATTCCCCCGCCTCCCACCGATAGCAGCGCCGAGTTGAGGCAGCACCCGAGCGGGTTGTCGGTGCTGCGCTCGACCAGGCCGGCCGCCAGCAGGTCGTCGTACGCGAGGGTGTCCGGGAAGGAGACCGTGTCGTCGTCCGAGTTGAGGTCACCGACGAGCACGACCGGGAGGTCGCCTGTCGCCGCCGGGCCGCCGGGCGCCACCAGTTCATCGGCCTGTGCCTGCCGAATCAGCGGGTGGAACGACTCCAGGTGGGTGTCGACGAAATGGAACGGCCCGCTGCCGCGAACGCTGGCGTCGGTCGCCACCCAGCCCCGCGCGATCGGTTTCGGCTGGCCGAGGATCGGCAGTTCGAGCAGGGTGTTGAAATTGGCGCTTTCCGCGTTCCAGGTGTGGACGCCGTTGCGCGCGAGGATCACGTCGCGCATCGTCAGATGTCCGACCAGCTCGGCGTTTTCGAAGCCGGGCAGCGGCCCGTCGCCGGGGACTTCGTTCATGTCGGCGGGAGCTTCGAGGTCGAACTCCTTCTGGACCTGGACAATCCTGTAGGGGGTCCCCGGGCCCTTGTTGAGCTGGTTCATGAGCAGTTCGAGGTAGTCGTAGTTCACCGGCGTCGCCGTCGCCGAGAGCGGTGTGCTCTGCCACAGCGCCACCTCCTGCAGCCCGACCAGGTCCGGCTTGGTCCGGAGGATCTCGCTCGCGAGACCCTTGGCCCGGGTCGGGAAGTCGTTTGCGACGACCTCGCGGAGGATCGCGCCATCCGCGGCCGCCAGCTCTTCCGGCGTGGTCGCTTCGACCGCGGGGTCGAGGACGGCGCCGAGGTAGAGGTTGCGGGTCATGACATCGACTTCGGAGCCCCGGTGGTGACCCTGGCCGTGGCCCGGAGGCCCGTGGTGATGGCCGTGATCGTGGCCCTTGCCCTTGTCGTCGTGGCCGCTCTTGCCGCCGGCCATCGCGGCCGCGGGCACAAGCGCCAAGACGAAGGCGGCGACGATCGCCAGCAGCGGCAGCCGCCGGCTGAATGCGTGAATGTTGATCAAGTGCTCCTCCTCGTCGGCGGCCCGGTCCGGGCCGTTTACGTTGAGGCGCTCCCCTGGGAGTCGCTCTGCCCCTTGACTCCCCTGTGCCGCTACTGCGAAACCCACCATATAGCCCGGCGTTGCGATGCCGGGAAGGAAAATCGGGCAGAAGAGTAGGTTGGGAGAGGAGCCAAGCACTTTTCCCGGCGAGGGCAATCTGCCATACTCTCACTTAGATTTTCACAGTCCGCTCGACGGACCAGCTGCCAGTCAAGACAAAACCCCTGGAGGTACGCGAAAAAGTGGGCAAGACGATCGGGATCGACCTCGGCACGACCAACTCCTGTGTCGCCGTGATGGAGGGCGGCGAGCCGACCGTCCTCGAGAACGCCGAGGGCGGCCGCACCACCCCCTCGGTCGTCGCCTTCACCGACTCCGGCGACCGCCTCGTCGGCACCGTCGCCAAACGCCAGGCGGTGATGAACCCGGAGAACACGATCTTCTCGATCAAGCGGTTCATGGGCCGCAAGGAGGCGGAGGTCAAGGAGGAGGAGACGATCGTCCCCTACAAAGTCGTCGCCGGCCCCAACGGCGACGTCCGGGTCGAAGTCCGCGACAAGCAGTACAGCCCGCCGGAGATCAGCGCGATGATCCTCCAGAAGCTGAAGGCCGACGCCGAAGCCAAGCTCGGCGAAACGGTCGACAGCGCGGTGATCACCGTCCCCGCGTACTTCAACGACGATCAGCGCCAGGCGACCAAGGACGCCGGCAAAATCGCCGGCCTCGACGTCAAGCGGATCATCAACGAGCCGACCGCCGCCTCGCTCGCCTACGGGCTCGAGAAAGAGTCGGCCGACCACACGATCCTCGTCTTCGACCTCGGCGGCGGCACCTTCGACGTCTCCGTCCTCGAAATCGGCGACGGCGTGTTCGAGGTGAAGTCGACCGCCGGCGACAACCACCTCGGCGGCGACAACTGGGACAAAGCGATCGTCGAGTGGCTGGTCGCCGAGTTCAAAAAGGACCAGGGCGTCGACCTCGCCGCCGACAAGAACTCGCTGCAGCGACTCTACGAGGCCGCCGAGAAGGCGAAGATCGAGCTCTCTTCGGCGCAGGAGACCCAGATCAACCTGCCGTTCATCACCGCGGTGGAGGGCCAGCCGAAGCACCTCGACATGAAACTGACCCGCTCGAAGCTGAACGAGCTGACCGCCGATCTGCTGGAGCGGATCGTCGGCCCGGTGAAACGGGCACTCGACGACGCCGACGCGAGCATCGACCACGTCGTCCTGGTCGGCGGCATGACCCGGATGCCCGCGGTGCGGGACCGGGTCAAGGAGCTGACCGGGAAGGACCCGCACCAGGGCGTCAACCCCGACGAGGTCGTCGCCGTCGGCGCCGCGATCCAGGCCGGCGTCCTCGCCGGCGACGTCAAGGACGTCCTCCTGCTCGACGTGACCCCGCTGACCCTCGGGATCGAGACCAAAGGCGGCGTGATGACGAAGCTGATCGAGCGCAACACGACGATCCCGACGAAGAAGTCGGAGACCTTCTCGACCGCCGACGACAACCAGCCCTCGGTCGAGATCCACGTCCTCCAGGGCGAGCGCGAGATGGCCGGCGGCAACAAGAGCCTCGGCAAGTTCCAGCTGAGCGGGATCCCCCCGGCGCCGCGCGGCCTACCGCAGATCGAGGTCACGTTCGACATCGACGCCAACGGCATCCTCCACGTCACCGCCAAGGACCTGGGGACCGGCAAAGAGCAGAAAATCGAGATCAAATCCGGCTCCGGCCTCTCCGACGAGGAAATCCAGAGCATGGTCTCCGACGCCGAGGACCACGCCGAGGAGGACCGCAGACAGCGCGAGCTGGCGGAGACCCGCAACCTCGCCGAGAACGCGGCCTACCAGTCCGAGAAACAGCTCGAGGAGCTGGGCGACAAAGTCGACGCCTCCTCGAAGGAGGAGATCGAGGGCGCGATCAAGGACGTCCGGGACTCGCTTGCCTCCGAGAGCGCGGAGGAGATCAACACGAAGACCGAAGCGCTGACCGCGGCCTTCCAGAAGGTCTCCGAGCAGATCTACGCGGCCGCCGAGCAGGAGGGCGCCTCCGCCGACGGCGCCTCGGCCGACGGCTCCCCGGACGATGACGAGGAAGTCGTCGACGCCGAGGTGGTCGACGACCCAGAGGACAAATGATTCCTGAGGAGCCCGCGGCCGGCGGGTCCTGTTGCGGGGGAGGCCTCCTCGCCCTCGCGGGACGACGCTGCGGGCAAGGAGGCCACCCCCACACCACCCGCCGGAGAGGCGGTCGCGCAGGACATCAATTCGCTCCTCAGCGAGGCCGAAGAGAAACGGGACGAGTATCTCGAGCTGGCGAAGCGGACCAAGGCGGACTTCGAGAACTTCCGTAGGCGGATGACGGCCGAGACCGCGGCCGCCGGCGCCCGCGGGAAGGCCGAGCTGATCCGCGAGGTGGTGCCGGTCCTCGACGATCTCGAGCGGGCGCTCGAGGCCGCCGGGCTCGACCCCGAGGGCGACTCCCCCGACGGCCTCGCCCACGGGGTGCTGCTGGTCTTCCGCAGCCTGCGCGAGGCGCTCGCCCGCAACGGCGTCGAGCCGGTCGACCCGACGGGCGATGCCTTCGACCCCCAGCAGCACGAGGCGCTCTCGACCCTGCCGGGCTCGGGGGCCGAGCCGGGAACCGTGGTCGAGGTCGTCCAGAAGGGCTACCGCTTCGGCGACCTGCTGGTTCGGCCCGCCCGCGTCGTGGTGGCCGAGTAGGGGTGCCGATTGGCTGAGGATCTCTACAGGGTCCTGGGCGTCTCGAAGAAGGCGACGGACGAGGAGATAAAGAAGGCGTACCGGAAGCTGGCGCGCCAGTACCACCCCGACCGCAACCCCGACGACCCCGAGGCGGAGGAGCGCTTCAAGGAGGTCCAGGGCGCCTACGACACTCTGTCGGACGCCGAGAAGCGCAAGGAATACGACGCCGGGGGCGGGATGTTCGGCGGCTTCGGCCAGCGGCCCGGCGGGCCGGGCGCCGGAGCCGGGCCCTTCGGGCCGGGCGGGGCCGGGGGCGGCTTCGGCGGCGACCTCGGCGACATCTTCTCCAACATCTTCAGCCGCGGCGGCGGCCGGGCGGAGCCCCAGCAGCCGCGTGGCCGCGACCTCGAAACCGAGACCTCTCTCAGCTTCGAGCAGGCGATCAACGGCGCCCAGGTCAGCGTCACCGTCCCCAAGCAGGAACGCTGCCAGACCTGCCACGGCAGCGGCGCCAAACCGGGGACCAGCCCGATCACCTGCCCGCGCTGCGAAGGGCGCGGGATCGACTCCCAGAGCCAGGGCTTCTTCTCGATCAGCCAGCCCTGCCCGCAATGCGGCGGCGCCGGCCAGATCATCGAGGACCCCTGCCCGACCTGCGGCGGGTCGGGCCTGACCCAGCAGACGAAGCGCTACCGGGTGAACATCCCCGCCGGGGTCCGGGACGGGACCAGGATCCGCCTCGCCGGCAAGGGGGAGGCCGGGGCCCGCGGCGGCGAGCCGGGAGACCTCTACGTCGTCACCAGGGTCACCCCCTCGCCGGTCTTCAGGCGCCTCGACGACGGCAACCTCGAGGTGATCGTCCCGATCACCGTCGCCGAGGCGCTGCAGGGGGGGACGATCGAGGTCCCGACTCTCGACGGGACGAAGAAGATCAAGATCCCGCAGGGGACCAAGCACGGCACGATCCAGCGCCTGCGCGGCGAGGGAGCGCCGAAGCGCGGCGGCAAGGGCCGCGGCGACATCCGCTACCGGCTCGAGATCGAGGTGCCGAAGAAGCTGAGCAAGGAGCAGCGCGAGGCGGTCGAGAAGCTCGCCGAGGCGCTGAACGGCGACGACGCCCGGGCCGAGCTCCTGCGGGAGGCCGGAGGACGATGAGCGACGGGCGGCGCCTGACCCACCGGGTCGAAGCCTCGATCGACGCCGAACGCGGCGTCTTCATGATCTCGGTCGCCGCCGAGCTCGCCCACATGCACCCCCAGACGCTGCGGATGTACGAGGCCCGGGGCCTGATCGAGCCGAAGCGCTCGCCGAAGAACACACGTCTCTACTCTCAGCGTGACGTCGAGCGCCTGCGGCGGATCCAGCAGATGACCACCGAGCAGGGGCTCAACCTGGCCGGGGTCGAGACCGTCCTCGAGCTCGAAAAGAAGGTCGAGCGGATGAAATCCGAGCTCGAGCGGATGCGGAAGCGCGCCGCCGAGCTCGAGCATCGGGAAGGAGCTTGATGACGAACAACATCGAGGTGGAAGGGCTCACCCGAAAATTCAAGAACGGCCCCCTCGCCGTCGCCGGGATCGACCTCCACGTCGACCCGGGCGAGATCTACGGCTTCCTCGGGCCCAACGGGGCGGGCAAGTCGACCACGGTCCACATGCTGACCACACTTCTGCCTCCGACCGACGGAGACGCTCGCGTCGCCGGCCACGACGTCGTCACCGAAGGCCCGGCGGTGCGGGCGGCGATCGGCGCCGCCCTGCAGGAAGCGGCGCTCGACCCGCACCTGAGCGCGCGCGAGCACATGCGGCTGCAGACGGCGCTGCACGGGCTCCCGCGCGAGGAACGCGTCGCCCGCGGCGACGCCCTGATCGAGCGCGTCGGGCTCTCCGACGCCGCGGACCGCAAGGTCTCCGGCTACTCGGGCGGGATGAAACGGCGGCTCGACCTCGCGCTCGCCCTCGTCCACGGACCGCGGGTCCTCTTCCTCGACGAGCCGACGACCGGGCTCGATCCGCAGAGCCGGGCCGCGCTCTGGGACGAGGTGTCCCGCCTCGCCGGCCAGGAGGGGGTCACGGTCTTCCTCACGACGCAGTACCTCGAGGAGGCCGACGTCCTCGCCGACCGGGTCGGGATCATCGACGACGGCAAGATCGTCGCCGAGGGGACGCCGTCGGCGCTCAAGGACGAAATCGGACGGCCCAGCCTCGAGATCACCCCGTGCAACCCGGCCGACGGCGACCGGATGCTCGGCGTGTTGCAGCGATTCGGCGAGCGGGTGCCGGCGGCCCGCGACGCGCTCGCGGTTCGCCTCGAAACCGGAGCCGAGGGCCTCGCCGACGTCGTCAGGGCGCTCGACGCCGAGGGCCTGCGGTTCGACGACATCGACCTCCACGCTCCGAGCCTCGACGACGTCTTCCTCGAGAAGACCGGCCGCCACCTCGAGGGCGCCGGAGAGGACGGCGAGATGCCGACCGGGGAACAGCCGCTCGAGGGAGCCGCAGCGTGAGCGGCGCGACCGTCGCCGCCCCGGCGGCGCAGAGCCACGCCTCGACCCTCTCGACCCAGGTCCGCTCGCTGGCGGGCCGGGCGGTTCTGCGGACCCTGCGCCAGCCGGCGATGATCGTCCCCAGCCTCGTATTCCCGCTCTTCCTGCTCGCGGTCAACAGCGCCGGGCTCAGCGCCGCCACCGAGATCCCCGGCTTCCCGACCGACTCCTATCTCACCTTCGTCCTCGCGGTGCCGTTCATCCAGGGCGCCCTGTTCTCGACGATGAACTCCGGCCAGGCGCTCGCCGAAGACATCGAGAACGGGTTCTTCAACCGGCTCGCGCTGACCCCGATGCGGGGCTCCTCGCTGATCGCGGGCCAGCTCGGTGGGCTGGTCGTGATCGGGCTGATTCAGGCGACGGTCTACCTCGCGGTCGGCCTCGCCGCGGGGGCCCACTTCGAGGCGGGCGTCGCCGGCGTTCCGGTCCTTCTCGCGCTCTCGGTCCTGATCTCGATCGGGTTCGGCGGGATCGGGATGTTCATGGCGATCCGCACCGGGTCCGGCGAGGCGGTGCAGGGGATGTTCCCGCTGCTGTTCGTCTTCCTCTTCTTCAGCTCGATCTCGATGCCGAGGAACCTGATCGCGCACGAGTGGTTCCGGACGATCGCGACGATCAACCCGGTCAGCTATCTGATCGAGGGGATCCGCAGCCTCTTCATCTACGGCTGGGACGGCGAGGCCCTGGCCCTGGCCTTCGGGATCGCGATCGGCCTGATCGTCATCTCGATCACGATCGCGTCCCTGGCCCTGAGGAACAGGATGGTGAGGACATGAGCGAATACACCTCGGCCGTGCTCGGGGTCGCCTGGCGGAGCCTCCACCGTGCATTCACCACCCCGGCGCTTCTGTTCCCGGCGCTGATCTTCCCCCTCTTCTTCCTCGCCGCCTTCGCCGGCGGCCTCTCGGCGGTCAGCGAGACCCCGAGATTCGAATATCCGGAGGGCTACACGACCTTCATCTTCGGGTTCGTCCTGCTCCAATCCTCGGCCCTGGGCGGGGTCTTCACCGGGTTTTCGGTCGCGGCCGACTTCCAGTTCGGGATGGGTCGCCGGATGCTGCTCGCGACCCAGCACCGGACGGCGATCATCGCCGGCTATGCGATCACGGCGATCGTCCGGGTCCTCGTCACCTGGACGGTGGTCACCTTCGTCGCCGTCGTGATCGCCGGGATGGAGGTGGGGGGCAGCGCCGCCGACGTCGCCGTCCTTTACCTGCTCTCGTTGACGCTCAACGTCGTCGCCCTGCTCTTCGCCTGCGGAATCGCTCTGCGCCTGCGGACGCTCCAGGCCGGCCCGTTGATGCAGTTCCCGGTCTTCATCCTGCTGTTCCTGACTCCGGTCTACGTCCCCCAGGCGCTGCTCGCCGGCTGGGTCTCCCACGTGGCGAAGTTCAACCCGCTGACCCTCGTCCTCAATACCAACCGCGACCTGCTCGCCGGCCTCTCGGCCGAGATCCTCGCCGCCTACGCGGTCGCCTTCGGCCTCGTCGCGCTGCTCGGGGTCTGGGCCGTCAGCGGGATGCGCCGGGCGGAGACCGCGGGCTAGCCGGGGCCGATGGGCGCTCTTAGAATCGGAGTCACCGGTGCAGCCTGATCGATTCACGGTCAAGTCCCAGGAAGCCGTCTCCTCGGCGCTCGCCCTCGCCGCCGACGGCCGCAACTCCGAGGTGACGCCGGCTCACCTCCTCCTCGCCCTGCTCGAGCAGGACGGCGGCCTCGCGGTCCCCGTCCTGCAGAAAGTCGGCGTCGACGTCGGCTCGACGACCGCGCGGGCCCGCGAGCAGGTGGCCGCGCTTCCGACCCTCAGCGAGGTGACCGACCCGCGGCCCTCGAGCGCCTTCAGCGCGACCCTGCGGACGGCCGAGCGGGAGATGTCGCGCCTCGGCGACAGCTACCTCAGCGTCGGCCACCTCCTCCTCGCCCTCGCCGACTCGGGCTCCGGAGTCTCAGACCTCCTCCCCGACCGCGACGCGCTCGAGAAGGCGGTCGCCGAGGTGCAGGGGCCGGGCCATGTCAACTCGCCGAACGCCGAGGACAATGCCCAGGCGCTGGAGAAATTCGGCCGCGACCTGACCAGCGAGGCCGAGGCCGGAAAGCTCGACCCCGTGATCGGGCGCGACGAGGAGATCCGCCGGGTGATCCAGGTGCTCTCGCGGCGGACCAAGAACAACCCGGTCCTGATCGGCGACCCCGGCGTCGGCAAGACGGCGATCGTCGAGGGCCTCGCCCAGCGGATCGTCGACGGCGACGTCCCCGAGAGCCTCCGCGACCGCCGCGTGATCGCGCTCGACATCGGCTCGCTGCTGGCCGGCTCGAAATTCCGCGGCGAGTTCGAGGAGCGGCTGAAAGCGGTCCTCACCGAGGTCCAGGACGCCGAGGGCCAGATCGTCCTCTTCCTCGACGAGCTGCACACGATCGTCGGCGCCGGCGCGGCCGAAGGCGCGGTCGATGCCGCCAACCTGCTGAAGCCGATGCTCGCCCGCGGCGAGCTGCGGGCGGTCGGGGCGACGACGCTCGACGAGTACCGCAAGCACATCGAGAAAGACGCGGCGCTCGAGCGCCGCTTCCAGCCCGTCCTCGTCGGCGAGCCCGACATCAACGACACGATCGCGATCCTGCGCGGCCTCAAGGAGCGCTACGAAAACCACCACGGCGTGCGGATCACCGACTCCGCCGTGGTCGCCGCGGCGACCCTCTCGGAGCGCTACATCGCCGACCGCTTCCTGCCCGACAAGGCGATCGACCTGATCGATGAGGCCGCCTCGCGGCTGAAGATCGAGATCGACTCGGTGCCGACCGAGATCGACGAGGTGACCCGGCGCGAACAGCAGCTCGAGATCGAGCGCGAGGCGCTGAAGAAGGAGAGCGACGACGCCTCGAAGGCACGGCTCGAGGCGCTCGAGTCCGAGCTCGCCGAGCTGCGCGAGAACTCGGCCGAGATGAAGGCCCGCCACCAGACCGAGAAGGACGCGATCGAGAGGATCCAGGAGGCGAGGGGAAGGCTCGAGGAGGCCAACGTCTCGCTCGACCGGGCCAACCGCGAGGCCAACCTCGAGCGGGCGGCGGAAATCCAGTTCGGCGAGATCCCCGAGCTCGAGAAGGCAGTCGCCGAGGGCGAGGAGAAACTGGCCGAGCTGCACGAGTCGGGCGGGTCGATGCTCTCCGACGAGGTGGGCGAGGAGGACGTCGCCGAGGTCGTCGCCAAATGGACCGGGATCCCGGTTAGCCGCCTGATGGAGGGCGAAGTCGAGAAGCTGATCCACATGGAGGAGCGCCTGCACGAGCGGGTGATCGGGCAAGACGAGGCGATCGCGGCGGTCTCGAACGCACTGCGCCGCTCCCGCGCCGGCCTCTCCGACCCGAGCCGGCCGATCGGCTCGTTCCTCTTCCTCGGCCCGACCGGGGTCGGCAAGACCGAGCTGGCGAAGGCGCTGGCCGAGTTCATGTTCGACTCCGAGCAGGCGATCGTCCGGCTCGACATGTCGGAGTACATGGAGAAACACACGGTCGCCAGGTTGATCGGCGCGCCGCCCGGCTACGTCGGCTACGAGGAGGGCGGGCAGCTGACCGAGGCCGTCCGCCGCCGCCCCTACGCGGTCGTCCTGCTCGACGAGATCGAGAAGGCCCACCCCGACGTCTTCAACACCCTGCTCCAGATCATGGACGACGGCAGGCTCACCGACGGCCAGGGGCGGACGGTGAGCTTCACCAACACGGTCCTGATCATGACCTCGAACGTCGGCAGCGACCGGATCGTCGCCGAGGCGGTCGACGAGAAGATCCGCGAGCAGATCGAAGAGGTCCTCGCCGCGACCTTCAAGCCCGAGTTCCTCAACCGGATCGACGACACGGTGATCTTCCACCGCCTCTCGAAGGAGGACATCGGCCGGATCGTCGAGCTCCAGGTCGGCCAGCTGGTCGGCCGGGTCCGCCAGCGCGGGATCGAGGTCGAGCTCACCGATGACGCCCGCACCCTGCTCGGCAACCTCGGCTACGACCCGACCTACGGCGCCCGTCCGCTGAAGCGGGTGATCCAGAAGCAACTGGTCGACAAGCTGGCGCTGAAGATCCTCGAGGGCGAGTTCCAGGAAGGGGACGTCGTGATCGTCGATGCCGCCGAAGGAGAGCTGAGCTTCGAGAAGGCGCCAGAGCGGGTCGCCGCAGCTGTCTAGCCTCGCGGCTGTTATTTAGGTCAAGCTGAGGCTGCGTTGATATCCCAGCTGCCGGGAATCGGCCTGGGAGGGACAATCCACGGTCTCGACTACAGGAAAACGGCTGAAATTCCGACTTATGCTTCCACGGGCTTTAAAACCGATGCAAGGACGACGTCAAATCAACGCCGAACCGGGAGCCGAGCGCCTGCGCTCGTCGGTGGCCGCTGCAACCGAGCCGGTCCGGGCCGCCGCCCACGCCGTCGAGGAGCAGGTCGTCTGGCGGGGGTCCGACTGGGCGCGTGACCAGGCCGACCGCGGCGCCGAGTGGGCCCGCGACACCTCGGAGACGGTCCGGACCCGCTCCGAGGCGATCAGGTGGCCCTTCGAGCGCGTCGCCTGGCTGGTCGAGCGCTGGTTTGTCTGGCCGATCCAGGAGTTGACGTCGATCTCGAAGCAGACCCTCGGCGCGGCAGGCCTGGCGGCGCTCGCGGTCGCGCTCGTCGCCTTCAGCGTCCTCACCCTCGGCGGCGGTCAGAGCTCCCCCGAGCCGGTGGTCGCCGCCGCCCCGGCCCCCGCGCCCTCGAGCGCACCGCTGACCCCGACCGAAGCAACGGCGCAACCCGTCCTCCGCGGCGCGAAGCCGTCGTTCGGGGTCGGCAGCGGCGTCGGCATCGGCGCCGCGGCCGAAGAAGGGACCGGGACGATCTCCGCCGGCGAATCGAGCCCGACCGCGATCGGCGCCGAAGACGAAGCCGCCGCGACGAGCGCCACCGACGAGCCGGTTCCTGCGGGGCCGACCGCGATGAAGGTCGCCCGCCGCTTCGCCGAGGCCTTCGTCTACTACGAGGTCGGCGAAAAGCCGGCGCGCACCGCGGCCGTCTTCGACGAAACGACGAGTTCCCGCCTGGCGACCGCGCTCGAGCAACGGCCGCCGCGCCAGCCGGCCGGGGTCGACGTCCCGCAGGCGCGCGTCCTCAACCTCGTACCCGGCCCGCGCAGCGGCACCTCCTATACCGTCAGCGCCTCGCTGCTGCGGCTGGGAGTGACGAGCGAGCTCCGGCTCGAGATCGAAAAGCAGAACGGTGACTGGGTCGTCACCGACGTCAGGGGATGATGAGGCGGCTCTACGGAATCCTGATGGTCGCCGTGATGGTGCTCGTCCCGACCGCGGCGACGGCTCTGGCCGAAGGGCCGCCGCCGCAGCAGGAAAGCGCGAGCCAGACCGCCGCCCCGGCCCCGGCCCCCGTCGCGCCCCCCCGGTCGCGACCCCGGCCCCCGCCGCCGAACCCGCGCCGGCGCCGGAACCCACCTCGACCGAACAGCCGCCGCTGAAGCAGGGCAGCACCCTCACCGCCCCGCCGGTGCCGGCCGAAAAGGGCGGCGGCGTCACCGCCAGGCCGAAGCAGACCGCGCGGCCCGAGCCCGAAAAGGAATCGGGCTCCTCCGAACCCGAAGAAGAAGCAGAACCAGAAGAACCGGGTGGCGGCGTCACCGCGACCGGCGCTCCCTCGGCCTTCGCGATCCCCTCGATCCCGAGCTCGAGCTGCGCGGCCGGCGGGGTCCCACCGGTCCTGCTGCCGATCTATCAGCGGGCGGCGACCGCCTACGGCCTCGGCCCGCAGGGGCCGAGCGTTCTCGCGGCGATCAACCTCGTCGAGACCGCGTTCGGGACCAACCTCAACGTCTCCTCCGCCGGGGCGATCGGGTGGATGCAGTTCGAGCCATCCACCTGGGAAATGTATGGCGTCGACGCCAACGGGGACGGCACCAAGGACCCCTACGACCCCGAAGACGCGATCTTCGCCGCCGCCAGCTACCTGAAGGCGGCAGGGATGCCGGAAGACACCTACGGCGCGATCTACTCCTACAACCACGCCGACTGGTACGTGGCCGAGGTCCTCTCCAACGCCGAATGCTTCGGGCAGCTGGGCAACGGAGTCGCCTCCGCCTTCAACCTGGCGCCGAAGCTCGAAGTGCTCGAATGCCAGGCCGCGAAGCCGTGGCGAGACCGGATCCCGCCCGCCTACCTCGACGCCTTCCAGAGCGCCGCAGCCCGCTACGGCCTCGGCGAACGCGGCGTCTGGGCGCTGGCGTCGGTCGCGCTGCTGGAGTCCGAATTCGGCCGCGGGATGGACAAGCAGGAAATGGAACAGCGCGGCCCGCTCGGCCTCGACGGCACCGAGTGGACGAGCTTCAGCGTCGACGGCGACGCCGACGGCCGGATCCGGCACTCCGACCCAGCCGACTCCGCCGCCACCCTGGCGCGGATGATCTGGTCGCGCGGCAGCCTCCGCGCCGGCCTCTTCAGCCACAACCAGGCCGAGTGGTACGTCGAGGCGGTTCTCGCGGGGGCCGAAAAGCTCGAAGGCCACTGCGACAAGAGCGAGGTCGAATGGACGCTCTCGCTGCCGAACGTCGTCATCGCGCCGATCAACTGGAACAACCTCACCCTCTCCAACGAACTCGAGAAGGAAGACCTCGAACAGGGTCGGATCGACCCGCGGATCGTCGGCCTGATCGGGGCGATCACCCAGAACCACGAAATCACGCTCTCGGCGCTGCGCTCCGACCACTCGGAGTACACCTCGGAAGGAAACGTCTCCAACCACTACTTCGGCCGGGCGATGGACATCGCCGTCGTCGACGGTGTCTCCTGCACGGAAACGGCGCCGACCGCCCCCTGCGGCGAACTCGCCCGCACGCTCTCGCAGCTGCCGTCCCCGGCGATGCCGACCGAGCTGATCTACTGCTTCGACGTCGACGGGCCCGGCCCGGCCTTCGCCCGCAGCGACCACTGCGATCACGTCCACGTCGGCTACGACGGATAAGGGGTTGGGGTTCCTCGTCCGGGAACCCGCATCGGCAGCGGCTCTCGATTCGGTAGCGCTGGTGGCTCACAAGTTCCCGGAGAGGAACCCCAACTCTCCTTCAGCGACTGGTTCCCGGAGAGGAACCACCACCCGCTGGCGACCGGTTCCCGGGACGGAGCCTCATCTCTCCAGCGACTAACGTAGGGCTGGAACCCGCGAGAGGAGGAGCCCATGCCAACGTACGTGATGCTCACCAACCTGACCGCCGACGGCATCCGCACCCTGAAGAACAACCCCGGGCGCGTCGCGGAGGTGAACCACGAGGTAGAACAGATCGGGGCCAAGGTGGTCGCCCAGTACGCGACGCTCGGCCAGTACGACTTCGTCACCATCGTCGAGGCGCCCGACGACAGGACCATCGCCAAGGTCTCGGTCGAGCTCGGCTCGCGCGGGACGATGACAAGCCAGACGCTGGCCGCGATGCCGGCCGAGGACCTGGCCTCATCCCTCTGAGGGCCGCGCGTTGAGGGTCCTGGTCGCCGGCGGCGGCGGGCGCGAGCACGCGATCGTCCGCGCGCTCGGCCGCTCACCGCACTCCCCCGAGCTTCTCTGCGCGCCGGGCAACGCCGGGATCGCGGCCGACGCCGAGTGCCTGTCCGACGTCGGCGCCGAGGACGTCGGGACGCTCGTCTCCACCGCGCGCGACCTCGCGGTCGATCTGGTGATCGTCGGGCCCGAGGCACCGTTGGTCGGAGGCGTCGTCGAAGCGCTCGAGGAATTCGGGATCCGTGCCTTCGGCCCCAGCGCCGCCGCGGCAGAGCTCGAGGGCTCGAAGGCGTTCGCGAAGGCGCTGATGCATGAGGCCGGCGTGCCGACCGCCGCCCATGCCCTGCTCCGCAGCCGCGAGGAGGCGATCGAGCAACTGGCCGACGCCAGCTACCCGACGGTGCTCAAGGCCGACGGGCTCGCGGCTGGCAAGGGGGTGATGCTCTGCGCGACCGAGTCCGAGGCGCGCGAGGCGGTCGACGTCTTCTTCACCGAGCAGCGATTCGGCGAGACGGTGGTCGTCCTCGAGGAGTTTCTCGAGGGCGAGGAGCTATCGATGCTGGCGGTCTGCGACGGCGAGAACGTCGTCCCGCTCGCGCCGGCCCAGGACTACAAGCGGATCTTCGACGGCGACGAGGGGCCGAACACCGGCGGCATGGGCAGCTACTCGCCGGTGCCCGGCTTCGGGCCGGAAGAGGTCGAGGAGATCGTTGCAACCGTGCACCGGCCGGTTGTCAAGGCGATGGCGGAGCGGGGTCTCTCCTTCTCAGGCGTCCTCTACGCCGGGCTGATGATCGGGCCGGAGGGGCCCAGGGTGCTCGAGTTCAACGTCCGCTTCGGCGACCCCGAGACGCAGGCGGTCCTGCCGCGGCTCCGCACCGACCTGCTCGACCTCTGCCTCGCGGCGCGCGAGCCCGGCGGCCTCGCCGGCGTCGAGGCCGAGTTCGGCGAGGAGTGGGCGGTGACGGTGGTGCTCGCCTCGGCCGGGTACCCCGAGTCCTCCTCGACGGGCGACGCGATCGAGGGGCTCGAGGAGGCGGCAGCGATCGCCGAGGTGACCCACGCCGGCACCTCCGTCCGCGGCGGCGAGGTGGTGACCGCCGGCGGGCGGGTACTGAACGTGACCGGGCTCGGAGCGACTCCCGCCGAGGCCAGGGATCGCGCATACGATGCCGCCCGGCGGATCTCGTTCGATGGAATGCAGATCCGGTCCGACATCGCCGCCCGCGCCGTCGAGCGCGTCCCCAGCACCTGAACCGAGAGGAAGTGATGAGCGAGATCTCAGAGGATCCCCAGCCGACCGAGGCGACCGTGATGCCGGCCGTCGAGGAGGCGTTCGAGGAGATCGAAGTCGACGAGCCGCTGGTCGGGATCATCATGGGCTCGAAGAACGACAAGGCGAAGATGCAGCCCGCCGGGGCGGCGCTCCACGACGCCGGTATCCGCTACGAGGTCCGGGTGATGAGCGCCCACCGCGACCCCGAGCTCGTCCGCGAGTACTGCACCAACGCCCGGATGAGAGGGTTGAAGGTGATCATCGCCGGCGCCGGGATGTCGGCGGCGCTGCCTGGCGTCGCCGCCGCCCACACCGACCTACCGGTGATCGGCGTGCCGATCCTCGGCAAGAGCCTCGGCGGCCTCGACGCCCTCCTCTCGGCGGTCCAGATGCCACCCGGCGTGCCGGTCGCCTGCGTCGCCGTCGACGGCGCCAAAAACGCCGGGCTGCTGGCGGTCCGCATCATCAATGCGTAGGAGGCGTTCACTGGGTCGGGGTGGGGTTTCGCATGCCCCTCCCCAGGCCGCGTTCGCGGGAGTTCCTGGGGAGGGACATGCAAAACCCCTCACCACGCCGCGGACTGCCATCCAAAAGCGAAAGATCCAGCGCACCGCCGACGCTGGCGGTTGCGGGGGCTCGGGACGCGTTCGGCTGATCCCCGCTCCCACACTCCGGTTGGGAGGGGCATCGGGTCTCCCATCGAGCGAACTCCCGCGAATGCGGCGCGCGATGGGAGACCCGATGGCCCCTGCTACCTGCTGCGAGGTGACGCGATGATCGCCCGCTACACACGCCCGGAGATCGGGGAGGTCTGGTCGCAGCAGCGCAAGCTCGAGTGCTGGCTCGAGGTCGAGCTGGCGGCGACTGAGGCGTGGGCGGCCGAGGGGGTCGTGCCCGAGGAGGCGTCTCGGGCCTGCCGCGAGATGGCCTCGTTCACGGTCGAGGCTGTGAACGAGCGCGAGAAGGTGACCGACCACGACGTCGCCGCCTTCGTCGACGTGGTCGCGGCCTCGGTCGGCGAGGAGGGCCGCTGGGTCCACTACGGCCTGACCTCCTCCGACGTCCTCGACACGGCGCTCGCGTTACAGCTCCGGCAGGCGGGAGGGATTGTCCTCGCCGGCGCCCGCGCCTACCGCGACGCCCTCGTCGAGCGTGCCTTCGAGCACCGCAACACGCTCTGCGTCGGGCGTACCCACGGCGTCCACGCCGAGCCGACGACCTTCGGGCTCCGCCTCGCGGGGTTCGCCTTCGAGGCGGACCGCAACCTCGACCGCCTCCGCGACGCGTTCGAGCAGCTCGCCTTCGGCAAGCTCTCCGGCGCGGTCGGCACCTACGCCTCGGTGCCGCCCGCGGTCGAGGCGCGGGTGATGGAGAGGCTCGGCCTGCGGCGCGAGGACGTCGCCACCCAGGTCATCCCGCGCGACCGCCACGCGGTCCTCACCTCCCGGATCGCGATCGCCGGCGGCGGACTCGAGCGGTTCGCGACCGAGATCCGCAACCTGCAGCGGACCGAGGTTCGCGAGGTCGAGGAGCCGTTCGCCGCCGGCCAGAAGGGCTCCTCGGCGATGCCCCACAAGCGCAACCCTATCCGGACCGAGCGGATCACCGGCCTCGCCCGTGTCCTCCGCGGCTACGCCCAGGCGGGCCTCGAGAACATCGCCCTCTGGCACGAGCGCGACATCTCCCACTCCGGGGCCGAGCGAGTGATCCTCCCCGACTCGACGATCGCGCTCGACTACATCCAGGACCTGGCCGCGGGCGTCGCCGCGGGGATGACGGTCAACGCCGAGCGGATGCGCGAGAACCTCGACCACACCCACGGGGCGCTGTTCAGCCAGCGCGCCCTGACCGCCCTGGTCGATTCGGGGATGAGCCGCGACGACGCCTACCGGGTCGTCCAGGAGAACGCCCAGCGCGCCTGGGACACCGGCACCGAGTTCCGCGACCTTCTCGCCGAAGCTGCCCCCGATCTCGATCTCGATGCAGTATTCGACTACGACGCCTACCTGACCCACGTCCCCGAGATCTTCGACCGGCTCGAGACGCTGCGCGCCTGAGCCGCGCGGGCCCTTCGTTAGGGTTCGCCCATGGTCCTCTACACCTGCGGGCAGAAGAAACACGCCGGGCGGCTCGGGCATCCCTGCGGGCGCGCGGCGCGGGCGCTCGACGAGGCCGGCTACCAGTACGAGATGAAGGTCGTCGGGGGCTACCGTCTGATGCCCTGGACCTGGGGCAAACGCGGCGATGAGCGGGCCGAGGTCAAGGAGCTGAGCGGCACCAACGAGGTGCCGATCCTGGTGCTCGAGGACGGCGAGGTGATCTCCGGCTCGGGCGTGATCTCGCGCTGGGCGAAGGAACACCCGCAGGCCCGCGACGCAGGGGGCTAGGCGGCGACGAGGTCGCGCTCGCGCGCCGGATGGCGCGCGGTGAGGACGACCCGCGTCCCGTCGCGAGGCGAGAAGGTGATGTTGCGGCGGGTGACCCGCTCCGGCCTCGGGCTCGCCTTGCGGAGGTCGCAGCGGCTCAGCACTTCGCGCAGCACGATTCGCATCTCGAACTCGGCGAAGGCGCCGCCGATGCAGCGCCGGACGCCGCCCCCGAACGGCACCCAGGAGTAGGTCTCCGGGCCCTCCTCGAGGAAGCGCTCGGGCCGGAAGGCGTGCGGTTCTGGGTAGACGTCGGGGTGGGTGTGGGCGAGCCAGATCGAGGGCGTCACATCGGTCCCGACGGGAAGGTCGAGGTCGTCGGTGACGAGCGGGCTCGTCAGGCGCCGGCCGGCGAGCGGCACGACCGGCCGCAGCCGCAGCGACTCGGTGATCGTCGCCTTCAGGTAACTCTCGTCGCCGTCCTCGAGCGTTTCCCGCAGCCGCGCGTGGACCTCGGGGTGGCCGAGGATCAGGTCGAAGGACCAGGCGAGGCCGGTCGCCGTCGTCTCGTGACCGGCCAGCAGCAGCGTCATCAGCTGGTCGCGGAGGTCGGTGTCGCTGAGGCCCTCGCCATCCTCGAAGCGGGCGAGGATCATGGAGGAGAGGATGTCGTCGCGCTCCTCGAGGTCGTCGCGCCCGCGATGCTCGGCGATCTCGGCGAAGAGCAGCTCGTCGACTTCGCGAAGCCGGCCCTCGAACCGCGCCCAGACGTCGGATCGGCCGCCGAAGCGGCGCAGCAACAGGGCGCGCAGCTGGGTGCCGGTCGAGCCGGTCTCGGTCAGAAGGTTGCGGAGCAGGTCCCGCAGCCGATCGAGCCGCGGGCCCTCCGAGACCCCGAACACGACCCGCAGGATCACCTCGAGGGTGACCGACTGCATGTGGGGGTGGAGCGGGAACTCGCTGCCCAACGGCCAGGAATCGATCTCGGTGTCGACGATCGAGGCGACCATCGGCTCCAGCGAGCGCATCCGCTCGCCGTGGAACGCCGGCAGCATCAGCTTGCGGTGGGCGAGGTGCTCGGCGCCTTCGAGCAGCAGCAGCGAGCGCGAGCCGACGATCGGCTCGAGGAAGATGTTGCGCCCTGGCGGCAGCCCGTGCTTCGGCTCGCGGTAGAGCGCCTTGATCGCCGACGGGTCGGAGATCATCACCATCGGCCGCTCGAAGCCGAGGAATGTGAGGCTGAAGGAGTCGCCGAGATTGCGCCGGCAGCGATCGAGGAAGCCGAGCGGGCGAACCGTCCAGGACAGGGTCTGCCGCAGCGGGCTCATCGCCGGTTCGGGCGGAAAGGCCATGCGGAAGAGCATCGCAGAAGCCAGATAGAGTCGAGTGCAATGTCGGCGGTCACGGTTGCAGACCTAAAGCTCCACTCCTCGGGGAAGGTGCGCGAGATCTACGAGTGGGAGGACGATCTGCTGATGGTCGCCTCCGACCGGATCTCGATCTACGACGTCGTGATGCCGACGCCGATCCCCGACAAGGGGAAGGTGCTGAACCGGATCTCAGAATTCTGGTTCGAGCTGACCGGCGCGATCGTCCCCAACCACTTCGTCTCCGACGACGTCCCGGAGGAGGTCGCCGAACGGGCGATGCGGGTCCGGCGTCTCGAGATGTACCCGATCGAGTGCGTAGTCCGCGGCTACCTCTCGGGGTCGGGCTGGAAGGAATACCGCGCCGGCGGGGTCGTCTGCGGGATCGAGCTGCCGCCCAACCTGCTCGAGTCCGACAGGCTCCCCGAGCCGATCTTCACCCCGGCGACGAAGGCCGAGATCGGCGATCACGACGAGAACATCGATTTCGACCGCGCCGCCGAGATCATCGGCGACCGGGCGCTGATGGAGGAGCTGCGGCGGATCTCGATCGAGGTCTACACCCGCGGCGCCGAGCACGCGGCCGAGCGGGGGATCATCCTCGCCGACACGAAGTTCGAGTTCGGCCGCCATGCGGGGGCCGAGATCGTCCTCGCCGACGAGGTCCTGACCCCCGACTCATCGCGCTTCTGGCCGGCGGACCGCTACCAACCGGGCAGCACCCAGCCCTCGTTCGACAAGCAGTTCGTGCGCGACTGGGCCGACGAGGCCGGATGGGACCACACCCCCCCGGCGCCGGACCTGCCCGCTGACGTGGTCGAGCAGACGCGGGGCAAGTACGTCGAGGCCTACGAGCGGATCACCGAGCGCTCGTTCTGAGCTGCGATCGGCCGGGCGGCCGCTTGAGGACGAGGACGTCGCGGAACTCGGTCGCGAACATCGTCAGCTGCAGTGGGTCGGGCATGCCCTTCCCGTTGGTGTGGCCATCGCGGGCGAGGCCGAAGAGGTTCTCGATCATCAGGATGAAGCGGTCACCGTCGGAGACGAAGACCCTGGCGGCGGCCTCCTCGTCCTGGCTGGCGTTCCACCAGTCGTGCCAGCTCCCGCGCGGGATCTCGACCGAGTCGCCGGGGCCCGCTACCGATTCCTCTCCGTTCAGCTTGAACGCGATCCGGCCCGCGGTGACCGTGAACCGCTCGTCGAAGCGATCGTGGACGTGCTCGCCGACGACCGCGCCACCGGGCCACACGTGGAGCTCGACCTCGAGTGAGGGGTCGTCGCGTTCCCACGGGGCCTTGAGCAGGATCCCGCGCTCGCCGGTGACCGGGTTCTCGACCGAATCGCCGACGGAGTACGGCTCACTCGGGGCCGGCAGGACCTCGGGGTGGCTCACGGGCGGCATCGTAGACGCCGGGGCCGCGGGGCGGATCGCTAGATTGGGATCCGTGAAGGCGCGCGTCCTGATCCGGCCGAAGGAGGGCATCCTCGATCCCCAGGGCAAGGCGGTCGAGCGGGCGCTGCCGGCGCTCGGCTTCGAGGGGATCGAGCACGTGCGGGTCGGGCGCATGGTCGAGCTCGAGGCGGAGGATCCCGAGCGGCTCTCGGAGCTCTGCTCGAAGCTGCTCGCGAACCCGCTGATCGAGGATTTCGAGATCGAACAGGTTGATGCCTGACCAAGCCGGCCCCGACGGTGGCGGCGCTCTGTGAAGTGGGGGGTGCTCCAGTTCCCCGGCTCCTGCGACGAGCGGGACGCGCTCCACGCCTGCTCCCTGGCCGGCAAGGCGAGGCTCATCTGGCATGAGGATCGCGACCTCGGGGCCCTCGACGCCGTCGTCGTGCCCGGCGGCTTCTCCTACGGCGACTACCTCAGGGCCGGGGCGATCGCCCGCTTCTCGCCGGCGATGGAGTCGGTCGCCGAGTTCGCCGCCGGCGGCGGGTCGGTGCTCGGGATCTGCAACGGGTTCCAGGTGCTCTGCGAGGCAGGGCTGCTGCCGGGGGCGCTGCTGCGGAACGAGGACCTGCGGTTCGTCTGCCGCCAGGTCGATCTGATCGATGCCGACGGCGCCAGCCTCTCGATCCCCGTCAAGCACGGCGAAGGCCGCTACTGGGCCCCTGAGGAGATGCTCGACGAGATCGAGGCGCGCGGCCAGGTCGCATATCGCTACGCGCCCGGGCAGAACCCGAACGGCTCCTCGCGCGACATCGCCGGCGTCAGCAACGAGGCCGGCAACGTCCTCGGCCTGATGCCCCACCCCGAGCACGCCGTCGACTCACTTACGGGCTCCGAGGACGGATTGAGGGTCTTCGAGCGCATGGCCGGAGCCGTGGCGTGACCGTCGAGACCGCCAAACACCGTGAGCTGGGACTCACCGACTCCGAGTACGAGCTGATCGTCGAGAAGCTCGGGCGCGAGCCGAACGACGTCGAGTTGGCGATGTTCAGTCTGCTCTGGTCCGAGCACTGCGCCTACAAGCACTCGCGCAAGCTGCTGCGGCGGCTGCCGACCGAGGGCGAGCGGGTCGTGATGGGGCCGGGTGAGAATGCCGGCGCGGTCGACATCGGCAACGGGCAGGCGATCGCCTTCAAGGTCGAGTCCCACAACCACCCGAGCGCGGTCGAACCGTTCGAGGGGGCGGCGACCGGCGTCGGCGGCATCCTCCGCGACGTCTTCGCGCTCGGGGCGCGGCCGATCGCGATCCTCGACAGCCTTCGCTTCGGCGAGCTCGACTCCGAGCGCTCGCGGTTCCTCCTCGACGGCGCGGTGCGCGGGATCGGCCACTACGGCAACTCGATCGGGGTCGCGACGGTCGGCGGCGAGATCTACTTCGAGGCCCCCTACGAGCACAACTGCCTCGTCAACGCGATGTGCGTCGGGATCGCGCGCCAGGAGGAGATGGTGCGGGCGGCGGCCGCCGGGGTCGGCAATGCGGTCGTCCTGATGGGCGCCTCCACAGGGCGCGACGGCATCGGCGGCGCCTCGGTGCTGGCCTCGGCCGAGCTCGGCGAGGGCGACGAGGCGAAGCGGCCGACCGTCCAGATCGGCGACCCATTCGAGGAGTCGAAGCTGCTCGAGTGCTGCCTCGAGCTGTTGAAGAAGGACCTCCTGGTCTCGCTTCAGGACCTCGGCGCCGCGGGCCTCACCTCCTCAGCAGGGGAGATGGCGGCTGCCGGCGGCGTCGGGATCGACCTCGACCTCAGCCGGGTGCCGCTGCGCGAGGCTGACATGGAGCCGTTCGAAATCATGGTCTCGGAGTCGCAGGAGCGGATGCTCGCCGTCGTCGAGCCGGCGAAGGTCGCCGAGGTGCTCGCGGTCTGCGAGAAGTGGCAGACCGGGGCGGCGGAGGTCGGCGTGGTGACGGACACCGGCGCGATCCGGATCCTGCGCGGCGAGGACGTGGTCGGCGACATGCCGGTCGAGGCGCTCGTCGACGGCTGCCCGCTCTACGACCTCGACCCGGTCGAGCCGGAGGGATGGATCTATGGGAATCGGACGACGCTGGACGCAGGCGCGTCGGCCGCGGAGACGCTGCTGGCGCTGCTCTCGTCGCCGAGCATCGCCTCGAAGCGGTGGGCCTTCGAGCAGTACGACTCTGTCGTCGGCTCGCGCACGGGGCGGCGTCCGGAGTCGGCCGACGCCGCCGTCCTTGCCATTCCCGAGGCGGGGAACGCGATCGCGGTCTCGATCGACGGCAACGGCCGCCGGGTCGCCTGCGACCCCCACGCCGGTACCGTCGAGGCCGTCCTCGAGTGCGCCCAGAACCTGGCCTGCGTCGGTGCCGAGCCGCTCGGCGTAACCAACTGCCTCAACTTCGGCAACCCGGAGAAGCCCGCGGGCGCCTGGCAGCTGGACCGATCCGTGTCCGGTCTGGCGGAGGCCTGCGAGGCGCTCGGCGTCCCGGTCGTAGGCGGCAACGTCTCCCTCTACAACGAGGGGCTCGAGGGGCCGATCTACCCGACCCCGGTGATCGGGATGGTCGGCGAACTGCCGGACGCCGCAGCGGCGGTTGGGAGCGCCTTCGCCGGCGAGGGTCAGGCGATTGCCCTGCTCGGGCCGTTCGCCCCCTCGCTCCGGGGCTCGGAGCTGGCGAAGCAGCGCGGCGCGCTCGGAATGGGCCTGCCGGAGCCGGACATCGCCGCGGTCGCGGCCGCCTGCGCGGCGCTTCGCGACGGCGTCCGCAGCGGCCGAGTGTCCTCTGCTCACGACGTCAGCGACGGCGGCCTCGCTTGCGCTCTCGCCGAGTGCGCGATCGCGGCCGGGATCGGCTGCCGGGTCGATCTCTCAGCACTGCTCGAGCGCGGCCTCTCCGCCGAGGAGGCACTCTTCGGCGAAGCGCTCGGCGGCTTCGTCATCGGCGGCAGCCGGGCAGACCTCGAGGCTCTGGGCCCCCGGGTCGCCCTGCTCGGCGAGACGGGCGGCTCTGCGTTGGAGATCGTCGCCGGCGGCGATTCGCTGACGATCGGGGTGGCGGAGGCAGCCGCCGCCTGGACCTCGCTCGCGACCCGTTTCTCGTGATGTCCGATTAAAGAGTCAGGCTCGGTTCGTCGAAGGTACGGCAGGCCCGTGTTCGGGCTGCGTGTGTCCACCTGATTGTCACCAAAAGGCGGCGAGGAGCGAAGGATGAGCAAGCGCGTTGGGGTTCTGGCCACTGCGATCGCGATGCTGGGCGTTGTCGCCCTGCCGTCGCCCGCCTCGGCCTCGGTCGAATTCGGCGACAACTGCACCGTCAACAACGATCTCACCACTCCGTTCACGCTGTTCGAGATCTCGAATCCGGCGAACACGATGCCGACGGCCGCGCCGACCGCGGGCGTCATCACCCAGTTGAAGATGAACGTGATCCCGGCTCCGGTCGCGTTCCCCATGATCTTCAGGGTCGCCGAACCCGCGGCGCCGGGCCAGTACCGGCTGGTGGGCGAATCGCAACAGACCGTCACCGGCGGCGCCAACTCGTTCGACGTGCGGATCCCGGTCGGAGCCGGCGTCAGGCTCGGTCTCGCGGCGGCGTTCGAAGAAGACAGCCTCAAGTGTGAATCGGCGGCGAGCCAGATCGCGGGCCTCGTCGGCAACCCGGGAATCGGCAACACGGCGCCGGTGATCGAAGGTCCCGCCCCATTCCGCGTCCCCGTCTTCGCGCGACTCGAGCCCGATGCGGACCACGACGGATTCGGCGATGAGACTCAGGACAAATGCCCGCAGAGCGCCGCTTCCCAGATCGCCTGCCCGAGCATCACGATCGACTCCGTCTCGGTGGCGGGGAAGAGCGCCGTGACCGTATACGTCTCGGTCAGCTCCGACGCCCCGGTGGCGGTGAGCGGGTCGGTGAAGCTCGCCAAGGGCAAACCGCTGACCCTGAAAGCGCCGGCGAAAACCCTCTCACCCGGGCCGCTCGGCAAATTCAAGCTCAAGTTCTCGGCGAAGCTGAAGGCGAGCCTGAAGGAACTCGAGCCGGGCAAATCGCTGAAGCTCAAGATCAAGGCAAGCGCGACAAACGTCGCCGGTGTGGTGAGCACCGACAACTCGAAGGTGACGCTCAAGGGCCAGGGCTAGCGGATCTCGAATCCGCTGAGGCCGTGAGGCTTTTCGTCCTCCACCTCGACCCTCTCGACGTGCGCACCCCGGGGTCCCTCGCGGCAGAACGCGAGCATCGATTCGACAGCGTCGGCCTCGCCCTCGAACACCGCCTCGACGGTGCCGTCGGGACGGTTTCGGACCCAGCCGGCGACGCCAAGGGCCGCCGCGCCGCGCCGCACCTCTTCGCGGAAGAAGACGCCCTGGACATGGCCGTGGATGATCGCCCGCCTGCGGATCGGACAACTATGTCGAATCGAATCCTGGGCCGGAGGGTTTGAGCCAACGATGACCCTGCGCCGCGCCCCGAAGGCCGTCGTCGCGCTCGCGGCGGCGATCCTCGCCGTTCTCGCTCTCGGCGCGGCCGGCGCCTCGGCCGCCGAGGAAGTCGGCAGCACCTGCGTCGCCAACGCAAGCCGGCCGAACTCGACCGCGATCGTCCTCTACACCAACGGCGCCCTGCACCCGCAGCCGAACGTGATTCCCGCCGGAGTCATCACCCGCTGGAAGGTGCAGGCAACCGCGGGCCAGGCGCCGATCGCTCAGCAGCTGGTGGTCAACCGCCAGGTCGGCGAACAGGACGACTCCAAGGTGGGCGAGAGCGCGATCGAGATGGTCGGCCCCGGCCTCAATGAATTCGCGACCCGCGTACCGGCGCCCGAGTACGCCCACGTCGGCCTCACCGGTCCCGACGGCGCGCTCTATTGCGACCACGTCGACATGGACACCGCCGGGCTCGTCGAAGGCCCTTGGGCGATCGGCGAGACCCGCCACTTCGGCGTCGCCGTCAACGCCAGCGTCCCGGTCGTCGCCGTCATCGAGCCCGACCGCGACGGTGACGGCTACGGCGACGAAACCCAGGACGGCTGCCCGCAGAGCGCCCTCTACCAATCGGGCTGCCCACTGGTCGACATCAGCGCGGTCGCGCACGCGAGGGCGGGTTCGATCATCGTCGACGTCACTCCGTCGGCGGAGGCGAAAACCTACGCTTGGGGCAAGGTCGGGCTGGCGACCAGGCCGAAGCGTCGGAGCGCCGACCTCGGCCCGACGAAATACAAATGGCTGGCGGGAGGCGTGGCGACGAGGATCAAGCTCCCGCTCCCGAAAGCTCTCATCCGTCAGCTCAATCACACCCCGCCGCGGGAATCCCTGTGGGCAAAGGTCTTCGTCCACACGATGGACCTGGCCGGACGACCGTCCACCCGCAGGCTCAATGTGAGGCTGAGAGGCCGAAGCAGGGGCTAGGCTGCGCGGATGTCCGTCCCCCGCGGCCTCGCGATCGCAGGCACCGCTATCGCGGCCGTGCTGCTGGCGCCGTCGGCCGCGGGCGCCGCGACCGAAGTGGGGAACGAATGCGGGGCCGAACGCCAGGCGGGCAGCTTCGTCGAAGTCCCGGAGTCGCTCGCGCCGGGCGCCGGCGGGCTGCCATTGACCGTGCCGAGCGAAGGGGTCCTGACCAGCTGGAGGATCAAATCGCTGAGCCCGGCCGCGGCGCCCGCCCGGCTCGGCGTCTTCAGGACGATCGAACCGGGCAAATTCCAGCTGGTCGCTGCGAGCGGCGAGGAATCGGCGGGATTCGGCACGAACACGTTCAAGACCAGAGTCGCGGTGAAGACGGGTGACCGCTTCGGGACGATTCCCGCCGGCGGCGGCTTCTTCACCTGCGTCACCGGCAACATCGAAGACCACTCGTGGGCCTACGACGGCGCGGTCGCGGTCGGAGCAAGCTACGTGTTCAACGCGGGGAGCCTGACTCGGGTGCCGATCGTCGGCGTCGTCGAGCCCGATGTCGACGACGACGGCTACGGAGACGAAACCCAGGACAAATGCCCGCGCAGCGCGAGCTCGATCGCTCCATGCCCCCTCGTAACCACCACCTTCACCGCAAAGCCGAAGGGGAACGCGATCATCGCGGCGGTCAAGGTCAGCTCCGAGGCCTCGGTCCAGGTCTTCGGCCAGGTCAGCTGGCAGGTCAGGGGCAAGCCGAAGACGAGCGCCCGAAACCACGGCCTGACCGTCGGGATCAGCGCCGGCGGACCGAGGACGGTCTCGGCGGGAGAAGAAGGGCAGTACAAGCTGCCGTTCTCGAAGCCGATCCTGCGCCGGCTCGGCCGGATCACCCACAAGCAGGCGCTGACGGCACTGCTCACCGTCCGCACGACGGACCTCGCCGGAAAGATCACCGACCAGCGCCGGCGGCTCAAATTGAAGGGGCGCGCGGGCGCGTAGGCGGTTACCCTTCCAGGAATGCGATGGGGATTTGGAGCGGTCGTCGCGATGCTGGGAGTGCTGCTGCTCGTGCCTGCCGCCTCGGCCTCGACCCAGGTTGGAAACGTCTGCGAAGGGAGCAAAGAGGCGACCAACGCGCTCCTGATCCAGCTGGAAAATGCATCCAGCGCGCTTCCGATCGAAGCGCCGGCCGGCGTTGTGACGGAATGGAAGGTGACCTCCACCGTGCAGACCACTCAGCGGCTGAAGGTCGTCGCCCCGACCGGGCCGGAAGACGAGTACCGCGTGGTCACCGAAACAGACGAAAAGAACATCACCCCCGGAATTAACGTCTTCTCCGCCCGAATTCCCGTCCCGGCGGGAGCCCGATTCGGCCTCTTCGCCCCCGCTCCGTCCGGCGGCCTCTTCTGTGAAAGCCTCAAACCCGCAGACGTGATGGGCTTCCACTCCGGCAATCTGATCTCCACCGACGCGCCCGAAGTGTTCGGCCCAGCCAAAGCCGACCGCGTCGCCGTGTCGGCCGTGGTCGAGCCCGACCTCGATGGCGACGGGTTCGGCGACGAGACTCAGGACAAATGCCCGCAGAGTCCGCTTTCCAGGCAGCGTGCCCGCAGATCGGCCTCGAAGTCTTTCCGGTTGCCGAAAAGAGCTCGGTGACCCTGATCGTTATCGCCGATCACGAAGCGCCGGTCGCCGTCTCTGCGTCCGTGGTCACCCCCAAAGCCCCGAAGGCGAAGAAGCAGCAGAAGCGAGCATCGAGCTCGGCGAGGGTGACGATCGCCGGCGGCACCCAGACCGTCGTCCCGAACCACCTCGTCCAGTACAAGCTCAAATTCCCCTCGAAGCTGAAGTCGGAGCTGAAGTCGCTGCCCGCGAAGAAGTCGGTGCCGCTGACGATCATCGCGACCGCGACGAACCTAGTCGGCCAGACCACGAGCCTCGACCACGACGGTCAAGCTCAAGGGCCAGGCCAAGTCGAAGTAGCCACCCTCAGCCGGGTCTCCGATCCCACCCCGTTGCTACCCTGCCGGGGTAGGCGATCCGCCTGCGCGTCATGTCCCCGAGCCAACGAGGAAAGCGCGCCTCTCTCTTGAACGACCTGCCTCTCACCGAGCGCGATGGACCGCGTGATGAGTGCGGTGTGTTCGGCGTATACGCCCCGGGGCACGACGTCGCCCGGCTCTCCTACTTCGGGCTCTACGCGCTCCAGCACCGCGGCCAGGAGTCGGCGGGGATCGCGACCTGCGAGGGCGGGCACATCACGACAATGCGCGACTCCGGGCTCGTCTCCCAGGTCTTCGACGAGGAGAAGCTGCGGGCGCTCGAGGGCGATATGGCGATCGGCCACGTCCGCTACTCGACCACCGGCGGCGGCTCGTGGGAGAACGCGCAACCGGTCTGGCGCGACGACGGCCGCGAGATCGCCCTCGCCCACAACGGCAACCTGACCAACGCGGTCGAGCTCTGGGGCGAGCTGAAGGAGAAGGGGATCTCCTTCCGCGGCACCTCCGACTCGGAGATCATCGCCGCGCTCCTCTCCTCCAACGGCGGCCGTTACATCGAGGACGTCGTAGCCGACGTGATGCCGCGGCTGCGCGGCGCCTACTCAACGGTGGCGATGACGAAGCGGGCGATCGTCGCCTTCCGCGACCCGCACGGGGTCCGGCCGCTCTCGCTGGGGCGGCTCGGCGAGCGCTTCGTCGTTGCCTCGGAGAGCTGCGCCTTCGACATCGTCGGCGCCGAGCTCCTGCGCGAGATCCGCCCCGGTGAAATGGTCTCGCTGACCGAGCGCGGGCTCGAGACCCGCCAGGTGATCCGCGCCTCGCGGGCCGCGACCTGCGTCTTCGAGCACATCTACTTCTCGCGCCCCGACAGCCGGCTCGAGGGCAAGGTCCTGCAGGAGGTGCGCGGGAAGATGGGCGAGATCCTCTGGCGCGAGGCGCCGGTCGACGCCGACCTCGTGATCTCGGTCCCCGACTCCGGCAACCCCGCCGCCGGCGGCGTCGCGCGGGCCTCGGGGCTGCCCCGCGACGACGGCCTGATCAAGAACCGCTACGTCGCCCGGACCTTCATCCAGCCCGGGCAGGAGCTTCGCAAGCGCGGCCTGCGGCTGAAGTTCAACCCGTTGCCGGAGATCGTCGCCGGGAGGCGGATCGTCGTGGTCGACGACTCGATCGTCCGCGGCAACACGACCCGCCAGATCGTCGGGATGCTGCGCGAGGCCGGGGCCAGCGAGGTCCATTTACGGATCAGCGCCCCGCCGATCCGCCACCCATGCCACTACGGGATCGACATGTCGACCCGCGAGGAGATGATCGCCCACACCCGGACGATCGAGGAGATCGCCGACGAGCTCGGCGCCGACTCGCTCGCCTACCTCTCGATGGAGGGCGTCTACGAGGCGATCGGCGGCTCACCCGAAGACCACTGCGACGCCTGCTTCACCGGCCACTACCCCCTCGGCGACCCCGACGACGCGAACGGCAAGTTCGCGCTCGAGGACATCGCCGTCGTTCCCGCCGGCTCCTGAGTCTCGCAACGAGCCGCAGATGCGCTTCCGGTGGGAGGAATACGCGAATAGAGCGGGTTTCTCCCACCGGAAGGGATCGCACGCACCTGGGAGCGGAGCCGGGCGCTAGCGTCCCGACCATGGCGGCGTCGTTCAAGCTCTGCGTCCTCGCCTCGGGCAACGGGTCCAACCTGCAGGCGATTCTCGACGGGGTCCATGGACGCGACGGAGTCGAGGTGGTGGGCGTCGGCTCCGACAGGCCCGGCGCGCGGGCTCTGGATCGGGCGCGGGCGGCCGGGGTCGGGACCGCCGTCTTCCCCCGCGACGAGCACCCCGACCGCGAGGCGCGCGATGGCGCGATGGCGGATTGGATCGAGGGCCTCGGCGCCGACCTCGTCATCCTCGCCGGCTACATGCAGCTGCTGAGCGGGCCATTCGTCGCCCGTTTCCGCGGCCGCATCGTCAACGTGCACCCGGCGCTGTTGCCCTCCTTCCCCGGGCTCGACGCGATCGGCCAGGCGCTCGAGGCGGGGGTCGAGGTCACCGGGGTGACGGTCCACTTCGTCGACGAGGGTGTCGACACCGGGCCGGTGATCGCCCGGCGCGAGGTGCCGGTCCCACCGGACCGCGACCGCGCCGGGCTCGAGGCCGCCGTCCACGCCGTCGAGCACGAGCTCTACCCGGAGGCGATCCGCATGATCGCGCGGGGCGCGGTTAGGATCGATACGAGCGACCCGTCCGTCGTTCTCGTCGATGAGTGACGCCCAAGCACAGACCACCGATGGAACCGCCAGCGACGGCGCGATCCGGGTGCGCCGGGCCCTGATCTCGGTCTCCGACAAGACCGGGGTCGCCGACTTCGCCAGGGAACTGGCGGCGGCCGGAGTCGAGATCCTCTCCACCGGCGGCACCGCCGAGGCGCTGCGCGCGGCCGGGGTCGAGGTGACCGACGTCTCCGAGTTCACCGGCCAGGAGGAGATCCTCGACGGCCGGGTGAAGACCCTCCACCCGCGCCTGCACGCGGCGCTCCTCGCCCGCCGGGAGGACCCCGAGCACATGGCGACACTCGAGCGCGAGGGGATCGCGCCGATCGACCTCGTCTGCGTCAATCTCTACCCGTTCGAGGAGACGATCAAGGGCCACGAGGTCGAGCCCGACGTGGCGATCGAGAACATCGACATCGGCGGCCCGACGATGATCCGCGCCGCGGCGAAGAACCATGCCGGGGTCGCGGTCGTCGTCAAGCCGGAGTCCTATGACGCGGTCTGCGCCGAGCTCGAGGAGACGGGGGGCGAGATCTCCTCCTCGACCCGCCACTGGCTCGCCAACGAGGCCTTCGCTCAGACCGCCCGCTACGACGCCGCGATCAGTCGCTGGTTCTCGCTCTCCTACGAGGACTTCCCCGAGCACCTCGCGATCGCGCTCGAGAAGGAGCTCGACCTCTCCTACGGCGAGAACCCCCACCAGCGGGCGGCGCTCTACTCCGAAGTCGGCGCCCGCAGCCACGCGCTCTCGGGGATCTCGAAGCTCCACGGGCGCGCGCTCTCCTTCAACAACGTCCTCGACCTCGACTCGGCGCGGGCCCTCACCGACGACCTCGACGGCCCCGCCTGCACGATCGTCAAGCACAACAACCCCTGCGGGGCCGCGATCGGCGAGGACGCCCTCGACGCCTACCGCCGGGCGCTGGCCTGCGACCCGCTCTCGGCCTTCGGCGGGGTGATCGCGATCAACCGGCCGATCGGCGTCGAGCTGGCCGAGGCGCTGCACGAGAACTTCGTCGAGGTCCTGATCGCGCCCGCGTTCGAGGACGGCGCGCTGGAGGTTCTGCAGCAGAAGGAGGCGATCCGGATCCTCTGCGACGAGGAGCGGCGACAGTCGAACTCCGGCGAACGCGACATCAAACGGGTCCGCGGCGGCCTCCTCGTCCAGGACCGCGACGGCAATCCGGAGCCGCGCGAGCTGATGGAGGTGGTGACGAAGACGGAGCCGACCGAGGACCAGTGGGCCGACATGTGCTTCGCCTGGACCGTCGTCCGCCGCGTCCGCTCGAACGCGATCGTCCTCGGCCGCGAGGGAGCGACGCTCGGGATCGGCGCCGGGCAGATGAGCCGAGTCGACTCGGTCCGGCTCGCGGTCGAGAAGTGCCGCGACGCCCGCGGCGAGGAGGCCGAAGGGCTGCTCGCGGGCTCGGCCGTCGCCTCGGATGCCTTCTTCCCCTTCGCCGACGGTCCCGAGCTGGCGATCGAGGCCGGCGCCACCGCGGTGATCCAGCCCGGCGGCTCCAAACGCGACGCCGAGGTGATCGAGGCCTGCGACGCCGCCGGCGTGACGATGGTCTTCACCAAGCACCGCCACTTCCGGCATTGAGGCCGGCCACCCGGCGAGTGGCGATCAGGCCGCGGCGCGCTGCGCCGAGCAGGCGTGAAGGACGTGGTCGCATACCTCCCGCGGCGTATCGACCGCGACCAGCATCTCCTTGTCGGCGGTCGAGATCAGGCCGTCGTCCTCCAGCGAGTCGTCGACCCACTCGAGCAGCGGCCGCCAGTGGTCGGTGTCGACGAGGATCGTCGGGAAGTGCGCAGCCCGTCCGGTCTCGATCAGGTTGAGGCTCTCGAACATCTCGTCGAGCGTGCCGAAGCCGCCCGGGAAGATGACGAAGGCGCGCGCGTAGCGGACGAACATCAGCTTGCGGGCGAAGAAGTAGTGGAAGTTGAGCGCCAGATTCGCGTAGGGGTTCGGCTGCTGCTCGTGCGGCAGCTCGATGTTGAGGCCGACCGAGCGACCGCCGGCCTCCGCCGCCCCCCGGTTGGCGGCCTCCATCAGGCCGGGCCCGCCGCCGGTGATCACGGTCAGCCCGCTCCCCGCCAGCAGGTCCGCCGTCTCGCGGCAGAGCTCGTACCAGCGGTGCCCCTCGGGCACCCTTGCCGAACCGAAGATCGAGACGCCGTCCTCGATCTCGCGCAGGGCATCGAACCCCATCTCGACCTCGGCCCTGATCCGGTCGAGGCGCCGGTCGTCTTCGGCCTCGACGTCGACAGGGGAGCGCAGCAGCTCCTGATCGTCCCTGGGCAAGTGCCCCAGTAGAACACAAGCGGAGGCGAAGCGGCGCTCGGGCACGGAACGGCGCGCAGCGAGATCGGCGTCGCTCCACCACCCGCCCGCACGAACCGGACTATTTGGCGAGCTGGTACACCGGGGCGCCGGGCTGGTACTTCGGGGTGCCCCCGCTCACACCGCCGCCGGGACTCTTCACGACCACGCAGACCGCGGTGACGGTCATCGTCACTCCAGCGGGAAAATATGAGTGGGCGGTGGCCGCCCAGCCGGTCCGCAGAGGGCTTGGTCCGCTGTCGTTGACGGAGCCCTGTTCCTCGTTGCTCAGCGTCGCTCCGCCGCCGATCGCGTAGGCGCCCCGAGGACAGTTGGCGGTCACGGTGGCGGGGCCATCACCGGGTCGGATGTCTGCCGTCGTCGCCTGGTACTTCACGTTGGCGAGCGCCGCGGCGCTGACGCCGGTGAGGGTCTGCTCCTTGATCTGCTTGCCTATGAGGGAGTTCGGCTTGATGCGATTGGGCGGAACCGTCTTTGGCTTGATCCGGTTGCCGGGCAGCGAGCTCGACTCGATCTGCTTTCCGTTGATCTTCCCGGCGGTGTAGACAGAGCCTCACAGGGCGACGAACACCTATGCCCCCGGCGGGATTCGAACCCGCGCCGCGCGGCTTAAAAGGCCGCCGCTCTAACCAACTGAGCTACAGGGGCGAGGCGTTCATGGTACGTGGGCCGGCGATCGCAGGAAGGTTCAGGAGAGGTCGGGGAGCCCCTCCTCGGGGGTCGAGGCCTCTGCGTGGGTGCGGCGCGGGATGCGCCCGGCGCGGCGGGCGGCGTGGCCGGCCTCGACGGCGCCGCGCAGGGCGGCGGCCATCGCGCTCGGGTCCTCGGCGCCGAAGATCGAGCTTGCCGCCATCACCGCGTCGCAGCCGAGCTCCATCGCGAGCGCCGCGTCGGAGGCCGTGCCGATGCCGGCGTCGAGGACGACCGGCACCGCGGCGCGCTCGGCGATGATCGCGATGTTGTACGGGTTGCGGATCCCCGCGCCGGAGCCGATCGGCGAGCCGAGCGGCATCACCGCGGCGCAGCCGGCCTCCTCGAGGCGGCGGGCGAGGATCGGGTCGTCATTGGTGTAGGGGAGGACGGTGAAGCCCTCGGCGATGAGGGTCTCGGCGGCGTCGAGGAGCTCGACCGCGTCGGGGTAGAGGGTGCGGTCGTCGCCGATCACCTCGAGCTTGACCCAATCGGTGCCGAAGGCCTCGCGGGCGAGCCGCGCGGTGCGGACCGCGTCGCGGGCCGTGAAGCACCCGGCCGTGTTGGGCAGGGCGTCGAGGCCGAGCCGCTCGAGGACATCGAGGACCGAGCCCCTGGCGTCGGGGTCGATCCGGCGCAGCGCGACGGTGACGATCTCGGCCCCCGAGGCGATCAGCGCCGACTCCATCTGCTCCAGCGAGCGGAACCCGCCCGTCCCGGCGATCAGCCGCGAGCCCCACTCGCGGCCGGCGAGCTCCCAGGTCTCGGCTCCCCCCTGGATCGCGGCCAGGACCTCGACCTGCTGGCCCTCGGCGAGCGCGGTATCTGCCCAACCCGCACGCGGGGGACGACCTCGCCGTCGAGGGCGACGGCGACACCGCGCGCCTCCGGCTCGGCGCCGCTCTCGCGCACCGCGTCGGCGAGCGTCGCGCCGTCGGCGAGCTCGCGGGAGCTCCCGTTCAGCTCGACCCTCACGAGACCCCCTCCGCGACCCCGGTCGCGAGGGCGCCGGCGATCGCCTCTGCCGCGAGCGGCGCCATCAGGATCCCGTTGCGGAAATGGCCCGTCGCCCAGAGCAGCCCCGGGACCGGGCTCGCACCGACGCGGGGAAGGTTGTCGGGGGTTCCGGGCCGCAGGCCGGCGGCGGCCTCGAGCAGCTCCATCTCGGCGACGTCGGGGAGCAGCCGGTAGGCCTCGCGGAGGAGCTCGTGGATGGCCCCGGCCGTGACGCTGGTGTCGAATCCCTGCTCCTCGACCGTCGCCCCGACGATCAGGCGGCCGTCCCCGCGCGGGACGAGATAGACCCGCTCGGAGGCGAGGATCCGCTCGCACGGCGGCGGCTCGCCGCCGCGCGGCCCGAGCTCGAGGACCTGCCCCTTGACCGGGCGGACGGGCGGACGTCCCGCCTCAGGGAGCCAGGCGCTCTCGGCGGCGAATGCCCCGGTGGCGAGGACCACCGAGTCCGCCGCCAGCTCGGCGCCGTCGGAGAGGCGGAGCCCGGCGAGCCGGCCGCTCTCGAGGACGGCTGTCTCCACCTCGACCCCGAGCCGCAGCTCGACCCCCTCGGCCTCGAGCGCCGCCAGCAGCGCGGCGCTCAGCGCCCGGGGGTCGATCGCCGCCTCGCCGGCAGCCAGCACGCCGCCGTTGAACGACGGGGTCAGCGCGGGCTCGAGCTCACGGCAGCGCCGCGGCGAGAGCCACTCCGCCTCGAGGCCGAGCGAGCGCTGCAGGTCGTGGATCCGCCGCATTTCCGCCGCCTCGTCGCGGTCGAGAGCGACGTGCAGGGCGCCGGTGCGCTCGTAGCCGGTCCCCCTCCCCGTGGCAGCCTCCAGCTCGGCGACGAACTCGGGGTAGAGCTCGGCGGCTGCGAGGGTCATCTGCAGCAGCTCGGGCTCGCCAAAGGTCAGCTCGCCGACCGGCGCCAGCATCCCGGCCGCGACCCGCGTCGCCCCGGCGGGCGGCCGCAAGCGCTCGAGGAGCGCGACGCTCGCGCCGCGCTGGGCCGCGCGCCAGGCACAGCTGAGGCCGATGACGCCGGCGCCGACCACGATCGCATCGAAACTCCGCTTTTCGCTCAACTTGCCTCCGCCGGCATTACCCGGATCAGGTCACACGGTCGGTGGCCTCGATGCCACCCTCTCAGCCTCGGGGCCAAACTCGACCCCACCGGCTCCCGTTCCCCACCGATGCTACCCCTCCGAGGGCCCGCTCAAGCCATAATCGAAACATGAGCCTGGCACCGCCGGAGGCGATCGGCCCACTGCGACGGGAGCGGCTGCGCACCGCGCGGCTCTACTTCGTCTGCGAGGCGCTGCCCCGCGACGAGGAGCCGGAGGCGCTGCTGCAGGCGGCCCTGACGGGAGGAGTCGACATCGTCCAGATCCGCGACAAGAGGCTGGCCAACGGCGAGATCGCCCGGGCGGCCCAGACCTTCCGCCGCCTCTGCGACAACTTCAACGCGCTCTTCATCGTCAATGATGACCCCAACCTCGCCCGCCGCTGCGATGCCGACGGCGTCCACCTCGGACAGGACGACATAGCGGTCGCCGACTCCCGCGAGCTGCTCGGGCCGGAGGCGATCATCGGACTCTCGACCCACTCAGAGGAGCAGATCGACGCAGCAGCATCGGCGCCCGTCGACTACATCAGCGTCGGGCCGGTCTGGGAGACGCCGACCAAAGAGGGCCGGCCTGGGGTCGGCCTCGGCCTCGTCGAGTACGCGGCCGCTCACTCGGCGCACCCGTTCTTCGCGATCGGCGGGATCGACCCCGACAACGCCCAGGAGGTCACCGCGGCCGGCGCTACGCGTCTCGGCGCGGTCCGCGCAATCCGCGACGCCGAGCGGCCGCAGGCGGCAGCCGAAGCGATGCGCAAGGTACCGCCCGGTGGCTAGGCGCAAGCGCAAGGAGCGGGGAGCGGGGCCGACCGCGCGCGAGCAGATGGAATCCGGCTACGCCCGCGCCGAGGAGCGCAACCAGCAGGCCCGCGAATCGCTCGAGCCGCTGGCGGAGGGGACCCGGCCGCGGGTCGTCACGGTGGCGGCGGTGATCTCGGCCGTGATCGCGATCTCGATCGTGGTCGGCTACCTCACCGGAGCGAAGGTCGACGGCGAAAAACCGGCGTTCGGCCAGATCCTGGTGCCGGCGCTGCTGATGGGGACGATGGCCTGGGGCATGTGGCGCGCCCGCTACTGGGCCGTGCTCGGATTCCAGATGATCCTCGTCCTGCTGATTTTCAGCGCCGTCTTCGGGCTCGCGGTGCAGGCTGCCAGCGTCGCCCAGGTCGCTGCGACCCTCGGCCTGCTGGCGGTTGCCGGCACCTTCTTCTGGTTGATGGTGAAGGCGATGGCCCGGATCCAGATGCCAAGCCGAAGGTAGACGGGCAGCGCCTGGCGTTCTATAGGCTCAGCGCGTGGCGGATTCCTATGACGTGATCGTGATCGGCGGCGGGCCCGGCGGCTACGTGGCGGCGATCCGGGCGACGCAGCTCGGCAAGAGGACCGCGGTCGTCGAGCGCGACAAACCGGGCGGCCGCTGCCTCAACTACGCCTGCATCCCGGCAAAGACGGTCCTCCGCACCGCCGAGCTCTACGACGAGCTCCGCAACGGCGCCGAGCTCGGGATCTCCGCCAAGGACGTCTCGATCGATTGGGACGCGCTCGAGAAGCGCCGTGCGGCGGTCTCCGAATCGTTGTCCAACGGCGTGAAGATGCTCTGGGACAAGGACAAGGTGACGATGATCGAGGGCGACGCCTCCCTCGATGGGGACGCCAACGTCAGGGTCGGCGACGACGTCCTCGAGGCCGGGACGGTGGTCCTCGCGACGGGTTCGGTGGCGCTGCCGATCCCGGGAGCCGAGTTCGGCGACCACGTCGTCGACACCTGGGGCGCATGGTCGCTGCCCGAGCAGCCGAAGAGGATCGCGGTGGTCGGTGCCGGCGCCTCGGGCTCGGAGATCGCCTCCGCCTACGGCCGCTTCGGGACCGAGGTGCTGCTGATCGAGATGCTCGACCAGATCCTCCCGGCCGAGGACCGCGACATGGCGAAAGTGGTCGAACGGGCCTTCAAGAAACAGAACATCACGATCTCGACCGGGACCCCCGTCGAGAACGTCGAGGCCGGCAAGAGCTCGGTCAAGTTCAGCTACGGCAGCGAGAGCGCCGAGGTCGATCATCTCTGCATCGCCGGCGGCCGCGGCCCCGACGTCGACGGGCTCGGGCTGAAGGATGCCGGCGTCGAGCTCGAGGAGAACGGCAAGGTCAAGGTCGACGGCTTCGGGCAGACGACGAACCCGAAGGTCTACGCGATCGGCGACCTCGTCCATGCAAAGGCGCTCGCCCACAAGGCCTCCGAGGAGGGGGTCGTCGCGGTCGAACACGCCGCCGGCGAGAAGACCGACCCGGTCGACCAGAACCTGGTCGCCGGGGCGACCTTCTGCCACCCGCAGGTCGCGAGCGTCGGCCTCACCGAGGCGGCGGCGAAGGAGGCCGGCCACGACGTCAAGATCGGCAAGCAGAAACTCGGCGGGGTCGGCGGCGCCACCGTCTACGACGACAAACTTGGCCTGGTCAAGCTCGTCGTCGACTCCAGATACGGCGAGATCCTGGGCGCCCACATCGTCGGCAACAGGGCCTGCGACATGATCGCCGAGCTGGTCGCGGTGATGGCGCTCGAGGGCGGCTACCAGGAGCTGGCCGAGATGCCGCACCCCCACCCGACGATCTCCGAGGCGATCCTCGACGCCGCTCGCGCCGTCGACGGCTGGGCCATCCACGCCTAGGGCGGCGGAGTGAGCGGCGGCGCGGACGCGGGAGCGAGCGAGCGAGGCTTCCGGTTGTCATGAGTGCGAGCGAGCGAGAGCAGAGCAGCCGCCGCAGTGTCTTCTACTTCGATGTAGGCAGCCCCTACGCGTACCTCACTGCCGAGCGGATCAGCAGCGTGTTCGCGGAGGCGGACCTGGCGCAGCCCGAGTGGCGCCCGATCCTGCTCGGGGGGCTCTTCCAGCGCTTCGATCGCGACTCCTGGGCGAACGGGCCGGGGCGGGCGGAGGGGATCGCCGAGGTCGAGCGGCGGGCGTCGGAGTACGGGCTGCCGCCGCTTGTCTGGCCCGACCCCTGGCCGGGGAACACGCTGTACGCGATGCGGGTGGCGACCTTCGCCAAGCAGACCGGGCGCACCGTCTCCTTCGCCCTCGCAGCCTTCCGCCAGGCGTTCGCCGCCGGGCGTGACCTGACCGTGCCCGACAACGTGCTGATCGCCGCCGCCGCCTGCGAGCTCCACCCGCGCGCCGTCGAGAAGGCCGCGGCGACCGACGGCGTCAAGGGAGCTCTGCGCGAGGCGACGGATGAGGCGGCCGAGCTCGGGGTGTTCGGAGTCCCTTCGCTGGTGGTCGGAGGCGAGGTCTTCTGGGGCGACGACAGAGTCGAGGAGGCGGTCGCGGCCGCAAGCTAAGGTCAGGGCGTGGCCAAGTTGCCAGACGCGCCAACCTGTTATGAGCTGCTGCGGCTGATGGCGCTGATCCGCCGCTTCGAGGAGGAGGCGGGCCGCCAGTACCAGCGGGCCAAGGCCGGCGGCTTCCTCCATCTCGCGATCGGCGAGGAGGCGACGATCGTCGGCACCGCCTCGGTCATGCGCGAGGACGACAACCTGATCGGCGCCTACCGCACCCACGGGCACGCGATCGCCCGCGGCACCGACCCGAAACGGGTGATGGCGGAGCTGTTCGGCCGGGTCGACGGGACCAGCGGCGGCCGCGGCGGGTCGATGCACGTCTTCGACCGCGAGCGGCGGTTCATGGGCGGCTACGGGATCGTCGGCGGCAGCCTCCCGATCGCCGCCGGGCTGGCGCTCGCCTCCGACTACCGCAGCGAAGACGGCGTCACCGTCTGCATGTTCGGCGACGGCGCCTCCAACACCGGCAACTTCGGCGAGACGATGAACCTGGCGGCGCTCTGGAAGCTGCCGGTCTTCTTCCTCGTCGAGAACAACCTCTACGGGATGGGGACCTCGGTCGAGCGCCACTCGGCCCAGACCGACCTCTCGAAGAAGGCGAAGGGATACGGGGTCCCGGGGCAGCGGATCGACGGGATGGACGTGATCGCCGTCCGCGAGGCCGTCGCCGAGGGGATCCGCAAGGCGCGCGAAGACCGCCGGCCGACGCTGCTCGAGGCGTTCACCTACCGCTTCCGGGGGCACTCGGCGGCCGACCCCGAGGTCTACCGCGAGCGCGAGGAGGTGGAGGAGTGGCGCGAGAAGGACCCGATCGAGAGCTTCGCGAAGCGCTGCGTGAAGGATGGGGTTCTCGGCGAGCGCGAGGTGCAGGAGGTCCGCGACAAGGCCGAGGAGCAGGTCCTGGCGGCGGTCGATTTCGCCGACGCCTCGCCCGAGCCGGCGCTCGACACCCTCTACGAGAAGCTCTACGTCCTCGACGGCGAGGGCTGGTACGCGGTCGACGAGCGCAGCCCCGAGCCGCACCGGGGCGAGCGCGAGGAGGAAGCGATGCCGCAGACCGCGCGCGAACTCGCCGAGGCCGGCGCGGCCTACGCCGGCCAGCCCGACGGGCCGCGCCCGAACCCGGCAGAGCACGGCGACGCCCAGGAGGGGACCGAGCCGGAGGTCGCCGCCGAGCATGAGGAGGGCGCCTGATGGCGACGCTCCGGATGCGCGAGGCGCTGCGCGACGCGATGGTGGAGGAGATGCGACGCGACGAGTCGGTGCTCGTCATGGGCGAGGACGTCGGCGTCTTCCAGGGCGCCTTCAAGGTGACCGAAGGGCTGCTCGAGGAGTTCGGCGAGCGGCGGGTACGCGACACCCCGATCTCCGAGAACACGATCGTCGGCACCGGGGTCGGGGCGGCGATGGCCGGGCTGCGGCCGATCGTCGAGCTGATGACGGTCAACTTCTCGCTGCTCGCCCTCGACCAGATCGTCAACCACGCCGCCGCGATCCCCTACATGTTCAACGGCCAGGCGCGGGTGCCGCTGGTGATCCGCATGCCGGGCGGCGGCGGCCACCAGCTCGGCCCCACCCACTCCCACAGCTTCGAGGCCCTCTACCTCCAGGTGCCGGGCCTGCTCGTCGCCTGCCCCTCGACTCCCGCCGACGGCAAGGCGCTGCTGAAGGCCGCGATCCGCGACGACAACCCGGTCGTCTTCATCGAGCACGAGAGCCTCTACGGGCGGCGGGGTGAGGTCGGCGAGGACCCGGAGGAGGTGCTGCGGTTCGGCGAGGCCGCGATCCGGCGCGAGGGCGACGACGTGACGATCATCGGCCTGCTGAAGATGGCGCACGTCGCCGAGGACGCGGCCAGGGCATTGGCCAACGACCACGGCATCGAGGCCGAGGTGATCGACCCGCGCACCCTGCGCCCGCTCGACCTCGACACGATCCTGGAGTCGGTCCGCAAGACGAACCGGGCGGTGATCGTCGAGGAGGGCTGGCCGCACGGCGGGGTCGGCGCCAACCTCTCGACGCTGATCACCGAGCAGGCCTTCGACCACCTCGACGCGCCGGTCCAGCGGGTCACCGGCGCCGACGTCCACATGCCGTACTCGCGGCGGCTCGAGCAGGCGGCGATCCCGCACACCGAGCACGTCGTCGAGGCCGCGCTGGCGACGCTGGAGGGATCGGTCTGATGGCCGACGTCGTCATGCCGCGGCTCTCGGACTCGATGGAGGAGGGGACGATCCTGCAGTGGATGAAGCAGGTCGGCGAGGAGGTCGCGGTCGGCGAGGAGCTGGTCGAAATCGAGACCGACAAGGCGAACATGGCGTATGAGAGCGACGTCGCGGGCACCCTGACCGAGATCCTCGCCCAGGAGGGGGAGACACTGCCGATCGGGAGTGTCATCGCGAAGGTTGGAGATTCGGATCGGGCCCCGGCCGCCGCCTCCGCGGGTCCTGTCGCCGCAGGGGACCCCCCACCCCCTCCGGTAGCTAAAGCTTCCTCGGGGGCGGGCCCCCCTGCGACGCCACCCGCGGAACAGGCGGGGGAAACAACACCCGGAGCCCCAGCCCCACAGGCCAACGCCCCAGCCGCCGAAGCCCTCTCAGCCCGAGAAGACGATGGGCGGCCGAAAGCGTCGCCGCTCGCCCGCAGGCTGGCGAAAGAGCGCGGCGTCGAGATGTGCGCAATCGAGGGCTCGGGCCCGGCGGCCGGATCGTGAAGGCGGATGTGGAAGGGGCCTCTGCCTCCGCGGGTGGTGCCTGCAGGGGGGCCCGCCCCGAGGAAGCTCGGCTACCGGAGGGGGTGGGGGGTCCCCTGCGGCGACAGGACCCGCGGGCACAGAGGCTGGTCCCTCATTTCGAGGGTCCCGAGACCGCCAAGGGCCAGGTCGCCTCGAGGATCTTTCAAAGCTCCAGGCCACGGTCGCGCGGCGTATGGCCGAGTCGAAGGCCACAGCGCCACACTTCTACCTGCAGGCCGAGGTCGACATGAGCCGGGCGGTCGAGGCGAGGTCGCTGTTGAAATCGGCGGCGCGGGAGGGCGAGGTCGTGCCCTCGTTCAACGACATGGTCGTGAAGGGGTGCGCGCTCGCCCTCCGCGAGCACCCGCGGGCAAACGGCGCCTACCGCGACGGCCGCTTCGAGCTCTACTCGCGGGTCAACGTCGGGATCGCAGTCGCCGCCCGCGACTCGCTCGTCGTGCCGACCGTGTTCGACGCCGACCGCAAGGGGCTGCGCGAGATCGCCTCCGACTCGCGCGCGCTCGCCGAGCGCGTCCGCGACGGCTCGATCACCCCGCCCGAGCTCTCGGGTGCGACCTTCACCGTCTCGAACCTGGGGATGTTCGGGATCGACAGCTTCTCGGCGGTGATCAACCCGCCGCAGGCGGCGATCCTCGCGGTCGGCGCGATCGCCGAGCGGGCGGTCGTCCGCGGTGGCGAGGTCGGGGCCGCGCACCTGATGTCGGTCAACCTCGCCTGCGACCACCGCATCCTCTACGGCGCCGAGGGAGCACAGTTCCTCGCCCGGGTACGGACGCTGCTGGAAGAGCCGCTACTGCTCGCCCTCTGAGCCGCTGCGGCGAAGGCCGTCCAGGCATGGGCCCGATTACCGCGATTGCCACCACAAGCGCGAGAATCGGACTCAGCGTCGCCATTCCCCCCGCAACGGAGGCGAGAGGAAGCGCACCCGACAGCAGGTCGACGGTGGCATGAGGCCGTTGTCGAGTCAGGGTTGACCCCGGGGCGCAGGTCGAGATCGGGGACGTTCCACACTCGCCGGATCGACCAGACGAAGTCGGGACTTGGATGGGCGCGACTCTCCGCGCGCGCCTCTCGGAATGCGGCGGGCTCAGCAGGTCTTGCGGGCGCCGGTGACGGCGTCCCAGGCGCGCGCGAGCGAGAAATCTGCGCCGACGTGGAACAGTCCGGCGCTTTCGGCGCGGGCGACGGTCCACTCGCCGCGACGCAGGAGGCAGCCGTCCCCGCGGCCGATCGACCAGTACGGGGTGAAGTTGACGCGGACCAGGAACTCGCCCGGGCGGGTCACGTCGAGGGTGAATCCCTGTCGCCCGACCTGGAGGACGCGTGCGGCCGCATTTCCCTCCGGCTGGACAAGGGGAGCGTGGTCGAGGACGGTGTAGACGCGCCAGTGCGGGCTCTGCCAGCGTAGGCGCAGATATGGCGGTTCGCTCAGGATCAGGCGCCGCTCGGCGACCGAGGAGTAGTCGAGCGGGGCGTCGGGGACGGCGACGAACCGGACCGCGTTGTCGTGCAGCCAGGAGCGGTATGAGGCGCTGCCCAGATGGCCTTCGTTGTCATAGAAGATGTCGTCCCTGGTGGTGTCGATCTGGCGCAGCCAGCCGCGCGCGAGTTCGACCTCCGGCGAGAGGTAGGCCGACTCCCAGTGGTTGGCGGTCGGCGGAACCTCGACCCTCGCTCCCTGGCCTCCGTTCGCCTCCAGCCAGTCGGCGACAGGTTCAAAGTAGGCGGCCTGGGTCGATGGGTCGCCGACGCTGCGGGCGATCTGGGTGACGCTCGCGTTCAGCTGCCAGTAGAGGCTGCCCGCGAGGAAGAGGGCGACGAACCAGATCGGGGCCCTGGGCCGGCGCGCGAGGAGGACGGCCGCCAGGACCGGGCCGCCGAAGAGGGCGCCGAGGCGGACCGCGTTCCCCCCCATCGCGTTGGGGACCAGCCAGACCGCGGTCGCCGCCAGCGTGTACGCGATCAGGACCTGGCGCAGCTCGCGCTCCTCGCTGCCAAGGTGGCGGGTGAGGAACAGGGCGGAGCCGCACCAGAGCGGGATCGCGAGGTAGGAGGAGAGGACGAACGGGAACTGACCCGCCCCGGGAAAGAGAAGGTTGGGGATGAGGACAAGGCCGAACGCGACGCAGGCGACCTGGACGCCGTGGACGCTGCCCGCGGCGAACCGGCGCGGTGGCAGTTCGACCGAGCCGGCGATGAGGATGCCGGCGAGGAAAACCGCCGCGACCGGGCTCGAGAGCGCGCACCCGGCGGCAAGGGCGAGGGCGAGGGCGGGGCGCTCGCGCTGGAGGGCGCGCAGGGTCGCGAGCCCGAAGACGACGCCGAGCGCGAAGGTGAGCTGGCCGTCGGCGAGGAGGGTGACGACGCCGGCCGCGAACCAGAGAGTCGCGGGCCGGGCCGCGTCCCCCCAGCGGACGCGGACGAGGCGGTCGAACAGGTAGGCGGAGGCGATCACCGCCAGCACCCCGACCGTGCGCGGGCCTAGCAGCGCCGCCAACGGCGGGAACAGGACGCTGTAGGTGAGGGTGTAGTGGCCGCCGTACCAGGTGCCGTTCCAGATCCCGAGGCCGCCCTCTTGGAACAGCTCGGTCCGGAATACCTGGGCCGCGAGGTCGCCGACCTGCGGGTTCCAAGCGAGCATCGCCAGGGCGAGCGCCGAGCTCAGCGCGACGGCCGGGAGCCAGTCAGGTCTGAGGAGTTTGGGCTGGTGCATGTTCAGGGGAAGGGGGGAGTTCGAACTGCGGCCTGCAACGATTTCAAGTGTGAGGGATGAAATCCTGGTCGTGCAGTGCGGTCTTGTCCGCTACGAGGAGGCGGCGGTCGCCCAGCGGTGGCTGCTGGAGGCGCGCCAAGAGGGGGAGCTGGCCGACGTCCTGCTGCTGCTCGAACATCCTCCCACGTACACCCGCGGCCGGCGCTCCGGCCCCGATGAGCTGCCGATGGCGCCCGAGTGGTACGAGGCGCAGGGAATCGAGGTCCACGACACCGACCGCGGTGGGCGGGTCACCTACCACGGCCCCGGCCAACTCGTCGCCTACCCGATCGTCTCGCTCAAACCCTACGACGACGACGTCCACGAGTACGTGCGGCGGCTCGAGCGGGTCGCGATCGGCGCGCTCTGGGAGCACGGGGTCGAGACCCGGACGATCGAGGGCCTGACCGGTATCTGGACCGAGGGGAGCGCCCCCGGCGAGGCCGGCGGCCCGGGCGAGGCGCGCAAGATCGGCTCGATCGGAGTCCACGTCAGCCGCGGGGTGACGACCCACGGGCTGGCGGTCAACGTCAACAACGACCTGCAGCCCTTCGAGTGGATCGTGCCGTGCGGAATCGAGGGCTGCAGGGTCACATCGCTCGGCCGCGAGCTCGGCGCTGAGCAGGACGTCGCCGCCTTCTCGAATTCGGTCGTGGCCCATTTCGCCGAGGTCTTCGAGCGCGAGCCGGTTGCGACCGAGCCGGCGGCACTCGGGCTCGACAGCGCTAGGCTCGGAATTACATGAGCGAGACGGCCACAGACGCTGCAGAGCGGGTCCACGTCACCCGCTCGCGGGCCAAGCCCGGGGGCACCGCGGAGGCCGAGGGCGCGGTCCCGTTCAGGCGTGCCCGCAAGCCGCCCTGGCTGAAGGTGCCGGCGCCCGGCGGCCCCACGTACCGGCGGCTGAAGGCCGAGATCGGCGGCGAAGGGCTGCACACCGTCTGCGAGGAGGCGAACTGTCCGAACGTCGGCGAGTGCTGGGAGCGCGGCACCGCGACCTTCATGATCCTCGGCGACGTCTGCACCCGGCGCTGCGGGTTCTGCAACGTCAAGACAGGAGTCCCGACCTGGAACGACGCGCTCGAGCCGCTCCGCGTCGCCAACCAGGTCAAGCGGATGGGGCTGCGGCATGCGGTCGTCACCTCGGTCGATCGCGACGACCTGCCCGACTACGGAGCGGGCGCCTTCGTCGCGACGATCCGGTCGATCCGGATGCAGGCCCCGGGCTGCAGGGTCGAGGTCCTGACGCCCGACTTCCGCGGCCAGGAGATGCCGCTGGCGAAGGTGATCCACGAGCGGCCCGACGTCTTCAACCACAACGTCGAGACGGTGCCGCGGCTCTACCCGAGGGCCCGCCGGGGCTCCCAATTCATGCGCTCGGCTCGCGTCCTGCGATTGGCGAAGGAGATGGGCGGCCCCGAGGTCGTGACGAAGTCGGGGCTGATGGTCGGCCTCGGCGAGTCATTCGAGGAGATGGTCGAGGCGTTCGGGATCCTCCGCGCGCACGGCGTCCAGGTCCTGACCATCGGCCAGTACCTGCGCCCGACCGAGAACCACCTCCCGGTCGACCGCTACTGGCATCCCGATGAGTTCGCGGCGCTGGAGAGGGCGGCCTACGACCTGGGTTTCGAGTCGGTGGCGTCCGGGCCGCTGGTCCGCAGCTCCTACCATGCCGACCAGAACCTGCCCGAGCGCGCTGCCGCCGGGTAAGCGGCAGTTGGCGCGCGCGCCGCGCCTAAAATGAGTCGGAAGGGGCCATAGCTCAGCTGGAAGAGCGTTCGGTTTGCATCCGAAAGGTCGCGGGTTCGAATCCCGCTGGCTCCATCCCCCTAGATCAGCTTTTCAGGGAGGGCACCTTGTACTCGCATGCGTTCCGAATCCCAATCCGCTGGCCATTCCTCGCCGGGGCCAGTCGGAGGGTCAGGTGGCTTCGGCCGGCGCCAAGCTCGTCGGCGGGCAGGTAGTAGCAACTGGCAGAGGTACTGTCGTAGACCGCGATCCAGTCGATCGTCGCCGACGTGTATTTCTTGGTCCGGCGTACCTTCCCCATTTGTAAGGGAATGTGACCGGCACCTCACGCAGATCGCCTTCCCGTCGGACTCCGTGTATTTGACCTGAATTCGATGGAGATTTCCGTTGAAGTCCGCGATCAGGTCGTAGTCGCAGTCCTCTCCGAACGGGAATGACAAGCGGCAGCCGCGAGCCATCAGGTCCGCTGCCATCTTGAGCTCAGCCAGATCGCCTTTTCGCTTGAGTGGCGCGATCGCCCAATCGTAGATCGGCCAGATCGACGCATTGCCCGCAGAATGTGCCGAATCCGTAACGGCAGCGGCGAACTCTAGTCGTCGAAGTCGAAGTCCTTCGGCGGCTTCTGCTCGAACCAGAGCTCGTCGTCCTCGGGGCTCTGCTCGAGGAACTCCGGCGTCTCCTCGAGGACGTCCTCGTCCTCGGACCCGGCCGCCGGGGCCTCGGTCGCGGGCTGCTCGTCCTCCTCCTCCGCCTCCGGGGCGACCTCCTCCGCCTCCCCGGCGATCTCCTCCTCCTCAACCTCGGCCTCCTCGGAGTCGAGCGGGGCTTCGAGCGCCTGGTCGAGCTCGTCGGAAAGGCGCTTCTCGTCCCAGAAGTCCTCGTCCTCCTCGTCCTCCTCGAGGTCGACGACATCGGCCTCCGCCTCGGCCTGGTCCTCCTCGGCGAGTTCCTCCTCGACATCGTGCATCTCGGTCGGCTGCTCGGCGATCACCTCTCGCTCCTCAGTGGTCGGCCCCGACGGGGTCGGCTCGGGGATCTCGTGTTCGGTCGCGGATGGCTCCTCGTCGGACTCCTCCGCGGGCGGAGCCTCCCGCGCGGACTCGGGCGCGGGCGGAACCTCCGGCGCCTCCTGAAGGTCGGCGATCCGCGCCGAGGCCTCGCTCCGCGCGCTCGGGGCGTCCGTCACCTCCCCGGTGGCATCGGGCTGGGCCATGAACTCGGTCGGGGCCTCGGCGAGACCGTCGGACGGCTCCTCGCCGGGGCGGCCGGGCGCGCCGAACGCCTCGTCCTCGAGTTGTTGCAGCTCCGACTGGTCGGCGCCGTGCTGGCGCTTCAGCTCCAGATGCTCGCGAATTGCCTCGTCGAGAATGCCCATGCTGACTCCGGGAAGCTAAACACTATGGGGTTATCCTTGCCGGTGCGAGGGCATTGGGACGATCCTCCCAACCTCCAATCGCGGGGCTATAGCTCAGTTGGAAGAGCGCCTGGATCGCACCCAGGAGGTCGCCGGTTCGAGTCCGGCTAGCTCCACTGCTGGACGCCCTGGCAAATGGGGCCAGCCCGGTCAGGGGCTCGCCGGCAGGACCTCGACGATCGCCAAGTCCCAGCGATCGGCGGTCGGGGCGGTGTCGCTGATCGGGACCGTCGTCCCGAGCACCGGAGTCGGCGAGGTCTGGCGCTGCGTCCAGAAGGTGTCGCCGCTCGGGCTGAGGAACTGATCGATGAGGGTCTGGCCCGGACCGATCGTGCGGGAGGCGGCTTTGTCCCAGTCCTCGCCGACGCCCCAGACCCAGCCGCCGGCGCGGGTCGTGGCCAGCGAGACCGAGGGAGCGCCCGATGCTGCCGAGCCGGAGTTGACCGCACCGCTCGCGGCGGTGTCGGCGCCGATGAACGCGGCGACGGTGATCGCCCCCTGGTAGCTCCCAGAGGCGCGGGTGGCGGTGATCGTTTTGCTCGGTGATCGCAGTCGGGGCGACGGCCTGCCAGATCTCGGCCGTGCCCGCCTGGGCGTTGGCGCGGCGCCGCAGCGTCCAGGTCAGACCGGCGCCGGTGACGCTGCTGATCGATTGCGAGGAGGCGGCATTGGGGCCGTCGGAGCCGATGAAGGCGAGCAGCAGCTCACCCGGTTTCGCCGTGGTCAGCGCCGGCGAGACGATCGTCGACGCCGGCGAGCTCTGGCGCGTCGTCACCGTCTTGTCGAGCGAGAGCGCCGGCGCCGAGTTCGTGGTGACGCTCAGGGGCGAGGAAGGTTCGCTTTCGTTTTTCGCCGCGTCGGTGGCGATGACCGTGTAGGTGTAGTTGGTCCCCGGGGCCAGCCCCGTGTCGGTGAAGCTGGTCGTCGCCGAAGTCCCCGCCTGCGACCCGTTGCGGAGGATCCGGTATCCGCTGACCCCGACGTTGTCGCTCGACGCATTCCAGGTCAGGGACACGGAGGTGTCGGCGGGCGTCGCTTTGAGACCGGTCGGCGCGCTCGGCGGGGAGGAGTCGACCGTCACGATCGCCTGGGCCTGTTCGGAGGGAGGGCCGATGTTCCCGACGGCGTCTTCGGCGGTCACCTTGTAGTACCAGGTCCCGGCGGCCAGCCCGGTATCGGTGAAGGACGTCGTCGTCACCTGCCCGACCCGGTTGGCGACCGTGGGTGTGAACCCCGGCGTGCTCGAGCGGTGGACGTTGTAGCGGGCGACGCCGTTGTCGTCGGTCGCCGCTTTCCAGGTCAGCGAGGCGGTGCCGACTCCTCCGGTGGCGGTCAGGCTCGACGGCGCGGTCGGCGGCGAGGCGTCTTCATACGGAGCCGGGAAGCGGACGAACGAGGCGACCGAGGGGACGCCCTGGTTGTTGACGATGAACAGCATGTAGTAGCCGGGCGGGACGTCGTTGCGATTGGAGGGCATGTCGACATTGAGGCCGCCGCCGGTCGCGGTGAAGTTGAGAGAGGTCGCGCGTGCGTTCTGGTCGAAGGCGTGGGTGACCGACCCGGTCCGGATCAACGACACCCTCGAGATCGACGCCGCGTCGGGAGTGCCGACGAATTCGGTGCTTGCCATAGCTGACCGTCGACGGCGCCGAGGCGATCGTCGGCCTGGTTCCCTTGAACAGGTACGGCGGCGAGAAGATCTGAGCGCTGCGCTGGTCGGTGACCCCCGGATCCCCGCCGCCACCCGCCACGTACACCCGCCCGTCCGGCAGGAGCACCGCGACCGAGTGGTAGAGGCGCGGGGCGCTCATCGGCGCGTAGGTCGTCCAGTTCCCCGACGAGGGATTCCAGTCTTCGGCCTGGAGCACGCCGTTGGAGTCGATGAATCCCGATTTGTCGGTGCCGCCGCCCGTCGCCAGCACCGACCCGTCCGGCAGGTTGGTGAGGTTGAGGAAGCTGCGCGCGAAGTTCATGTTGCTCGTCGGCTGCCAGGTGGCGCCGGGCGAGTTCATGTTCAGCGTGTAGGCGGTTTTGAGCGAGTTCCCGGAGAAGCCGTCATCGGCAGCCGACCCGGCCTTGATGAATTTGCCCGGCGCGTAGTTGGCGATGCTGCCGCCGTCGATGACGCGGCTGTCGATCGGCGACCACTGGTTCGTCGAGAGGTCCAGCACCTGGCTCTGGGTCGCGCCCTCCGAGGCCCCCAGCCACGCGACCCGGCCGTCCGGCAGCTGGTAGATGAACGGGTAGACGGGGATGTTGTTCGTCGCCGAGGTAAGGCTCTGCCAGGTGTTGGAGTCCGGGGAGTAGAGCTCGGGGACCTTGACGATGTCGCCGGCTTCTTTGTCGTCGCCGGACGTGACGAGCACCTTCCCGTCGGACAATGTCGTCCCGGTCGCGTACCAGCGGCGGTTCTTCATCGGCGCCAGTTCGCTCCAGCGTTCGGTATGCCAGTCGAAGGCGGTGATGTTGTTGACGCCGATGCCCCCGCTGGTCGAGGTGCCGCCGACGACGAGCACCCGGCCGTCGGCGAGGACGGCCTGGCCGGCGCAGAAGAGGTCCGCTTTGGCGTCGGGCACCTGCGTCGAGATGCCGGTCTGGGGATCGAAGACGTACTGCTGGCCGCCGGTCGAGAAGTCGCCCTGGAAGAGCAGGATCTTCCCCGTCGGCAGAAGGGCAGAGTGGATCGCGACCGCGGGCAGCGGCATCAACGGCCCCCACTGGCCGACCTGGGCCGGGCCGGATGCCGCATTTTCGACTTTGACCGTCACGCGGGCGAGGTGGCGTTGTTGCCGGCCCCGTCGCGCGCCCGCGCGGCGAGGGTGTGGTTGCCGTCGGCGACGGTCGTCGAGTCCCAGGTAGACGCCGTAGGGCGCCGACGTGTCCTCGGCGCCGATCGGGCTTCCGTCGAGCAGGAACTGGACCCCGGCGACTCCGCCCGCGTCGCTTGCCGAGGCGGCCAGCGACACGCTCGTGCCCGAGATCGTTTCGCCTTCTTTCGGAGAGGTCATCGAGACGGTCGGCGGCGTCGTGTCCCCCGGCTGCGGCGTTGTCACCGTCACCGGTTCGGACGCTTCGGAGACGTTGCCCGCGGCGTCGAAGGCCTTGACGGTGTATGTGTACGTCGTGTTCGCCGCGACGGTGGAGTCGGTGAAGCTGGTTCCGCCGACTTCGCCGACCTGGCTCGCTCCCCGGAACACGCGGTAGCCGGCCACGCCCTGGTCGTCGCTGCTCGCGGTCCAGGAGAGCGGGACCTGGGTCGAGGTGACGGTGCCCGCGGCGAGATTCGAGGGGGCCGTCGGGGGCTGGTTGTCCACCACAGCCGGCAGGACCTCGACCGCGACCATGTTCCAGCGGTCGGTGCTCGGCGCCGTGTCGTTCAGGGTCACCGGGGTGGCGGCGAATTGCGTCGCCGCGTTCTGGCGCTGCACCCACATCGTGTCTCCGACCGAGGCGAGGAACTCGTCGACCTTGGTCTGGTTGGCGCCGACCGTGCGCGCGACCGCTTTGTCCCAGTCGTTGCCGACGCCCCACACCCACGCACCCGGCCGGGTCGTGGTCAACGAGACGGAGGGAGTGCCGGTCACGGCGCCGGCGCCGGCGGTCGCGCCGTCGACGACCTGATCGGCGCCGGTGAAGGTGACGACGGTGATCGAGCCGACGAAGGAGCCGTTGGCCCGAGTCGCGGTGACGCTCGCGTTGCTGAGGATCGCGGAGGCGTTCGCCGCCCAGACCTCGGCGGTGCCGGCCTGGCCGTTGGCACGGGCCCGCAGCCGCCAGGTCACCCCACCGCCGGTCACTTTGGAGAAGGACTGGGTCCCGCCCGTGGACGGGCCGTCGGAGGTGATGAAGGCGAGCAGGAGCTCGCCGGAGGCGGAGGTGGAGAAGGTCGGGGATTTGATCGTCCCCGAGCCACTGGTCTGGTGGGTCGTGACCGTCTTGTCGACGGCGACGGCGGCAGAGGCCGAGCCGACACCGAACAAGAGGACGGCGCCGGTGCAGAGCAGGGCGAGGACGGCGCCGAGCCGGAGACCGGCACTGGGAGTCAGGACGATTCCACGCCCGCTGGACGGCATCGGCCGTATTTAGGAGATCGAAAAAGCTCCCGTCAACGACCGGACCGCGATCGAATACGAATTCCCCCCTTCGGGCTCCTCTTTTTTAGGCACCGCCGGCCTCAGAGCAGCTCGATCACCCCGCGGGCGATCAGGATCAGACCCAGCGTCGTCGCCCCGTAGAGCGCCGCGCGCCTGCCGTTGCGGGTCAGCCAGGCTCGGAACCGCTGGACCAGTTCCTGCGTCCTCTCGGGTGCGAAGACGTACCCGAGCAGCGGCACCTCGAGCAGACAGCTGCTGGATCAGGCAGATCGAGACGACGAGGGCGACGGTCGGCACGACCGGCGCGTCGAGAACCGATATCCGGTGGAGCGCCGAGAGGTAGGCGACGCCGGGGAAGCTGAGCGCGACGCCGACCGCGTAGGTGATCCGAGCCGAGCCCCGCCCGAGCATCCGCTGGGCCCAGGGCTCGCTTTCCCCGCCGCCAGCCTGCTTGCGCTCCTTGCGCCGCCGGCGTCGCTCGGCCAGCCGCTCGTCGTATCCCTCGCGAAGGACCGAGGCGACTATCAGCAGGATGACGCCGAGGGCGATGTCCTGGCCGGGGCTGACGGTGTGGTGGGAGAGGTGCTCGAAGCCCGAGTCCTGCAGCGTGTAGACGATCACCAGGCCGAGGCCGATGCCCATCGTGTAGGCGCCCAGCAGGTACCCGAACATCAGCCTCCGTGGGTTCTCCAGGAACATCATCGCGGTCACGGCGACCAGCAGCGTCGGGTAGCAGGCGGCGAAAAGCGCCAGCAGGAAGATCTCGAGGACTTCGCTCACCGGCTGCGGACGAAGCGGCCGACCGGGCCACGCGACGCCGCTTCGGTGGCCTCGATCCGGGTCAGCACGCCCGTAGGGTATCCATCGTCAACTCGCCACTGGAGAAGCGATGAGCGATGTTCTCGACAAGGTCGGGGAAGGGCTCGAACAGTCCTTCCTCATGGCCTACGAGGTCTGGTGGGCCCTGGTGCTCGGGTTCGCGATCTCGGCGATCGTCCAGGCCTGGGTGCCGCGCGAGCGGATCGAGGCAAGCCTCGCCGGCAGCGGCGCCGGCCCGGTCGCCCGGGCGACCGGCCTGGGCGCGGCCTCCTCCTCCTGCTCCTACGCGGCGATCGCGATCGCCAAGTCCCTGTTCCAGAAAGGGGCCTCGGCGGCGACCGCGCTCGCCTTCCAGTTCGCCTCGACCAACCTCGTCTGGGAGCTCGGGCTGGTCCTCTGGGTGCTGCTGGGCTGGCAGTTCACCCTTGCCGAGTACGTCGGTGGGATCGTGATGATCGTTCTGATGGCGGTCCTGCTTCGGCGGTTCGTCTCGCCCAGGCTCGAGGAGGCGGCCAGAAGCCACGCCAGAGAGGCCGACTCAGGCCACCAGCATCACGCGGCCGGCGAGCGGATGAGTTGGCGGCAGCGTCTCACCTCGGAGGACGCCTGGACGGACGTCGCCGACAACTTCCGCGGCGACTGGCAGATGCTCTGGAAGGAGATCGCGATCGGCTTCCTTCTCGCCGGCTTCATCGGCCTGCTCGGGAACGACTTCTTCAACCGCCTCTTCATCGAGGACGGGCCGCCGGTCCTGGTCGCGATCGAGAACGTGATCGTCGGGCCGATCATCGCCGTGCTCAGCTTCGTCTGCTCGGTCGGCAACGTCCCCCTCGCCGCCGTCCTCTGGTCGGGCGGGATCAGCTTCGCCGGGGTGATGGCGTTCATATACGCCGACCTGATCGTGCTGCCGATAATCGCCGCCTACAGGAAGTACTACGGCACCGCCTTCGCGCTGCGGATCACGGCGCTGATGTTCGTGACGATGGTCGTCGCGGCGCTGATCGTCGACGGCATCTTCAGCGCCCTCGGCCTGATCCCGACCGGGCCGCGACCGACCCGGGCGGACATCTTCGGCTCGGTCGAGCTCGACTACAAGCTCGTCCTCAACGTCGTCGCGCTGATGATCTTCGCGGCGCTGTTCTGGCTGACGGCGAAGCGCGGCGGGGCAGGGAAGGCACACACCGGCGCGGCCGAGGGAGGTCAGAGCGCGGCGAGCGTGTCGGCCAGGAACGGAGTCAGATAGCGGCCGACGATCTTCTCCTGCGCCTCGCCCTCCCACGGCGACTCGTCGCTGGCGATCGACGTTTCGCCGTGGCCGCCGGATAGATAGCCGGAGAGGTAGAGGGGCTTCCCACCGGTCCAGAGGACTCCGCGCAGGATCGGGTCGAGGGGGAGCGGCTCGACGTCGCAGCCGATCGCGGCGGCGATCGACTCGGCGGCAGCGTCGGCCTGCTGCGTCGAGATCCCGCCCTGCTTGACCGGGAAATCGGTGACGTCGCCGGCGGCGAATGCCCGACTCATTCTCCGCACCCGGCTGTGGGCGTCGACCGCGACGAATCCGTCGGCGTCGTGGGGGACGCCGCCGATCTGCCGGCCCTCCATCCTGGGCAGGCTGAGCACGGCATCGGCCTCGATCGCGTCGCCCGGGGAAAGAGTCAGGCGGCCGTCCTCGAACCCGACCGGGGTCGCGCCGGTGATCACCTCGATTCCCCGATCCGCCAGCAGCTCCGCGACCCGCTCGCTTGCGCGGCGGCCGAAGAGGTGCAGCGGTGAGTCCTCGGGGGTGACGATCACGAGCTCATGGCGGTCGGCGCCCTGCTTGGAGAGCTCGCTCTCGGCGAGCAGGGCCAGCTCGTACATCGGCAACGCCCAGGTGCCTCCTCCGGGTGTCGTGAAGGCAACCCGCCGCGACCTGCCCTCGCGCATGTCGCGGACGACGTCGCGGACGTTGCGGTCATCGGCGACGCCCCAGAAGGTCACGGCTCCCGGCACACCGGCCAGCAGGCGCGAGCCGCAGGCGACCACGAGGTGGTCGAAGGCGACCTCGTCGCCATCATGGGTGCGGGCAAGACCTCGGTCGCCGTCGACCGAGCCGATGCTGCCGAGGTGGAACTCGGCGCCGCATCGCTCTGCCAGTGATTTCAGGCCGTAGCGCATGGCATGTGAGGCGCCATAGGGCTCGGCCACCGCAAAGGGCCGGTATACGAAGTCCTCCCGTGGCGAGTAGAGGTCGACCTCGACCCGGTCCCCGGCGAGCTCGTGCAGCGCGATCGCCGCCTCCAGGGCGGCCACGCCGCCTCCGGCAATCAGGATCCGGTCGCTCATCGACGGCCTCCGTATAGATGCCGGCGGACCAGGTTCTCCTTCTCTCGCATTGACATGGTGGCGGAATCCCTTCTTGATCGGCGCTTGGTGTCGCGAAAAGCTTTCATCGCCGCTCCCATCGAATCCCGGAGTTTTCGGTCGTTTGCGGCCATGGAGGCAGTCTTCTGCCCTTCGGGCCAGGCGGCATCCGCAAATATCCACAGCCCGAGTGCGGTCCACCCCTGATCGCGGCGGTGATCGACGGGGGCGCCGCGCGGCTGTGGATTCATGCCAGGCGGGCCCTGGTCGACCCGCCCGCCAGCTCCAGGGCGCGCAGCGTCCGGTTGACGTCGGTGATCGAGACGATCCCGAAGCTACCGTCCGGTATGCGAACCGTCGCCCTTCCAACCCGCCTGAACGCCGGGCGATCGAGCAGCTCGGCGACGTCCTGTGACTCCTCGATCACGAGGCTCGGCTCCTTGATGCAGGCATCGCCGACCCTGGTCGCGCCGCGGCTTCTCTCCGGCATGCGTTCGACCGTGTGGCGGTCGATGAGGCCGACGAGCTGGCCGTCGTCGAGCACGGGAAACGCCGACAGCGGGTGGGCGAGGAAGTAACCCGAGACGGCCTCCTCGATGCTGATCCTGGCAGGGACGCAGATCGCCGGAGCGCTCATCAGGTTGCGCGCAAGGCGACCGGAGAGGGCGGTCCTGGCCCACAGTCCCTCGGACTCGGCCTTCGCGGCGGCGATGACGAAGATTCCGATCAGGGCCAACCAGATGCCGCCGAATCCGCCCGCGATCGCGGCAAGCACTCCCAGGCCGATCATCGCGAAGCCGAGGGCACGGCCGATCGCGGCGGCCGTCTCGGTCGCGGCCGGAAGATCGCCGCTGTGCCCCCAGATCAGCGCCCTCGCCACCCGGCCCCCGTCCAGGGGGAACGCCGGCAGGAGGTTGAAGCCGAGAATCGCCGTGTTGACGAAGAGCTGGTAGGAGACCACCGCCGTGACCGCCGGCGGAGTCGATGCCGGGAGCACCAGCGCGATCAGGCCAAAGCACAGGGCGATCGCCAGGGTCACCGCCGGGCCGGCGAGCGCGAACCGCAGCTCATCGGCCGCTCTCTGCGGATACCCGCTCATCCGCGCCACGCCACCCAGCAACCAGAGGTCGATCTCCTCGATCTCGACTCCGTGGCGGCGAGCGACCAGCGCGTGGCCCAACTCGTGCAGGAGAATGCTGGCGAACAGGAGGAGAGCGCTCAGCAGACCGAGCCCATAGGCAGCCGCGGGCGCCAGGCCGGGAGCCTGATCCGGATAGTAGGCGGCGCCCAGGGAGACGGTGATGAGACCGACGATCACCAGCCAGAGCGGCTGGACGCCGATCGGGATCCCGGCCAGGCGGCCGACCCGCACGCTGCGGAAGGTCATCGAGCCGAGGTCCCGGGCCTCATGCGGGCAATCGTCCGCCGGTTGCCCGCCAAATGCATCGGGAAATCGCCATCATCTTGCTGTGGCGTTCCCCGGATGCCGTAGGTGCGGGGCGAGCCTAGATTCAGAGCAGGTTCCCGAGAACGAGGAGGCTCTGAAGTGGCAGCTCCGAACCAGATCAGCGCGGCGGACTGACGGGTGCGCCTGCTGGTTGCCCACGATGGCCGCGACGGTGGCCGCGATGCGCTCGAGATCGCACGAGTCCTCGCCTCCTCCGAAGCGGACGCGAGCGCACTCGTGGTCACCGTCCTCGTCTCCGGCCCCCGGGCGATGGAATACGCGCTGCTCGACGTCGCGGAAACGGGTGATGCGGAGCCACCGCTCGAAGAGGCGAGGACAGCGCTCTCCGAGATCGAGGTCGAGACCCGGGCCTACGTCGGCGGCTCTCCTGCCGGCGTCCTCACGGATCTCGCCGAAGCCGAGGACATCGACATGATCGTGATTGGCTCATCCCACCGGGGGACTATCGGCCGGGTCGTGCTTGGCAGCGTCGCCGAAAGCCTCCTCAGCGGGGCCCCGGTCGACGTCGTCGTGGCGCCCGCAGGCTACGCCCGAGCTCACCACGATCCGCCGAGGGACATCGTCGTCGGCTACGACGGCGCTCCCGAAGCAAGGGCTGCCCTCGAGCGGGCCGAAGCACTCGCGACGGGCTCCAACGCCAGGATCAAGCTCGTCACGGTGGTCACGCCTCCGGTATCCGCCCCGGTGATGGTGCCGGGCGCGTTCGCCCCGGAGTCACCGCCGGAGCCCGACCGGGTGATGAACAAGGGCGTGAACTCGGTCGATCGGGCCCTGGCCGCCGAGGCTCTCAGGCTCGACGGCGATCCGGCCACCCAGCTGCTCCGAGTCTGCGAGGAGGGGGCCGATCTGCTGGTCGTCGGATCCCGCGGCTACGGGCCGCTGGCGCGGGTTCTCCTCGGCTCGGTTTCGCGCAAGGTGATCCGCAGGGCCCCCTGCCCCGTCATCGTGGTGAGGCGGCGATGAGCGGCGAGGTGGTCCTCGGCTTCGGCGATCTGCGCCGCGCCGACGTCGACCGGGTCGGCGGCAAGGGAGCGAACCTCGGCGAGCTGACCGCCGCCGGGCTCCCCGTCCCACGCGGATTCGTGATCACAGCCGAGGCCTACGCCGCCTTCTGCGACGGGGGCGACCTCCGCTCCCGGATCGCGGCCCGGATCGCCGGCGTCGACGTCGAGGACACGGCAGAGCTCGACGGTGCTGCGGCCGAGATCCGCTCGATGATCGAAACCGAGCCGATGCCCGGCCGCCTGGAGGACGCGATCTCCGAGGCCTATGCGAGCCTTCGCGCGGACGGCCCGCTCCCGGCGGTGGCGGTTCGCTCCTCGGCCACGGCCGAGGACACCGCATCGGCCTCCTTCGCCGGGATGAACGAGACCCTGCTCAATGTGCGCGGGACCGAGTCCGTTCTCGACGCGGTGAGGAAGTGCTGGGGCTCCCTTTTCGGCGCCCGGACGATCTTCTACCGCGCCAAGAAAGGGTTCGCCCAGGCGGAGATGGACATCGCCGTGGTCATCCAGCAGCAGATCGAGTCGACCCGGGCGGGAGTGATGTTCACCATCGACCCCGCCACCGGAGCGACCGACCATCTCGTGATCGAGGCCGCGTTCGGGCTCGGAGAGTCGGTCGTCTCGGGATCGGTGTCTCCCGATCGCTTCGTCGTCGGCAAGGAGAGCCTCGGGATCGAGCGACGGGAAATCCGCCTCAAGGAGCTCGAGATCGTCGCCTCGGGCGACGCCGGCACGCTGACCCGAGCCCTGCCTCCGGAGCGGGCGGAGGAGCCCGTCCTCAGCGACGAGGAGGCGCGACGGATCGCCGAGCTCGGCGGCCGCATCGAGGCCCACTACGGATCTCCCCAGGACACCGAGTGGGCGATCGACGACGCCGGCGAGATCTGGATCCTGCAGGCGCGGCCGGTGACCAGCGCCGGCGGCGAGGATCGGGCGGCCGCGCACGCGGCCGGCAGGGAGCTGGTCAGGGGGCTGGGCGCAGCCCCCGGCTTCGCGACCGGGAAGGTGCGGGTGATCCGCTCCCACGAGGACGCCGATCGGCTCCTCGACGGCGATGTCCTCGTCACCCACATGACCGCACCGGACTGGGTGCCGCTGATGCGGCGGGCCGCGGCGATCGTCACCGACTCGGGCGGGATGACCTGCCACGCGGCGATCGTCTCGCGGGAGCTGGGCATCCCCTGCGTCGTCGGGACGGTAGAGGCGACGACGGCGCTGCACGATGGCGACCTCGTCACGGTCGACGCCGGCAGCGGAATCGTGACCGAGGGCGCGACCGAGGCTCCGGCGGCGGCCGAGGAGCCGGGCCCGAGCTCCCCCGCGGCGCTGCAGCCGCTGCGGACGAATCTGCTCGTCAACCTCTCCGAGCCGTCCCAGCTCGATCGCGTGCGCGACCTCGACGTCGACGGCGTCGGCCTGCTGCGCGCCGAGCTGATGATCGTCGAGGCGCTCGAGGGGGAGCATCCGCGGGCGCTGATGGAGCGCGGCGAAAGCGAGGTGTTCGTGGAGCGGATGGCCGACTCGCTGAGACGCTTTGCGACCGCGTTCTCGCCACGGCCGATCACCTACCGGACGATCGACTTCCGCACCAACGAGTTCCGCGGCCTGCGCGGCGGCGAGCGATTCGAGCCGGAGGAGGCCAACCCGATGATCGGCTACCGCGGCGCGCTGCGCTATGTCCACGAGCCGGACCTGCTCGAACTCGAGCTGAGCGCGATCGACCGGATCTGGGCCGAGGGCCACACCAACCTCCACCTGATGCTGCCGTTCGTCCGCACCCCAGGCGAAGTCGAGTTCTGCCGGGCCTTGCTGGAGCGAGTCGGGCTGCTCGGGCGGCCCGGCTTCGAGCTATGGGTGATGGCCGAGGTTCCCTCGGTGCTCTTCCACCTGCCCAGCTACGCGAAGCTCGGGGTCGCCGGCATCTCGATCGGCTCCAACGACCTGACCCAGCTCGTCCTCGGCGCCGACCGCGACTCCGAGCTTGTGGCGGAGGTCTTCGACGAGCGCGACGCCGCCGTGACCGAGTACATCGAGCGGCTCCTGCACAGCGCCCGCGAGCTCGGCCTCAGCACCTCGATCTGCGGCCAGGCGCCCTCGGTCCATCCCGAGTACGCCGAGCTCCTCGTCGGCTGCGGCATCGACGCGATATCGGTCAACATCGACGCCGTCGATCGCGCCCGCAGCCTGATCTCCGCCGCCGAGCATCGCCTTGTCCTCGAAGAGCACCCGGAAGGAGCAGTGAGATGAAGGCCTACCAACTGACCGCGTGGCAGTCGTCGCCGGAGATGCGCGAGGTGCCGGTTCCCGAGCCTGGACCGGGGCAGGTCCTGATCAAGGTCGGGGGCGCCGGCGCATGCCACTCTGACCTGCACCTGATGGAGTGGCCCGAGGGGACGATGGACTTCGACCTGCCGTTCACTCTCGGCCACGAGAACGCGGGATGGGTCGAGGCGCTCGGTGCCGGCGTCGAGGGCCCCGAGCAGGGCGAGGCGGTGGCCGTCTATGGCCCGTGGGGCTGCGGGCGCTGCCGCGCCTGCCGGCTCTCGGCCGAGAACTACTGCGAGCACCAGGCCGAGATCGGCGCCTTCGGCGGCGGCCTCGGGCTCGACGGCGGCATGGCCGAGTACATGCTCGTCCCCCATCCGCGCCTGCTGCTGCCGCTGGGGGATCTCGACCCCCGTGAGGCCGCCCCCCTTTCCGACGCGGCGCTCACCCCCTACCACGCGATCAAGCGCTCGCTGCATCTGCTCGTTCCCGGCTCGACGGCGGTCGTGATCGGCGTCGGCGGCCTCGGGCACATGGCGGTGCAGATCCTCCGCGCCCTCACCCCCGCCAGGGTGATCGCCGTCGACACCTCGGCCGAGAAGCTCGCCCTGGCCCGCGAGATCGGGGCCGAGGAGACGGTCGAGGCCGGCGAGGGGGCGGCCGCACGGATTCGGGAGCTGACCGAGGGCCGGGGGGCGGAGCTCGTCCTCGACGACGTTGGCGCCGACGAGACGATGGCCCTCGCGAGCGAGATAACGCGCTTCGAGGCCCACCTGACTGTGGTCGGCCTCGCCGGCGGCAAGCTGCAGTTCGCCTTCGGCGCGCTGCCCTTCGAGTCGCAGTTGACGATCCCCTACTGGGGGACCGCGGTTGAGCTGGGCGAGGTCCTCGACCTCGCCCGCAGCGGCAGGATCCACGCCCACGTCGAGCGCTTTCCGCTCGACCGGGTCGAAGATGCCTACGCACGCATGCGGGAGGGCACCCTCGAGGGGCGGGCGGTGATCTGCCCGCACGGCTGAGCCGGCCGAAGCCCGCATTCCGGCGTAGGGTCGTCCGGGATGCTCTACTTCACTCACCCTTCCGGCCTGGAGCACGACCCGAGGGCTCACATGCCGGCGCACCCCGACACCCCCGAGCGGCTGATCGCGATCGAGCGTGCGGTCGCCGAGCGCGAGTGGCCGGGCCTCGAGCGGCGAGCGGCCCCCGCCGCCGAGGAGAGCGAGCTGGAGATGGTTCACAGCGCACGCCACGTCGAGTCGATCCGCGAGCTCTGCCTGGCCGGCGGCGGCGCGGTCGACGCCGACACCTTCGTCGGGGAGGCGTCCTACCAGGCCGCCCTGCATGCCGCCGGGGGTGCCTGCGCGATGACGCGGGCACTGCTCGGCGGCGAGGATGGGGGTGGGTTCTGCGCGCTGCGCCCGTCGGGCCACCACGCCGAACCGGGGCGGGCGATGGGCTTCTGCCTCTTCGACAACGTCGCGATCGCCGCCGAGCTGGCGGTCCGCGAGCTCGGCGCCGAGCGGGTCCTCATCTTCGACTGGGACGTCCACCATGGCAACGGCACCGCCGAGGCGTTCCGCAGCCGCTCCGACGTCCTCTTCATCAGCATCCATCAGGCAGGGATCTACCCGGGAAGCGGCCCCTCCTCGGACTTCGGGTCCGGCGAGGGCGAGGGCTACACAATCAACCTCCCGGTCCCGGCCGGCGCCGACGAGGAACTATGGCTCTCCCTCGTCGAGCACATCGTGCTCCCGGTGGCGACGTCATTCGAGCCGGACCTGATGCTGATCTCGGCCGGCTTCGACGCCCACCGCGCCGACCCGCTCGCCGACTGCCTGCTCGAGGCGGGCTCCTTCGCGCAGATGGCCTGCCACGTCCGTGACCTGGCGGAGCGGCTCGAGGCGCCGCTCGGAATCGTCCTCGAGGGCGGCTACGAACCGAGCGCGCTCGCCGACTCGGTCGTCGCGACCCTCGCCGCGCTCGGCGGCGAGGGCGACGCGATCGAGAGCGCGCCCGAGCCCCTGCTCACCTCGAGGGCCGCAGCCGGTGTGGCTCGGTACTGGGCGCTCTGAGGAACCGATGGCCCGCCCCGAGTTCGCTGAGATCCCCACCTACGAGGTGGATCGGTACAGGGAGCTCCTCGGCGATGAGTACGAGCACGTGGCTGCTGCGGCCGAGCGGGCCCGCGCGCTCTTCGCCGGACGAACGGTGTGGAACGTCAGCTCGACTCTCAGCGGTGGCGGGGTCGCCGAGATGCTGCGCGCCATGCTCCCCTATGTGAAGGGCGCCGGGGTCGACAGCCGCTGGGTCGTCCTCCGCGAGCAGCCCCAGTTCTTCGAGCTGACCAAGCGCCTGCACAACAACCTGCACGACCACGGGGGCGACGGGGGGCAGCTGGGGGACAGCGAGCGCGAGCTCTATGAGAGCACCCTCACCGACAGCGCCCGTCACCTCGCTCCGCTGCTGGACGAGAGGGACATCGTCCTCCTCCACGACCCGCAGACGGCGGGCCTGGTGCCGGCGGTAAAGGCTGTGGGCGCGACCGTGATCTGGCGCTGTCACATCGGCGCCGACGATCCGGGAGACGTGGCGCGACGCGCCTGGAGCTTTCTCGCCCCCTACGTGATCCCCGCCGATGGCTACGTCTTCTCGCGCCGTGACTACGTCTGGGACGTGCTGGATCCCGACCGGGCCGCGGTGATGCCGCCGTCGATCGACCCGCTCTCGCCGAAGAACCAGGAGCTCGACGACTCGACCGTCGCCGGCATCATCGGCGCGATCGGGCTGGGCGAGGATGGCGTTGCGCAGGAGCACGCCTTTGCCCGCGCCGACGGAACCCCGGCGCGCGTCGCGCGTCGCGCCGAGGTCGTCCAGGAAGAACCGCTCCCGGACGGAGCGCGGGTAGTCGCCCAGGTCTCGCGCTGGGACCGGCTCAAGGACCACCCCGGCATGCTCGAGTGCTTCGACCGCCACCTCGGCGATGAGGCCCTGCACCTCGTCCTCGCCGGCCCCGCGACCGCGGCCGTCTCCGACGACCCCGAGGGCGCCGCTGTGTGGCGGGAGGTCCAGGACGCCTGGCACGACCTCGCCCCCGCTGTCCGCAGCAGGGCCCACCTCGTCAGCCTGCCGATGGACGACACCGACGAAAACGCCGCCATGGTCAACGCCCTCCAGCGACGGGCCGAGATCGTCGTCCAGAAGAGCCTCGCCGAGGGCTTCGGGCTGACGGTCGCCGAGGCGATGTGGAAGCGGCGGCCCGTGATCGGGACCCGGGTGGGCGGGATCCGCGACCAGATCGTCGATCGCGAGAGCGGGGTCCTGATCGACGACCCCCACGATCTCGAGGCCCTCGCAGAGGCGATCCGGTTCCTCGCCGACGATCCGGAGCGCGCCAGGGAGATCGGCGAGGAGGCGCGCGAGCGCGTCCGCAAGACCTACCTCTCTCCGATCAGGCTGGCCGAGTACGTCGACCTGCTTTCCCGCATCGATCCCGGAGGTGCACGATGAGCGACGTAACCTACCCCGGCCACCGCGAGGCGGATGTCGTCCTCCACGACGGCTCAACGGTGAGCCTGCGCCCTGTTCGCCCGGACGACGGCGAGGTCCTGGCGGAGCTATTCGCCGGGCTCGACCCCACCTCGCAGGCGTTTCGGTTCTTCTCCGGGGCGGCAGACCTGAAGCGTGCGGGGCGGCTGATGGCCGACGTCGACTACAGCAGCCGCTACGGCCTCGTCGCCTTTCGCGGCAAGGACCACCGGCCCGTCGGCCACGGGGTCTATCTCGAGATCGGCCCCGGCGCGGCGGAGGTCGCGTTCGCGGTCGCCGACGACTTCCAGGGCCGCGGCCTGGGGACGATCCTCCTCGCCCACCTGGCGGAGACGGCCGGCGACAACGGCATCGCCACCTTCCGCGCCGAGGTGATGCCCTCGAACCGCCGGATGATCGACATGTTCCGCGAGAGCGGCTTCCCGGTCGAGATCGAATCGAGCCCCGAGGGCCTCGGTGTCGAGTTCCCGACCTCGCTCACCCCCGAGGCGGTGGCTCACTTCGAGCAACGCGACACGATCGCCGCCCGGGCCGCCGTCGACGGGTTCCTGCGTCCGCGCTCGGTCGCGATCGTCGGCGCCTCCCGCCGCCGCGGAACGGTCGGCGGGGAAGTCCTCCACAACCTGATCGAGTCCCCGTTCGAGGGCCCGATCTACCCCGTCAACCCGTCGGCCGACAGCGTCCAGTCGGTGCCTGCCTTCGCCAGCGTCGCCGAGATTCCGGAAGAGGTCGACCTCGCCGTCATCGCCGTCAGGGCCGAGGCGGTCGCGGAGACCGCCCGCGAATGCGTCGCCAAGGGCGCCAGGAGCCTCGTCGTCCTCTCCGCCGGCTTCACCGAGGTCGGGGAGGACGGGGCGGAGCGTGAAGCCGAGCTGCTGGCGGTCTGCCGCGAGGCCGGGATGCGGCTGATCGGCCCCAACTGCCTCGGCCTCCTCGACACCGACGCGGAGGACGGGCTGAACGTGAGCTTCGCACCCGAGGAGCCGGTGGCCGGCAACGTCGCCTTCGCGACCCAGAGCGGCGCCCTCGGGCTCGCCCTGATCGAGTTCGCCGAGGCGAGGGGGATCGGCGTCTCGACCTTCGCCTCACTCGGCAACCGCGCCGACATGACCGCGACCGACCTGCTCGAGTTCTGGGAGGAGGACGAGAGCACGCGGCTGGCGCTCCTCTACATCGAGTCGTTCAGCAACCCCGGCCGGTTCGCCCGGGTCGCGCGGCGGGTCGGCAAGAGCAAGCCGGTCGTCGTCGTCAAGAGCGGGCGCTCGGCGGTGGGGGCCCGCGCCGCAAGCTCGCACACCGGGGCGCTGCTGGCGGCGTCCGACCGCACGGTCGACGCCCTCTTCGAGCAGTGCGGAGTGATCCGGGCCGAGACGCTCTCGGAGTTGCTCGACGTCGCCTCGCTGCTCTCGACCCAGCCGTTGCCGGCCGGCCACCGGGTCGGGATCGTGACCAACGCCGGCGGCCCGGCGATCATGTGCGCCGACGCCTGCGACGCGATCGGCCTCGAGGTGCCGCCGCTGCCGGACGAGCTGCAGGCCGAGCTCGCCTCCTACCTCCCGGCCGAGGCCTCGGTCCGCAACCCGGTCGACATGATCGCGACCGCGAGCGCCGAGCAGTACCACCGGACGATCGCTGCCCTCGCCGGGTGGGACGGCATCGATGCGCTGATCTCGATCTACATCAAGCCGCTGCTGAGCAAGCCCGAGGACATCGCGGCGGCGGTCGGCGAGGCTGCGGCGGAGCTTCCCCGCGAGGTCCCGGTTCAGGCGGTGTTCATCTCGCCGCTCGACGTCGCCTTCACCGGCACCGGGTCGCGGGTCCCGACCTACCGCTATCCGGAGGACGCGGCGCGGGCGCTGGGCAAGGCGGTCGGCCACGTCCGCTGGCGGGACCGGCCGGAACCGCCGCCCGTGACCTTCTCCGACCTGCGCCCCGATGAGGCGGCGGCGATCCTCGCCGAGGCGCTCGCGGCGGAGAGGGAGTGGCTCGACATGGACGAGTGCGCCCGCGTCCTCGACTGCTACGGAGTCGCGATGCCGAGTGCGATCTTTGCCCCCGACCCGGCCGCCGCTGACCGCGCCGCCGAGGAGATCGGAGGCCGGGTCGCGCTGAAGGCGCACGGGCCGGAGATCCTCCACAAGACCGAGCTCGGCGCTGTTGTGACGGGACTGGCCGGCGGCGCCGAGGTCGAGCAGGCGGCGGCGAGGATGGATGCGGCTCTTGCCGACCAGGGGCTCGAGCGGACGAGCTTCCTCGTGCAGCAGATGGTCGAAGGCGGCGTCGAGCTGCTGGTCGGGATCGCCACCGACCCGGTCTTCGGCCCGGTGGTCGCGTGCGGGGCGGGAGGAACGGCGGTCGAGCTTCTGGGAGATGTCTCCGTCCGAGTCTGCCCGCTCGGTGGCGGCGACGCGGCGGCGATGATCGGCTCGCTGGCGATCGCGCCGATGCTCGAGGGGTTTCGCGGCCTTCCTCCCGTCGATCGGGGGGCGCTGGAGGAGCTGATCGCGCGGGTCGGGGCACTGGCGGAGGCCCACCGGGAGATAGTCGAGCTCGATCTGAATCCGGTCCTCGCGGGACCGGACGGCGCCCTCGCGGCCGACTCGAGGATCAGGATCGCGGGCGCCGAGCCGCCGCGTCCGTGGCCACGGACGCGGGCCTGAGGCCGAGTTCGCTCACTCCTCGAGGAGGCGATGCTCGAGCGCGTAGCGGGTCAGATCGGAGCGGCTGTCGAGGCCGAGCTTCTGCTGGACGTGAGCGCGGTGGGTCTCGACCGTCCTGACGCTGAGCGAGAGCCGCTCGGCGATCTCGCGATTCGTGTGGCCGAGCGCCATCAGCCGCAGCACCTCGGTCTCGCGCGGGGAGAGGATCGGGCGCTCCGCCTGCCCCTCCTTCTTCATGCCCGCCTCGAGCGCCGCCGGGAGGTACTCGCTGCCGTCGGCTGCGCTGCGCACCGCCTCGATCAGCTCGAGATGGGCGGCGTCCTTCATCAGGTAGGCGCGGGCCCCCGAGTCGAGGGCCCGGCGGGCAAGGGTCATGTCCCGTTCCATCGTCAGCAAGACGATCTCGGTCTCGGGCGCCTCCTCCCGCAGCCCGGCGACCGAGTCGACGGCGAGCCCGTCGGGCATGTTGACGTCGAGGATCAGGACATCGGGGGCGAGATCGAGGACCGCCGCCCGCGCCGAGGCGATGTCAGCGGCCTCGCCGACGACCTCGAGGTCGTCCTGGCCCTCGAGGAGGGCCTTCAACGCGCCGCGGACGACGGCGTGGTCGTCGGCGAGGACGATCGTGGTCATGGCGGCCAGCGTAACGCGGCTTTGGCCTAGCCTCTCGGAGATGGCCGGGCCGAGCGCGGACGACAGGGAGCCTGCGCCTCAGGTGCCGGGTCCCGCCCACTCAATCGACCCGACAGAGCGGATCGACCTCCTCACCCGCGATCTCCGCACCTCGCTGGGCGGTCTGTCGTCCCGCGAGGCCGATCGCCGCCTGTTGAGCCACGGGCCCAACCAGCTCGAACGCCGCGGCGGCCGCAGCTGGCCGCGGGAGCTGGCCCGCCAGATAGCGCATCCGTTGGCGCTGCTGCTCTGGGGAGCCGCGGCGCTGGCGGCGATCGCCGGCATCACGCCGGTCGCGATCGCCGTCGTGATCGTGATCGCGCTGAATGCCGGGTTCGCCTTCGTCCAGGAGGTGCAGGCCGAGCGGGCGGTCGAGGCCCTGCAGGGCTACCTTCCGCCGCAGGCCAAGGTGATGCGGGACGGGCGGCCGGTCGAGATCGATGCGCTGCGGATCGTCCCCGGCGACCTGCTGCTGATCGAGGAGGGCGACCGGATCTCCGCCGACGCCCACATCGTCGAGGGAGCGATCGAGGTCGACCTCTCGACCCTGACGGGCGAGTCGGTCCCCGTCTCGCGCTCGGCCGAGGGGGTCGGCTCCTCAGCATCCCTGCTGCAGGCCGAGGAGCTCGTCTTCAGCGGCACCAGCTGCACCGGCGGCGAGGCGCGAGGGTTGGTCTTCGCCACCGGGATGGCGACCGAGATCGGCCGTATCGCGGCCCTCTCGCAGCGAGTGGAGCGCGAGGAGAGCCCGCTCGAGCGCCAGGTCAGGCGCGTCGCCTGGCTGATCGCCGCGATCGCGGTCGCGATGGGCATCGCCTTCATCCCCCTCGCCACCCTGGTCGCGGGCCTCTCGGTCTCCGACTCGATCGTCTTCGCGGTCGGATTGATAGTCGGCAACGTCCCAGAGGGTCTGCTGCCGGTGATCACCCTCGCCCTCGCCGTCGGCGTCCGCGGCCTGGTTCGCCGTGGTGCCGTGGTCAAGCGGCTGAGCGCCGTCGAGACGCTGGGCTCGACCGACGTCATCTGCACCGACAAGACCGGCACCCTGACCGAGAACCGGATGCGGGTGACCCGGATCTGGGCCGCGGGCGAGGACATCGACCTCGAGCGCGATCCCCGGCCGGGAAACCACGGCTCGGCCCTGCTCGGCCTGGCCGCGGCGATGGCGGCCTGCAACAACGCCCGGATCGACGAGGGTGGAGCGACGGCGGGGGATCCGACCGAGGCGGCGATGCTGACCGCCGCCCGCGCCCTCGGCGCGAGCGAGGACGCCGGATCGGACCGGCGTGCCGAATTCCGCTTCGACCCGGTCCTGAAGCGGATGTCCACCGTCGACGCGGATCGGGGGCACCTCTGGCTCAACGCGAAGGGCGCCCCCGAGGCGATCCTCGGCCTCTGCGCCGAGGTGGTCACGCCGACCGGGCCGGCCCCGCTGGACGCCGATCGCCTGGCGACGGTCGAAGCGTCGGTCGGCCGCTATGCCGACGAGGGACTGCGCGTTCTGGCCGTCGCCAGGCGGGCGCTGTCCTCGCCGCCCGTCGACCGGCGGGACGCGGAGGCCGAGATGACTCTGCTCGGCCTGGTGGCGATGCTCGACCCGCCGCGGGCCGGTGTCGCCGAAGCGGTCGCCGAATGCCACGAGGCCGGCATCCGGATCATCGTCGTCACCGGCGATCATCCCCGTACCGCCGTCGCGATCGCCAGGCGGATCGGCATCGCCCAAGGGAGGTCGACGCGGACGATCACCGAGGAGGAGCTAGACGCCATGGACGACGCCCAGCTCGACGCGGCGCTGCGCGGGGGCGGCGAGCTGATCTTCGCCCGCAGCACTCCCGAGGCAAAGCTGCGTATCGCCGACGCCCTGCGTGCCGAGCAGCACGTCGTCGCCATGACCGGCGACGGGGTCAACGATGCCCCCGCTCTGCGCACCGCCGACATCGGCGTCGCGATGGGCCGCTCGGGCACCGACGTCGCCCGCGAGGCATCGACGATGGTCCTCACCGACGACAACTTCGCCACGATCGTCGCCGCGGTCGAGGCGGGCCGGCGGATCTACGACAACATCCGCAAGTTCATCCTCTACATCTTCGCCCACGCAACCCCCGAGGTGACGCCGTTCGTCGTCTTCGCCCTCGGCGGCGGCGTGATTCCCCTCCCTCTCACCGTCCTGCAACTGCTCGCGTTCGATGTCGGCACCGAGACGCTGCCCGCGCTGGCGCTCGGGCGCGAGGCGGCGGAGCCGGGGATCATGCAACGCTCGCCGCGGCCGAGGTCGGAAGGGATCATCCGCGGCTCGATGCTGGCCCGTGCCTGGCTCTTCCTCGGCCTGATCGCGGCGGCCCTGCAGATGGCCGCCTTCTTCTATGTCCTCACGCAGGCCGGCTGGAGCCCGGGCGATCCGACCGGCGAGGGTGCCCCGCTCCACCACGCCTACCAGCAGGCGACGACGATGACCTTCCTCTCGATGGTGGTCGCCCAGATCGGCACCGCCTTCGCCGCCCGCACCGAGCGCGCCTCGCTGCGCTCGATCGGGGTCTTCAGCAACCGCCTGCTGCTCTGGGGCATCGCCTTCGAGCTTGCACTGACCGCGGTCCTGATCTACGTGCCTGTATTCCAGGACCTGCTGGGCACCGCTGCCCTGCCGGCGAAGTACCTTCTTCTCGTCACCCCGTTCCCGTTCATCGTCTGGGGGGCGGACGAGCTGCGACGCTGGCTGATCAGGCGTGGGAGGCGGAGGCCTGCGCCCCCGCCTGGCCGCGCAGCACGTCGAGGGCAACGCTCCGCAGCTCGCCGATCGCGGCACGCCTTCCTGTCGCTTCGACGAAGCGACAGGCGGCGTCGAGCTTCGGCCATGTCGAACGCGGAGGGGAGTTCAGGTCGCGCAGCTCGGCCGGCGTGACCATCCCGGGGAGGCGCTCCCCACCGCCCTCCGGCCCGACGTGCACGGCGACCGTCTCGGCGACGATGACGAGCAGATCGGCGTCGAGGCGGCGGGCCAGCAGAGCGGCGGTGAGGTACTCGTCGACGACGGCCTCGACCGCGTGCATCGCACCGCCGCCGTCGAGGGCGACCGGGATCCCGCCGCCACCGGCGCAGATCAGGAGCGTGCCGGCCTCGATCAGCTTTCGCAGGCTCCGCAGCTCGACGATCGCCTGCGGCTCGGGCGAGGCCAGAAGGCGCCTGAAGCCGAAGGCCTGCCGGCCCATGATCCATCCACGCCTGGCGGCGAGCTCCTCGGCCTCCTCCTCGGAGTAGGTCGCGCCGGTCGCCTTCGAGGGAGAGTCGAAGGCCGGATCCTCGCTGTCGACCACGACCTCGGGCTGGACGGTCACCAGATCGCGGTCGGGCAGCGCGTTGCGCAGCGCCAGCTCGAGCATCTGGCCTACGGCGAAGCCCGCCTGCGGCTCGCTCCCGTGGGTGACGATGACCTCGTGCGCCGCGGCCAGAGAGGCCAGGACCTCCGCCGACGCGACGAACCTGCGCTGGTGCGCGGAGGTCTCGGCAGTTTCGCCACGATGGAGAAGTGGCACACCGCCCATTGCAACGAGTATCCGCATGCCCTCAGGCTGGCGGAAGCGCGCCGCCCTGGCATCGGCCCAAAGCCACACTCCGACGTGCGGATCGCACCGGGGGAGCGCCTGGCAGACTGCGTGGAGACGGCCCGGCAGATGGAGAGCGAGCGGCAGATAACGGTTGTCCTGGCCGACGATCACAACCTGATCCGGGCCGGCCTGCGCAGCATGCTCGAGGGCGAGGCGGACCTGCGGGTCGTCGGCGAGGCGTCCGACTCGGCCTCGGCCGCCAGACTCGCCCGCGACCGTCGCCCCGATGTCCTCGTCCTCGACCTCCACATGCCGGGGGCCGAGCCGTCGCGCGACATCGGTGAGCTGCGCGAGAGCCTGCCCGCGATGGCGATCGTGGTCCTGACGATGGAGAGCGACCCCCGCCGGGCGCGCGACCTGCTCCGCGCCGGCGCCGCCGGCTACGTGCTCAAGCAGGCGGCCGAGCGCAAGCTGACCGAGGCGATCAGGATCGCCGCCGGGGGTGGCTCCTACATCGACCCCGAGCTGGGTGGGGCGATGGCCAAGCTCGAGGCAGACCCGCTCGAGGGCCTGAGCGAGCGCGAGCGCGAGCTGCTGCGGCTGCTCGCCCTCGGCCACACGAACCGCGAGATCGGCGAGCAGCTGTTCCTCAGCGTTCGGGCGATCGAGGTCAACCGCGCCAAGCTGCTTCAGAAGCTCGGTATCGAGACCCGCCCTGAGCTGGTGCGGTTCGCGATCGCCAACGGCATCATCGAGTCCGGCTCCGAGGAGAGCTCCCCACCGTCCTAGCCCGGCCCCACCGGGACCCGGGCCGAGATCGTCGTCCCGGCCCCGGGGGACGAGCTCACCTCGATCTCGCCGCCGAGCAGCTCGATCCGCTCCCGCATCCCGAGCAGGCCGCGCCCGCCGTCGACCGATCCCGGGTCGAAGCCGCGGCCGTCGTCCTCGACGGCGATCTCCACCTCGCGGTCGACCAGCCGGGCGGACACCCTGGCGCCGGCCGCCGAGGAGTGCTTCAGCACGTTGTTCAGGGCCTCCTGCACCAGCCGGTAGACGGTCCGCTCCTCCTCTTTGGTGAGGGGGCCGTCGATCTCGATCTCGGCCTCGATCGCGATCTCCCCGCGGGCCGCCGTCTCCTCGGCCAGCGCCTCGAGGGCGCCGGCAAGGCCGAGCCGCTCCAACGCCGCCGGCCGCAGGTCGTTGATCAGCCGGCTGAGCTCGTTGATCTGGCCCTCGAGCTGCTCGACGGTCTCTGTCGCGGCGGCCTCGATCCGCTTCTCCCGGTCCGGCCCGTCGCTTTCGACCGCCGTCGCCAGTGAGATCCGGATCGCGGCCAGCCCCTGGAGCGCGTCGTCGTGGAGCTCCTGGGCCCAGCGCTGGCGCTCGCGCTCCCCGATCTCGACCTGCTGCTGGAGCCGGCCGGCCTCGACGCTCTGCGCCGTCGCGACCGCGGTCGCGGCGCTGCTGCCGAAGGCCTGCAGCAGGCGCAGGTCCTCGTCGTCGAATTCGACGCCCCCTGCTTCGCGGTCGAGCGCCACGAGCACCCCGACAGCGCGGCCGCGAAAGAGAAGCGGGACCACCAGGGCGGCTTCGGCCCCGAGCCGCTCCCGCAGGCGCGCCTCCGATGGCCGCGAGCCCGCCTCGAGGTGTTGCGCCACCCGCTCCTGCATCGCGGCCTCGAAGACCGCGTCCTCGGTCGGGATCGTCAGGTGGCGGACCTCGTCGCCGACCTCTCCCGCCTGAGCGGCGACGACGAGGCGCCCCCCGCTCCGCAGGAGGACGAGCAGGGCACGGGCCTCGACAAGTGCCCGGGCCCGCTTGACGATCAGGTCGAGCACCCGCTCGACGTCGGTCTCGCCGCCGACCGCGCGGGCGATGTCGACCGAGGTCTCCGAGCGGCGCAGGGCCCGCTCGACCTCGATCTCGCGTTCGCTCAGGGTCGTGTAAAGGCGGGCGTTCTCGATCGCGACCCCCGCCCAGGTCGCCAGTGTCCTCGCGGCGGCCTCGTCGTCCTCGTCGAACTCGCCGCCGCCCCGCTTCTCGGTCATGTAGAGGTTCCCGTAGGCCTCGCCGCGGACGGCGATCGGCACCCCGAGGAAGGTGCGCATCGGCGGGTGGCCGGGGGGGAAGCCGTAGGCATGCGGGTGCTGGTTCACGTCGGCCAGGCGCAGCGGCGACGGCTCGCGGATCAGCTCGCCGAGGACTCCGCGCCCGCGCGGAAGGCTGCCGATGTCGTGCTTGGTCTCGTCATCGATGCCGAGGTAGATGAAGCGCTCGAGCTCGGTGCGGTCGCGGTCGAGGACCCCGAGGGCCGCGTACTCGGCGTCCGTGAGCTCGCGCGCCGCCTCCACCGCCGAGCTGAGGACGCCCTCCAGATCGAGCTCGGAGAGGAGCGCGGTGCCGACGTCGACCAACCGCCTGAAGCGCTCCTCCTGGGTGCCGTGAGCCCGGTCCGAAGAACTCATCCCTCAGATCATCCCCGGATTCGACGGTGAAAGCGACACCGTAGTTGTCACACCCAAATGGCAGGTCGATTGCGGATGAGAAACGTCGGCCCATGGTCGAAGGTCTTGGAGACAGAAGTCACCTCCGAGCTTCAGGAGGAACCGATGCCGTCCGACACCCCTCGCCCCAAGAGTTCCGACCGCGGCTTCGCGCTATTCGTCTCCACACTCGCGTTGATCATGTCGATGGCGGCACTGCTCGCCGTTGCGTTCAAGATCGACAACAACGGCAGCGGCTCCCAGACCGCCCTCGCGGCCACGACGCCGGCGAAGTCGACCCAGGCTCCCGCGGAAAGCGTGAAAATCGTCGTCAAGAGCGACGAAGAGCACGGTAGGAAGGGGCCGGAAGGGACCTGGCACGACGCATTCCTCCCCGCCGACTTCTCGGTCAAGGCCGGCTCGGTCGTTCGCGTCACCGTCTACAACTACGACGAAGGCGTCCACACCTTCACGGCGCCGGGGTTGGAAACCAACGCCGAGATCGCCGCCGGCACCGAAGACAAGCCCGCGGTGACCACCTTCACCTTCCGCGCCCCAAGCAAGCCCGGTCGGTTCCTCTGGCTCTGCGCCCACCCCTGCGATCCCTGGGCGATGAACACAAACGGCTACATGCGCGGCTTCGTCACCGTCACCTGAGTCCACCCGCACAACCCTCCCCACCAAGCACACGCGACCTCGTCAGGCGGCGAGGTCGCGCCGGTTGAAGAGCCAGGCGCCGAGCACGGCCAGTGCGATGGCGACCGCGGTCACTCCGGCGAAGGCGACGGGGTCGATTCCTTCCTCGATCGCGTTTCCGTAGTACCTGAAGACCGAGAGGTATCGGATCCCGGATAGGTCCGTGTCGAGCCGCCCGACGAGATCGATCACGTACATCGTCACCAGCACTCCGGCGACCGAGCCGGTGACGACGCTGGTCCGCAGCGAGAACCCGGTGGCGACGATGCCGAGTCCGGCGAAGACGAGGGCGAGCGGGAGGACGTTTGCGTATCCGGCAATCGCCGAGCCGAGCGAGAGGTGGGCGCCGGCGAGGAGGCTGCCGAGCCCGGTGAGCAGGACGGTGATGAGGAGGACGGCCGAGACCTCGACCGCGGCCGCGGCAAAGCTCGCAGCCGCGAGGCGCGGACGGGACACGGGCGCCGAGAGCAGGACGTCGAGCCGGCCGCTTTCGGCCGCTCCGGTGAGGCCGCTGGCCACCGCCCGCACCGCCAGGTATCCGATCGCCAGCGGGACGATCAGGCTCAGCAGCTCGGCGTGGAGGTACTGCTCGACGCTGGTCAGCTCGCCGATGCCGAACGCTTCCTTCAACGCCGATGGGTAGTTCCGCACCGCCTTCGAGAGGGCACCTTCGACCGAGGGGAAGATCATCACGATGAAGGCCGACCAGAGGCCGAGCGGCACCCCCCAGGCGAGCAGCGAGCGGCGCCGGTCGGAGAGGTGGGCCCTGACGAGCTCGCCGATCTGCGCGGTCATCCCTCCGCACCGCCGTAGTAGGTGAGGAATACCTCCTCGAGCGTCGGGTGCGTGAGCTCGATGTCGATGACGTGCCGTTTCGCGATCGCCTTCACCACCGGGTCGAGGTCGCCGGCGACCTTGAAGGACACCTTGCCGTCGGCGGCCTGCAGGTCGCTGACGCCCGCCAGCCCGCGAAGGTCCTCGAGGAGGGCCGCGGGGTCGGCGAGCTCGAGCCTGGCCGTGCGGCGGGCCTTGCCGAGCAGCTCGTGGATCCGCTCGACCGCGATCAACTTCCCCTCGCGCACGATTCCGACCCTGTCGCAGACCCGCTCGACCTCGTCCAGCTCGTGCGAGGAGAGCAGGACCGTGCAGCCGCGCTCGCGTTCCTCGGCGACCAGGGCGAGGAACTCCTCCTGCATCAGCGGGTCGAGGCCGCTCGTCGGCTCGTCGAGGATCAGCAGCTCGGGCGAGTGGAAGGTCGCGAGGATCAGGCCGACCTTCTGCCGGTTGCCGCGGGAGAGCTGGCCGAGCGGCCGATCGAGGTCGGCGTGAAAGCGTGCGGCGAGCTCGGCGGCGCGACCGGGCCCATCGATCCCCCGCAGGCGGGCGAGGAGACGGAGGGCCTCGCGACCGGTCGATTGCCTGCCGTAGCCGAAGTCGCCCGGGAGGTTCCCGAGGCGGGCCCGGATCGCGACGCTGTCGCGGTGGCTGTCGAGGCCGAAGATGCGGGCAGCGCCTCCCGTCGGATGCAGGAGGTCGAGCAGGGTCCGGATCGTCGTCGTCTTGCCGGCCCCGTTGGGGCCGAGGAACCCGAAGACCTCGCCCGCCTCGACCGCGAAGGTCACGCCCTCGATCCCGCGCTCGGCCCCGTAGCGCTTGGTCAGGCCCTCCGTCTCGATCACGGCCACGGCCCAATGCTTGCAGCAGCAAAGGGGCATCGCCGACCGGTCGCCATCAGGAGTCTGCCCAACCGATGTTTGCGGCATTTCTCGGATTCCGGGAAAAGGCCGCTCGCATACCTTCGACTCATGGCAACTCGACAACCCGCGGCCGAAGGCGATCTCTTCTCGAACCCGGGCCCCGCGCCGATCCTGATCGGATTCGACGGCTCCGACGGCAGTCGCGCGCGCTCGAGCTCGGCCGCGTGCTCAGCTCGATCGATGGAGGTCGCTGCATCGTCGCGATGCCCCACGACGCGGACTTCGCCGACGAGGCCCGGACCGCCCTCGGCGATCCCGGCGCAGAGACTGAGGAGATCGGCGTTCTGTTGCCGTCGCTGATGCTCGTCGAGAGCGCCAACCGACGTCGGGCCGGGACCCTGGTCGTCGGCTCGACCCGGCGTGGCAGGGTCGGGCGGGTGCTGCTCGGCAGCGACGTCGAGCAGATCCTCCACAAGCACCCGTGCGACGTCGCCGTCGCGCCCAGCGGCTACGCATCCGATACTCACCGCGGCTACGCCAAGGTGGCGGTCGCTGTCGATGGCACGCCGAGCTCCGAGGTCATACTCGCCCGAGCCAAGGACCTCGCCCGCCAGGCCGGGGCCACGCTGGAGATCGTCCCCACCCGCACCACCCATTCAGGTGCCTGGTGGCACGCGGTCGGGACGACCGCTGCGGAGATCGTCGAGGCCTGCGCGCCCGACGTCGACCTCCTCGTCGTCGGCTGGCGCCACCGGATGGACCATTTCCGCTCCGGCTCGGTGACCAAGCATCTGATCACCGAAGCCCCCTGCCCCGTCCTCGTCGTGCCGAACCCGAGGTAAGCACGCGCATGTTCCGCAGAGTCCTCGTCGGCTACCTCGACACCGAGCCGGGCCACGATGCCCTCGAGCTCGGCCGCCTCCTCTCCCGGGCGAGTGGCGCGGACCTCATCGTCGTCACCGCTTCGGGCGAGGACGATGGTGGCCTCGCCGGCGTGGCGCGCTGCAAGGACGCCGACCTCGTCGTCCTCGGGTCGACCGGACGTGGGCCGTTCGGACGGGTGATCCCGGGCACGACACTCGGCCGCCTGCTCGGAAAGGCGCCCTGCGCCGTCGCGGTCGCCCCGCCCGGCTTTGCCCACAGAGCCGGGGCCGGAGACGAGCTCGGCTGGAGGCCGCTGAGCGGAGACGCCGTCGACGCCGGGCTGAGCGTGATCGGGGTCGCGTTCGACGGCTCGCTAGGCCGCGCGTCAGGCGCTCGAGGTCGGCGCCGAGCTCGCGCCAGGCGAAGGGCGCCGCCATCCGCGTCTACACCGTCGCGCGCAACTACGCCCACGTGCCCGGCGCCGACGCCGACGGCCGCGTCCCCGGCATGCCCACCGAAGCCGAGCGGCTTCAGGGAGAACTTCACGAGGCGGTCTCGCGGCTTCCCGCCGAGACCCGGCCGCAGCCGGTCTTTCTCCGCGGCAACCCGGCCGCCCGGCTGATCGGCGCGGTCGAGCTCGGAGTCGACCTGCTCGTCCTCGGCACCCGCCCGGGCGGGCCGCTGCGACGCGCGCTCCACAGCAGCGTCTCCGACGCCGTCCTGGCCGAGGCACGCTGCCCCGTCCTGATCTCTCCCGCCGGCGTCAGAGCGCCGGCGGCTGCACCGGCCTGATCGCCGCCCTCAATCGTCCGCGCCGCCTCCGGCGTGCTCCCCATCTCCGGTGGAGGAGCCGCCCGAATCGTCTCCCTGTGTGGGTGGGATGGCTTCCGAACTCGGGGGGGTGAGCACGGGCTGGGCCGGTCGCCTCTGCGGCTGAGCCGATGGCGTCGGCTGCCGCCGCTCCTTCTCGAGGCTTCTCGGGGCGAGCGAGTCGCCGGCGGAGATCGGTTCCGAGGCAAGGCCGATCTGCTGGCTCGCCACCTTGCTTGCGGCGATCGATACCGCGGCCGCAATCAACATCCCCAGTAGTGCCAGCCCGATCCAGCGGGCCGTGGCCGGGAGCCTCATGAATCGAGCCTACGCCGATCCCGGTAAAGGCTCGGCAAAGTCACAGCCCGCTCTTCGGGCCCGGCCCGAGGGGGAGCCCGATCGACGCCCGGGTCCCACCGCGCTCGCGAGCCGAGAGCCGCACCTCACCGCCCCATTGCCGAGCCAGCTCGCGCGCGATCGGCAGGCCAAGCCCGGTTCCGCTCGGGCCGCCCCGCCCGGCGCTGCCGCGGCTGAAACGGTCGAAGACCGCCTCCTCCTCGCCTGGATCGAGCCCCGGGCCGCGGTCGAGGATCTCAACCCGGCCGGGGCCGACCTCGATCACAACAGTCGAGCCAGGCGCGGAGTAGCGAATCGCGTTCTCGAGCAGGGCGTCGATCGCGCGGTCGAGGTCGTGGGCGGCACACCAGGCGCGGGATTCCGGCCCCGCCCCCCGTGTCTCGAGCTCGATCGAGCGCTCCGCGGCCGACCCCTGCAGGCGCTGGGCTGCGCGAGCCGCCGCGTCGCCGAGATCGACCGACTCCGCCGGCAGCTCGTGCTCGCCGGCCCTGCTCAGGATCAACAGCTCATCGACGATGAGCGACAAGCGGTCGATCTCGGCCAGCGCCGCCTCCACCTCTCCCGCCGCGGGATCGCCGCCGCGAAGACGATCGCCGAGCCCCTCGAGTCTGAGCCGCAGCCCCGTGAGTGGCGTGCGGAGCTGGTGGGAGGCGTCGGCGACGAAATCCTGCTGGACCCGAAGCAATCGCCTGATCCGCTCGGTCATCTCGTTGAACGCGCGCGAGAGGCTGCGCTGCTCGGCGCTGCCCTCGACGGCGACGGTCGAGTCGAGATCGCCGGTTGCCACCCGCCGCGCCGCGGTATCGAGGCGGCGGATCGGCCGGGCGATCTGCTGGGCGACCACGGCCGCCGCCGCGATCCCGAGCGCCAGCACGACTCCCGCCAACGCCGCGAGGTCGAGGATCGAGGTCCGCACCGCCTTGTTGACCGCGGCGACGCTCTGGGTGACCCGGGCGGCGCCGGCGACGCTGCCGTGGCTGAGGACGGGCTCGGAGGTCGCGAGTATGTCGGCGCCGAGCGTTTCGCTGTGGCGGGTGATCTGCTCCCCATGGCCGTCGAGGGCGGCCTGGACCTCCGGCCTCTGGGCATAGTCGCGCCCTTCGGGGGTGCCGGCGGAGTCCGCCAGCAGCTGTCCGCGGCTGTCGACGACGATCACGCGTCCCCGGACGCTGGCGGCGGAGACCCGGACGAGACGGCGCAGGGCGGGCCGCTGCGCCGGGTCGAGCAACTCCGAGGCGGATGCCGCGACGAGGTCGACCTGGCTTCGGGCCTGACCCTTCACCTCGGAGTCGACCCGGTCGCGAAGGCTCACCGCGAGCGGCACGCCGAGGGCGATCAGCGCCAACAGCAACACGTAGGCCAGCGCCAGCAGAAGGGTGACCCGGAGGCTTACGGCTCCTCGACCTCCGGCGCGGCGAAGCGGAACCCGACTCCCCTCACGGTCTCGATGTAACGGGGGTTGCCGGGGTCGTCGCCGAGCTTGCGGCGCAGCCATCCGATGTGGACGTCCAGCGTCTTGGTCGAGCCGAACCAGTTGACGTCCCAGACCTTGGACATCAGGTCCTCGCGGCTGATCACACGGCCGGCGTTTCGCATCAGCTCGGCGAGGAGGTCGAACTCCTTGCGGGACAGCTCGAGCTCCTCGCCCTCGAGGCGGGCGACGCGCGCCGCCGGATCGAGCTCGAGGGCGCCGATCCGGACCGGCCCCTCGTCGGCGTCGGCTCCCTCGCGCGGAGCGCTGCGGCGCAGCACCGCCCGAATACGCGAGATCACCTCGCGGGCGCTGAACGGCTTGACGACGTAGTCATCGGCACCCAGCTCGAGGCCGACGATCCGATCCATCTCGGTACCGCGGGCGGTGAGCATCACGATCGGCACGTCGGAGTGGCGCCGCAGCTCGCGACAGACGTCGCGGCCGTCGCCGTCGGGCAGGGTGAGGTCGAGCATCACGAGATCCGGCTCGGCCTCCTTCGCCAGCTCAAGGGCTCCGGCGGCGGTGCGGGTCACGACGGGTTCGAACCCGGCCCGTTGCAGGGCCTCCGCGAACGGCTCGGAAATCGATTCCTCGTCCTCGACGACGAGGATGCGGCCGCCCGGGGCCGACGTGCTGGCCATCGGCCCACTGTAACGCCGCTCGGGACGACCTCTTTCAGCTCGAGACCAGGTTTTGCCAACCCTTTACCCGGGCCTGGGCGGCGCTTGAACGGGCCCTCCTCACACTGGCGACAAATGCGCCCAGGAGGTAGATGAGGTGAAAAACCCGAAGTCACGAATCGCCGCCGCCGCCACGGTCATCGGACTGGGCGGCCTCGCCGGCGTCGCCCTCAGCGCCGGGAGCCAGAAGTCGGCACCGGTCGCCGTCAAGCCGCTGGTTCGCACCAAGGTGATCCGGCAGACGGTCCACGTCACCAAGCACAAGAAGCCGAAACACCCTGTTGCGGCCGGGTCTCCGGGCGCTCCATATACAGGTGCGGCGGCGACCGGCGGCGGGGGCGGCTCCAACTACTCCTCTTCCGGTGCGCCGGTCACGACGTCCGCCAGCGGCTCCGCCGCGACGTCCCCGGCGCCCAGCTCCAGCTCCGAACCGGCTCCGGTCGTCACCCAGACGAGCGGCGCCTCGGCCCCCGCCACCCACACGGCGACGCGCCACACCGGGCCCTCAGGCGGCCACGCGCGGGTGGTCACGCACACCAGCGGCTCCGGCCGCTCCCATTCCGGCTCGGGCGGCAGAACGCACACCGGCCGGACCCACACCCCCCGCGTCGTCACCCACACAAGCGGCTCCCATTCCGGCTCGGGCGGCAGCACGCACACCGCACCGACCCACACCACTCCCGTCGTCACCCACACAAGCGGCTCGACCGCGGGCACCCCGGAAAGCAGCGGAGGCGGCAGTCCCGCCGCTCCGGTGGTCACCCACACCAGCGGCGCCGGTGCTGGCGGCGGTGGCGGTGGCGAGGGCGGCGACCACGAGACGGGTGACCACGGTGACTGAGCGCACCGAGTCGGCGCCTCGGCAGGACACTGCATCGCGGCGGCGGCGCCCGGGCATCGGTCCCGTGCTTTGGGGCTCCGTCGCGCTGTTCGCCGCGATGTTCGCGCTCCTCACCTTCCAGCTCAGCTCCAGCCAGCCGCCGGCGCCCCGGCCCGTCCTGGTGCGCAAGGTGCTCAAGCGGCGCGTCGTCACGACCGTCGTCCCGACCCCGGGACGCTCCGCGATCACGACCAGCGGCCAGGTCACGGCGTCGACCTCGCCCTCCGAATACGCCCCTGTCACAACCGGCGCCTCCTGAGATGGGCGAGCACGACGTCATCTTCGATGCAATGGGCAGCCACGTCAGGCTCCTGATCGGCGACCCCGGGCCAGGCATGGATCCGGCCCCGGCCGCCGCCGAGCGGGCGAGGCGGTTCGTGGTCGAATTCGATGCGGCACTGTCGCGGTTCAGGCCCGACAGCGAGCTCTCGGCGCTGAACGCCGACGAGCGCGAGCGCGTCCCCGCCTCGGATCTTCTCCGGACCGCGGTAAGGGCCGGCCTCAGGGCCGCCGAGCAGAGCGGCGGCCTGGTCGACCCGACTCTCGTCGGCGAGATCGAGTCCGCCGGCTACGTCGCCTCGCGCGCGGGGGTGCCCGGCGCGCCGCTCGGGGCGGCGCTCGCCGAGGCCCCTGCTCGCCGCCCGGCAAGGCCCCATCCTGGGGCGAGGTGGCGCCTGATCGAGGTCGACGACTCCAACGGCACCATCACCCGCCCGCCCGGCGTCCGCTTCGACACCGGCGGCGCCGGCAAGGGCCTTGCGGCGGACATGATCGCCGGCTTCCTGCACGGCTACTCCCGCTACATCGTCGATTGCGGCGGCGACATCAGGATCGGCGGCCCCGACGCCCTCGTTGACCCCTTCGAGGTCTTCGTCGAGCACCCCCTGACCGGTGAGCACGCCTTCGTGCTCAGGCTCGGCTCGGGTGCGGTGGCGACATCGGGCCTCAACGTCCGGATCTGGCGGGATTCCGACGGGCGCTATTCGCACCACCTGCTCGATCCCGCCACCGGCGAGCCCGCCTGGACCGGGCTGATCGGCGTCACCGCCCTCGGCGAAGATGCGGTGGAAGCGGAGACCTTCGCAAAGGCGGCGCTGCTGTCCGGGCCGGAGAGCGGCCGAGCCGTGCTCGCCGAGCGCGGAGGCCTGCTCGTCCACGACAGCGGCCGGATCGAGACGGTGGGGCCGCTCAGCGCCAGGCCGCGAATCCGCGTGACCGAAAGCGCCGCATGAACGCGACCTCGGAAACCCTCCAGGCCCACGGCTGGTGGCTCGCCAGTCGCGCCTCCGGCCTGGTCGCGCTGGTCCTGGTGACGATCTCGGTCGGCCTCGGGCTCGCGATGGCGGGCAAGGTGATGCGCCGGCCCGGGCTCTCGAAGAAGCTGCTGGCGATCCACGAGCACACCGCCCTGGCCGGCATCGTCGCGATCGCCGTCCACGGGATAACCCTCCTCGGCGACCCCTGGCTGCATCCTGGGATCAGCGGTGTCGCCGTCCCCTTCACGCTCGGCTTCCGCCCCCTCTTCACCGGGCTGGGAATCGTCGGCGGCTATCTCGCCGCCCTGCTGGGGCTGAGCTACTACGCCCGCCGGCGGATCGGCCCGCGCCTCTGGCGCAAGGCCCACCGCGCGACCGTCCTCGTCTACCTGCTGGGGCTGGTCCACGCGATCGGCAGCGGGACCGACGCCTCGGCGGTGTGGTTCCGCTGGTGGGCGCTGGCGACGACTCCCGTGATCGCCGGGCTCTTCCTCTACAGGGTCTTCGGCGCTCGCCTTCGCGGGGCTCGGCTGCCCGCTCCCCGGCGCCAACCTGCCCCGATCTCACGAACCCCCGTCCCCGAGGAGGCATGATGGAAGGCAATGGCGTTCTGATCGTCGGAGGCGGCCTGGCGGCGCAGCGATGCGCCGAGACGCTTCGCCGGCGCGGCTACGACGGCCGTGTGCGGATGGTTTGCGCCGAGCCGGATCCGCCCTATGACCGCCCGCCGCTCTCCAAGGAGCTGCTGGCCGGGACCGTCGGGGTGGACTCCGTCGCCTTCCGCCCGGCCTGGTGGTACGACGAGAAGCAGGTCGAGATGCTGCTGGGAGCTCGCGCCGAGGCGCTCGAACCGGAGGGTCGGACGGTCAGGCTCGAGGGAGGCCGGAAGTTGGGCTACGAGAAGCTGCTGATCGCAACGGGCAGCGCCGCCCGCCGGTTGCCCTTCCTCGAGGGCTATGAGAACGCCCACGCGCTCCGCACCCTCGGCGATGCGCGCAGGCTGCGGAAGGAGCTCGTCCCGGGCGCCCGGCTCGCGATCGTTGGGGCCGGCTTCATCGGCCAGGAGGTCGCGGCGACCGCCCGCCGGCTCGGGCTCGAGGTGACGATGATCGAGGCGCTTTCGACGCCGCTCGAGCCGATCCTCGGCAGCCAGGTCGGCGGCTGGTTCGCCGCGCTGCACGACAGCGAGGGGGTGCGGGTGATGACCGGCGCCAAGCTCGCCGGGGCGCGCGGGAACGGCCGGGTCGAGGAGCTGGTGCTCGAGAGCGGGAAACGGGTCCCGTGCGACGCCGTCGTGGTCGGCGTCGGAACGATGGCGGCCACCGAGTGGCTGGGCGGCAGCGGTCTCGATGAGACCGGGGTCCACACCGACACCTCCGGGCGCACCCCGTTTCCGGGGGTGTTCGCCGCAGGCGATGCGTCGGTGCCGTTCGACCCCCGCTTCGGCTCCCACGCGCGCACCGAGCACTGGGATGCCGCCGCCTGGCAGGGCGCCGCGGTGGCCCAGGCGATGCTGGGCGAGTACCCGGGTACCCCGCCGCTCCCGAGCTTCTGGAGCGACCAGTACGGCCTGCGGATCCAGTACGTCGGCCATGCCCACCGCGCTGATGCGGTGATCGTCGAGGGCGACCCCGACGAGCGCGACTTCGAGGCCGTGTTCACCCGCAGCGGCGTCCCGGTCGCGGGTCTCACGGTCGAGCGCCCACGCTCGATCCCGGCCCTCAAGAAGCGAATAGAGCGCGGGCATTGGCCCGCGAAGAGCAGAGAAACGGAGGCGGCATGACCTACACAGTGATGGTGGACCCCGACGAGTGCAGCGCCCACGGCGACTGCGTCGAGATCGCGCCCGAGGTTTTCAGGCTCGATGAAGTCGCGGTCGTGATTGGCGCAGGCCCGTTCGAGAAGATCCTCGAAGCCGCCGAGTCCTGTCCCACGGTCGCGATCTCGATAGTCGACGAGGAGACCGGCGAGAGGGCCTTTCCGTGACGATCCGCGGCGGGGGCGGAGCTGGCATGCTGGTCGCCTGGCCTCGATTCGCAAGGAAAGGAAGATCGACGCCTCTCCCGAGGATGTCTGGGACGCGCTGCGCGACTGGGGCGCGGTGCACGAGCGTCTGGTGCCGGGCTTCGTCGTCGATACCAAGCTCGACGGCGGCGACAGGCTCGTCACGTTCTTCAACGGCGCCGTTGCCCGCGAGGTCCTGATCGACCTCGACGAGGACCGCCGGCGCCTGGTCTGGTCGATCGTCGACGGCCCCTACACACACCACAACGGCGCCGCGCAGGTCATCGCTGCAGATGGCGGCGGAGCGCTCTTCGTCTGGACCGCCGACCTGTTGCCGAACGAGGCCGCCGAGGTGACCGACGCGATGATGGAGCGCGGGGTCGAGACCGTGAAGCGAACCCTCGAGGGCGGATCGGGCGGCTGAGCGCCCGTAATCGGCCTGCTCAGCTGCTTTCGGCGGGCCGGAGCTTCGCGTCGAGCTGCTTCCGCAGCGCGTCGCACACCGATTGGGCCTCATCGTTGTGGCGCTCCGCGGCGAGCACGCCGAGCAGGACCTCGGCCTCGGACCTGGAGATCGTCAACTCGATCGTCTGTTCTGCCATCAGTCCTCCTATCGCTTTCTCTCGAGCCTTCCTACGGAGAGCTCGCGACCATCATCCTCCCGGTGAACATCAGGAAGCCGAGCCCAGTAGCCGGTCGAGCTCCTCGACCGTGATCACCTCCGCCTGGCGGGGGAAGATCTCGGTCGTCAGGAACTCGTGGACCTCCGCCTTCGGGTCGGCGCTCGCGTCGGCAAGGACGAGGACGCGGTAGTCGCGGTCGTGGGCGTCGCGAACGGTCGAGAGGACGACTCCGCTGGTGCTGATCCCGGCGAGGACGATCGTGTCGATGCCGCGCGCCGAGAGCTGCTCGTCCAGGTCGGTGGTCGAGAAGGCGCCGACCCTCGTCTTGCGGACGACGATGTCGCCCTCGAGCGGGGCCACCCGCTCGTGGACGGCCGTCTGCGGCGAACCGGCGTCCAGGCGCTCGCCGGCTTCCGCCGCGCGCTTCGCCATCCGGCTCGTCTCCGGCACCCCCTCGAGGTCCTCGGGCGTGAAGGCGACGCGGACATAGCCGACCGTCGCGCCCGCCGCGCGCGCGACCGCGATCGCCGCGGCGGCACGGTCGAGAGGGGTCTCGGAGTCGGGAAGGTTGGCGAGGATTCCGGGCTGGAAGTCCATCACCAGTACCGCTGTGCGGCCGGGGTCGAGCGGCTTCTCGAATTCGTTCATCACTGGTTGCTCCTCGGTTGGGGGTTGGCGGAGAGTGCGGAGGGCGCCGAGCGGGCGGCCGCGGCGCCGCCGTGGCGGTAGTCGCCGCGCAGCAGCGAGGCGATCGCGGCGATCAGCGCCAGCGCCGCGGCGGCGGCGAAGACGATGAAGAGCCCGTCCTGGAACGGCCCCGAGATCAGGTGGGGGAAGAACTCGCGCCCGGTCAGCACCGCCCGGCTCGCGGCCGGCAGCGAGGCGAGGGCGCCGTTGGCGGCGAGAAGGTGGCCGATCGGGTTGACGCCGAGGATCGCGGCAAAGAGCGAGGAGACGGGCGGCAGCGAGGCGATCTGGTGGGCCGCCCGCGGTTCGACGCCATGTTCCTGAAGCCCGCTAGCCATCGCCCCCGGGAGGCCGTGGGAGAGCCCGATGATCATCAGCGTGAAGAAGATCCCGATCGAGAGCGCGGTCCCGGTGTTCTGGAAGGTCGACCGCATCCCGGATGCGGCACCGCGCTGCTCAGGGGGGACGCTGCTCATCACCGACGCCGCGTTCGGCGAGCTGAACATCCCGACGCCGATCCCGTTGAGGGCGATCAGGAGGGCGAAGGCGAGGTAGGGGAAGTCGACCGGGAGGAACATCATCCCGACGAAGCTCGCGGCGAAGATCAGCATCCCGGCGGTCGCGAAGCCGCGGGCCCCGTGGCGGTCGGAGAGAGCGCCCGAGATCGGGCCGGCGAGGAGGAAGCCGGCGGTCAGCGGCAACATGTAGATCCCCGCCCAGAGCGGCGTGTCGGCGAAGCTGTAGCCGTGCAGCGGCAGCCAGATCCCCTGCAGCCAGATGACGAGCATGAACTGGAGGCCGCCGCGGCCGACGGCGGCGATGAATCCGGCGATGCTGCCGGCGGTGAAGGCGCGGATCCTGAACAGCGCCAGCTGGATCATCGGTTCGGCGACGCGGGCCTCGATCAGGACGAATGCGAAAAGCAGCAGCGCGCCGGCGGCGAGCGAGCAGTAGACGACCGGGTTGGTCCAGCCCATCGGGTGGCCTCCATATGGGTGAAGGCCGGTCGTCATTCCGACCAGGATCGCGCTGAGGCCGACCGTGAAGGTGAGGTTCCCCCACCAGTCGATCCTGCCTCCGGACCGCCGGCCCGAGTCGCGCAGCCTGCGATAGGCCCAGACGGTGCCGAAGATCCCGACCGGGACGTTGACCCAGAACACGGCGCGCCAATCGATCGCGGCGAGCAGGCCGCCGGCGATCAGGCCGATGAACTGGCCGGCGAGGGCCGCGATCTGGTTCACCCCGAGCGCGAATCCGCGGCGGTCCGGCGGGAACGCGTCGGTCAGGATCGCCGCCGAGTTGGCGGTCAGCATCGACCCGCCCAGCGCCTGGACCCCGCGCCACGCAATCAGCCATACCGCGGCGGTGCCGCCGATGAAAGGGTCGAAGGAGAGCAGCAGCGAGGAGACGGCGAAGACCGCGAAGCCGGCGTTGTAGATGCGGACCCGGCCGTACATGTCGCCGATCCGGCCGACCGAGACCACCAGCACCGCCTGGACCAGGCGGTAGCCCATGATCATCCAGAGCAGGTAGCCGATGTTCGCCGGCGCCAGCGGGTCGAGGTGGATGCCGCGGAAGATCGCCGGCAGCGAGATGATCACGATCGACCCGTCGAGGGCCGACATGAAGACTGCCATCGTCGTGTTCGAGAGCGCGTCCCAGCGGTAGCGGTCCATCGCCGCCGCGGCCATCAGATGCTCTCGGCGAGGCGTTCGAGCAGCGGCGAGGCGGCGTCAAGCTGCTCGAGCTCTGCCTCGGAGAAGTTGTCCGCCAGTGCCCGCGCGAGCTGCTCGGTGCGGGCCGTGCGGCGGTCGCCGATCGCCCGGCGCCCGGAGTCGCTCAACGAGAGAACGACACGGCGGCCGTCATCGGGGTCGGGGGCGCGCTCGATCAGGCCCCGAGCCTCGAGCCCGCCGAGGGTCGCCCCCATCGATTGCGGCGAGATCTGCTCCTCGCGGGCCAGCGCGCTCGCGGTGCTCGGCCCGCCGCGGTCGAGGCGGGCAAGCGCCGCCGTCTCCGGCAGCGTCAGATCGCCCTCGACGGGGGTCTGGCGGAGGCGGCGGCGTAGCAATCCGATCGCGAGCCGCAGCTCGAGGGCCACTGTCGTCGGCTGCACCATGTGCTCAGGTGAAACTTAACAGTTTGGACTGAGGGCCTTCTTTGTGAGTGGGGACTAAGCTCGAGGCGTGAGCGCGCCGACCCGCGACGAGGCCTGGGAGCTCTTCTGCGAATGGACCGAGTCCGACTCGCTGCGCAAGCACGTCCTCGGCGTCGAGGCGGCGATGCGCGCCTACGCCCGTCGGTTCGGTGAGGACGAGGAGCTGTGGGCGGCGACGGCGATCCTCCATGACCTCGACTACGAGCGGTACCCCGACCTCGAGACCGGCCACCCGCGCGTCGCCCTGAAGCTGTTCGAGGAGCGCGGCTACCCGCCCGAGCTGATCGACGCCGTCGCCGGCCACGCGACCTTCCTCGGCGTCCCGCGCGAGACGGCGATGGCCAGGGCGCTGTTCGCCGTCGACGAGCTGACAGGGTTCATCGCCGCGGTCGCGCTGGTGCGGCCGACCGGGATCGAGGGAATGACGTCGAAATCGGTGAAGAAGAAGCTGAAGCAGCCGAGCTTCGCCGCTGCGGTAAGCCGCGAGGAGGTGCGACAGGGCGCCGAGGAGCTCGGCGAGGATCTCGACGAGCACATCGCCTTCGTCATCGCCGCCCTCGACCCAGAGGCCGAGGAGCTCGGGCTCACCGGCTCCGGCGGCTAGCTTCCCTCGCGCCGGCGGCGCTCGTCGCGGCGGTGCCGGAGAAGAACCGGGGCCGCGTACCCGATCAGGGCGCCGATCCCGACCGCGACCAGCAGCGTCACGATCAGCGGCGCGTTGACGTTGACGAAGAGGACGTCGATCCGCACCTCCTGGGAGTTCTGCAGGGCGACGATGACGACGAGGGCGATCAGGATGCCGATCAGCCAGGTGCGCCAGCTCGACTGGTTGGCCTCTCTCTTCATCGGGTCGCCGCACGATATCGCCGCGGTCGCGCTCAGACGCCGAGGGCGAAGCTGAGGCCGAGCATGATCGCGGCGCCGAGGGCGATGCCGGCACTCGGGCCTGCCCGAGCGCGCCCGGCGTAGGCGTCTGGAAGCAGCTCGACCGCGATCAGCGAGAGCATCGCTCCGGCGGCGAACGCGAACGAGAACGGCAGCAGGGCGCCGATCTCTTCGACGAGGAGGAATGCGATCAGCGCCCCGACCGGCTGCGGCAGGCTGGTGCCCACCGCCGCCCAGAACTGGCGCGGGCGGCTGAAGCCCGCCGCCGCCATCGGGATCGCGACGCTGGTCCCCTCGGGGATGTTCTGGATCGCGATCGCGAGGATCACGAACAGGCTGAGGCCGGCGCGGTCGGAGGCGAAGGCGGTGCCGATCGCGAAGCCCTCGGGCAGGCTGTGGACGAAGAGCACGAGGAAGACGAGGGCCGAGGTCCGGGCTCCCGGCCCTCCCCGACCCATGAACCTCTGCCTCGGGTCGAGCCGCCGGCGCGCCACCACGAGCAGCGCGGCGCCGACGGCGAGGCCGAGCAGCACCGCGAGCGCCGATCCTTCTTCGGTCGCCGGGATCAGCAGGCCGGCGATCGACGCGACGCCCATCACACCGGCGGCGAAGCCGAGCAGGAAGGGCGTCAGCTGAGCGGCCCGGTCGCCGAGGTAGAAGACGGGGATCGCCCCGAGCCCGGTTGCGGCGGCGGTGGCGGACGCGGCGAGCACGAGGACGACCACGTCGGGCATGGGGCAAACCTACGCCGCCGATGGCGGGCTACGCTCGGTCGGGCGCCTTTTCCCCGGGCCAGCGGCCGGTCATCCGCGCGAACCCGCCGCGCGTGGCCCGATCGACCAGCCCTTTCGTCAGGCGGAAGACCGCGCCCTCGACGACGAGGGCGGTGGCGAGTTTCGGCAGCGACGCGTCCTGCTGGCCCGGCTCCGGCGCCTCCTCCTCGTCGAAGAAGGACCAGATGCGCTCGAACGCGCGCTGCGCGACCCAGCCGGCGAGCAGGCCGGAGACGATCCCGATCGGCGCGAAGATCAGCTTCATCTGCCGCCCAGCCGGTCCAGCTCGACCGCCAGTTCGGGGAGGAACGGCAGCGAGGGCTCGGCGGCGCGCAGCTCAACGAGGGTCTGGCGGTAGTGCTCGAGCCCCTCCTCCTCGGGCTGCTCTCCGTGTTCGTTCAGCCGGCGCACCTTGGCCAGCTTGTCGGCGGCGTAGATCGCGGCGACGCGGCCGTTCCTCGCGACGCGGCCTCGATGCTCGGCCTTGCGGTCTCGGTAGGCGATGATCGTCGGGTCCTCGGTCATCTCGCCGACCAGCACCGCCACCTCGGAGCCGAACTCAACCTCGATCTCGCCGAGCTCAGTGTCGGAGTCCTCGATCACGTCGTGAAGCAGGCCGGCGGCGAGGACCGCTTCCGGGAAGCCGCTCTCGTGCAGCAGCCTTGCCACGGCGACCGGGTGGTCGATCTCGGTGTCGCCCCTGCTGCGGGGACCGTGATGAGCTCTCACAGCCATCCCATATACCCCTTCGAGCAGGGCGGATCCGGTCGCGAAGTCCGGCGGTGAGTCGAACCCACCGGGCGGGGACATGAGGCCACCGTAGTGTGAGCCCATGGCCAGACTGTGACGCATCTGTCACCGCCGCGACGGCCGAGCGACCCCGATGCGACGCAGGAAGGCGCCGAGCCGTCGATCGTAGAGCCGCGGATCGACGTTCCAGGACTCGACGTGATCGGCCTCAGGCACCCGGTAGAACGTGACCCACCGCGGCAGCTCGGCGGCGAGGTCTTCGCTCGTCGCGATCGGGACGACCTGATCCTCGGTGCCGTGGAAGAGGAGGATCGGGAGCCGCAGCGCTTCCGGGTGCGCGAGCGCGTCGAGGTCGCCCCAGTCGGCATCGATGCGCGTTCCGATCGCCCACTCGACCGGCTTCGACGCGATCCCGGGCAGCCCCATCTCGGAAGCGTGGTAGGAGAGGATCCGCTGCCAGTCGAGGGCCGGTGCATCGAGGACGAGCCCCGCGACATGGCCCGCCAGCGGCGAGTGCTGCATGAACTGGGTGACGAGCGATCCGCCCATCGAGTAGCCGATCAGGACCAGGCGCTCGGCGCCGTGGGCGACCGAGTAGCGCGCGGCCGCCTCGACGTCGCGCCACTCGGTCAGCCCCATGTGGTGGAGGCCGTCCGGGCTCGCCGGGGCGCCGAGGTCCTCGCGGTAGGTGATCAACAGCGAGGTCAGGCCGGCCCGGCTCAGCTCGGGAAGCACGCGCAGCCCGACCCTTGGGTCGTCGTTGATCCCGTGGACGACGATCGCCCAGGTCGGGGACCGGGGGCCGACTCGCCAGGCCGGCATCTTCCCCAGTTCGCCGGGAACCTCGACCTCGGCGAAGGGCATCCCCAGCGCCTGCCTCGGGTCGCCGCTCCAGACCTTCGAGTCGAGCGCGACCTTCATCCCCGCCACGAGGTAGCCGTCGACGCTCCGCAGCCTCCTCGTCACCCCATCCCCGCCATGGTCGACGATTTCACCGACGATCGCGTGGCCGGCCTGCCAATCGAGCCCGTAGACCCCGGGGCGGTCGCTTTCGTCGCTGTCCTCGAGCCGGATCGTCCCGGGTCCGAGGGCCTCGACGGCCACATCCTGCGGCAGGTCCGAGTGATCGGGGACGAGCACCGCCGAGGAGAAGTGCCAGCTGATCGCGGCGCCGATCGCGAGCGCCACGAGCAGGGCGATTGCGGCCGCGAGCAGCGCCCGCCAGTGGCGCCGCGGCCAGGCCGGTCCCCCGAGCTCTTCTCCCACCGGGCCAGACTAGCCGCGGGGTTGTGCGACAGAAGCGGCGATGCGAGGATGCCCGCCTTGGCACTCACCGATCGCGAGCGCGAGCAGGTCGAGAAGGCGAACGCCGGCGGCAGGACCGCGATCGTCCTCATCCACGGGCTGTGGCTGCTGCCGAGCAGCTGGGACAACTGGGTCGGCGCCTGCGAGGAGGCCGGCTACGCCGGCGTCACCCCCGTCTGGCCCGATGACCCGCTGACGGTCGAGGAGGCGCGGGCCAGGCCCGAGGCCCTCGCGGGAAAGTCGATCGGGCAGATCGTCGATCACACCCTCGAGGTGATCGCGGCCCTCGATCGGAAACCGGCGGTGATGGGCCACTCGACCGGCGGGCTGATGGCGCAGATCGTCGCCGACCGGGGGCAATCGGCGGCCACGGTGGCGATCGACCCCGGCCCGTTCCGCGGCGTCCTGCCGCTTCCGGTCTCCTCGCTGAAGTCGGCCCTCCCCGTCCTCGCCAATCCGCTGAACAGGAGCCGGGCCGTCACCCTCACCCTCGACCAGTTCAAGTACGGATGGGCCAATGCCCTCTCCGAGGAGGAAGCGAAGGATGCCTACGAGCGCTTCCACGTCGCGGCCCCCGGCAAGCCGCTGATGCAGATGGCCAACGCCAACATCAATCCGCTGACGGAGGCGAAGCTCGACCCGAAGAACCCCGAGCGCGGCCCGTTGCTGATCATCGACGGCGAGGTCGATCACACGGTGCCGTGGGCGATCGCCAACGCCTCCTACAAGAGACAGAGCCGCAACCCGGGCGTCACCGAGATCGTGAAAGTCCCGAACCGCGGCCACTCGCTGACGATCGACAACGGCTGGCGCGAGGTCGCCGATACGGCGATCGAGTTCATCAGGCGCTTCGCCCCTCCGGGCTGAGCCCCGGCTAGCCTTCCGGCCGTGGCCTCAGAGGTTGTCAACGTCCGGCCCGCGGGCCGCGAGGACGCCGAGCACGTCGCCCGGCTCCTGCACGACTTCAACACCGAGTACTCCGAACCGACGCCCCCGGCCGAGGTCCTCGTTGAGCGCGCCGGGGAGCTGCTCGCGACAGGTGACATCCGGGTGCTCCTGGCCGGCAAGCCTCCCTTCGGGCTGGCGATGGTCCGTCTGCGCCCGTCGATCTGGAGCGGCGCCCCCGACGCCTACCTGGAGGAGCTCTACGTGGCGCCGGCGCGGCGGGGCATCGGCTCCGGGCGGGCGCTGCTCGAGGCGGCGATCGAGCTCGCCCGGAGCGAGGGTGCGAAGCACTTCGACGTCGTCACCGCCGAGGAGGACACGGCGGCGCTGGCTCTGTATGAGAGCTTCGGGATGATCAACCGCGAGGGTGGGCCGGAGGGCCCGCTCATGCTCTACTACGAGCTTGAGATCTGAGCGTGAAAGGACCCCATTGAGCACGGCACAGCGACCGGACCCGACCGAGTCGGTCCGCCACCAGCTACGCCCCCTGTTCGACCAGGTGGTGATCAAGGAGCTCGACCAGGATCGCGTCCGGCGCTCCGGCCTCGTCGTGCCCGCGGGCAGCCATGAGCCGCCGCCGCAGCAGGGGATCGTCCTTGCGGTCGGCCCCGGCCTCGACTGGTGGGGCCAGGCCGGGGTCGAGATGCCGGTCGGGCCCGGCGACCATGTCGTCTTCCCGGCGAGCGCCGGGGCCTGGGTCGAGATCGACGAGGAGCGGCTCCTGGTCTGCCGCGTCGGGCAGCTGCTCGGCGTGCTCGAGTCGGCCTAGCCCTCGGAGTAGGCGGGCTCGCCCGCCCGCTCGCGATCGGGCGCCTCGGCGGCTTCCGGCGCGGGCTCGTAGCGGAGGACCAGGACGGCGACCGCGAGCGCGACGCCGACCAGGGCGGCGCCGACGAGGTAGGCGAGGTGGAAGCCGGAGTTGAGCGCCGAGAGCTGCGAGGCACCGGCTTCGAGCTGGGAGTCGGTCCGCTGGCTGGCCAGGGTCGCGAGGACGGCGAGCCCGATCGCGCCGCCGACCTGGGCGCTTGTGTTGACGAGGCCCGAGGCGAGCCCGGCGTCCTCCGGGGTCGCGCCCGACATCGCCAGCGTCATCAGCGACGGGAACGAGGTGCCGATCCCGAGGCCGGTCAGACAGCAGCGGTGGCAGCAGGTCCGCCGTGTACTGGCCGTCGACCGGTGTGCGGGCGAAGAGGAGGAGCCCGACGCCGATCAGGACGAGGCCGGCGATCAGCGTCCGCCGCGGCCCGAAACGCATGATCAGTTTTTCGGAGAAGCCGAGCGACATCGTGCCCATCACGATCGTCGTCGGCAGGAACGCGAGCCCGACCTCGAGCGGGTCGTAGCCGAGGATCCGCTGCAAATAGAGCGCGCCGAGGAAGAACATCGAGAACATCCCGGCGACCAACAGCGCCTGGACGGCGTTGGCCCCGGTGACGTTGCGCGAGTGGAAGAGCCGCAGCGGCATCAGCGGGGTCGCGATCCGTGACTGGCGGAAGATGAACGCCGCCTCGAGCCCGATCGAGGCCGCGCCCAGCGCCAGGGTCTCGGTCGCCCCCCAGCCGACGTTGGCGACGTTCAGAATCGTGTACACGCCGAGCATCAGCCCGCTGACCAGGAGGACGGCGCCGGGGATGTCGGCGCCCTTGTCGAGCCCGATCCCGGGGGTGTCGTCGACCAGCCGCAGCGATAGGAACGCGGTGACGATCCCGACCGGGATGTTGATGAAGAAGATCCAGTGCCAGCTGATCGCCTCGGTGAGGATGCCGCCGGCGAGGAGGCCGATCGAGCCGCCGGCCGAGGCGACGAACCCGTAGACGCCGATCGCTTTCGCCTGCTCGCGGGGCTCGGGGAACATCGTCACGATCATCCCGAGCACGACCGCCGAGGTCAGCGCGCCGGCGATGCCCTGAATGAACCGGGCGCCGATCAGCATTCCCTGCGTCTGGGAGACGGCGCAGAACAGGGAGGCGAAGATGAAGACCGTCAGCCCGGTGAGGAAAACACGGCGTTTGCCGATCAGATCGCCGAGCCGTCCGACGAGCAGGAGCAGGCCGCCGAACGGGATCAGGTAGGCGTTGACGACCCAGGCCAGGCTGCTCTGACTGAACCCGAGGTCGTCCTGGATCGACGGCAGGGCGACGTTCACGATCGTGATGTCGAGAACGATCATGAGGACGCCCGTGCAGAGGACGTAGAGGGCGAGCCAGCGGCGGCGGTCTTCGGCGGCGCTCATTGTCGGTGGACCCTAGCAGAACTCCTGAAAAAGGACTACCAGGTTGCAAGTTTGTACCAAACGCCATAGACTCACACCATGGCGACCACCCGCTCCTACGGCGAGGCATGCCGGTTCGCCTCCGCCCTCGACGTTGTCGGAGAGCGCTGGGCGTTGCTCGTCGTCCGCGAGCTGATGCTCGGCCCGAAGCGCTTCACGGACATCCGCGCCGGGCTGCCCGGGGCCAGTCCCAACATACTCTCCGAGCGCCTTCGAGAGCTCGAGAAGGGAGGCGTCATCCGCCGCCGCAAGCTGGCGCCGCCGGCGGGCTCGTGGGTCTACGAGCTGACCGAGTGGGGGGCTGAGTTGGAGCCGGTGATCACAAGGCTCGGCGCCTGGGGCGCGCGGTCCCCGATCTCCCCTTCCGGCACCCGGATCGGCGTCGACTCGATCGCGCTCGCGCTGCGCTCGCTGTTCGACCCCGACCGCGCCGGCGAGCTCGAGGCCGTCTACGAGCTTCGCATCGACGGTACGCGGTTCCGGGTCACGATCGCCGGCGGTGAGATCGAGCTCGCCCGCGGCGCCGCCCAGGCGCCCGAGCTCGTGATCGAGGGCGAGCCGGCCGCGATCGCCGCCCTGATCACCGGCCAGGTCTCTCTCGATGCCGCGCTCGAGGACGGCGCCGTTGGGATCGAGGGGCGACGGCGCGAGGCCGCCCGCTTCCTGCGCCTGTTCCCGATGCCGGGCCCCTGCACCGCCGGGGCTCAGGCGGGGGCGGCGGAAGAGAGCGGCGTCGCGGTGACGGTGTAGACGTCCCACTCGTCCTCCACTCCCTTGAGTGAGTGGCGGCCGCACGGGTCGAACTCGATCCCCGATCCGATCACCAGGTCCCGAACGGTGCGGGAGACGAGCACGGACCCGCCCTCGGCGAGGCTGGAGATCCGGGCGGCGACGTGGACTGCGATCCCGCCGACGTCATCGCCGATCAGTTCGACCTCGCCGGTGTGCATGCCGGCCCTCACCTCGATCCCGAGGGCGGGGGCATCGGCAACGATCGCCTGGGCGCACTCGACGGCGCGGGTCGGCCCGTCGAACGTGGCCAGGAATCCGTCGCCGGTCGTCTTGATCTCCCGCCCCTCAAACCGGTCGAGGAGGCGGCGGACCAGCTCCTGATGGCGCTCGAGCAGCTCGCGCCAGCGGCTGTCGCCCATCTCGGTGGCGAGCTTGGTCGAGTCGACGATGTCGGTGAAGAGAACCGTCGCCAGGACGCGATCTGTTTTCGGCCCCGGCCTGACCCCGGTCAGGAACTCCTCTATCTCGTCCAGTACCCGCTCGCTGTCGGGGCCGGCCCAGGGAGCGTGGTCGACACCGTCCAGCTCGATATAGCGGCTGCCGGGGATCTGCTCGGCGAGCCAGCGGCCAGCGCGGACGTTGACGGCGTGGTCATGGCGGCGGTGCATGACGAGAGTCGGCGTCTGGATCGCCGGCAGGACGTCCCGCACATCGAGGTCGAGGAACATTTCGAAGAAGCGCTGGACGCGGATCGGGCTCGCGGCCTGGCGCTCATAGCGCGCCTGGAACTCGCGCGCCTGCGGGTCGTCGGCATAGCTCGGCGCGAAGATGTCGATCGAATCCCCCTGACCCCAGGTCGGCGCCAGGAGTTGATTGAGCGATTCCTCGGCCGCCTCCCGCTCCGGCGCCCATGGATAGTCCTCCGCCCAGGTCGACCTCGCCATCGCCCCGCAGAGGACAAGGGCCGAGGTCCTCTCGGGATAGGTGGCCGCGAACAACATGCACATCGTCCCCCCCTCCGAGACGCCGATCAGGGCGGCGCGCTCGGAGCCGGCGGCGTCCATCACCGCGCGGACGTCGTCCATCCGCTCCTCCAGCGTCGCCGGGGCCGACAGCGGGTCGGAGAGCCCTACGCCGCGGCGGTCGAAGATGATCACCCGCGAGAAAGAGCTGAGCCGCTCGACGAAGCGGGTGATCGCGGGGCTCTCCCAGACCAGGTCGAGATGGGAGACGAACGGGAAGGCGAGAACGACGTCCATCTCGCCCTCGCCGACCACCTGGTAGGCGATGCCGAGCTCGCCGCTGCGCGCGTACTGGGTCTGCGGTGGCATGGCGAACGCTGAGCCTACGCCCCTCAGGTGTATCGCGATGCGTCCAGGCGACAGTCGCGGAATTCGAAGCTGACGACGAGAGCGTTGGCCTTCCGCGCCCCATTCGAGAGCTGGGTGACGAGGCTGCCCGCCCGATGGCGGTTGCCGGCGATCAGCGCCTTCCCCGCCCCCTGCAACAGATCGGCCTGCTTGGAGATCTGAGCGAGCCATTCGGAGAGCCGCTTCGCGTCGGCCGGCGGGCGCGGCACCTTGCGCAGTTCCGCCACCGCTCGGCCGAGGGCGCTCGAGGCCCTGACCAGCTGGTTGCCGGCGATCTTCAGCTTTCCCTTGCGGACGTTGCCGCGGACCCCGCGCAGGATGTGCTTGTTGGCTTCGGTGTTTGCGCGGCAGATCGGCTCGACCTGGTCGCGGTATTCGGCCCGGGGGCCTTCCAGCGCCGACGCCGCGACAGGCGCCAGCAGGGCGCAGGCGAGCAGCAGCGCGGCGATCGTCCCGGCACGCCTCATCCGCCGCCCAGTTCCGCCCGCAGGGTCTCGAGCTGGGAGCGAAGCTCGGCGAGCTCGCGCTCGATCCGGCCGAGGCGGTACTCGGCGGGCGAGCCGCCGGTGGGCACCGGGTCGGAGACGGCACCGTCTGCGTCCTCCGCCGGCGGCGACTCGGCCCCCGCGGCCGCGCCGGCGCCGAGCAGCTGCTCGTAGCGATCCTCCTTCTGGCCTGGGCGGCGCGGGTGGCGGGCGACCAGCCCGCGCCCGACCAGCCCCTCGAGGGAATCTTGGACTTCGGGCAGGCTCTCGAACCCATACAGCCGCTCGGCGCGCTGCTTCAGCTGCCCCGGCGTCTGCGTCCCGCGCAGCATCAGCACCGCCAGCAGCGAGATCTCGGGCGGGTCGAGCCCGAGCGCCTCGTCGAGGAGGTGGCGGTACTTGCGGGCGCGGCTGCCGGAGCCACTCGCGAGCCGGGTCCAGCCGCGCAGGGCGAGGTGGCGCAGGGCCTCGACGACCGTCTCCTCGTCGTAGGAGACGACCGGGTCGCGGTTCGTCGACTGGTTGCAGGCCAGGCGCAGCGAGTTGATCGAGAGGGGGTAGACGTCCGGAGTCGTCCGCTGCTTCTCGATCAGGCAGCCGACCACGCGGATCTCGACGGCATCGGGCTCCATCAGACAGAGTCGCGCTTTTCTCGCTGCGCGGAGAACCAGGCTGCGACGCTTGCTCGTTCCGCGCTCACCGCTGCTCAGGTCCTGTCCGGCCGGTCCGGGTAGAGCTCGTCGATCGTGACGAGGGCGCGGAAGGGCGCACCCGCCGTCGCCTCTATCGCCTCGCCGCCGCCGGCCAGCCGGTCGACGGCGGCCAGGACACCCGCGACCTCGAGCCCCTCTTCGCGGATCCGGCCGATCGCATCGACGGTCGAGCCCCCGCTCGTCACCGTGTCCTCGACGACCAGGCAGCGGTCGCCGGGCCGGACCGGCCCCTCGACCCAGCGCTGCAAACCGTGCTCCTTTCGCGCCCCGCGGACGAAGAACCCGACCAGGCCGGCGCCTGCGTCGACCGCGATCGCCGCGCAGGCGAGCGGGATCGCAGCCGTCGCCGGCCCCCCCACCGCGGCGACCCCCGCGTCGGCGGCGGCGGCGGCGATCAGCTCTCCGGCGGCCCGGAAACCCTCTGGGCGCAGCAGTGCGCGGCGCGCGTCGACGTAGTACTGGGCGACCGCCCCGCTCGAGAGCGTCACCTCGCCGATCACGAGCGAGTGCTCGCGCAGCTCGGCGAGGAGGGTGCCCTTCGCCGCTTCGAGATCCACCTCAGCCATGGCAGCGAATCCTACGGAGGAGGCGTCAGCCGAGCGCCTCGCGGAAGCCCTGGCGCCAGCTCGGGTAACGTGGCTCCCAGCCCAACTCGCGCTTGGCGCGGGCGTTCGATGCGCCGCGGAGCTCGACCGCGTTGACGGCCACCGGGCCGACGATCAGCTTCGCCAGCCACAGCGGAACCCGGCGCGGCCTCTTCGCCCCGACCGCCTCGGCGTAGACCGGGACCCACTCTCGCTGCAACGCGGGGTCGTCATCGACGACGTTGAAGACGCCCTTCACGTCCTGCCCGATCGCGGCGACCGCGGCGGCGGCCACGTCCTCGACATGGACGAACGAGAAGACCCCGGTTCCCTTGCCGACGACCGGGAACCTGCGGCGCCGGAAGTCCTCTGCCTGGGCTCGACCGGAGGCGTAGCTCGTCCCCGGACCGTAGAACCAGCCGAAGCGCAGGACCGCACCGTCGATTCCGTCGGCCCCGAGGATCTGGTGCTCGAGGTCGGCCAGGGCCGCGACGGCCTTCCCGAACGGGCCAGGAGCGCCGGTGAACAGCGGCGCGTCCTCGTTCTTGATCCAGTCGCCGCTCGGCTCGTAGAGGAAGGCGACGCTCTCGCCGATCACCCGGCGCGCGCCGGCCGCGCTCGCGGCCGCGATCAGGTTGCGGGTCCCCTCTTCGCGGAGCCGGTTGGTGGCGGCGAGGGGATCCGGCTTCGCCTTCCAATCGATCCGGTCGGGCAGCGCAGTCAGCGCGTGGACCACGACCTCGGGGCTCGCCGCGGCGACCAGGCGGCCGAGGGTGTCGCTGTCGAACACGTCGCAGACCGCAGCGGTGGCGCCGGCGGCCCTGATTCCGACGGCCCGCTCCTCGCGCCGGGTCGTCCCGGTCACCTCGTGCCCGGCCGCGACCAGCCGGCGGACGAGGGGCCCTCCCATCGCCCCACAGGCCCCGGCGACGAAGACCCTCAACCGGAGCTCCCCGCGCCGGCACCGAGCCTTTCCGAGACCCGCGCCAGCCAGGCCGCGCCGAGGGCGCCGACCGCGAGCAGCAGCGTGTCGCTCCAGCCGCGCGTGTCGCTCTTCGCTTCGCCGGTGTCGAAGAGGTGGTTTATCGCGTGGAACCCATACCAGAGCGCGCCGAGCCAGAGCAGCGGCGCCCGCCACGCGGGCCGGACGACGGAGATCGCCAGCGCCACCCCGGCGGCGAGGTAGAAGGCGCCGACGTCTCCGACGTAGTGGGAGTTCTCGACCCCGTAGTGCCCGATCTGGTCGAAGAAGGTGTCCGGCACGATCAGCGCCATCAGGCCGAGGACGATGTGGAAGGCGGCCGTGAAGGCCAGGATCGCCTGCAGGGCGCGCTCGGAAATCACGGCGAGAGCCTACGCCGAGCTGCGGCCGCCGTTGAAGGGCCAGTGACCGGCCCTCGGCCGGTCCAGTTCAGAAGACGAAGATGCTTTCGCCGAAGTTGATCCGGTTGAAGATCTCGGGCTGGTCGGCGATGAAGGTGCGGATGCAGCCGTGGCTCGCCGGATAGTCGGGGACCGATTCGTAGCCATGGACGGCGTAGCCGCCGTAGAAGTAGAACGAGTAGTACATGCCCTCCGCGTTGTAGCCGGGTTCCTGCCTGATGAAGGTGAAGTGGCCGGTCACGGTCGGCGTCGAGGACTTGCCCGAGGAGACCGGGTAGACGGCGTAGGGCCGGTCGCCCTTGGCGAAGACGAGGACCTGCTTCGAGAGCGGCGCCTCGAGGTGCCGGCCGGCGCCCGGGTGGCGGACCCGGTACTCGCCGCGGCCGGCGAAGGCCCGCTTGACCAGGCCCTTGCCCGCCCTGAAGCTGCGCTCCATCCCGTTCACCTTGCGGTAGGCGAGGACGCCGCGGCCGGTCTTGCCGCCGAAGCAGCGGCCGCTGTTGGCGATGTAGCCCATCTTCCGCATCGCCTGCTTGAACCCGACGACGACGTCGCCGCACTGGCCCTGGTGCAGGGCGGGAAAGCTGACCCGCCAGCTCTTGCGCTCGGTGCTGTCGCCGCCGAGCCGCGCGGTCGGGGCGTGGCGAGCGCTCGCCGCATACTTGCCGGCCGCGTCGATCCTGATGCTGGCGCGGAACGAGCCGCTGCCCCCCTTGCCCCTGCCGACCTTCACAGTCTGACTCTGCACGCGCTCGCCGTTGAGGTAGAAGCTGACTTCGACCCTCTGGCCGGGGACGTAGGGCCGCACCGACCCGATCACCGGGACCGTGCTCATGATCTGCGCCTTGCCGCCGTGGAGGTGGCCGATCTCGATCTTCACGGTCGCGTTCGGCACCGCGTCGACCGCGCCGTTCTTCGCGCCGTCCTTAGCCGCGAGAGCCGCAGGCGGCGCGAGAAGGCAGGCGAGGATCGGCATCAGTGGGGCGAGCCGTCTCATCGGGGCGGACATTGTGCCTGACGGGTCGGCCGTGCGCCGGCTACTGGCCCAACAGGGCGAAGGTGTTGTTCAACATGTGAAGCATGATCCCGGGCCAGATCGAGCCCGTTTTCTCGTAGAGCAGGCAGAGCACGACCCCGAAGACCATCAGCGGCGGCACCGCGCTGAGCCCGGTCAGGGCGTGGAGGCCGCCGAAGACCAGGCCGCCGATCAGGGCAGCGGCGAAGCGTGGGAGCTTCTCCCGCAGCCCCCCGTAGAGCATTCCCCTGAAGCAGACCTCCTCGCTGACCGGCGCGGCGACGACGATCAGCAGGATCTGGACCGGCAGCGTCCCGAACGATTCGGCGATGTCCTTCTGCTTCGGTTCGCCGATCACGTTCGCGTAGACGATCGCGATCGCCAGGTAGGCGACCACGGCGACGAACATCCAGAGAAAGGCCGAGGGAATCCCGAAGCGGCGCACCCCGAGCCGGCCCAGCGCCTCTCGGATCGGGACAGCGCCCCTCGAGGCCAACACGATCGGGACGATCAGGAAGCCGAGCGCGGTCGCGAATTGGACGAACGCGTTGGCGGTGCTGCTGAGGTCACCTTCGCTGTTGGGGTGATCGACGATCACCGCCGGGATCCCGAGGATGATCCCGACCACCAGGGCGAGGACGACGCCGAAAAGCGCCGTGGCGGGGCCCCAGTTGGAGTAGGGGAAGGCCTGCTTTGGGGGTAGGTTTGCCTCCATGTCGCCGGCAGTCTCACAGGTCTCGCGCTCGACGAAAACGAGGCTGCGCTTCCTCCGCCGGGTGCTCGTCCTGGTCGTCGTCGTCGTCCTCGCCGCGCTGGCTCTCGCCCAGTTCACCGAACTGAACCGGCTCGCCACCGGGATCCTCGCCTCGACCGCGGTGGTGGCCGCGATCATCGGGTTCGCCGCGCAGCACACGCTGGGCAACCTGGTGGCCGGAGTTCAGCTCGCGATCTCGCAGCCGATCAAAATCGGCGACCGGATCTCCTTCGAAGAAATCGAGGGCCGGGTGATCGACATCACCCTCGCCTACACCTACGTCGACCCTGGCGACAACAGCTCCATCGTGATCCCGAATCAAATGCTGGTTGAGGGGATCGTCCAGAACCACTCGACCGGGGACACACAGGTCTGACTCTGTTCTGGGTCGAAGTACCCTTTTCCGCATGAGCGCGGAGCAAGCCAGCGTCTATATCTGTCATTTCGCGCGGCGAGCAAAGCGCGAGGCCGTGCGGTGACGCAGCGCCAACGCCGGCGCGCCCGCCGCCGCGGCGGGGCCCGCAGCAAGATCCTCTTCGTCTTCGCGGCGGCGCTTGCGCTGGTCGGCGTCCTCGCGGTCGGCGTCGCCTCCTGGGTCCTCGACGTCGCCGCCAAGGCCCCCCCGCTCTCGGCCTGCCGGCCGATCGACCGCGGCGGCAACTCGGTCCTCTTCGCCGACGACGGAAACCGCCTCGGGTACATCGCCTCAGACCAGGCCCGGACCCCGGTCTCGATCAACCGCGTCCCGGCCGACCTCAAACACGCGACCGTCGCGATCGAGGACCAGCGCTTCTACGAACACGGCGGGGTCGACTACCAGGGCGGTCTGCGAGCACTCGTCAAGAACTTCGAGGCGGGGAAGGTCGTCCAGGGCGGCTCGACGATCACGATGCAGCTGATGCGGAACCTCTGCATCACCGACCCCAAGCGCGATGTCGAACGCAAGATCCAGGAGGCTCAGCTCGCGGACGAATACGAGCAGAAGTACAGCAAGGAAAACATCCTCGGCAAGTACCTGAACACTGCCTCCTACGGGACGATCAACGGCAGCACCGCGGTCGGTGTTCAGGCCGCCTCCCAGATCTACTTCTCGAGGCCGGTCTGGAAGCTGAGGCTCGAGCAGGCGGCGCTGCTGGCCGGCCTGCCGCAGGCGCCATCCGAATACAACCCGATCCTCAACCCGGAAGGCGCGCTCGAACGCCGTAACGAGGTCCTGGGGAAGATGGCCGAACTCGGCTACATCTCTGAACAGCAGGCGCTTGAGGCCGAGCAGCGCAGCCTAGAGCTGGGCCCCTCCGACACCTACTTCAAGCGCCGCCAGCCCTACTTCTTCGACTACGTCGAGGACAAACTGATCGAAAAGTACGGCGTCAACACCGTCCGCCAGGGCGGCCTCCGCGTCTACACGACGATCGACCCGAAGCTTCAGAGGGTCGGGCTCGAAGCGGTGCGCTCGACCCTTCCCTACTCCGAAGACCCGGCCTCGGCCCTCGTCTCGATCGAACCCGACACCGGCTACATCAGATCGATGGTCTCGAGCTCGAGCTACAACGTCAGCCAGTTCAACCTCGCCGCGCAGGGGCACCGCCAGCCGGGGTCGACCTTCAAGGCCTTCGTCCTGACGACCGCGATCAAGCAGGGGGTCGACCCCTACTCGACCTACTACACGTCGAAGCCGCTCGACCTGAATCTGCCGAAATGGGGCCACTGGGAAGTCCACACCGCCGACGAGGGCTACCTGGGGACGATCAACCTCGAGGAAGCGACCGTCGCCTCCGACAACACCGTCTTCGCCCAGCTCGACCTCGACGTCGGCCCGGAGAACGTCGCTCAAACGGCGAAGTCGATGGGGATCGAAACCGAACTCGACGGGATCCCGGCGGAGGGGATCGGCGGACTGCGGATCGGCGTCTCGCCGCTCGAGATGTCCGATGCCTACGCGACCCTCGCCTCCGGCGGCATCCATCACAACCCGATCGCGATTCGCAAGGTTGTCTTCCCCGATGGCCGCGTCGACCACCCAGAGCACGCGGAACCGAAGCGGGTGATCTCCGAAGCCGTCGCCTATGAGGTGACCCGGCTGCTGCACGACAACATCACCGGCGGCACCGGCACCGCCGCCTACACCGGCTGCCCGGGGCAGGCGGGCAAGACGGGGACTACGGACCACTACACCGATGCCTGGTTCGCGGGCTACCAGCCGAACCTCGCGACCGTCGTCTGGGTCGGGTACCCACAGTCGAACGAGATCGAAATGACGAGCGTCCACGGGATCACGGTGTTCGGCGGGACGTTCCCGGCGGAAATCTGGAATTCGGTCTACTCCAACGCCGAAATCCCCTGCGAGGAATTCTCGAAACCGGAAACGCCGATCACCTGGGCGCCGTTCTACGGTCACTTCACGGCTTCGAGCGGCGGCGGCCATCCGGGAAGCGGGGTCGAAGAAGGAACCGGGGGCGGCGGCGCGCCGCCGCCGGGCTCGGCCGCGGTTGGCGGCTACAACCCGAACGCCTATGCGCCTGGAGTCGGGCAGGTACCGACCCCCGCCCCGCCGCCAGAACCCATGCCCCCGCCGCCCAGCGGCGGTGGCGGCGATGCCGGGGTCGGCGGCGGCACCGCTACCGGCGGGGTCGGGTCTGGCTGACCGCCGCCGGGCACCGCGGGCCCTCGGCCTCGCGGGCCTGATCGGCCTCCTCGCCGCGGCGATCCCACTCGCCGCTCCGGGCCCTGGACTGGTGCCGGCCGCCGGTGCCGGCGAGCCCGGCTGGCTGCTGGGGCTCTACGGGGGCGGCCTCGGAGTCTCGGGCGGCGCCTACTACGCGCTGCTCTGGGCGGCGTTCGCCGCCTACCTCTGCGTGCTGTTGGCCGCCCCGGCGCTCGACCGCCGCCTGATCGCGGCCGCCGCCGTGGTGCTGATCCTCGCCTTTGCGCTCTCCCCGCCGCTGCTCTCGCAGGACGTCTTCAGCTACATCGCCTACGCCCGCCTCGGCATCCTCCACGGCCTCGACCCCTACACCCACGCCCCGACCGACGCCGCCGGCGACCCCGTTTTCGGCTACGTCGGCTGGACCGGGTCGACCAGCTCCTACGGTCCGCTGTTCACGCTCGCGACCTACCCGCTCGCGCACCTCTCGGTGCCGGCCGCGCTCTGGGTGTTGAAGGCGGTGGCGGCGGGGTCGGTCCTGGCGCTGGCGACCCTGGTCGCCCGGCTCGCCCCCGCCCGCGGCATCGACGCCCGGCGCGGATTCGCGATCGTCGCCCTCAACCCCCTGGTCCTCGTCCACGTCGTCGGCGGGGCCCACAACGACGCGACCGCGGTGCTGCTGGCGCTCGCGGGCTGTGCGGCGGTCCTCGCCCTGCGCGAGGCGAGCGGCGGCGCGGCGGTCCTCGCCGCGGTCGGGCTCAAGCTCAGCGCCGCGGTCGTCGTCCCGTTCGCGCTGCTGGGCGCATCGCGACGCAGCCGATTCCTGGCCGGCGCCGCGATCGCGGCGATCGCGATCGCCGCGTCGAGCCTGGTGGCTTTCGGCCTCCACGCCCTCGACTCGGCCGAGCTCGTCGGCGACAACCAGGGTCGGGTCAGCAATTACAGCCTCCCGAACCTCTTCTCGGAGCTCCTCGGTGTCGGGGTCGGCCCGGTGCGCGCCGTGGCCGTCGTGGCCCTCGCCGTTCTCGTCGTCTGGCTCGGCCGCGGGGTCCTCCGCGGCGGCGATTGGATCCAGGCGACCGGTTGGGCCGCCGTCGGCGTGCTGCTGGCAAGCGCCTGGCTCTTGCCCTGGTACGTGATCTGGCCCCTCCCGTTCGCCGCCCTCGCGCGCGACAACCGCCTCCTCGCCGCCACCCTCGCCCTCACCGCCCTCCAACTCGCCGCCCGCATACCGCTCTGAGTCGGGCGGAGCGGGATCGGCCCGCGTAGTCACGGCCCCCGGAGCTGCTTGAGGGGGGAGGGTCGGGTGCCCTCCGGGCCGGCGGATACTCAGAGCGAGCGAAGCGAGCGAGTCGGAACGGAGGGCGCCCGAGCCTCCCCCCACACCTAGAGCACTTCCGGCGTGTGGATCTCCTGCTTCCCGGCCTTGGCGCCTTCCTGCTCCTCGGCACTGGGATGGAGAACCCCGGTCGGAATCGACCACCCCTCGCGTTTCCCGAGCGCGGTGACGGCGGCGACGTAGATCACCTCGACCAGGGTCTGGACTGCGCGGACCGCGATCGCGATCAGCGAGCCGATCGCGAAGCTGTTGCCCGGGACCGCGCCCTTCACCGCCCAGGCGAAGGCGGCATCGCGCACCCCGAGGCCGGCCGGGGCGATGAGGGTCGCGAGCGCGGCGACGTACCCGACCGCCTGGGCCGAGCCGACGGTGAGCATTTCGTCGACCGGGACATCGGAGACCGAGCGGGCGACGCAGTAGACGCCGACCGAGATCACACCCCAGATCGCGGCGAAGACGACGATCAGGATCAGGATTCCCTGAAGTGAGATCACCGCCGGCAGCGGCTCGCGGCCGAAGGCCCTCAGAATCCGGTTGGCGAGCGGGCCGAAGATCCGCGGATGGAGGACGACGATCGCCGCCGGTACCAGGAGCAGCACCGCCCAGCGCAGCGGCTGGCCCTGGAGGTCGGGGTGGTTGATGATGAAGTAGGAGGCGATCGCGATCGCTGACGTGGCGCCGATTGCCTGTTCGTAGGCGACGCTGGCGAGCGTGATCCGGCGCGGGACGCCGGCTCGCTCGGATAGCAGGACCCTGCCGAGCACGTAGAGGACGCTGCCGGGCACATAGCGGGCGAGGAGGGGCTGGCCCCACGCGACCTGCGCCCGTCCCATCCCGATCCGGTAGCCGAGGAAGCGGAGGATCAGGTCCCAGCCGAGCGCGGTCAGCGCATAGTAGATCGGCAGGACGATGAAGGCCGGGATCAACCAGAGGACGTGGAAGTGGACCCCTTCGTCCTTGATCTCGGACCACTGCTGGACGACGGTGAGGACGAGGAAGCCGAAGATCACGATCGCGAGGCCGAGCTGGATCGCCAGCCGGACCCGCTTGCTCTTCGGCGGTTTGGTTCCGAATTGGGCGCCGGCCTCGCCGATGCGGTGAAGAAGTGGCTGCCTTTGCTCCACGCAGCCGCACCTTAGAGAGCGCCGGGGCTGCACCGCCGCCGACCCGTCGCCAGAATGAGGCGATGGGCGAGTTCGACCTGCTGGCGCGCGTCCGGGAGCGGCTGCCGCCGGCCGGCCCGCGAGTCCGGCTCGGCAGCGGCGACGACGCCGCGGTCACCGTTCCGGGCGGCGCCACCGCGACCTCGGTCGACGCGCTCGTCGACGGGGTCCACTTCCGCCGCGGTCAGGCGAGCCTGGAGCAGGTCGGTGCCAAGGCGCTCGCGGCGGCGCTCTCCGATCTCGCCGCGATGGGGGCCGAGCCGGGAGAGGCCTACGTTGTCCTCGGGGTGCCGACCGACCTCGATGAGGACGGCTGCCTCGAGGTCCTCGACGGGCTCGCGCGAGTCGCCGTCGAGACCGGCACGACCCTGGCCGGCGGCGATGTGACCCGGGCGCCGGTCCTCTCGCTGACGATAACCGTCGTCGGCCACGCCGCCGGGCCCGAGCTGCTCCTCACCCGCTCCGGAGGCCGGCCCGGCGACGTCCTCGCGGTGACCGGAGAGCTCGGCGGGGCCGCCGCGGGCCTGCTGCTGCTCGATCGACCGAGCTCAGCCGCGCTGCCGCCCGAGCAGGAGGCGGCTCTGATCGAGCGACAGCTAGAACCGCGGGCACGGCTCGAGGAGGGGCGGAGCCTCGCAGCCGCGGGAGCCACCGCCCTGATCGACCTCAGCGATGGGCTCGCCGGCGACGCCGGACAGCTCGCCGCAGCAAGCGGGGTCGGCGCCCGCATCGACGCGACCGCGATCCCTCTAGCGGATGGCGTGGAGGCGGCCGCTGCCGCGGCGGGCCGGGACCCGCTCGAGCTCGCCGCCTCGGGCGGGGAGGATTATGAGCTGCTCGCGGCGCTGCCTCCTGAGCGGGTCGACGCGGCGGTCGCCGCCCTGGGCGCGGGGGGAGCCGGATTGACCCCGATCGGCGAGCTCGTCGCCGGCACCGGGGTCGAGATCAGGCTGCCCGACGGCTCGCCAGTACGGTCTGCCGGTTTCGATCAGCTGGGGTGAGCGGCTCACTCGCGGTGAGCAGCTCGCGCACGCTCCGCCGGCTCAGCATCGCCTCGGCGATCTTGGCGGGGTCGGGCTTGTAGCTTCCGGCTTCGACCATGCTCTTCAGGTGCTCGCTTGCCATGTCACTCATATCGGCGGCATCATTCCAGATCATTAGTTCTTGGTAGTCCTACATTTGTCCAGATGACCCCGCACGGTGCGCGGATTACCCTGTCTTCTGATGCCCAACGGGACCGCCCGGATACTGCTCGTGGACGATGAGCAATCGGTGCAGACGCTGCTCAGCTATCCGCTGCGCAAAGACGGCTACCACGTCACCTCGGCAATCGACGGCCAGGAGGCCCTTCAGCGCTTCAGCGAGGCGCGCTTCGATCTCGTGATCCTCGACCTGATGCTGCCCAAGCTCGACGGGGTCGAGGTCTGCCGCCAGCTGCGCCGCAACAGCCAGGTGCCGATCATCATGCTGACCGCCAAAGGCAGCGAGACCGACAAGGTCGCGGGACTCGAGGTCGGCGCCGACGACTACATCACCAAGCCGTTCTCGATGCGCGAGTTCCGCAGCAGGGTGAAGGCGGCCCTGCGACGGTCGCGGATGATCGGCGAGTTCCAGGACGAGGGCTCGATCGAGCACGAGGAGCTGACGATCGACTTCGGCCGGCGGATGGTCCTGCTGCGCGGCGAGGAGGTCAAGGTGACCTACGTCGAGTTCGAGATCCTCAGCGCGCTGGCCCGCTCCCCTGGCCGGGTGCTGAGCCGCCAGACCCTGCTCGAGTGCGTCTGGGGCGATTCGGAGTACCGCGACCCGCGCACCGTCGACGTCCACATCCGCCACCTGAGGGAAAAGCTGGAGCAGAACCCGAAGGAGCCGGAGTTCCTGTTCACGGTCCGCGGCGTCGGCTATCGCTTCAAGGAATGAGGCGCCTCCAGCTCACCCCGCTCGGCAATCGAATCACGATGATCTCGCTGGGAATCGCGATCGGGACCGCGGTCGTGATCTACGTCTACGCGGTCCACATCGCCGGTTTCTCCGACGCGAGGGGGGCGATCACGACCGGGGCGCTGATCGCGTTCGTGCCGGCGCTCGCGACCGGCCTCTACTTCGCGACCCTGGCGACACAGCGGATCCGCAAGATCCAGGAGGCCGCCCACAAGGTTGCCGAAGGCGACTTCGGCGCCCGCATCCCGGTCGACTCCTCGGGCCAGCTCGGACAGCTCGCCCGCAGCTTCAACGAGATGCAACGCCGCCTGGCGGAGCTCGACAACGCCCGCAAGCAGTTCATCGCCAACGCCTCGCACGAGCTGCGGACCCCGATCTTCAGCCTCGGCGGCTTCGTCGAGCTGCTCGAGGAGGACGAACCGACACCCGAGGAGCGGGAAGAGTTCGTCCGCACGATGCGCCAGCAGATCGACCGTCTGACGAAGCTCACCGCCGATCTTCTCAACCTCTCCCAGCTCGACGCTGGCGGGATCGTGATGGCCCCGAGCAGCGTCGACCTGACCGAGCTCGCCCGCAGCGTGGCCCGCGAGTTCGGCCCGCGGGCGGACCTGCGGGGCTCGCGCCTCGAGCTCCGCACACCCGATCACCAGGTGATGGCGACCGCCGATCCTGAACGGGTCAGGCAGATCGTCCGTATCCTGCTCGACAACGCCCTCACCCACACACCCGAGGGCGCCAGCGTGACCGTGACCGTCTACTCCGTAAACCGCAGGGCAGAGCTGACCGTCTCCGACGATGGAGCCGGCATCCCTCAGCGCGTCCAGGGCCGCATCTTCGAGCGCTTCTACACGGCGAAGCCGTCGGGAGGATCGGGGCTCGGCCTCGCGATCGCCCGCGAGCTCGCGCAGCGGATGGACGGCAGGATCTCGATCACCTCGACGCGGCGCTTCACCGCCTTCACCCTGGACCTGCCCCCGGCGCCCGCCGAAGCGGCGCCGATCCTCGTCAACGAGCCGACCGGGGCCGGGGTGTGAGGGCGCGTGTCGCGCTCGCGGCCGCGGCCGCGTTGCTGGTCCTGGCGCTGGCGGGATGCGGCTCGAGCGGCGGCGGGGACGGCGGCAACTCGGCCTCCCAGCCTCCGCAGGAAAAGACCGCCCAGGTCGCGGTCGAGACCAGCGCTCCCGGGTTCAATGCCGCCACCGTCTTCCGCGAGGCATCGCCCGGTGTGGTGACGATCCGTTCGATCACCGAAACCGGGGGAGCCGAAGGGTCCGGGTTCGTCCTCGACAGCGACGGCAGGATCGTCACCAACGCCCACGTGGTCACCGACGACACGAGCGGCGAACGGAAGGAAGCCGAAGCGGTCTACGTCGAGTTCCCCGATCGCAACGTCGTTCCGGCGAAGATCGTCGGCGTCGACCCGTTCGCTGACGTGGCCCTGCTCGAAGTAGACCCCAATGGCCTCGAACTGCACCCGCTCCAGCTCGGCGACGACCACGACCTCGTCGTCGGACAGCCGGTGGCGGCGATCGGCAGCCCGTTCGGGGAGCAGCAGTCGCTCTCGGTCGGGATCGTCTCGGCAATCAACCGCTCGGTCCGCTCGCTGACCGAATTCCAGATCGAGGGGGCGATCCAGACCGACGCCTCGATCAACCCCGGCAACTCGGGCGGCCCGCTGCTCGACTCCAACGCCCGCGTGATCGGCATCAACCAGCAGATCGAGACCAACTCGGGCGCCAACGACGGCGTCGGCTTCGCGGTCCCGATCTCGGCGGTGAAGCGCTCCATCTCCCAGCTCGAAGACGGCGGCAAGGCCGAATACGCCTACATCGGCGTCTCGACCCAGTCGCTCTACCCGCAGCTCGCGGACCGGCTCAACCTCGACACCGACTACGGCGGCCTGCTCGCCGAAGTGGTCCCGGGCGGCCCGGCCGACGAAGCGGGCCTGCGCGGGGGCGACGGGCGGATCCGCTTCCAGGGCCTTCCCTACCGCACGGGCGGTGACGTCGTCCTCTCGATCGACGGCCACAAAATAGTCGAACCCGACGACCTCGCGAACCAGATCGCCGGCTTCGAACCGGGCGAAACAGTGACGCTCGAAGTCCTCCACGAGAACGGCGAAAAGGAGAAGGTCGAAGTCACCCTGGGCACCCGGCCCGAGCACGACATCGCCGGCTGATGCCGTCCTGCCAGACGCTCCATCCGCCCTGCGTGTAGAAATCCGCGTCCATGACTGCGGAGCGAGTAAGCGTCCATATCTTGTTCTTCGCGCAGCGAGCGAAGCAGGAGGTTAGGTAAATGCTTCAGGAAGTCAGCCTCGGCAACAAGTCGCTCGCCGACTACACCCACATCGCCGGCAAGGAGCTGAGCGAGCAGATCCGCGCGCTCGCCGAGCCCCTCCAGGGCCACCGGGTCCTCCACGTCAGCGCCACCGCGTTCGGCGGCGGCGTCTCGGAGATCCTCTACACGATCGTGCCGCTGATGCGCGACGCCGGCATCGACGCGCACTGGCAGGTGATCTTCGGCAAAGAGGAGTTCTTCAACGCGACGAAGCTCCTGCACAACTCGCTGCAGGGGGCCGACGAGACGCTCAGCGACGAGCAGTGGGAGCTGTTCGACGAGATCAACGAGCTGAACGCGAAGGGGCTCGAAGGCGAGTGGGACACGATCGTCGTCCACGACCCGCAGCCGATCGGGCTGCGACGCGGCGCGGCTGAGAAGAGCCGCAACTGGATCTGGCGCTGCCACATCGACCTGTCCGAGCCGAACCCGGCGCCGATCGCCAGGCTGCAGCCGCTGATCGAGGAATACGACGCGACGGTCTGGCATCTCCCCGACTACGTCCCCGAGGAAATCGTGGGGGGCGACGGGATCCGCATCATCCCGCCCGCGATCGACCCCCTCTCGCCGAAGAACATGGCGTTCTCGCCCGACGACGCGGCATTCGTCTGCAACCAGTTCGGGATCGACGTCGACCGGCCGCTAATCACCCAGGTCTCGCGTTTCGACCCCTGGAAGGACCCGATGGGGGTTATCGACGCCTACCGCTCGGTGACCGAGCAGCTGCCCGAGGTCCAGCTTGCCCTGGTCGGCTCGATGGCGACCGACGATCCGGAGGGATGGGAGTTTTTCCAGCACACCTTCGAGTACGCCGATGGCGACCCCGACATCAAGATCCTCAACAACCTCAACAACGTCGGCGCAATCGAGGTCAACGCGTTCCAGTCGCAGTCCGACGTCGTCCTCCAGAAGTCGATCCGCGAGGGGTTCGGGCTGACCGTCACCGAGGCTCTCTGGAAGGGCCGGCCGACCGTCGCCGGCAACGTCGGCGGCATCCCGCTGCAGATCGAGGACGGGGTCAGCGGCTACCTGGTCGACTCACCCGAGGCTTGTGCCGCCCGCTGCATCGAGATCCTTCGCGACCCCGAGCTCGGCAAGCGGCTCGGAAGGGCCGGCAAGGAACGCGCCCGGCAGCGCTTCCTCTCCCCCCGCCTCCTCCGGGACTGGTTGCAGCTGTTCAACGAACTGGACGGGTAGCCTCCCAAGGCGTGGATCAGATCTGGAGGCCCACCCGGCAGCGCGGACGCGGGAGTGGGGAATGTCGGATCCTCTGATCATCGTCTCGAACCGCGGTCCCGCTCAGTTCGACCGGGACGAGGAGGGCGAGCGGGTCGTGCGCCGCGGCGGCGGCGGACTGGTGACGGCGCTGTCGGGGCTGGTGTCGCATCGCGACGCGCTCTGGATCGCCTCTGCGATGACCGATGAGGACATCGCGGTCTCAGAAGAGCGCGGCGGGCCGGTCGAGCTCTCGATCGACGGGATCGAGTACGAGGTGCTGATGGTCGGCAGCGACGCCGAGGCCTACGACCGCTTCTACAACGTGATCGCGAACCCGATCCTGTGGTTCATCCAGCACTACCTCTGGGACCTCTCGAACGCGCCCGACGTCCGCCAGGAGGAGCTCGACGCGTGGGACTTCGGCTACCAGACGGTCAATCGCGACATCGCCAGAGCGGTGCTCGGCCAGATCGAGTCCCGGGAACGGCCGCTGGTGATGCTCCACGACTACCACCTCTACACCGCGCCCGGGATGATCCGCGACGAGCGCCCCGACGCGTTCCTGCACCACTTCGTCCACATTCCCTGGTCGCAGCCCGACAGTTGGCGGATCCTTCCGGGCCGGATCCGCGAGGCGATCTTCCGCGGGATGCTGGCCAACGACATCATCGGGTTCCACACCCACTCCTACGGCATCAACTTCCTCCGCTGCTGCGACGAACTGCTCGAGGTCGACGTCGACTACGAGGCCGCTCTGGTGCGCCACGACGGAGGTCAGACGCTCGCTCGCGCCTACCCGCTCTCGATCGACGCCGAGCGCCTGCAGCGCGCCGCCGAGTCGCCGGAGGTGATGGCCGCCGAGCGCGAGGTGCTGGAGCGCCGCCGCGAGCACCTGATCATCCGCGTCGACCGCGCCGACCTCTCGAAGAACGTGCTGCGCGGCTTCACCGCCTTCGACACCTTCCTCCAGCAGCACCCGGAGTTCCGCGAGAAGGTCACCTTCATCGCCCACCTGCAGCCGTCCCGCCAGGACGTGCCCGAGTACGCCGAGTACCTCGAGCGGATCGAGGCGCTCGTCGCGGTCGTCAACCACCGCCACGGGACGACCGACTGGATGCCGATCGACCTCAAGATCTACGAGAACTTCCCCGAGGCGGTCGCCCGCTACAAGCACTTCGACCTGCTGATGGTCAACTCGATCTTCGACGGGATGAACCTGGTCGCAAAGGAGGCGCCGGCGGTGAACACCCGCGACGGCGTCCTCATGCTCTCCGAGAACACCGGCTCGCACGAGGAGCTCTCCGACTGCGCGATCTCCGTCAACCCCTTCGACATCCAGGAGCAGGCCGATGCGATCTACCGGGCACTGACGATGGACCCCGAGGAGCGCCGGGTCCGCGCCCAGCATCTGAAGGAGATCATCTACTCCCGGAACCCGGGCGACTGGGTCGACGCGCAACTCCATGACATCGAGGAGCTTCGGCAGAGCGTTGCGTAGCGGTGGTCGGGGTCCTTCCCCCGCCGCTTCGCGGGAGTTCGTGGGGAAGGACTGACCAACCCACCCAAACCGGGGCGAAGGTTCCCGGGTCGGCACTTGAAGGTCGGTGACGGGTCTCCGGGTTCGCTGGTCCTCAGCGGCGAAAGCTGCCGCGGTGGTTCTCGCCGCGCTGACGGCTCTCCAGGTTCTTCCCGACCTCCTCAGACCACCCGACCCGGCGCCGCTCCCCCCCGACGTAGGCCTGATCGGGGTCCACCCCTCGCAGCCGAAACCGCGCTCGGACCCGACTCGGACTCGGCGAGGGACGCGCCGGCATCATCCCGTCTCTTCGAGACGGGGTCGTCTCGGGCGGGTGGCGTCGGGGGCGGGGGTTCTGCGCAGCGCGAAGCCTTCGGAGGGCAAGGCCCACACCCACCCACCGAAGCGTTCCTCTGCCCGACGAAGGTCGCAGCGCAAGCGGAGCCCCCAACCCGGGCGCCAGGCCCCGACCACCACCCCGCCCCCAATCCCTGAACCCGCGACGCCGCCGCCGCCGGCTCCCCCGCCGGCCCCGGAACCGGCACCGGCACCGCCCGTGGCCGCCGAGCCGCCCGACGATGGCTCGATGGAGTTCGCTCCGCGCTGAGGATGGGCGCTGGCTATAGTCCATCGCCGCTTTTGGCAGCAACACGCGAATACGAGCTGGTTCTGATGCTGGACGCGGGGCAGGACGCCCCGGCGCGCGACGCGCTCGCCGAGCAGGCCCGCGCCCAGATCGAGGGCGGCGGGACGCTGAAGCACGAGAACAACTGGGGGCTGCGGAAGCTCGCCTACGAGATCGCCCAGCGAAACGAGGCCGACTACCGTTGGTTCCGGTTCGAGGCCGCCCCCGACCTCCTCCAGGAGCTCGACCACAACCTCAAGATCACCGACGGCGTCCTTCGCTTCCGGATCTTCAAAGTGGACCCCGAGGCCCCGGTGATGGTGCCGCCGGCGACCGCCGCCCCGGGCCCGGAATCTTCGCGCGAGCGACCCCCGGCGCCACCCCGGGCTGCGCCGCAGCAGCCCGTCGAGCCCACCGCGGAGCCGGCGGAGGCGGAGGCGGAGGCCGCGCCAGCGGAGACAGAGGCTGCGCCAGCGGAGACAGAGGCCGAGGCCGCACCGGCTGAGCCCGCCGCAGACCCCTCCGAGTAGACCGTCCGCGCTCTTTGCGCGATTCGCACCCCCCGGGGGAGAGCGGCCGCCGTCCGCGCTCTTAGACTGGGACCCATACAAGCGAATATCGAGGAGTGAGAGTCGTGGCAGCTTCGAACATCAATGTCGTCGTCATCACGGGGAACCTGACCCGCGATCCAGATCTGCGCAGCACAGGAGGCGGGACTTCGGTCTGTGAGCTGCGGGTCGCCGTCAACAGCCGCCGCAAAAACGGCCAGACGGGCGAATGGGAGGACAAGCCCAACTACTTCGACGTCACCGTCTGGGGAGCCCAGGGGGAGAACTGCGCCAACTACCTCTCGAAGGGGCGGCCGGTCGCGGTCGAAGGCCGGCTCGACTGGCGCGAGTGGGAGGCCAAAGACGGGAGTGGGAAACGGCAGGCGGTCAGCATCGTCGCCAATTCGGTTCAGTTTCTCGGCTCGCGCGACGGCTCCGGGGGCGGCAACGGCAACGGCTTCACCCCGAGCAGCGACGTCCCCGCCGACACCTCCGACTACGAGGGCGCGCCCGCCGGTGGAGGCGGGGGCGGCGCCGAGGACGACATACCGTTCTGAGCGCGGAGCGAGCAAGAGTCGCAATCTGAATCCCCGCGCGGCGGGCGAAGCGCGGTCCATTTGTTCTGAGCGCGGCGCCACCCGCGGGTCTGTAGCATCCCGGGCCGCAAATGGCTCGGGCAAGAGAGACAGGACAGGCTGGACCGCGTCGCGGAAGGCGCGGAATGGAGCGCGTTCGGCCGCGCAAATACACGCGGATCAACTCCGCCGAGGTCGACTACAAGGACCTCAACCTGCTGCGCCGGTTCCTCTCCGACAAGGGCAAGACAAGGGGCCGGCGGGTGACCGGGCTCTCCCGCAAGCACCAGCGTCAGCTCTCGGTGGCGGTCAAGCGGGCGCGCGAGATCGCGCTCCTGCCCTACGTCGGGGAGCGTTGAGCCGTGCCGCAGGCGATCCTGCTCGAGGACGTCGAGAGCCTCGGCCAGCGCGGTGAGCCGGTCGATGTCTCCCCCGGTTACCTGCGCAACTATCTGATCCCGCGCAGGCTGGCGGTGCCCGCCACCCCCGGCGCGCTCGAGGAGGCCCAGCGCCGCCAGGCGGCGGCCGACAAAGCCGCGCTGGCCCGGGCCGAGCGCGAAGAGCGCGCGGCCTCCCTTCTCTCCAAGACCGTTCTGACGATCCACCAACGAGCCGGCGAGGACGGCAAGCTTTTCGGCTCGGTCGGGCCGAAAGAGATCGTCGACGCGATCGCCGAGGCCCGCAACCTGCGCTTCGACCGCCACCAGGTCAAACTCGAGCAGCCGATCCGCGAGATCGGCACCCACATGGTCGAGATCGAGCTCGCCGACGGCTCTGTCGCCTCGGTGAAGACGATCGTCGCAGAGGAGTCATAGGCCCCTCTGCCTGCCGCCGGGTGGCGGCCTAGATTGAGCCCGTGGCCAAGCGCCGGCTCCCGACCCGCATAACTCGCCGCGCCCGGGCGAGGACCCGCCTCGACTGGGCCCGGTCGGAGCGGGCGACCCTCGGCCTCGCGGTGGTCGCGCTGGGTGGCGCCGCGGCCGTCGCCGCCAGCCAGTTCGGGCGGATGCTCAACCGCCGCTCCCACACGCCCGAGGACGGCGAGCGCCTGGTCGAAGCGGCGCCTGCGGCCGCTCTCGACGCGGTCGGGGTCGCGGTCACCGGTTACGTCGAGGCGCCGCGAAGCGAGACGATCCTCTTCAACCTCCTCGCCGGCTTCCTCGCCTCCTTCGCGCTGATCCGCCTCTCGACCCTCGGCGTTCGCAGGAGGTGGCGCCCGTTCCGCGACATCAGGGTCGGCGAGCGCCACATCCACCATTTCGTCCCCGGCATCCTCCTCGCGTTCGGCTCGGGCACCGTTGCGATGCTGACCGAAGACGAGGCGCTCGAGGAGGCGCTTGCGGTGCCGATGGGCGCGGGGATGGGCCTGACCTTCGACGAGGCGGCGCTACTGCTCGACCTCCGCGACGTCTACTGGACCCGGCAGGGGCTGTTGAGCGTCCAGCTCAGCCTCGGCGCGACCGCGATCCTCAGCATCGCGATCCTCACGTTGCGGATACTGCGGCGGGGCGAGCGGCGGCAGGAGGTCACCGGCCAGATCCCGCCGCCGGCCTACGCCGCGGTCCCCGGCTGAACCGGCAGACTTCTTTTCGCCCTGATTGCGGGGAGGCCCCTGTCAACGCCGGCCGGCTTTGGTTTGCTTGGGCGCGGGGTCCGTCGGGGGGAGTTTTCCCGCCGCCTCCCTTCCTTAACTAGTCCTCGATGCCGCAACCGCCAACAGCCCACGTCCCGCCGCAGAACATCGAGGCCGAGGAATCCGTGCTCGGGGCGATGCTCGTCTCCGAGCCCGCCCTGAACCGCGTCTTCGTCGACGTCAAGCTGACCGCGGAGGACTTCTACCTCGACAAGCACGCGGTGATCTTCAGCTGCATCCACGACCTTCACGCCGCCTCGAAGCCGATCGACGAGCTGAGCGTCAGCGAGGGGCTCGTCCAGCGCAACGAGATCGACGCGGCCGGCGGCAAGCACTACGTCTCCGAGCTCGCGGCAAAGGTTCCCGCGGCCGGCAACGCCCGCCACTACGCCGAGATCGTCCAGCAGAACTCGCTGCTGCGGCGGCTGCTCGGCGCCGGGCAGGAGATCCAGTCCTGGGTCAACGAGCGCGACGGCGAACCGCGCGAGCTCTCCGAGCGGGCCGAGAAGCTGCTGTTCGAAGTCGCCCACAAAGAGCAGGCCGGCGACTTTCGAATGCTCTCGGAGATCCTCCACGACGAGGTCGACCGGCTCGAGAAGCTCTCGACCGGGGAGGCGGAACTGACCGGGACCCCGTCCGGGTTCCGGGACATCGACGCGATCACCGGCGGCTTCCAGCCCGGCAACCTGATCATCGTCGCCGCACGCCCGGCGATGGGAAAGTCGGCGATCGTCGCCAACATCGCCGAAAACGTCGCCGTGAAGCACGGAATGCCGGTCGCCTTCTTCTCGCTCGAGATGTCCGAGGTCGAGCTTGCCCAGCGGTTCATCGCCTGCCGAGCGCGGATCTCCGGCGACAAGCTGCGCAAGGGGCAGGTCGCGCAGAAGGACTGGCCGCAGGTGGTGCGGGCCTGCAACGAACTCGAGGAGGCACCGCTCTGGTTCGACGATTCCTCCGACCTCGGGATCCTCGACCTGCGGGCGAAAGCGCGGCGGCTCCACGCCCAGGAGCAGGACAAGGGCGGGCTCGGCCTGGTGATCGTCGACTACATCCAGCTGATGCGGGCGGACGATCATCGCGCCAACAGGGTCGAGCAGGTCGGCCAGATGAGCCGCGGCCTGAAGATCCTGGCCCGCGAGCTCGAGGTGCCGGTACTGGCGATCTCCCAGCTCTCGCGGGCGCCGGAGCAGAGGAGCCCGCCGAAGCCGATGCTCTCCGACCTCAGGGAGAGCGGGAACCTCGAGCAGGACAGCGACCTCGTCGCCTTTCTCTTTCGCGAGGACTACTACCGCGATCCCGAAGACGAGCCCGACGGGCTCGCCGACGTGATCATCGCGAAGCATAGGAACGGCCCGATCGGGACCAGGAAGCTGGTCTTCCTCGACCGCTTCCCGAAGTTCGCCGACCACTCCGGCAAGGAGAGGCCGATCGAGCAACCCGCCGGCGAGGGCCCGCCGCTGGAGGACGTCGCCGCCGCGGGGCCCGACTTCTGATGGCGACCCCGCGCAGCGAGCCGTTTGCGGCCTGTCCGCTCGGCGTCTGCGACGGTTCCGGCTGGATCCTCGGCCCCGAGGACGTCGCCCGGCCCTGCGAGTGCCGCGAGAAGCGCCTGCGGCGCGGCCGCACCCGCGGCGTCGCCTCGGTGATCCCGCCGCGCTATCGCGGTGTCTCCTTCGACCGTCCTCCGGTCAGCGACATGGAGCGCGACCTCTCGACGAGGGCGGCGGTGGGCGAGATCCGGGCCTACGTCGAGGGGCTCGACGAGCGTCTCGCCGAGGGCCGCGGCCTGTGGCTGTTCGGCGACACCGGGACCGGCAAGACGACGCTGGCGATGCTGGTCTCGAAGTCGGCGATCGAGGCCGGCCGCTCGGTCGCGATCTACTCGCTGCCGAAGCTCCTGGCGAGGATCAGGCGGACCTATGAGTCCGAGCCGGGGGGCGAGTCCTACCTCTCCTTCTTCGAGCGGCTGACCTCGGTCGACCTCCTCCACATCGACGACCTCGGCGCCGAGAAGCGCTCCGACTGGGTGCTCGAGCAGCTCTACGCGCTGATCAACGAGCGCTACGAGGCCCAGCGGTCGGTCCTCGTCACGACCAACCTCCCCCATGAGGAGCTCGAGGCCCAGATCGGCGCCCGGACCGTCTCGAGGCTGACCCAGATCTGCGACGAGGTCCCCCTATTCGGCGACGACCGCCGGTACGGCAAGGTCGCCTGATACCAGGCACAATCCCTAATCGCTATGCCAGGAGTAGTCATAGTCGGGGCCCAGTGGGGCGACGAGGGGAAGGGGAAGGTCACCGACCTGCTCGCCGAGCGCGCCGAGATGATCGTCCGCTTCCAGGGCGGCAACAACGCCGGCCACACGATCGTCCGCGGTGGCGAGGAGTTCAAGTTCCACCTGATCCCCTCCGGGATCCTCCACTCGGAGAAGACCTGCGTGATCGGCAACGGGGTCGTCCTCGACCCCAGCATCCTGCTCGCCGAGATCGACGGGCTCAAGCGGCGCGGGATCGACGTCGGCAACCTCAGGGTCTCGGCCAACGCCCACCTGATCATGCCCTACCACGTGCTGCTCGACACCGCCGGCGAGGTCAAGCTCGGCAAGTACTCGATCGGCACCACCCGGCGCGGGATCGGGCCCTGCTACGCCGACAAGGCGCTGCGGCTCGGGATCCGCGTCCAGGACCTGCTCGACGAGAAGATCCTGCGGACCAAGATCCGGGCCGCCCTGGCCTCCAAGCAGCAGGCGCTGCGCGAACTCTCGGTCCGGCGCCGCAAACTGCGCCGCGAGGCGGGCGAGGAAACCAAGGACGCCGGCGGCGCCTTCGAGGACACGCCGGACCCGCGGATCGACCTTCACACGATGACGGAGGAACACGTCAGCTTCGGCCACCGGCTCGAGCCCCACATCGCCGACACCTCGCGCCTCTGCTGGGACGCGCTCGACAGCGGCGGGACCGTGTTGTTCGAGGGGGCCCAGGCGACGCTCCTCGACCTCGACCACGGGACCTATCCCTTCGTCACCTCCTCGAACCCGATCGCCGGTGCGGCGACTGTCGGCGCCGGGGTCGGGCCGACCGACATCGACGAGGTCTGGGGGGTTGCCAAGGCCTACACGACCCGGGTCGGCGCCGGGCCATTTCCGACCGAGCTCGAGGACGAAGTCGGGCGCCACATGCTCGAACGCGGCCACGAGTACGGGACGACCACCGGGCGCGAGCGCCGCTGCGGATGGATGGACCTGGTCGCGCTCCGCTACGCGGTCCGCCTCAACCGGATGAGCGCGCTGACGATCACAAAGCTCGACGTGCTCAGCGGGCTCGACCCGCTGCGGGTGGCGGTGCGCTACCGCTCGAGCCAGGGCGCGGTCTTCGACCGCTTCCCCTACCACCAATCGATCCTCCACTCGGCGGTTCCCGAGTACGAGGAGCTGGCGGGGTTCCAGGCCGACCTCACCGAGTGCCGCAGCGAGGCCGACCTGCCGCCACAGGCCCGGGCCTACCTCGACTTCATCGCCGACTTCGCCGGCGTCCCGATCCGCCTCGTCGGCGTCGGGCCCGATCGCGACCAGGTGATCTGGATCGGCGACGAGATCGGGCTTCGCGCCGCCTGATCCCAGCGCGGCTGCTCTAATGTCCTGGAGTGGCTTCCGGTAGACGCGCAGCCAAAACAGGCGAGCGACTGCCAAGGGGGCGTCACGGGCTACCGCGGGAGGCGGTGACCGAATCCCAGCGGCAGCGCATCCTCCAGGCGATGATCGAGGTCGTCGCCGAGCGCGGCTACCCCGAGACGAGGGTCGTCGACGTGATCGAAGTCGCCGGCGTCTCGCGCAAGACCTTCTACGAACTGTTCACCAGCAAGGAGGACTGCTTCCTCGCCTCCTATGACGTCCTCCTCGGAAACCTCCTCGGCGACACCGCACGCGGCTTCGAGTCGAAGCCGGGGGCGCCCTGGGCGGAGCGGGTCGCCGCCGGGCTCGGGGCCCTGCTCGACCACCTCGCCGAGCACCCGGACGAGGCGCGGTTCGCGATCGTCGAGGTGCTCGCCGCGGGGCCAAAGGCGCTCGCCCGCCGCGATGCTGCGCTGCGCCAGTTCACCGGCTTCCTCGACGCCGGCCGGGCCGAGACCTCGGTCGAGCTGCCGGGGATCACGGCGCTCTCGCTCGCCGGCGGCGTGAACGAGCTCCTCTACAGCGAGATCCTGCACGGAGCGGCATCGCGGCTGCCGAGCCGGCTGCCCGACCTGATGTTCTGGATCACGCTTCCGTTCCTGGGCACGGAGCGGGCCGAACAGGAGCAGGAGCGGGTCCGGCTCTCGATGAGCGAGCGCTGATTCGGCTTGTTAAGGCGCTCTTTTGCAGTCCTGCCCGGGTTTACTCAATTGATCTGAGCCTGTTAGTTTGGCCTCTGGAGGGGTAGAGGCAAAGGCTCTACGACCAGCCCACGCTGGCTTCGGCACTGAAAAGGAGACTGAGAGGTATATGCGCAAGCGCTTGATGTGGACACTCACCCTGGGTGCCGTGGTAGCGATCGCCTTCGCCGGTGTTTCGGCGGCGAAGCCGGTGGTCGTGAGCCTGGGCAACCTGGTTCTCAAATTCGACAGCTCGGTCAGCCCGAAGGCCCTGCCGAAGCATGAATTCGCGCCGATCAGCTTCAAGCTGAGCGCGAACATCTCGACCAAAGACGGCAAACACCCGCCGGCTGCGAAGACGTTCACCGGCGATCTCGACAAGAACGGCATGCTGAACACCAAGGGCCTCCCGGTCTGCCAGGCGGGGAAGCTCGAGGCGCGGCCGACCGCCCAGGCCGAAGCCGCCTGCAAGGAATCGCTGATCGGCAAGGGGACTGCGTCTGCCGAGGTCGAATTCGCCGAACAGGCGCCGTTCACCGCGACGGGCCCGCTGCGGGTCTTCAACGGCGGCACCAAGGGCGGCAAAACGCTGATCCTGGTCCACGTCTACGCCAACGTTCCGGCGCCTACGGCCTTCATCACCAAGGTCTACGTCACCAAAGAGAACAAGGGCAAGTACGGGATGCACCTCGAATCGAAGATCCCGGTGGTCGCGGGCGGTGCCGGTTCGCTGACCAATTTCGAAATCACGAACAAGAAATTCTTCAACTACAAGGGCAAGAAACAGAGTTACTACAACGCCAAATGCCCGACCGGCAGCCTCTTCGGTCAGGGTGAAGTCAGCTTCAGCAACGGCGACAAGCTCAAAGGCTCGGTCGTCGTGCCCTGCACGCCGAAGGGCTAGCGGGAAGGCGGCGCTGCCGCCCTGATTGAAGCGTTAGGAGAGGGCGGCCCGAGGGCCGCCCTCTCTGCTGAAGGAAGCAGCTCGGCCCCGCAGCTCCACTACTCACCCCACCAGTCGCGCCGGCCATCGACGTCTTCGCGCGGATCCTCGCCGAGATTGGGGGCGCCGAAGACGAGTATCTCGAGGCCCTCCGGCCCGGCCTCGTAGCCTCGCCACGTGCCGGGCGGGACGCGCACGGCGTCCCACTCCCTGAGCTCGACGATCTCGTCGTCGAGCTTCATCCGCCCACTGCCGCGCAGGACCACGTAGACCTCCTCCTGTTCCCTGTGCGTGTGGCCGTACGGAAAGCGATAGCCGGGCGGGACGCGCTGGTAGCTGAGGCCGGACTCCTCGAGTTCGAGCGCCTCGGTCGCCGCGCGGAACTCCAGGTCCGGCGCGCTATCGAACTTGGACCCGAGGTCCTCCAGGTCCCCCTTGAGGTTCCTGAGAGTGAACGGCACGGCCGAATCCTATGACACCGGGTGAGGTCCAGTCCGTACTCACGGACGGCTGCCGCTATCCGCCCTGTTCGAATGTGTGCTGGTAGGTCGTCGCCGGCCGTCCGTTGCCGAAGATCGGTTCAAATGGGGCCTGGGCGTTGCATCCCGGTGCCGGAACCGTCGTCGTGCTGTCCTGGTTGGCGAATGCGTACTGCCGCAGCCGGAGGAAGAATTCGTTCGCTTTGGCGACGTTGCCTTCGACCCGTTCGTTGAAGGCTTTTTCGTTCGGCGTGTTGCCGTTGAGCGAGGAGGAGATCCCGGCCGAGCACTGCTGGGTCCCGAAGCTGAGCAGCCCGGTGGCGAGGCTCTTCGAGGAGCCCGGCTGGATGTAGGCACTGGTGCGGTTGGTCGTTCGGCGGCCCGGCATCGTCGCCAGCGACTCCGGCGTGAACGGCCCCATCACCCGCAGATAGTGAATCTGCTTCTGGTTCGACCCGATGTGGACCGCGTTGGTCGCGGCGGCGACGTTGGCCATCGAGGCGGCGAGCTCGCGTCTGTACTGGCCGAGGCCGGTGAGGATCGGGTTGACGTTGCGGATGAACGGCTGGGCGGCGCGGAGGAGCGGCGGGAACTGGTCGCGGAAGAGCTTGCGGAAGGCGGTGAACCCGTTCGAGGACTCACTGATCACCGGCAGCAGGCCCTTGAAGAACCCTTCGGCTTCGGGCGAGAGCTTGGCGATCGCGACCAGCGTCGGCGAGAGCTGTTCGGCGGCGGGGACGAGCTGGCGCATCAGCGGGTCGGTGTTGACCGAGAAGGTGCGGAGGCGGTCGAGCGTGGTCCGGAACTCGTCGAGGAAGGTCGGAAAGGCGCGGAACAGCGCTTCGATGTCCTGTTCGCGCGTCGCCGTCGTCTGGAAGACCGCCTGCGAGCTCTGGATCAGGTCGGCCAGCGCGCCTTCGCGGCCGCGGAAGGCCTGCAGCGCCGTGGCGCCGTTGCGGAACAGCTGCCGCACCGCCAGCTCCTGGCTGTCGAGGACGCGGAACAGTTTGTCGAATTCGTTCAGTGTCGGCCCGAACTGGCCGAACGCCGCGGACAGGTCCTGTCCCCGCCCCTCGATCGCGATCGCCGCGTTCCGCATCCATTCCTGGAACGCGGCCCTGGTCGGCGCATTGAAGGTGCGGAAGATCTCGTCGAGCTGGACCGATTCGGCGATGTTCGCGTCCGGCAGGGTACCGCCGTCTTCCAGCACGGGTTCGGAGCTGCTGCCCGGGGTCAGTTCGATGTAGGTCTCGCCGAGCAGCGTCTTGGTCCGCAGGATCGCCCGCGAGTTCTCCGGAATCGGCCCGTACTTATCCTGGATGTCGACCGTCGCCAGCGCCTCCTGGCCGTTCGGCGAGACGTCGATCGACTGGACTTTGCCGATCGAGACGCCGGAGATCCGGACGTCTGACTGCTGGGCGAGCTGAGTAGCCTCTTTGAACGGGATCTTGATCTCGTAGGGCTTGGCTTTGAACGGGGTCGGCCCGCCGAAGGTGATCCACATGAAGAGCAGGATCCCGAAGCACGAGAAGGCGAAGCCCGTGACGACGAGAAGCTGGGTTGTGCTCGGGGCTTTCTTGCTCATGATCCGGGTTCGGCGGTCGGGCCGCAGAAGTACGGGGTGTGCGATTCCGGGTCTGGCGGGATCGGCGGGATTTCCTTCGCCCGCGGAATCCGGGTCGATTGAAGGATCGTTTTCAGATAAGGCGATTTCGCCGTGATGCCCACGGCAAGGTTGGTGCCGTTGCAGGTGATCATCGCCAACGCCCGCTGGACCGGCCCGTTTGCGTCCTGGAGGTAGCCGGTATTGAGGTTGTGGATCCCCCACGGAGCGTAGAAAAGGAAGCTTTCCTTGCCCTTCGGCTTGAAGGCGAGGAGATTGAAGAAGCTGTTGAGGCCGCCGAGCGCGTTGCCGAACCCGTTCACGGTCTTGGCAAACGGTTCCGCCGCCTGCTTGGCGTGGACGAGGACCGGCCGTACTTCGCGGGTGAAGGGGCGGATCTGGTTCTGGATCGGTCCCTTCGTCTGTTCGAAGAACCGCGTCGAGGCGGCAAACGCCGGGTCCAGGGCCTGCGCCTGCGGGATCAGGCCGAGCAGCGCCGGCCGGGCCGCGGTCGAGAACGCATCAGAGCTGGCGAGCGCCGACTTGAGGACCGTCAGCGCCTGCGGGAACTCAACCAGCGCCTGCTGGATCGATTGCTGCTGGTTGGCGAAGTTCCCGAGCGCCGCCCGCGACGATGAGACGAAGCGTTCGATCTCGCGGTCGTGGCGGCCGAGTTCGGTCGTCAGCTGGCTGAAGTGGTGGATGGCACCGGCGAGGGCGACGCGGCGTTCGGCGAGGACCGTGTTCAGTTTGGCGATGAAGTGGGCGAACGGCTGCAGGCGGCGGAAGGCCCCCGAGAGCTGATGGGCGCGGCCGCCGATGCCTTCGGCGCCGCCGGAGACCAGCAGCTGGATGTATTGCTGCGTGTCTTTGTCGAGCGTCGCGAAAAAAGCATCGAGGTTGACGTTCGGTTCGGTCTGGGAGAGCGGGAAGGTGAAGCCGTCTTCGACGTGGCCGGGCGCCTTCCCGGGAGAGATCTCGATCGCCATGTCGTTGAGATTCGTTTTCGGCCGCAGGAGAAGTGTCGCGTCGGGATGGATCAGCTTCAGGTACTTCGGTTCGACGTCGAGGCCGACCACCGCGTGCCCGTCTTCGAGCGAGACCGTGCTGATCTTCCCGACCTTGACCCCGGCGATCACGACCGCCTGGCCCTGGCCCGGGGTGACCGCCTGGGCGCTGGTGAAGTCGGCGCTGAGGTGGGCGAAGTCTTCGCCGACGAAGGGCGCCCACGAGGGGAGCGAAGCTTTCTGCTGGGTGAACACCCAGAGCGTCAGCGCGATCGCGATCAGCGTCAGGGCGGCGATCGCGATCGAGTCTTTGCCGCGGCCGCGCGCCTGCCGGCCGAGCGAGGCCCGGAAGTGCTTGAAGCGGCTGGTCTTTTCTTCGGGCAGGGTCATGGGTTGGTCACGCTCAGGACCGGTGCGCCCGGCTGGCCGAGCGAGCCGTTGAGGTCGGGGGCGGGATTGGTGGCGCAGCGGACTTCGGGCTTCTTCGGCGGACGGCCGCCGAGCTGCGGCTGCAGGCCGATCGGCGCCACGGCCGAGTGGGCGAACATTTCTTTTTCGGTTTTCAGCGCGCCACTCGGGTTGGCACCGTGCAGCAAGAGGTTGCCGCCGCCCGGCTGGACGCGGAGGAAGTAGCCGTTGCCGTCGAAGTTCTGGCCCTGGCCGTTGAGGAGGGTCAGCCAGTAGAGGAACTCGCGGTAGGCGGGGCCTCCGGTGCTGAAGCGGTCGTTGATCGTCTGGTCGAAGGTCGGGGTGAGCACCTTCGAGGTGCAGAGGCTGATCCGGTTCAGCTGCGGCAGGGCGTTCACCTTGCCGGCCTGGGTCGCTTCGGCGAGGCCCGGCGTCGCTTCGGCGAGCAGCCTGGCGACGCCGCCGCCCTCTTCGTCGGAGAGGGCGGCGAAGGCCTGCTTGGTCCATGGCTCGCCGGCCGAGATCAGCCCCGGCAGGCGGGCGATCGCGGGCCGGATCTCGATCGCCCAGGCGCGCAGCGGCGGCAGCGTCTTGTTCAGGCTCGTGAGCGAGGCGCGACTGGTGCTGAGGGCCGGAGCGAAGCGGCGGATCGTTTCCGAGAGGTTTTCGGACTGCGCGGCGAGGGCGCCGGTGAAGGTGTTGAAATTGTCGATCAGCCCCTGGAGGTCGGCCTCGTTTGCGACGAAGGCGCCGAACGTGCGCCCTGTGCCGGCGACCAGGCGCGGCAGGTCCTGCGGGCCATTGCCGAGCAGCGCGTTCGCGACCTGGGCGCCGTAGCGGCCGGCCGGGCCGCCGTAACGAAGGGCGCCGCTGAGGCCGGCGGCGCCGGTCTTGCCTTTGACCTCGGGCAGCTGGGTCGCGTCTTCGGCCGCGGTGGGAACGTCGGAGAGGGCGCCGCCGAACGCTTCCAGGGCACGGCTGAAGTTGGCCCGCACGGGCGACTGCAGCGAGGTGAAGATTTCGTCGATCTGGACCGCGGTCGAGGTGCGGCTGACCGGAATCGTTTCGCCGCTTCCCATTTCCGGCGCGCTCGGGCTACCCGGGTCGAGTTCGATGAAGAAGTTCCCCTCGAGGAAGATCCGCGGTTTGATCACCGCGTAGGCGTCGTTGTGGATCGGGCGGCCGCTGCCGCTGATGGTGAATGAGACCTTGGTCGCGTTGCCGTCGGCTTCGGTCTTGATCACTTTGCCGACGTCGACCCCGGCGATCCTGACCGGCGAGTTTTTCGAGATGTTCGCCGAGTTGGAGAAGGTCGCGCTGAGCTCGTACCCGTAGCCCGTGAACGGGATGTGTTTGGTGAACGCCAGGTAGGGCCCGATGATGAATATCGCGAGGAAGATGATCGCGATCGCGGTGTTGCTCGGCCGCCACCCGATCAGGCGCTTCTGCGTTTCCTGCGCACGTATGTCGCGCTCCGGCAGGCGGCCCATCAGCGTTCCCCTCCCTGGCCGGCGATCTGGCCGGAGGTCTTCGTGCCCTGGTTGCCGGGCACGTTGCCGATCGTCGTCACGCCCTTCTGGTAGCGGACATTGCCGGCCTCGCACTCATGGGTCTGGCCGGGGGCGGCGGTGTTCGGGTAGAGGTTGGAGTGGAGGTGGTTTTCTTTTTCGGGCCCGTTTGCCGGCGCCGATGCGGGCATCGTCTCGCCGTTCGGGCCGGACGGCCCCTCGTTGGCGAGGGCGCCGGCCCAGTTGGCGACGCCGTTGGTTTCGCTGAAGATGCTGGCCAGGTTCCTGAAGGCGATCGTCAGGTAGTTGCAGACGGTCTGGGCGGGGGCGAAGAACCGGATCGGCGGCTTCAGCAGTTCGTTGGCGTCGGTCAGGAGGCTGAGGCCTTCGGTGACTCCGGGAGCTTCCTGGAAGGCGACGAGAGCGTCCGCCGTCGGCTCGAGCTGGGCGAACAGCTGCGGCGATTGGTTCAGGGCCGGGACGCCGGCCCGCAGCGCCGCGTTGATCGTCGGCGAGGTGTCGGCGAGCGCCTTCGCCCCCGGCGCGAACGCCGTGAAGAAGCGGGCGGAATCGTCGAGGAAGGGCCGCAGCACCGGCAGGTCGCGGGCGGCGGCGTCGAGGAAAGGCGGGCTTTTCTCGATCGTTTCCTGGATGAACGGCCGCGCGACTCGGGCGAAGGCGCCGAACGTACGGTCCAGGGAGACGAAGAGTTCGGAGTTGGTCAGCGCGACGGGGGCCACGGTCGAGGCGAGGTCCTCCAGCGCGCGCCAGAAGCCGTCGAAGTTGGTGCTCGGGGCGACGATGGAGCGGAGGACGGGCCCGCTGCTTTCGACGAGTTTGCGCAGCGTCCCGAACGCTTCGTTCAGCTGTGGGGCGCGGCCCGCGAAGGCGTTGCCGAAACCGGACAGGTTGTGTTGGATGTTGGTCCGGGTTTCTTCGTTGAACATGTCGAAGAACTGGTCGAGGTCGACCGGTTCCGGTTTGGCCTGGGCGAGCGGGATCGTTTCGCCGGCTGCGAGGTTTTCGGAGGAGCTGCCGGGGTTGATCTGCAGGTACTTCAACCCGAGCGGCGACTTCGGCCGGATGATCATCGTCGAGTCGACCGGGAGTGGTTCGGCGCTCTTGTCGAGCTTGAGGTCGAGTTCGGCGACGGCTTCGCCGGTCGGGAGCTGGACCGGCTTCACGGCGCTGATCGTTCCCACCCGCGAGCCGCCGATCCTGACCTCGTTGCCTTTGACCAGCGCGTTCGCGTTCGGGACCCGCGCCTTGAGGTCATAGGTGGAGACGAAGGGCAGGCCGTTGTTGGCGTTGTAGGCGAGGAAGACGGCGACGATCACGACCAGCACCGTCACCGCGCCGACGATCACCGGGCTCGTCGCCACCCCCTGGATTCCGCTGCGACGTCCCTTCATCGTCCCAGCGTCCTCATCAGTTCTTCGGGCGACGGAGCGGTCGAGATCCCTGGGCTGAGTTCTTCGCTCCCGCCCTGTTCCGGGGCGGGCGGCGCGGTCGGCGTCGACGGGGCCAGCGAGGGAGCGGGAGGGCCGGCCGCGCTCGTGCCGGCCGCCGTGCCGCCGCTCTGTTCGGCTTCGATTTCTTCGATGTGACGGTAAATCTCCGCCACATCAGACACCGAGGAGGCGGACGACTCGACCGCGAAAGGCCCGGTGAAGTTTGCCGAGCAACCACTCTTCCCGGAGAGGCTGTATTCGGCGCAGTCGACGATCGTCACCAGGGTGCGGAGGAAGTGGCCGTATTCGTCGAATTCGCTCGTCGCCGCGGCTCCGTTGTAGATCAGGTCGACCAATGCTTTGAACCCGTTCGACCTGTTGGTGCTGACGAGGAAGCGGGCGAGTTCGGACGTGGGCACGACGCCGCTCTGCGCCAGGTTGCGCGCCTTGCGAACGACCGGGTCGGCTTCGGCGAACTTGGGCCCGGCCAGTTCGCCCGACGCCCCCAGCGACTTCAGCGAGACCGTCCCGGCGGCGGCGAACGGAGTCAGGGCCCGCGTCGCTTCGGTCAGCGCCGGGGTCGCGCGGTTGAGGCTGTCGAAGACCGGCGTCCCCGCGGTCGCGAAGCCCTGCAGGCTGTGGAGCGTCGTCTCGAACTCGGTTATGAAGGCGGGCAGTTTCTTCAGCGAGGCTTCGAGTTCCTGGCCCCGTTCGGCGCTGGCTTCGGCCGTCGCGCCGGAGTTGGAGAAGAAGCCGGCGACGTGGGCACGCTGTTCGGCGAACGGTTCGAGGATCGTCTCGGAGTTGGTCGAGAGCTGGGCCAGCTGGTCACGCTGGTTGGAGAGGATCTGGAAGAAGCGGGTTGCGTCGCGGAGTACCGGGTTGGCGCGTTTGACGGCTTCCTCGATGTCTTTTCCGCGGCCCGCCAGGGTGCCGCCGAGTTCGTTGATGATCAGCCGGAACCGTTGCGCGTAAGGCAGCCGCTGGATGTTGTTGACGAGGTCGGGGTCGACGCTGGCGCTGTTCTGCTGCAGCGGCAGCAGGTGCTGGCCGGCTCCGGGCTGGCCGTCGGCGATCACCTTCAGCGGCGGCGACTTGTCTTCGGTCCCGGCGGCGTGCGGCAGCGTCGTCCGGCAATCGACGTACTTCTCGCCGATCAACGACTGCGGGCGGATTTCGCACGACGCGTCCTGGCGGAAGTCCTGGAAGCCCGCGTCGTCGATCTTCAGCACCAGCACGGCCTTGCCTGGCGCGGCGGTGTAGCGGCCGTTTTCGTAGCTGGCCAATTCGCCGGGGAACGTCACTCCGACCGACTGGATCGTCCCGACGCTGGCGCCGGCGACGCGGACTTCCTCGCCCGGGACCAGGAACGAGCCGTTGTCGAAGATCGCCCGCACGAGGTAGCCGTTTTCGGAGCGGCTGCCCGAGATCAGGACGATCAGCAGGACGATGACGGCGGCGACACCGATTCCGATCAGGGTTTTTTTGCGGCTTCTTTTCTTCATGGTCCCGGCGGCACGTCGCTCGGATTGCATTCGGAGGTATTGATCCCGGCGCCCGCGAACGGCGGTTCGACGAACGGGTTCGACCCGTCTGGAGCCGGCTGGGTGGCGCCGCCCGGGCACGGCCGCCTGATCGGCGAGGGGGGTGCGAGCGCGTTGAACTGTTCGCTCGGTTTGATCGGTTCGAGCACCCCGCTCGAGGGATCGCGTTCGAACAGGTTCAGGTCCGAGAACGAGACCCTGGCGTAGTTGCCGTTGCCGTCGTAGTTGCCGGTCACCTGGCCGACGCGGGCGAGGCCGTTGAGAAGGTCCGGGGTGTAGACGCGGAAGAAGTTGAGGTTCGGCTGGAAGGATTCGATCGCCCCTTCGGCGTGCGGGAAGGCCTTCGAGGCCCGCTGCTGGACCGTTGGCAGGGCGGCGAGCAGTTCGGCGGTGTCGTTGGCGAACCCCGGACGGGCGACGGTCAGCCGCAGGTTTCGGAAGAGCGGGATCGACCGCGTCACGACCGGGCGGAAGTCCTTCAGGAACTGGGCGAGGTTCTTCGTCGCCGGCTTTGCCGTTTCGACCAGCGGGTCGAGATCGTCGAGCGCGGCGCGGAGGTTGACGAAGGTCGTGTTGCTCTGGCGGAAGACGGGCGGCAGCAGTTCCAGCGTCTGGTTGAAGGCCTGGGTCTGGTCGGCGATCGCGTTGAAGGCGGTGTTGGCGTTGGAGATCGCGCTCGTCAGCTGTTCGCCGCGCGCGGAGACGGCGGTCGAGAGCTTGCTCGTGTTGACGACGAACTGGGTCAGCAGCCGCGAGTCCGCGTTCAGCCCGTGGGCGAACGCCGCGGCGCGGTTGAGGCCGGGGGCGAAGTACTTGTAGGCGGCGTTGGCCTGCGGCCCGATCCCGGAATACCATTCGCCGAAGCCGCGGATGAATTTGCCCAGGGCTTTGCGGACCGAGCCCGGGAACGAGTTGATGAACTGGTCGAGGTCGACCGCGGATGTCGTCGAGGAGAGGCCCAGGGTCGCGCCGTCTTCGAGCGGCGGGTTGCTGTTGGGGCCGGGGGCGATCGTGATGTAGTGGTTGGCGACGCCCGAGAGCGAGGTCGCGCGGACGGTCGCGGTCGTCCCTTCGTGTAGTTCCTGTTCGACGCTGACTTCGATCTCGGCGAGGTTGTCGTCGGTGAGGCTGATTTCTTCGATCGAGCCGACCGGGTGGCCGCCGATCAGGACCTGGTTGCCGTTGACGAGCTGGCTCGCGTTCTGGAAGACGAGCTTGTACTTGTGCGAGCTGCCGCCGCTGAAGACGATCACGAACAGGGCGATGACGACGATGGCGAGGCCGACGATGGCGGCGATCCGGGCAGGCGTGGTTCGCCGGCTCGTAGCCTGGCCTTTCTCCTCGTTCAAGGGGTTAGCAGCCACGGGTCGTCGCTTCCGGTTCCCCCGCCTCCGACCCGGAGGAACGGCGAACGAATCGTATCCGAGCAATCAGGCGCGGAGATGGCTCTGGGACTCACTTAACTGGATGTCAACGCGTCGATTTTGCAGGCCCTCAGACGTTCAACCGGGGAGTGATCCGGTCGAGGAAACGGGGGTACCACCAAACCTTGTCCCCGATCAGCAGCATCAGGGCCGGGAGGAAGACGATCCGCACCACCGTCGCGTCGAGGAAGACTGCGATGGTGAGCCCGGTTCCGAGTTGGCTCACGTTGGCGATCGGCGCCCCGGCGAAGGCGATGAAGACCGCCATCATGATCACCGCGGCGCCGGTGATCACCCGCGCGGTTTTCTCGAGCCCGAACTCGATCGCGGCGGCGTTGTCGCCGTCCTCTTCGTAGCGCTCTCGCATTCGCACGAGCAGGAACACGGCGTAGTCGATCGATAACCCGAAGACGATTCCGAAGATCATCGTCGCCCCGACGGCGTCGACATAGGTGTGGCCGCCGAGCGGGAGGTTGTCGGGGACATTGAAGAGCAGCGTCAGGACGCCGAACGCGACTCCGACCGTCGCCAGGTTGAGGCCGACCGCGATCGCCGCCAGCGGGATCGCCCGCAGGATCAGGACGAGGATCAGGAAGGTTGCGACGGTGATCGCGGCGATGATCACAGGGATCCGTTCGCGGGTCACCTTGCTGTACTCGTTCAGCGTCGAGGCGCCGCCCGCGACGCCGGTGTTGAGGCCGGTTTCGCCTTCGAGGTCGGAGGCTTCGCCTTCGAGCGTCTTGTTCAGCGCGATCGAGCCCGGGCTGTTGAAGTCGTACTTGGAGAAGATCGTGACCGTCGCTGCCTGGCCGCCTTTGTCGAGGTCGACCGCCTGTGTCGCCTGTCGCCGCAGCCGCGGGTTGGCGCCATCGAGGGCGGAGAGGACGAAGTAGCCGGAGTCGAAGATCCCCGGCGATTCGCGCCGCAGTTCGTCGGTCTGTTCGCGGGCCTGGCTGGCATTCGTCGTCACCCGCACCGCGCCGCGGCGGAGGCCGGTTTCGAGCGGATGGGAGCGGGTGAACGCGTCGCCGAGCCCGACCTGGAGCGAGGTCGCCCCTTCGCCGAGTTCGGCGATCCCGGTCGCGAGGCGGGCGGCGCCGGCGCCGAGGCGGCCGAGGCCTTCTTCGAGTTTCCGCGTTTCCGTCGCCAACGTTTCGGCGCCTTCACTCAGTTCTTCGTTGCCGGAGGCGAGCCTTTCGTTCGCTCCCACCAGTTTTTCCTCGCCTTCGACGAGTTCCTGAGCCGTCCCCTCTTCTCGTTCGATTTCTTCGATCCCCGTCTTCGCCCAGAAGCTGACTTCGCGTGCTTCTTCGGCTTCCTTGATCAACTGGGCCTGCAATTTGTCGAGGCCGGCGAAGGTGGCCGCGGACTGGCTCGATGCCGCCCGCAGCGCGTTCAAGGTGGCGGCGTAGTTGGGGTCCGTTTTCCCGACCGTCATCCCTTCCAGGAGCTGGAGAGCGGTTTTGGACTGCTGTTCCGCAGCGAGCGCGGGTTCCTTCAGCCCGTCGAGGGTGTCGTGCGCCGTGTGGGTCAGGTTCTTCTGCAGCTTGCGCGCCCGGCGCAACTGGTTCCTCCGCAGGTTCGCCTCGAGGTTGTCGAGGTTCGTGTGCAGGATTTCGGCCCCTTCCTGGGCTTCGGCCTGGCCTTCGCTCACTTTCTTCGCGCCTTCCGAGAGCTTCTTGGCCCCGGCCGCAAATCGATCGAGCGCGCCGACGGCTTCTTCGCTGCCCGCCGTCGCCGTCGCAAGGCCGCCGGCCAGCTGCAGCGCCCCTGCTTCGGTGCTGCCGGTGCCCTCGACGAGGAGGCCCGCACCCTGGGTCGCTTCCGCGATTCCGTCGCGGAGCCGGGAAACGCCTTTCGCCGCCTGCTTGAGGTTGCGGCCGAGGCGTTCGAGGTTCCCGACCGGCCCCCCCTTCTTGACCAGCAGTCCGTTGCCGGCTTCGCGCACCGGGGCGACCGATTTCGAGACCTGCTCGGGCCCGATCACGACCTGGACACCTGGGATTTCCGACACCTTGTCCTGCCATCTGCGCAACGCGTCGAGCCGCTCCGGCGTCGTGATCGGGCCCTTTTCCGATTCGGCGACGACGACGAACGGCGCGTCGAAGCCGGGCGCGATGGTGCGGTTGATCAGTTCCGCATCCTTGCGCGCCTGGTTGTTATGGGAGAGCTGCTGGGCGCTCGGCGGGCCGGTCTTCAGGCCGATCGCCGGCGTCGCGAGGGCGAGGACGACGGCGCCGACGACGAGGCAGACGAGGGTCGGGCGGCGGAGGGCGGCGCCGACGATCGTCATCAGGCCGGCGCTCTCGTCCTGGTAGCTCTTCGGTTTGCCGACCCGCCAGCGGTTGACGTTGTGGCCGATCAGGGTCAGCACCGCCGGGCCGGCGATCGTCGCGACCGAGACGCTGAGGATCACGACGAGGATCACCGTCGCCGCCAGCGAGGAGAGCAGCGCGCCGGGGACGATGAAGAGGGCGACGAGCATCGCCGCGATCAGGGTGCTGCCGGCGAAGATGGTCGTTCGGCCCGCCGTATGGCGGGTTTGAATCGCCGCGGTCTTCGGGTCCGCCCCGCCGGCTAACTCCTCGCGGAAGCGCGAGACCATCAACAGCGCATAGTCGACCCCCAACGCGAGGCCCATCATCGTGCAGACGGTCAGCGCGAAGGCGTCGACCGACACCCAGCGGGTGACGATCGTCAGCACGCCGCTCGAGATCAAGACCGTGATCGCACCGAAGGTCAGCGGGATCGCTGCCGCGATCGGCGACCTGAAGACGAGCAGGAGGACGATCAGGAGAATCGGGAGGGCGATCAGCTCGGCCCGCTCGCTGGCGGAGATCGACTCGTCCTGGAGCGCCTTCGAGAGGGTCGGGAAACCCGATTGCGTCGCTTTGACCGGCGGTTTGATCTCCCTTTCGAGGATTTCTTCGAGTTCCCCGACGCTCTCCTTGGTCGCAGTCGCGATGTCGGTGTGGAAGTCGGTGATCACGAGCGCCTTGTCCGGCTCGGGCCGCAGCTGTTCGACGGACCCCCGGTCCCAGGGAGAGAGCGTCGTCACCTGCGGGTTGCTGGCCCGCAGGGCCCGCACCAGTTCGGGACCCTGCTTGTCGATTTCGTCGGCCGGGCCCTGGAGAAGGACCGCGAACAGGGCGGTGTCGCCGAAGTTCTTCTTCAGCAATTCGTTCGCTTCGGAGGCTGGCGTGCCCGAGATGTCGAGGGAGGTCGGGCTGAGCTTGTCGTTGACGCCGAACCCGAGCGTCGCGAGGACGGCGACGATCACCGCGAAGACAACGAGCACGCCGCGGGGGTGCCGAAGCAGCACGGGCGTGCGCGCACCATCGCTCTCGGCCGGCGCGCCGCGCCGGTCCCTGCTCCTCCTCAGTCGCACGCCTGGTATTTTCGCTGTAGGGACAAGGCTGGGGCTACGGAAATGCCGAAGTTTCTGTTAAGGAAGCCTGAAGACGGCGGCCTGTTTTGCCCCTGGACTGCCATCCTCAAAATGCTGTGAAAATGCGCCTCTCGACTTACGCGCTGGTCGCCATAGTGCTGCTACTGGTCGCCGCCATGGCCGATGCGGCGATGGTCAGGGTCGGAAGGATAGTGCTGCGTGCCGACGGGGGGTTCACGCCCCAATCGCTGCCGCGCCACACCTACGCGCCGATCTCCTTCCGGGGCCACGCGAACGTCGAATCGACCGATTCCCAGCCGGTCCCGGCGCTGCGCAACTTCAGGCTCGAATTCGACAAGGACGGCCGCCTCGACACGAAGGGCCTGCCGGTCTGCCAGCCGGCCAGCCTCACCGGCACGACGACGCAGACCGCTCAGCGGATCTGCGGCAAGGCGATGGTCGGCTCGGGGACGGTCGCCGCCTCGGTCGCCGATCCCGGGCTGCAGGGCGTCGTGCTGCGCTCGCCGCTCAGCCTCTTCAACGGGCCCCGCATCAACGGCAACGCGACCGTCATCGCCCACGCGCGGGCCCTGGTCCCGACCCCACAGACCTATGTCGTCCTGATCACGATCGAAAAACTGAAGAAGGGCGCCTTCTCCTACCGGGCGTCGGCCAGCATTCCCGAATTCGCCGAAGGGACCGGCTCGCTGATCCACCTCGAAGCCGAAATCGGCCGACGCTACAAATCAGGCGGGGTGAAACGCTCCTACGTCTCGGCAAAATGCAGCGACAGCATCCTCGAGACCCGCGGCCGGTTCGAATTCGGCGACCCCGAAGCCACGGTGATCGAAGGCAGTGTCTACAAAGCCTGCAACCCCCTCCCCTAGCGCCGCCGCCGGGCCGCGGCTCCTTCCTATACTTGCCCCCGCATGGGCCGTTAGCTCAGTTGGTAGAGCAGGAGACTCTTAATCTCAAGGTCGTAGGTTCGATCCCTACACGGCCCACTCTCGATGAGCCCGGAGCGAGCAAGCGGCGCAGCGCGCGACAGCCTCACGCGCTACGCGCCGCTGTCGGGGCTGGTCGTGTTCGCGCTCTTCGCCGTCGGCAACCTGCTGTGGTCGGTCGGCATCCCGGCGACCGACGCCCCGGGCAGCGAGCTCGCGGCGTTCTATGAAGACCGCTCGACCCAGATCATCGTCGGCGCCAGCCTCAGCATCGTCGCCGTCGTCCTCTTCGTCTGGTTCAGCGCCCTGCTGCGCGACCGGATGGAGCTCGAATTGGGCGATCGCGGCGCCTCGCTGCCGACCGCGGCGTTCGGCGGTGCGATCCTCGCCTTCACCGTCGGCCTCGGGGCGGAGACGATCAACATGGCCGGCGCCCTGCGGGCCGCGAGCGACGGCGGGATCGGCCCCGACGCCGCCGAGGCCTATTTCGACATCTCCCAGATCCTCGGCTTCAACGCGGCCGGCGTCGGGCTGGCGACCCTGATCGCCGCGACCGCGGTCGCGGCCCTGCGCGGATCGCGTGTCCTGCCTCGGCAGCTGGCCGTGCCGGCGCTGTTCCTCGCGGTGACGCTGCTGGTGCCGGTCGTGGTCCGGTTCACGCTGGTGCCGGCGATCCTGCTGCTGCCCCTCTACAGCATCCGCCTCTACCGGCTCGGCGAGGGGGGCTAGCCGCTACGGCGTCAGCGACGTGCTGGGGCTGCCGGAGAGGCCGCCGAGCGGGTTTTCGAGTTTTTCCTTGCCCGTTTTGGATGCTTCCTTGGCGAGTTTCTTGCGCTGTTTCTGCCAGCCCTGGGCGCGTTTGCGGTATCCGGCCATCTGTTTTTCGATCGATTTCGCCTGCGACTTCGAGGTTGCTTCCTTCGTCGCCTGTTCGGCGGTCTTGTCGCCGGCGGCGAATTCGCCGTTGAAGTACTGGAAGATCGCCAGCGTCGTCAGCGTGTTCAGGTTCGGCGTCGCTTCAGCCGCGACCTTCTGGGCCTCGGTCGCGTTGCCGATGCTTTCTTCGATGTCGCCGACCGATTCGCCGTGTTCGGCGACGTTGAAGTAGGTGCTCGCGACGAGCGACGCGGTGGTCGGGTTGGCTTCGTCGCCGGCCTGCTTGCGGTAGCGCAGCCAGGCTTCCTGGGCAGCTTCGTACTGTTCGATCGATTCCGGCGTCAGTTCGACGGCGCCGGTGGTCGTGTTTTCCTGGGCCAGGGCCCTCCCGGCGCCGATCCGGACCCGAATCAGCGACAGCAGCAGCTGTTCATCCTGCGGGTTTTTTTTCAGTCGCTTTTCGATGTTTTCAGCCTGTTCTTCGGAGATCTGGGCGGCGCTGCTGGCGCTCCCGTTGCCGAAGAATTCGGCGAGGTTGAACGGGCCGACCGCGACGAAGAGGCTCGCCCCCATCAGCAGCGCAAGGCACGCATAGACGACGCGGATCACATTTTTCCGCCCACGCCCTCTTATGTCGAACAGCATTCGCCGTTCTTCGCCGGCCATCAGCCTTTCATCGCTCCTGAGTTGAGGGTTTGACCATTCCTCCCGGCGCTCCCCGTCGCTCGAAGAACCGGGCAAGCAAGATACTCAACTCGAACAGGATCAAGAGCGGGACCATCTCCAAAAGCATCGAAACCGGGTCGACGCCGGGCAGCGCCGCGGCCAGGATCGCGATCAGGAGATATGCGTAGCGGCGGTTTGCGGTCAGCTGCGAGACGCTGACGATCCCGAGCCGGGTGACGGCGACGATCGCCAGCGGCAGCTCGAAGATCACCCCACCGGCGAGCATCGTCATCGAGAAGAAGCTGTAGTAGTCGCGGGCCCTGACCTGGATCTGGAACTGGCTCGAGTTGACCCCGAGCAGGAACTTGACGGCCGGCGGCATCACGACGAAGTAGGCGAAGGCGACGCCGACCAGGAACAGGATCGGGGCCAGGACCAGGATCGGCACCAGGGTCCGCCGCTCGGAGTCGCTGAAAGCGGGGAGGATGTATGCGTAGAGCTGGTAGATCAGGATCGGCATCGAGAGCACGATCGCGCCGTAGGCGGCGACCGTGACGGTGGTCGTGAAGGGCTCGGTGACGCCGAAGGTGAGAAGCCGCTGGTGCTGCTCGGGCAGTGGGCTCGAGGCGATGTCGAGGAGGGTCCCGCTCTGCCAGAAGCAGAGGGCGAGGGCGACACCGAATGCCGCCAGCGAGACGATCAACCGGTGGCGGAGCTCGTCGAGGTGCTCGACGAGCGTCAGCTCATCCTCGTGGGTGACCGGCCTGACTCGGCGGGGCATCGCGCCCGCCTAGGGTCGTTTGTCGGCGACCGGCTCGCGCTCGCCGGCCTCGATCTCCTGCGGGGAGGCTTTGTCGCCCTCGTCATCGTCGTCATCGCCGCTGATCGAGCCGCGGAACTCGCGGATCCCCTTGCCGAGCGAGCGCCCGAGTTCGGGCAGCCGTTTCGGCCCGAACACGATCAGGGCGATGATCAGGACGATCGCGATCTCGAGCGGTCCGATGTTGCCAAGCATGGGAACCCATGGTAACGGGCGCCCGGGCCATCAGTGCTGGGGAGCTTGCAATACCCGAAACTCGTCTTTTCTCGGGTCTATGGGGAAAATCGCGGATGGAGTTCCGATCTCGCGTGTTCGATAGTCAGGCATGGCCAACGCGAGTCGGACAGGGACGAAGATCGAGACGGGGCTCCACGTCTGCCCCGAGTGCCGGTCGGAGATGATCCAGCCCACCCGCTGGGAGCAGGCCGACGAGCGCGGCCACTGGCGTCTCTGGCGTCGCTGCCCCGAATGCGAGTGGCGCGGCGCGGGGATCCACGGCGAGGCCGAAATCGACTCCTTCGACGAAGCCCTCGACCGCGGGACCGAGGTTCTGGCCGAAGACCTGCGGACGATCGTCCGCGAGAACATGGAGTGGGTCGCCGACACCTTCGCCGCGGCCCTCGCAGCTGATCTCATAACAGCGGACGACTTCGGCTAAGGGTTAGCTGGGTCGTCTAGGGTTGGCGGCGTCCCTTGCCGCGTCCCGTTACTCGCATGACCCGCATATGGCTGACGGCCAAACCGGGCCCTGTCCATATCTGATTCCTCAGGCCCCGGTTTGGCCGGAGCACATGGGCGGAATTTATGAATACCTCTCGACGACGCCGTCGGCGACGAGGTCGAGGAGGCGTCGCTGCTCGGGGTCGAACTCCACCCGCTGGAGGCGGAGCTTGGCGGCCGCCACCATCTCCAGCGCCCGGGCGCGGACGCGCTCGAGGGCGCCGGTGGCGGCGATCCGGTCGCAGAGGGCCTCGGCCGCGGCGGCGTCGAGTGCGCGGAGGTCGGTCGCCGCGATCTCCGGGTCCGACGCCGCGGCGTCGATGAGCGGCAGGGTCACGGTCCCATCGAGTAGGTCGGTGCCGCGGGCCTTGCCGGTCCTCGATGCCGGCCCGGAGACGTCGAGGACGTCGTCGAGCAGCTGGAATGCGAGCCCGACGTCGGCGCCGAAGGAGCCCAGGGCATCCTCGTCGCGACCGATCCTGCAGGCGCACTCGAACAGTGCCCCGGTCTTCAACCGGCACCGATCGAGGTAGCGCTCCTCCGAGATCGAGGTGTCGTTGGCCTCCTGGCGCTGGGCCAGCTCGCCCCTTGCCAACGAGACCGAGGCCGCCGAGAGGAGCGCCACCGCCCGGGCATCGTCGGGCTCCGCGAGCAGAGCGAAGGCACGCGAGAAGAGCAAGTCGCCGAGCGCGGTGGCACGGTCGCGCCCGGACTCGGCGAACACGGTTGGGCGCCCGCGGCGGAGCGCGGCATCGTCGAGCACGTCGTCGTGGACCAGGGTCGCCATGTGGACGAGCTCGATCGCGGCGGCGCCGCGGACCTCCGCGTCTCCTGCGGCCTCGCCGGCGCAGAGGAGCGCCAGCATCGGCCGCAGCCGCTTGCCGCCGGCGTCGAGCGTCGCCTCCGCGTCCGCGCCGAGCCGTCCGCCCTCGCCGGCCTGGTCCCGGAGGACATCCTCGACCTCGCCGAGCCTGGCGGGGAGCCAGCGGCTCGATGCGTCGAGAACCGCCGTCACCGGGGGCGGCACTGCCGACGGCCTGGTCATCCGCGGATGCCGCTGTGGATGGTGACTATCCCACCGGCGAGGATCGTGTACCTGATCCCGGTGAGGCCCGCGGCGTCCATCTTCGCCGCCAGGCCGGGGGGGTCGGGGAAGCTGTGGACCGACTCCGCGAGGTAGGAGTAGGCGGCGGGGTCTTTCGTCAACCGACCGAGGACGGGCACGATCCGGTCGAACCAGATCGAGTAGAAGGTCGAGAACGGCGGCCGCTGCGGCTCGGTGAACTCGAGCACGACCAGACGGCCACCGGGCCGCAGGACACGCGCCATCTCGACCAGGCCGCGGTCGCGGTCGGAGAAGTTGCGGACCCCGAACCCGACCGTCACCGCGTCGAAGCGGTCGGCGTCGTAGGGAAGCTGCAGTGCGTCCGCCCACTCGAAGCGGACGCCCTCGACGCCCCGCGCCGCCGCCTTCTCGCGGGCGAGGTCGAGCATCGGCTCCGAGAAGTCGCAGCCGATTACGCAGCCTCCGGGCGCCACCCGCGAGGCCAGCTCCAGGGTCAGGTCTCCGGTGCCGCAGCAGATGTCGAGCGCGGAGTCGCCGGACCCGAGCGCGGCCCGGTCGACCGCCCGCTCGCGCCAGCGGTGATGGAGCCCGGCGCTCATCACCGAGTTGAGGAGGTCGTAGCGGGACGCGACCCGGTCGAACATCCGGTTGACCTGGTCCGCGAACTGCGCGGACTCGCGGGAGGGCTTCGTCGTCCCGGTCATCGATTCGGCCACCGCATCGCGAGCGCCCCGAGGGCCGGCCACTCAGTCGAGCGAGGCGAGGAAGTCGGCGAGCTGGTTGAGCTTCTTCGGCGGCAGTTCACGGAACGAGGGCATGATCCCAGGCCCGATTTCCAGCGAGCGGACGATCGCGGCGCGCGGGATCCTCGAGGCGATGTGGGTCAGTTCCGGCCCCGGCCCGTGGTTGCCGTTATCTCCGAGCTTGTGGCAGGCAAGGCAACCAGAGGAGGCGACGACCTCCTTGCCGGCTTCGAATTGGGGCGCCACCTTCATGTCAACTTCGGTCGGCGAGCCGGCCGTCGCCCCGAGATAGGTCAGGTAGGCCATCGCGATGATCGTGATCAGGGCCGCGGTCGTCGCGATCGGGCGGCGGCCGGGATGGCGCTCCGGGCCGCGGTCGTAGAACGGCAGCCCGATCAGGAGCACCATGCAGACGGTCGGGATCCCGATCGTCGCGATCGGGACCAGATGCGGCCCTTTGATCACCCGCAGGAGCTCGAAGAGGAAGAAGAAGTACCACTCGGGCCGCGGCACGTAGGTGGTCGTCGTCGGGTCGGCCTTCGGTCCCTGCTCGGCACCGAGGACGACGGCCATCAGGATGATCACGGCGACGACGATCAGCGCCATCACCGTGTCCTTCAGCACCGCATAGGGGAAGAACGGCTTGCCCTTCTTCTTGAGGAGCTCGTACTCCTCGAGGTATGCCTGCTTCTCGGCCGGCTTCATCGGTTCGGAGTCGCCCCGTTGCCGCCGTTGACGCCGGCGTCGAGCTGGGTCAGCGGCTCGGCGATCTTCGGCTTCTCGGCGTGCACCCACGGTGGCGCGGTCGTTCCGAGCTTGACGACGAGGTAGAGATGGGCGCCGATCAGGGCGATGATCGCGCCCGGCAGGAGCAGCATGTGGATCGCGTAGAAGCGCGAGAGCGTCGTCGCCCCCAGCTCCGGCCCCGCGCGCAGGAAGTCGCTCAGATAGGGCCCGATGATCGGGCCGGTGCCGTTGATGTTGATGCCGACGACCGAGGCCCAGAAGGAGCGCTGGTCGAACGGCAGCAGGTAACCGGTGAAGGCCATCGTCATCGTCAGGATCAGGAGCACGACGCCGATCACCCAGTTGAGCTCGCGCGGGTACTTGTAGGCGCCGAAGAAGAACGTCCTTCCCATGTGGACGAAGATCAGGATCACCATCACGCTGGCGCCCCATTTGTGCATCCCGTGGACCAGTTGGCCGAGGAAGACGTCGTTGTTGATGTGCGAGATCGAGCCGTAGGCCTGGGTCGGCGATGGCGTGTAGAACATCGCCAGGAAGACCCCGGTTACGGCCTGGACGATGAAGGCGAACAGGGTCGCCGAGCCGAGCGTGTAGAACCAGTTGGTCCCCTTCGGCACCTTGCGGTAGAGCATCCCGGTGAGGAAGCCGGTGGCCGCTGTGCGCTGGTCGACCCAGGCGAGGACGTCGGCCGGGGTGTCCTTCGCGCGCTCGCCGAGGCGGCTGGCGTCGGACGGGCGTTCCGGGGGGGAGATCTTGAGGTCCGACGGGGCCTGTCCCTTGCCGACGCCATTGCCCTCGCCGGGCTTCGCGGGTTTCCGCAGCGGTGCGGGGATCAGTGAGTCGAGTTTCATCGTCTACCTCTCACTCATGGCGGCGGGAACGTGGAGGGACGGGGCGGATACAGATATTCCCAGATCCCGCCGGTGAACTCGCCCGGGTCGCGGGCGCGTACCGGTTCGAGCTGGGAGGTGACGCTGTAGCGCGGCCCGAGTTCGACCTGGCCACCTTCGACCCGGGTCTGGAAGCGGTCGAGCGGGCGCACCGGCGGGCCGCCGATGACTTTCCCTTCGAAGTCGTAGACGCCCCCGTGGCAGGGGCAGATGAAGTTGCCGGCGGCCTGGACGAACCGGACCGGGCAGCCGAGGTGGGCGCAGCGGTTGGACACGGCGATGTATTCCTTCGGGTCCTCGCCGAGTTCCTTCGACCCTTTGCGGACGTAGGCGGTCGTCTTGCCGGCGTCGCCGATCCCCTCGGTTTCCGTGAAGACGACCTGGCGGTAGGTGTCGGTGACGAAGTCGCCGGTCGGACCCACCGCCTCCCAGCGCTCCTTGCCGCGGTGGAAGATCGGGGCGACGGCGAAGCCGACCGCGGGCAGGACGATCGCCGCGCCGGCGATGCCGCCTAGCCCCTGAACCGCGATCGTGAAAGCGTGGCGGCGGGTCATCGACTCGCCCTCGAAGTAGCCCGCAGGCTTGGGCTTCTCGCGTTCCCGTGGAGCCCCCTCGGCCCCGTTTTGCTTGTCCGCTTCGTCAGCCACTGTCATCCGGATTCAGGACGACGAAGTTTATTGCCTGCGGCCCCCGGCGGCTCCGCCGGTTCAACCGCCGATCGCCGCGGCCGACCTCCGCCAGAGCTCCGGGACACGATCGGCGCCGTCCTCGGCGTGGTGGCGGGCGCACTCGCTGATCAGGTCGGCGAGGACGAGGACCGCCTCGGTGTCGCCGAGCGCCGCCAGCCGCTCGATCCCGAGGGCGTATAGATAATCGCCGGCGAGCAGGCCGAGGTCGGGGTCGTGCCCGGCGAGCAGACGCGGCTCCCCGTAGTGGAGGAGGTAGCCCTCGCGAACGGCCTCGACCACCATCGAGTAGGCGCCCGGCGAGGCCGCGGCGCGGGCGCCGGCGGCGGCGATCAGCCCGAAGGTCGGCTCCTCGTCCGAGTCGACGACATGGGTGGCGATCGGCGTCTCCCCCTCGCGCAGCAGCACCGCGAGCGAATGGAGGGCGTCGGCGGGTGCCGGCTCGCTCACGCGAAGGCCTCCTCGAGGGACTCCGACGCGGCCGCAAGCGTCCGCTGGATCGCTGTGTCGTCGTGGGCGAGCGAGACGAACCAGGCCTCGAACTGGGATGGCGGCACCCATATGCCCCGCGCCAGCATCGCGCGGCAGAAGCGGGCGTGCGCCTCGAGGTCACAGGCCGAGGCGCCTTCGAAGTCGGCGACCGGCTCGGCGCTGAAGAAGAGAGTGAGCAGGCCCGGCGCGGAGGCGAGCCGCAGAGGCCGGTCGCCGACGAGATCGCCGAGGCCGGCTGCGAGGCGGTCGGTCAGGGCGGCGATCCGCAGGTAGGCCTCGTCGTCGAGCTCGCGCAGAGTCGCCAGCCCGGCCGCGGTCGCCAGCGGGTTGCCGGACAGCGTCCCCGCCTGGTAGACGTCGCCCGCCGGCGCCACCCGCTCCATCGAGGACCTCGGGCCGCCGAAGGCGGCAGCGGGCAGGCCGCCGCCGAGGACCTTGCCGAGGATCGTCAGGTCCGGCTCGACCCGGTAGCGCTCCTGGGCACCGCCGCGGCCGACGCGGAACCCGGTGATCACCTCATCGAGGACGAGCAGGGCGCCGCCGGCTCGGGTCGCCTCGCGGAGGAACTCGAGGAATCCCTCCTCGGGCGGGACGACGCCCATGTTCGCCGCGATCGGCTCGGCGAGCAGCGCCGCGACCGGGTGCGACTCGAGCGCGCGGGCGGCGGCCTCGCGGTCGTTCCAGGGGACGACGACGGTGCCGGCGGCCTGCGCCGCGGTGACGCCCGGAGTGGCCGGGACGCCGAGGGTGGCCAATCCCGACCCCGCGTCGGCGAGCAGCCCGTCGGAGTGGCCGTGGTAGGCACCGGCGAATTTGACCACGGTCTCGCGGCCGGTTATCGCCCGGGCGAGGCGCACCGCCGCTCATCGCCGCCTCGGTCCCCGAGCTCGTCATCCGCAGCATCTCGACCGACGGCATCCTGGCCGCGACCTCTTCCGCGAGCGCGACCTCGGCTCCGGTCGCGGCCCCGAAGCTCGTGCCGCGGGCGGCGGCATCGGTGACCGCGGCGAGGACCGCGGGGTGGGCGTGGCCGAGGATCAGCGGGCCCCAGGAGCAGACCCAGTCGACGTAGCGGTTGCCGTCGACGTCGATCAGCTCGCAGCCCTCGCCGCGCTCGACGAAGATCGGGTCGCGCCCGATCTGCCGCATCGCCCTGACGGGCGAGTTCACGCCTCCGGGCATCACCCTCAGCGCCCGCCGATACAACTCGGATGACCGCTGGGTTGGGAGGGACACGCGGCTCTAGATGAGGGTCGGGGCGGGGGTGAAACGTCTTGTACTTTTCCCGCGGTGCGGCTTGGGGACTACCCGGAACCGCCTTCGGGAAAATTAATTGGAACCCCCGCCCCGACCCTCATGCGGAGTGCGCTTCTTCCCACTCCCGGTAGTCATCGGTGAAGTAATGGAGGCGGATCTTCTTGTACTCGGTCGAGGAGTAGAGGGTGGCGCGGCCTTCGGGGCCGATCCCGCACTCCTCGGCGATCGAGTCGAGGATCGCGTCGCACTCCTCCTTCGAGCGGCCGTGGGCCATCGTGAAGACGCTGTATGGCCAGTCCTCATAGGTCGGGCGCTGGTAGCAGTGGGAGATGCCGCGGAAGGAGGCCATCCGCCGCCCGGTCTCCATGATCTTCTCCTCGGGCACTTTCCAGACCCCCATCCCGTTGGCCGAGAACCCTGCGCGGCGGTGATAGAGGATCGCGGCGACCCGGCGCAGCAGCTTGCGGTCGACCATCCCGCCGAGGTGGGCGAGCAGCTCCTCGGTCTCGAACCCGAGCTCCCGCGCGGCCGCGTCGAAGGGGCGCTCGACCGGGTCCATCGGCCCCTGCAGCGCCCGGATCACGGCGATGTCGCGCTCGTCGTAGGGCTGCGGGTCGAGCTCGCGCGGCGGCGAGGCGTCGACGGCACTGGCGAGCGCCTCGGTGCCCTTCTCCATCTCCAGGTTCATGTTGATCTTGAACAGGGTCAGGGTCGGCAGCTCCCGCATCGACTCGGCGCCCGTCTCCCGCATCAGGACCTCGAGTGTGCCGCCGAGGCCGAGCTCGGAGTCGGGTGGGGTCGCGATCGTGAACCAGAGGTTGAAGTCGTGCGTCCGCAGGTAGTTGTGGGAAACCCCGGGGTGGGAGTTGACGATCGCCGCCGCCCGCTGTGGGTTCTCGGCGTCGACTTTGGCCGCGACCAGCATCGACTCGTACCCGAGCGCCCGGGTGTCGAAGATCGGCGTGATCTCGCGGATGATCCGCTCGTCCAGCAGCCGCCGGGTCCGGGCGATCGCCTCATCCGTGTCCAGGGCCGCCTCGGCGGCGATCGGCCGGAACGGCTCGGGGTCGAGCGGGAAGCTCGACTGCAGCAGGTTCATCAGCCGCTTGTCGGCCTCGTCGAGCGGGATCGCGGCGCCGTCCCTGCGCGAGCGCGCCTTCGACTGCGGCACTTTCGGGACGCCTACCGGAGCCATCCGGCGGCCTCCTTCGCGTAGTAGGTGACGATCGCGTCGGCGCCCGCGCGGCGGATCGAGGTGAGCGTCTCGAGCACCGCCGCCCGCTCGTCGATCCAGCCGTTCTCGGCGGCGGCCTTGAGCATCGAGTACTCGCCGGAGACGTGGTACGCGGCGACCGGAGCGCCGGTCGCCTCCTTGACCCGGCGGACGACGTCGAGGTACGGGGTCGCCGGCTTCACCATCACCATGTCGGCGCCCTCCTCGATGTCGAGCTTCGCCTCCCGCACGGCCTCTTCGACGTTGGCGGGGTCGAGCTGGTAGCCGCGGCGATCGCCGGACGCGGGGGCCGAGTCGGCCGCCTCGCGGAACGGGCCGTAGAAGGCGGAGGCGTACTTGGCGCTGTAGGCGACGATCGGGACGCCCGAATGCCCCTCTTCGTCGAGCTGGTGGCGGATCGTTCCGACCCGGCCGTCCATCATGTCGCTCGGGGCGACCGCGTCGGCGCCGGCCTCGGCGTGGGAGATCGCGGTTTTCGCCAGCAGCTCGAGGGTCAGGTCGTTGTCGACCTCGCCGTCGCGGAGGAAGCCGCAGTGACCGTGCGAGGTGTACTCGCAGAGGCAGACATCGGTGATCACGACCAATTCGGGATGGGCCTCCTTCAGGGCGCGGACCGCCATCTGGACGACGCCCTCCTCGTCGTATGCGCTCGACCCGGTCTCGTCCTTGGTGGCGGGGAGGCCGAACAGCAGCATCGCCCCGACGCCCGCGGCGCCGATCTCGGTCGCCTCCGCGACCAGCTCCGAGATCGAGAAGCGCTCGACGCCGGGCATCGACTCGACGTCCTCCCGCACCCCCTCCCCGGCGACCACGAATGCGGGCTGGATCAGGTGCTCGGGGGACAGATCGGTCTCGCGGACGAGGCCGCGCAGCGTCTCGGTGCGGCGCAGGCGCCGCATGCGTGTCGCGGGAAAGGCCATCGCCTCGATTCTAGGGGGAGTGCGGCAGGGCCCCCCGCCGGGGAACCTCGCCCGCGACGCAATCGACGATGAAGGCCTCGAGGCTGCGGCCGGGCCGAAGGTGGTCTCGCACGCGTCTCGAGCGCCTGCCGCTGGCTCAGCTCGGCGAACGAGCGCCGTCGCGAGCGGACCGCCGCGAGCGCGGCGACCGACTCCTCGAGCGCCAGGCACCCGTGGCTGCTGAGGTAGGCGGTCGCCTCCTCCAGCACCTCTCCCCCCTCCAGCCGGCAGGAGATCCCCTCCATGGCCGTGAGGTCGTAATTCCCCTCGGTCTCGGAGATCAGGTCCAGCTGCGCCGCGGTCGGATATGCGACGAACACCGGCGCCTCGGTCCCGGGGCTCCGCCTCAGCGTCGCCGGAACCGATCCATAGGCCGCGATGTGGGCCGAGTAGACGACGTCGAAGTCAGACAGGGAGGCGCGGATGACCGCGACCGGATCGGGGTCCGCCGCCAGCTTGCGGGCGAGGACGGCGGGCGACGCGTTGGAGCCGTAGGCGATCAACGGCACCCGGCCCGGGCCCGGGGCGCCCACCGCGGAGAGCGCGAGCTCGCTCCCGCCGGCGACCGCGAACGAACGCTCGGGGACCGCAAAGGGATAGCTCAACGCCCGCTCGACAACCTCACGTCGTCCCTTCATCGCTTCCTCCGCGGCCAGTATCGCGGATAGGGTCCGCGATATATGCGGGTGCTCTTCATCGGGGACGTGGTCGGCGGGCCGGGAAGGCGCGGCCTGAAGGCGGCGATGCCTGAGCTGCGAGAGCGGCATAGCCCCGACCTGGTCATCGTCAACGGCGAGAACTCGGCCGGCGGGATCGGGATCACCGAGAAGACGGCCGACGGCCTGTTCGACGCCGGCGCCGACATCCTCACGACCGGCAACCACGTCTACCGCCACCGCGAAGCCTACGAGTTCCTCGACCGCACCGACCGCGTGATCCGACCCGCCAACTATCCCCACGCCAACCCGGGCCGGGGCCACCTCGTGACCGAGGCGGGCGGGATGCGGGTCGGCGTCGTCAACATCAGCGGCGGCGTCGGGCTCACCGTCGCCCGCTCTCCATTCCACGAGGTCGACAGCATCCTCGAGCGGATCGAGGCCGACTGCGTCGTCGTCGACTTCCACGCCGAGGTGACGAGCGAGAAGGTCGCGATGGGCTGGCACCTCGACGGGCGGGTGGCGGCGCTCTTCGGCACCCACACCCACGTCCCGACCGCCGACGCCCGGGTGCTGCCCGGTGGGACCGCGGTGATCACAGACGTCGGCATGACCGGGTCCCGCACGAGCGTCCTCGGCGTCAAGCCCGAGCAGGCCCTCGCGTCGCTGATCACCCAGATGCCGGTCCGGTTCGAAACCGCCGAGGAGGACGTCTGGGTGATGGGTGCCGCGGTCGAGATCAACTCGACGGGACGGGCTGACTCGATCGAGCAGGTTCTGATGCCCGCTCCTCTCGAGTAGCCGGTCCGCGTCGCTCGGGGCCAGGCGACTCCCCCTCAGAGCACATGGCCAGCAGCAGGAGCGGGAAGAACCAGACGATGTAGAGGTAGAACCAGTGCATCGCGGTGAGCTGGAGCCCGATGATCAGCGCCGCGCCGAGCGCCGCCACCTGGAGCAGCGACTTGCGGCGCGGCCGGAACGCGAAGGCGATGGACAGGGCGCCGACCGCGACGAGGATGGCGATCCGCAGCGGCTCGAGGCCGGGGACCTGGCCCCAGATGCTGAACGGGGAGTTGCGGCCGGCCTGGTAGCCGAGGGTGCGGTCCCAGAAGGTGGCGAGGCCCGGGTCGATGGTGGGCCACAGCATCAGGAGCGCCGTGGTGGCGACGAACGCCACTGCGAACAACAGGGTGGACCGTCCGGCGGGTCCTGTCGCGACAGGTGGGGGGGCGCTGCGGGCCGGGCTGTCCTCGGCCCCCCCACCCGCCACGCCACCCGCCGGAGGCTCCATCGCGCTGGACGGCGAGGGTCGGTACGTGGCCAGCATCGGGGCCAGGATGAGCGGGGCGAACTTCGTCAGGCCCGTCAGCGACGCGAAGACGCCCTCGGCAGACCGGGCGGGTGAGGACGAGGAGGGTGGCGAGGAGGAGCAGCGCGACGAGGGTGTCGTTCGAGTTGGTCTCCAACGGCATCGCGGTGTAGGGATAGGCCGCCCAGGCGAAGGCGAGCACCGCGGCGAGCCGGCGACCCCCGGGGCCGGGTCGGATCCGGAGCGCGAGCAGGACGAGCAGCGCGATCGTCGCCAGGTCGAAGACGACCGCGGCGACGTGCGAGGCCGGGAGGTCGTCCCAGGTCCCGTGCCACGGCCAGATCGCCTCGAAGGGGACGTATGCGATGTAGTTGACTGGGCCGTAGGTGTCGCCGGAGGAGACGTCGTCGGGGAAGTTGTCGTAGAGCTGTTCGCCGTGCGAGATCCGGTCGGCGCCGACGACGCTCGCGTAGCCGACGTCGATCGTCCCCGCGTCGGCGGCGTTGAGGCCGACCCGGACCCCGATCAGGAACAGGGTGGCGACGATCAGCCAGGCGGTCGGCCAGACCGGCCGGATGCCCCCGCCCCTTCCCCGCAACCCGATCCAGAGGGCGCGCCCGAACAGGTAGAGGAGGACCGGGTACTGGAGCGGAACCGAGACGCCGATGTCGGCCCGGTTGAAGAACCAGTGCGAGACGCCGAAGCCGAGCAGGACGGCGATATCGAGGCTGGCGACCCGCCGGGGACGGCGCCAGTCGATCAGCCCGACCGCGAACAGCGCGAATAGGGGCAGGATCACGTAGGGCGCGTTCAGGCGGTGGCCGAAGGCGCCCGAGTAGCCCCGCGCCATCTTCCAGCCGACCTGGTAGCCGGTCCACGACTCGGTCACCTCGCCGCTCTTGGGGTCGACGATCGCGAGCGCAACTCGTTCGCCTTCGGCGAAGTAGGAGACCTCCCAGTTGCCGTCGTTCATCGCCGCGCTCGACGTCATCCCGGGGTGCTCGCCTCGCTCTTCGACGACCTTGGGGTCGCGGTCGGCCCTAACAATCGCTTCGTCGCGGGAGATGTCCGCCGACGAACCCAGGGCTTGCGCGGGCAGGGCGAGCAGCAGGATCCCGGCCAGAGCGAGCGCCCTTCTCACGCCGGCACCCCGCGCTTCGCGCTCACAGCCCGAAATGGTCGAGCACCGCCGGGGCCACGTCGCGCAGGGCCCACTGCTCACGATCCGCGGGGTCGTCCGGGCCGCAGCCGCAGAAGAGGAGGGGGGCGAGCGTGTCATCGCGATGCAGGGCGCCGTGGCTGCCGCCGCCTGCGTGGCTGGCGCCCCCCCAGTCGAGCGCCTCGTACCCGGGAGCGAGGGAGACGATCATGTCGCCGGCGTGGGGCGCGGTCAGCGCCGCGTGGACGCGGGCCAGCGGGTCCGGGTAGAGCTCGCTCCGGAGCCGCCCGCCGGCGAGCTCGGCGGCGACGGCATCGAGGTCGCCCTCCAGCTCCCACTCACCTCCTCGCAGGTCGGCGACGGCGCCGCCTGGGCGGAAACGCAGACGGCTGCCGTCGCGCTCGACTACGGCCCAGACCTCCTCGCCCGACGGGCCGCCGGCCTCCGGCCGCGGCAGCGGGGTGCCGTCGCCGAGCTCGAGCCGGCAGACGAGGTCGATCCCTTCGGTCGCCGCCAGCGAGTCCGCGACCTCGCGGTGGTCGGCCGTGTCGCCGTCGGCGGGCAGGAGGTAGATATGGGCCGCCCGTCCGGTCGGGCTGACCGCGAGCTGGGCCTGCTCGGGCCGGTCCTCGGAGGGCTTCAGCACCGACCACTCCTGGCCGAGAAGGTCGGCCAGCGGTAGTCCCCGGTCGACCTCGGAGTGGGAGTGGTCGGCGACGAGAATCAGGGCGTGGTCCTCGAGGAACCGGTCGAGCCCGCCGGCCGCCTCGACCAGCATCGCGAAGCACTCGTCCGCCCTTGCGATCGAGTCGACGCTCGCCTCCGGCCCGTGGCGATGGGAGTGGTTGTCGTTGTCGGGGAGCGAGAGGAGGAGGAAGTCGAAGCCATCATCGCGGGCGAGCTCGGCGGCGCAACAGGCGGCGTAGCTATCGCGGTTGCCCGGTATCGAGGTCGATTTGCAGGGGACGTCGCGGCTCGCGTAGAGGTCGCCGTAGAAGAGGTCGCCCGGGCCCCAGGTGTGGTGGTGGAATTTGAGCAGGCCGGCGTCGACGACCGCACGTTTCATCAGCCCCTCGAGCGAGACCTGGTGGCGATGGCGGCCACGGTAGATCAGGAACGGCGTGCACGCGGTGCGGGCGCCGGCGTCGTCGAGGCGCTCGAAAAGGGTCGGCGCATCGGGGCTGAGGTGGGCGAGGTTCATGTTGTAGACGAGGTCGTAGAGGGCGCGGAAGACGCCGGCCGCGCGGGTCGCCTCGAGCGAGGACCCGTACTCGACGTAGCGACGCTCGAGCCGGTGGTACCAGTTCATGCCGCTGATCCAGTGGCGGTCGGCCGCGACGCCGGTCACCATCTCCGCACAGGCGACCGGGGTCACCGAGGGGAAGCTCGAGACGCAGTCGGGAACCAGCTTGCCGCGTTCGAGGAGTGCCTCGAAGGTCGGCGCGTTGCCTTCCTCGATCGTCCGTTCCAGCATGTCGGTCCGGAGCGAGTCGACGTAGGTGAGGACCAGCTTCTTATCGCCCATGCGTCATCCCGAGCCCAATGATGACTAGCGACGACCGGGGACTGCCGCGCCGAGCTCGGATGGAATACAACGCCGCCTCCCCCGAGTCTGGCCGCGCAGTCCCCGGACGCGGGAGCGAGGGCCAGTCCATATCTGTTTCCCCTGGCCCGAGCGAGAGCAGAGGAGGCGGCGCGTATTACTTCAAGACGCGCAGACCCTCGTGTTTGCGCCGGGCGCGGCGGTGGCGGGCGATCCCGAGCCAGGCGAGGGCGACGATCACGAGGAGGGTGATGTCGGGGATCAGCAGCGCGGCGAGGGCGACGACGATCGCCGCGAGCGAGACGAGGAACCCGAGCGCGGCGCCTCCTCCCCCCTCGCGCCTGCCGGCGCCGAAGACGATGTCGCTGACGACGATGCAGCCGAAGGCCGCACCGGCGAGGCAGAACACAGCGCCGAGAAAGTTGTCGAGGTCGGCGTGCCCGGCGAGCAGATACCCGATGACGAAGCCGATCACTGCGGCCAGCAGCGTCATCCGCCCGCGCGCCGAGCCGTGGGTGCCGGTCGTCCCGGCGAGCATCCCGATCGCGATGCCGATGCCAAGCTCGAGGCCGGCCCCCTCAAGAAAGCTCATGCGAAAAACCTACACTTCATCGATGTCCGAAACCCCCAACCGGCGGCGCGCGCACACCCTGACCCGGGACCTCGAGCGCTACGCCGGGCTGTTTGCGGAGCGGACGAGCATGATGCGGTCCTCTGCGATGCGGGACCTGATGGCGATCACCGCCCGCCCCGAGGTGATCTCGCTGGCCGGCGGGCTGCCCGACACGTCGACGTTCCCGCCCGCGACCTTCGCCGCGGACATGACCCGGATCGCGCAGAGCCGCGACCGCCGAGGCCCTCCAGTACGGCCCGACCGAGGGCTTCGAGGAGACGGTCGATTGCATCGTCCAGGTGATGGGGGCGGAGGGGATGCTCCCCGACCACGAGGACGTGATCGTCACCACCGGTGGCCAGCAGGCGATCGACCTGGTCGCGAAGACGCTGGTCGACCCCGGCGACGTCGTCATCTGCGAGGCCCCGTCCTACCCTGGGGCGATCCCGGTCTTCTGCAGCTACGAGGCCGACGTGGTCCAGATCGAGTGCGACCACGACGGGATGAGGATCGACGAGCTCGAAGCCGCCCTCGAGCGCCTGGATAAGGAGGGCCGCCCGCCGAAATTCGTCTACTCGGTGCCGACCTTTCAGAATCCGGCCGGGGTGACGATGTCCCTGCCGCGGCGGCAGCGCCTGGTCGAGCTCGCGCGCTCCCGCGAGATGCTCGTCGTCGAGGACAACCCCTACGGCCTGCTGCGCTTCGGCGGCGATCCGCTGCCGCCCCTGTACCAGCTCGACGGCGGTGACTACGTCATCTACGTCGGGACCTTCTCGAAGATCCTCTCCCCCGGCATCCGGCTCGGGTGGGCCGTCGCTCCGCCCCCGGTGATGGAGAAGATCGTCCTCGGCAAGCAGGCGGCCGACCTCTGCACCTCGTCCCTGACCCAGTTCTTCGTCCGCGAGTACTTCGCCGAAGGCCGGTGGCGGGAGTACATCGAGAGCCTGGTCGAGATCTATCGCGGCCGGCGCGACACGATGATGGGCGCGCTGCGCGACCACTTCCCGGCCGAGGCGACCTGGACCAATCCAGAAGGCGGCCTCTTCATCTGGGCGACCCTGCCCGACTTCATCGACACCGGCGACCTGCTGGCGAAGGCGCTGCGCGAGGACGTCGCTTTCGTCCCCGGCCAGGCCGCCTACGTCGACGGACGCGGCCGCGGCTCGATGCGACTCAACTTCTCCGGCTCCGACGACGCCGAGATCGAGGAGGGCGTGCGGCGGATCGGCAATGTGATCGCCCAACAGGTCGACCTCTACTCCACTCTGACGCGAGAACACCCGCCCATGCCCGGACGCGTAGCGGAGGACATGGGCGGAATTGATTCTTCCCAGCCCTCAGCCGCCGACGACGAAGGTGGCGACGTAATTCCCTTCCCGAACGAGGAGTCGGCGTGAAGGTCGCCGTCCTGAAGGGCGGTCGCTCGCTCGAGCGCGGCGTCTCGTTGCGCTCGGGCGCCCGGGTCGAGGACGCCCTCGCCCGGCTCGGCCACGAGGTCGTCGCAATCGACGCAGGGGTCGAGCTCGTCGGTGAACTGATCGGCCACGAGCCCGACGTGGCGTTCGTCGCGATGCACGGACCGGGGGGCGAGGACGGAACGGTCCAGGAGCTGCTCGAGATCCTCGGCATCTCGTTCACCGGGCCCGGCGTCGCGGCGTGCGCCCGCTGCATGGACAAGGCACTCGCCAAGCATGAGATGCGCGCCGCCGGCGTCCCGACGCCGGACTGGCTCGCGTTCAACGAAACGGCGTTTCAGGAACTCGGGGCGGCGGACGCGCTCGATCATCTCGAGGACCGGCTCGGATATCCGCTCGTCATCAAGCCAAGCCGCGGCGGGTCGTCGCTCGGCGTCAGGTTCGCCGCGAGCCTGGCCGAGGTCCCCGAGGCGCTGATCTCGGCCTTCAGCTACGACGACCGGGTCGTCCTCGAGCGCTTCGTCGACGGGCGCGAGCTCGCGGTCAGCGTCCTCGGCGGCGAGCCGCTGCCGATCGTCGAGGCGATTCCGGCGCAGGGCGACCGCTACGACTTCGAGGCGCGCTACGAGATCGGCCGCACCAACTTCGTCTGCCCGGCCGAGCTGACCGCGGCCGAGGAGGCTGCCGTGACCTCGGCCTCGCTGGCCGCCTACAAGGCGCTCGGATGCGCCGGCTTCTCCCGCGTCGACCTGATCCTCGGTGAGGACGGGCCGCAGGTGCTCGAGGTCAACGCGATCCCGGGCCTCACCGACACCAGCCTCCTCCCCCAGGCGGCCGAGGCCGCAGGGATCTCGTTCGAGGAGCTCGTCGACCGTATATTGGGCCTCGCCTCCCCAGCCATTACAAAAGCCTGAGGCGCCCCCGGACGCGGGAGCGAGGGCCAGTCCATATCTGTTTCTTCTTCTGGCCCGAGCGAGAGCAGAGGAGGCGCCGTTTTATGAATTACCCTGGGCGAAGTCGTCCGGGGAGACCTCGTCGAGGAACTCCTTGAACTTGTCGACGACCTCCTCGGTGTCCTCGACCTCGTGCTCGAACTCGATCGCCGACTCCTCGATCACGTCCTCGGCGGCGAAGATCGGGGCCGAGACCCTGACCGCGAGGGCGAGGGCGTCGGAGGGGCGGGAATCGATCTCGAGCTCGGTGCCGTCGATCGAGACCGTGATCGACGCGTAGAAGGTGTTGTCGCGCAGTTCGGTGACCGAGACGCGCTCGCACTTCGCGTCGAGTTGCTCGAGGACATCGGACAGTAGGTCGTGGGTCATCGGCCGCGGAGTCGAGGCGCCCTGCAGCTTCATCAGGATCGCCGCCGCCTCCGGGTGCCCGATCCAGATCGGCAGGAACCTGTTCCCGTCGACGGTCTTCAGCAACACGATCGGCTGCTTGCCGACCATGTCGAAGCTGACGCCGTAGATCTGCATCTGTTGCACAAACTCGCTCCCACGCTGGCTGGCCGCCCATTATAAGTCCGCGCCTGAACCCGCTTGGCGGAAAGGCGGGCGCGGCGCGGCGTCTGCGCAGTGGGCGATCCTGGATTCGAACCAGGGACCTCGTCCTTATCAGAGACGCGCTCTAACCGACTGAGCTAATCGCCCGCGAGAACAGGGCGATGATAGCGGCCGCTCGGCGCTCTCCGGCGTGGCCGGCTCAGCCCTTTCGCTTGCCCAGACGGCGGGCCAGCTCGATCGTCTCGGAGAGGTCGGAGAGGTGGATCTCGACGACGATCTCCTCTCCCCGAGGCCGCAGGCGGACCTCGTGGCCGATGCTCGACTCGAGCTCGTCACCCACCTCGCGGAGGGCCGCCTGGCGCTCGGCATCGAGCGGCTCGGGACGCGGCCGGCGATTTGGCTGGCTGGCCAGCTTGACCCTGTTCTCGGTCTCACGGACCGACCAGCCCCCCTTTGCCGCGTCGCGGGCGAGGCGGCGGCGCGCATCGTTGCCACGGATCCCGAGCAGGGCCCGGCCGTGGCCCTCGGTGAGCTCGCCCGACTCGAGCATCGCCAACGCGTCGTCGGGAAGCTCGAGCAGCCGGATCAGGTTCGAGACCGCGGGCCTGCTGCGGCCGATCCGTTTCGCCAGCTCCTCCTTCGAGAGGCCGAGATCGTCGACGAGGGCCGCGCAGGCCCGGGCCTCGTCGATCGGGTTGAGGTCCTCGCGGACGACGTTCTCGATCAGCGCCACCTGGAGGCGCTCGGCCCGCTCGGACTCGCGGACGATCGCCGGCACCTTCTCGAGGCCGGCCTGCTGGGCCGCGCGCCAGCGCCGCTCGCCCGCGATCAGCTCGTAGCTCCCGTCGTGCAGCGGCCGGACCAGGAGGGGCTGGACGACGCCGCTGGCCTCGATCGAGGAGGCGAGGCCGCTGAGCGACTCGGCGTCGAACCGCTTGCGCGGCTGGTTCGGGTTGGGCTTGATCAGATCGGTCCGCAGCTCTCGCAGATCGCCGACGTCCTCGCCGGAGGCCTCCGGCAGGATCGCGGCGAGCCCGCGGCCGATCCCTGGGCTAGCCACGCGCCGACACCTCCTCGGCCAGGGCGCGGTAGGCCTCCGAGCCGCGCGAGGACGGAGCATGCTCGGTTACCGGCAGCCCGTAGCTGGGAGCCTCGGCGACCCTGACGCTGCGCGGTATGACCGTGTCGAAGACCATTTCCGGAAAGTGGTCGCGCAGCTCCCGCTCGACATCGTGGGCGAGCCGCGTGCGCTCGTCATGCATAGTGATCAACAGACCCGACACATTCAGTGCGGGGTTGAGCTCACGCCGGATCATCCCCACCGTGTCAAGGAACTGGACCAGACCCTCGAGCGCCAGGTACTCGGCCTGGACCGGGACGATCACCCTGTCGGCGGCTACGAGCGCGTTGACGCTGACCGGCCCGAGCGAGGGCGGGCAGTCGAGCATCGTGAACGCGAACCGCTCGCGAACCGGGCCCAGCCGTTCCCGCAGTCGCGTCTCGGAGCCCTCCAGGCGCGGTAGCTCGACCGAGGCGCCGGCGAGGTCGGGGCCGGCGGGGACCAGCCAGAGGTTGTCGGGGCCGGCGGGGCGGGCCGCCTCGGCGACGGAGACGTCGCCGATCAGGCAGTCATAGGAGGACGGGTGCAGATCGTGGGCTCCGCCCAATGCGGTCGTCGCATTGCACTGCGGATCGAGATCGGCGAGCAGGGTCTGGGCGCCGCCCTTCGCGATGCAGGCGGCGAGGTTGACGGCGGTCGTCGTCTTCCCGACCCCGCCCTTCTGGTTGGCGACTGCGTGAACCAGGCCCATCGGCGCGCAGGTTAGTTGCCGCCGGCCCTCAACCGCGGGGGCGCTTCTTCGCGATTCCCGGACGGCGCGGAAGATCGTCGGGCGTCGGGCCCGACTTGCGGAAGACGTGGAGGTGGCGGTTTCGGCTGCCGGCGTAGGGGCCGACGTCGAGCACCCCATCGGGCCGCATCGCGAGGCCAGGGGCGGCGTTTTCGGCCTGCCGCTCCTCCTCCTCGTCGCGCCGTCCCTTCCAGGCGACCAGCACGCCTCCGTCGCTGAGCAGCGGCGAAGCCAGCTCGGCGAGGGTCGAGAGCCGGCCGACGGCGCGGGCGGTGACCGCGTCGTATGCCTCCCTGCCCTCCCCCGCGGCCGCCGCCCACTCCTCCGAACGCGCATTGAGGGCCCGGGCGTTGGCGATTCCGGCCGCGGCGATCGCCCTCTCGATGAACTCGCACTTGCGCCCGACCGACTCGATCAGGTCGACGCGGGAGTCAGGCAGCGCCACGGCGAGCGGCAGGCCGGGGAAGCCGGCGCCGGCGCCGACATCGACGATCCGCCGGGCGTCCCGCAGGCCGGCGACCTCGAGGCCGGAGAAGCTGTCGGCGACGTGGACCTTCCAGGCCTGCTCGGGGTCGACCACCGAGCTGACCGAGGCGCGCTCGGCGGCCAATAGCTCGAGGACGCGGCTCAAGCGCGGCGCGCTCGTCGGGGCTGAGATTGGCGCTTGCTCGCTCCGCGCTCACTCTGAGACAAGCGGCGCGACGACCACGCAGCGGTGCGGCTCGTCGCCTTCGCTGTAGGTCTCGACCCCGGCGCGGTCCCGGAGGAACTCGTGGACTACACGGCGCTCCTGAGCGCTCATCGGGTCCATCTCGACGATCCGGTTGGCGCTCAGCGCCTGCTCGGCGGCGCGGGCGGCGCGGGCGGTGAGGACCTCGCGGCGGCGGTCCCGATAGCCGGCGGCATCGAGCAGGACCCGCTTGCGCTCCCGCATCCCGCGGAACGCGGCCTGGTGGCAGAGCAGCTGCAGGGCGTCGATCGTCTGGCCGCGGCGGCCGATCAGCAATCCGTAGTCGTCGTCGCCGACGACGACCGCCTCGATCGCGTTGTCGTCCTCCTCGACCTCCACCTCTCCCTCGAGGTCGAGCTCGTCGAGGACGCCCTCGACCAGCTCGCGGACCCTCTCCGCCGGCTCCTCCGGCCAGGCCCTCTCCTCACTCGACTCGTTCACGAATCTCACCCTATCCACCCGACCGCATGATCGCCTGAGCGGAGTGCAAACTCCGCCGCGAGGTGCGCGTATCTCCGCCGCCGATGGAAGGCGGGGTTGGTCGTTCTCGAACGGGCGGATACTCAAAGTGCCGGTCTGATTAGACCGGCACTTGTCCGGGCGAGGGCGACCAAACCCCGCCCCCTACCGCCGCCGCTTCTTCTTCTTCGGTGGCGGAGGAGGGGGTTTGGCCGCGGCAACCTCTTCCGGGGTGAGGACAGCGGGGGCAGGGATCAATTTCGCCGCGACGTAGGACTGGCCGACGGTCCAGAAGTTGGTCGTTATCCAGTAGAGGCTGAGGCCGGCGGGGACGGCGGGGACGAAGAAGAGGCCGACCAGCGCGAACGCGCCCAGCATCACGTACTGCTGGGCGCCCGCGGCGGTCGGCGAGGAGCGCATCGTGATGTAGGTCGAGAGCGCCATCGAGCCCGCGAAGAGCACCATCAGCACGATCAGTTCGGCACCGTGCGGCTTTTCGATCACGCTCGTGATGAAGAACCAGCCGGCGCCGCCCGCCTTTTCGACGTCTTCCTGGAAGTTGTCGCCGCGCAGGGTGCGGAACAGGGCAAAGAAGATCGGAAGCTGCAGGAGAAGGGGCAGGCAGGAGGCCAGCGGGTTGATTTTGTTCTCCTGGTAGAAGCGCATCATCTCCTGCTGCTGGCGCTGGCGATCGTTTTTGTATTTCTCCTGGATCGCTTTGATCTGAGGCTGCAGGGCCTGCAGCGCGCGCATTCCTTTGATCTGTTTGTAGGTCAGCGGGATCAGGACGGCGCGGACGCAGACCGTGAGGGCGATGATCGAGGTCCCCCAGCTGAGGCCGGCGTTGTCGTGGAAGAAGTTGAGGATCGATTCGGCGACGCTCTCGAGGGGTTGGAGGATGTCCGCGAGCGGGATCACGAGTGCGCCTCACCGTGGTGGGCGGCGGGGTCGACGGGACCGACCCTGAGGGTGAAATGCCGCGGCACCGGGTCGAATCCACCGTGGCTGAAGGGGTTGCAACGAAGCAGACGCCAGGTGGCCAGCAGCATCCCCCGCGCCGCGCCGAAGCGGCGGATCGACTCGGCCGCGTAGGCGGAGCAGGTCGGCTCGTATTTGCAGCGGCGAGGGAGATCCGGGCGAGATCCAGCGGCTGTAGGCGCCGATCAGCGCCAGGAGCAAGCGTTTCACGTGGAACGCTCCGATCGGATCCCGGCCTCGCTCAGGGCCTCATCCAGGCTCGCCCGGGCGCCGGCGAGGCCCTCCTTCTCGATCAGCCCACCGATTTCAGGGCGGGCGACGAGGACGAAGTCGTGCCCGTCTGGGAGACCCTCGGCGCTCTCCCAGAACGCCTCGCGCAGCACCCTCTTGACCCGGTTCCGCTCGACCGCGTCGCCGACCTTGCGGCTCGCCGAGACGCCGAGCCGGATCTCGACCTCATCCCCCTCGCCGCGACGGGGAAAGCTGTAGAGCACGAGGTACCGGGTGGCGTGAGATGAGCCATCGCGGTATACGCGGTCGAACTCGCCGCTGCGCGAGAGGCGGCGTCGCTTCGGCATCGCTAGGGGGTGAGGCGCTTCCGGCCTTTGCGGCGCCGGCGCTTGAGGATCGCCCGGCCCCCGCGGGTGCGCATCCGCGCCCGGAACCCGTGCGTCTTCGCCCGCTTGCGCTTCTTCGGCTGGTAGGTCCGCTTCATTGGGCGTCGCAGTATACGGACGCGGCCCGAGCGGTTGCCCGAAGGATTTCTCGGCATTTGCGAGGCGGCCGGAATCGTGCCCGCAACCCGTCGCTATGGTCGGCGCGGGGTGCGCGATGACGACTATCAACAGGGCCTCGACGCTCTCTGGGCAGAGGTCCAGTCACGGCTTCGCGCATCGGTCCCGGATTCGACGTTCCGGCTCTGGCTGGAGCCGATCCGGGTCGTCGGCGCGCGGGGCAGGACCCTTCACCTGGGCGCCCCCGAGGGGATCCGGGCCTGGGTCGAGCGCCGCTACTCGTCGCTGATCCGCGATGGGCTGGCGGGCGCCGGGGCGGCCTTCGACGAGGTCAGCTTCGGGGCGGTGGAGCAGGGCGGCGGTGATGCCCGTGATTCCGAGCTCAATCCTCAGTACAGCTTCGACCGCTTCGTGATCGGCGAGGGCAACCGCCTGGCGCATGCGGCCGCGCTGGCCGTCGCGGAGGCGCCCTCGGAGGCCTACAACCCGCTGTTCCTCCACGGCCCCCCCGGCCTCGGCAAGACCCACCTCCTGGTCGCGATCGCCAACTACCTGCGGACCCACGCGCCTGACCTGGAGGTCCGCTACACGACCGCCGAGCGCTTCACGAACGAGTTCGTCGCGGCGCTGCGCAGCAGCGGCGCCGAGCGCTTCAAGGAGCGCCACCGCGACCTCGACGTGCTGCTCGTCGACGATGTCCAGTTCCTCGAGGGCAAGCACGCGACGGAGGAGGAGTTCTTCCACACCTTCAATGCCCTGTATGAGGGCGGCAGCCAGCTGGTCCTCTCGGCGGACCGCCTCCCGAGCGAGCTCTCGACCCTCGCCGAGCGCCTCCGCGACCGCTTCGAGTGGGGTCTCACCGTCCCGGTCGACCATCCCGACCTCGCGACGCGGTTGACGGTGCTGCGGCGGTTGGCGCGCGAGGCCGGCCTCGAGACGGCGAGCCGCGACGCCCTCGCCGAGCTGGCAGGCAGGATCGACACCAATGTCCGCCGCCTGCGCGGGGCTCTGACCAAGGTCATCGCCCACTCCTCGATCACCGACGAACCGCTCAGCCCCGAGCTCGTGGCTCAGGTCGTCCCGAGGACGAGACGGGCCGGGGCGCTCGACCCGGTCGATGAGATCCAGGCCGCGGTCGCCTCGTCGTTCGGCATCTCGACCGCCGATCTGATCGGGCCCTCGCGGGCGGCGGGCCCGGTCCGTGCCCGCCACGTCGCGATCCTCCTCACCCGCGAGCGCACCGCGCTCTCACTGCCCGAGATCGGTCAGCACTTCGGCGGTCGGGACCACTCGACCGTCCTCAACTCGGTGCGGCGGGCGGAGGCAGCGATCGGGCAGGACGAGGAGCTGCAAGACCGCGTCAACACCCTGCGTGAGACGATCCACAACCCTTCCGATCCCCACGGCTGACGGCCGACGCCGCTGTAAGAATCAATGCCTCCCCACAATTCCACCCACAACCCGGAAGCCCCACCACGGCGGGGATTGGATGCCCCTCCGCCAGTTTCCACAGGCACTAAATCAACTCGATGATTCGATAGGAAGTTTGTCTTTGAAGCTCACCACCCCACGCGAGGAGCTCGCCTCCAAGCTCTCCACCGTCTCCCGAGCGGTCTCGACCCGCGCCGCGACGCAGGCTCTGTCCGGGATCCTGCTGACGACCGCGGAGGGCTCGGTCGCTCTGAGCGCGACCGACGGGGAGCTCGGCCTCCGCACCGAGCTCGAGGCGGTCGTCGAGGGATCGGGCTCGGTCCTCCTTCCCGGCCGGCTGCTCGCCGATCTCGTGCGCTCGCTCGCCGACGACAAGGTCGAGATCGAGCTGCGCGAGGCCGAGCGGGACGTCGAGATTCGCTGCGGCGGCTCGCGCTTTCACGTCCGCACCCTTCCGGCTGAGGACTTCCCGAAGGTTCCGGCGGCCGAGGGCGAGCCGCTGACGATTCCCGGCAAGGCGCTGGCGGAAACCGTCGACCTCGTCGCGCCGGCGGCGTCGCAGGACGACATGCGCCCCGTCCTCACCGGCGTCCTGGTCAGCGCCGTCGGTGAGGAGATGACGATGGTCGCGACCGACTCCTACCGGCTCGCGGTCAAGCGGACGCCGCTCGAGGGCGGGATCGGCGGTGAGCTCGAGGCGAACATTCCGGCGCGGGCCCTGCGCGAGCTGGGCCGGATCGCCGCCGCCGACGAGGTCGAGGAGGTGAAGGTCAACCTGCTCCCCAACCAGGCGCTTTTCCAGGCCGGGGGCGTCCTCCTCAACACGAGGTTGATCGACGGCCAATTCCCCAACTTTCGACAACTCCTGCCGGAGTCCTACGAGCACGACGTCAGGTTGAACCGATCCGAATTCCTCGCGGTCGCCCGGCGGGTCAGCCAGCTCGCCCAGCGCAACGCGCCGCTGCGGCTCTCCTTCAACGAGGGCGAGCTGAAGGTCTCCGCCTCGACGCCAGACGTCGGCGACGCCGAGGAGACGATCCCGGCCGCCTTCGATGGCGAGCCGCTCGAGATCGGCTTCAACCCCGAGTTCCTCAAGGACGGGATCGACAGCGTCGACGGGGACGAGGTGATGTTGCGGCTGATCTCGCCGCTGCGGCCCGGCCTCCTGCAGCCGGTCGACAACGAGGACTTCCGCTACCTGGTGATGCCTATCCGCCTCAACGTCTGAGCGGCGTCCCGGTGCTCGTCACCGTCGTCGAAGCCGACCCGTCACGCAGCCTGAGCGGCGTGCGGGTGGAGCTGGGGCCCGGCGTGGCGAGCCTGATCGGGCCCAACGGGGCGGGGAAGACGAACCTCCTCGAGGCCCTCTATTTCGCTCTGACCGGTCGCTCGTTCCGGACCTCGGACCGGCGTGACCTGATCCCGTTCAGCGGCCAGCTCGCCCGCGCCGAGGCGGCCGTTCGCGACGACGGTGGCGCCGAGCACCGGCTGCTGGCGTCGGTGAGCCGCGCCGATGGGAGGCGCCACCTCCTCGATGGCAGCCCGGCCGACGCCTCGACGGCGGCCCGCCACCGGCCACCGGTCGCCGTCTTCTCGCCCGACAGGCTCGCCCTCGTCAAGGGCCCGCCGGCCGAGCGACGGGCTCATATCGACCGCTTCGTCGCCGCCCGCTGGCCGTCGCGAGCGGAGCTGCGGATGCGCTTCGGCCAGGCCCTCGCCCAGCGCAACGCCCTTCTCGCCCGCGGGCTTGCCGGAGGCGGCGATCTCGATGTCTGGGACGGGACCTTCGCGGACGCCGCCGCGGCCCTCGCCGACGCCCGCGCCGACGCCGCGGCCGACCTCGCGCCCCGGTTCGCCGCCACCGCCGCCGAGCTCGGCCTCGAGGGCGAGTCACGGCTCGAGTACGCGCCGCGCTCTCCCGGGACCGGCGAGGAGGTCCGCGCCGGCCTGCTCGAGCGGCGCGAGGCGGACCTGCGCCTCGGCCGCTCCTCGTGGGGCCCGCACCTCGACGAGGTCAAGATCTCGAACGCCGGCCGCGCTCTGCGCCGGTTCGGCTCCCAGGGTCAACAGCGGAGCGCCCTCCTCGCCCTCCTGTTTGCCGAGCGGGGGGCGCTCGCCGAGGCGCGCCGGGTGACCCCGCTGCTCCTCCTCGACGACGTGATGAGCGAGCTCGACGCCGATCGCCGCGGCAGGCTGGTCGATCTCCTCGACGGCCCCGGACAGGTCGTGATCACGGCGGCGACGGAGGAGTCGGTGCCGATGGGGCTGCGCGGGAACGCCATCAGGATGCCGATCGGCGCCGCGGGCGATCAGGTCGGCGAGGCGGCGTGAGCGGGATGCCCCGCCGTCGAGCCCCGAGACCCGCCGGTGTCGCGCTGCGCTCCGCGCTCGGGCAGGCGGCGCCGAAGACGCGCCTGGCGGCGGTCCAGGGAGTCTGGGCGGCGAGCGTGGGGGAGCGGATCTCGGCGGTCGCACAGCCGGTCTCCGAGCGGGGCGGAACCGTGGTCGTCGCCTGCGCCGACCCGGTCTGGGCGGAGGAGCTCGACCTGATGCAGGAGGAGCTCATCGGCCGCCTCCGAGAGCGCCTCGGCGAGCAGGTTCCGGAGCGTTTGCGGTTCCGTTCGGATCCTGTCCGCCCTTAGTCACACTTTATCCGTGTTTTGCAGGGTTTTTCGCCGGGACCGACCGATCTTCTGGGGGCTCGAACTGGTATCCTTATGTCAACTTGCATTGCGGCCCCGACCGAGCACGGCAAGGACGTCGTCCGGTTGGGGCTTTTCTGAATCAGAGAGGATCAATTGCCGAAATCCAAGAAGGGCTCCTCGGACTCCTACGGGGCCAAGGACATCACCGTCCTCGAGGGGCTGGAAGCGGTCCGCAAGCGGCCCGGGATGTACATCGGTTCGACCGGCCCGCGCGGCCTTCACCACCTCGTCTACGAGGTCGTCGACAACTCCGTGGACGAGGCGCTCGCGGGGCACTGCAGCGAAGTCAGCGTCGTCCTTCACCCCGATGACAGCTGCACTGTGCGCGACGACGGGCGCGGGATCCCGGTCGAAGAACTGAAGAAAGAGAAACGGCCGGCGGCCGAGGTCGTGTTGACGACGCTGCATGCCGGCGGCAAGTTCGGCGACGGCGGCGGCTACAAAGTCTCCGGCGGCCTGCACGGCGTCGGCGTCTCGGTCGTCAACGCACTCTCGGAGACCCTGCACCTGGAGATCAGCCGCGACGGCCATGTCTGGACCCAGGACTACGAGCGCGGCCGCCCCCAGGACGCGCTGACCGAGGGCAAGGCGACCCAGGCGACCGGAACCCTGATCACCTTCCAGCCCGACAGCGAGATCTTCGACGAGCTCGAGTTCGACTATGCGACCCTCGCCGAGCGTCTGCGCGAGACCGCGTTCCTCACCCGGGGGCTGAAGATCGATCTGGTCGACGAGCGCGGCGCCGGGCAGCGCGACACCTTCCACTACGAAGGCGGCCTGATCGACTTCGTAGCCCACCTCAACGAGAACAAGGACGCCCTCCACCGCAAGACCGTCTATTTCGAGAGCGGGAACGACGACGGCCAGGTCGAGGTCGCGATGCAGTGGAACTCCTCCTACCAGGAATCGGTCTTCAGCTTCGCCAACAACATCAACACGCACGAGGGCGGCTCCCATCTCTCGGGCTTCCGGTCGGCGCTGACGCGGACACTGAACGCCTACGCACGCGGCAAAGGGCTGCTGAAAGAGAAAGACGAGAACCTCACCGGCGACGACGTCCGCGAGGGCCTGACAGCCGTGATCTCGGTCAAGCTCCAGGACCCCCAGTTCGAGGGCCAGACGAAGACCAAACTCGGGAACCCTCCGGTCGAGGGCCTGGTCAAAGAGGCGGTCAACCGCAAACTCGGGGAGTTCTTCGAGGAGAACCCGGGTGAGGCGCGACGGATCGTCGGCAAGGCCGTCGACGCCGCCCGCGCCCGCCACGCGGCGCGCAAAGCCCGCGACCTGACCCGGCGCAAGTCGGCGCTCGAGAACTCGACACTCCCCGGCAAGCTCTCGGACTGCACCGTGCGGGACCCGGCCCTGGCCGAGCTCTTCATAGTCGAGGGCGACTCGGCCGGCGGCTCGGCGAAGCAGGGTCGCGACCGAAACACCCAGGCGGTCCTGCCGCTGCGCGGCAAGATCATCAACGTCGAGAAGGCGCGGATCGACAAGGTCCTCTCCAACCAGGAGATCCAGGCCCTGATCACCGCGATCGGGACCGGCGTCCGCGAGGAGTTCAGCATCGACGACGCCAGGTACCACAAAGTCGTCCTGATGACCGACGCCGATGTCGACGGCGCCCACATCCGCACGCTGATCCTCACCTTCCTCTACCGCGAGATGCGGGAGCTGATCGAGGCCGGCTACGTCTACATCGCGAAGCCGCCGCTCTACATGGTCAGAAACGGCAAACAGGAGATATACGTCGAGCGCGAGTCCGAACTCGAAGAGATCCTCCTCCGGGACAAACTCGAGCACCTCGGCCTCACCGATGGCGACAGGCAGTCGCACAAGCTGACCGCCTCCCGCTGGCAGCGGTTCAACCGTCGCCTCAAGGAGCACGAGGGCTGGTCGGATTCCCTGCAGGCGGAGTTCGGCCACGACGCGGTTCGCTTCCTGACCGAGTCCGGGATCCTTGACGGCGGCGCAGCGACGCTGGCCGGTGTGAGGAAACTGCTCGCCGCCAAGGGGGCCGACCGCGGGGTTTTCGACACCGAGGTGCTGACGGAAACCGAGACCGGGATCAGGGTCCGCGCGGTGAACCGCGGCGACGGCCTCGCCCGGACGCTCGAGCTCAGCGACGAGCTCTTCAACTCGAGCGACTACCGGCGCCTGGTCGAGTCGCACGCCGAGTTGCTCAAGCAGGTCGGCGTGCCGCCGTTCGAGATCTCCCTCGCCGAGAAAAGCCGGGACGCCGCAAGCTTCGAGAAGTTGCGCGCCGAGGTCCTCGAGCTCGCTCGCGGCGGCCTCAAACCGCAGCGGTTCAAGGGCCTGGGGGAGATGAACGCCGATCAGCTGCGGGAGACGACCATGGACCCGGCGAGCCGGATGCTCGAGCGGGTCAGGGTCGACGATGCAGCCCTCGCAGAGCGGATCTTCACCGATCTGATGGGCGACAAGGTCGAGCCGCGAAAGGACTTCATCGAGCGGCACGCCAAGGAGGTCAAGTTCCTCGATGTCTGAGCGGGCGAGCTAGATGGAGGGCGGAGGCCTCGAGGCGCTGACCGGCCGCATCGAGGAGCGCGATCTCACCAACGAGATGCGCTCCTCCTACCTCGATTACGCGATGAGCGTGATCGTCGGACGGGCGCTGCCCGACGTCCGCGACGGGCTGAAGCCTGTCCACCGCCGCGTCCTATTCGGAATGCACGACCTCGGCCTGCAGCCGGGCCGGCCTTACCGCAAGTCGGCGACGATCGTCGGCGAGGTGATGGGGAAATATCACCCCCACGGGGACTCGGCGATCTACGACACGCTGGCCCGGATGGCGCAGGACTTCTCGCTGCGCTACCCGCTCGTCGACGGCCAGGGGAACTTCGGATCGATCGACGACGACCCCCCGGCCGCGATGCGCTACACCGAGGCCCGGCTCGCGCGGCTCTCGACCGAGCTGCTCCGCGACATCGATTCGGACACGGTCGACTTCAGCCCCAACTTCGACGAACGCCAGCAGGAACCCGACGTTCTCCCGGCGCGGTTCCCCAACCTCCTTGTCAATGGCGCCTCGGGGATCGCCGTCGGGATGGCGACGAACATCCCGCCGCACAATCTGCGCGAGGTCGTCGGCGCGGTCCGGGCCTACGTCGCGGACCCCGAGATCGGGCTCGCCGGCCTGATGGAGCACGTCAAGGGGCCCGATTTCCCGGGCGGCGGCATCATGAGCGCCGAAGGAATCCGCGACGCCTACGCCTCCGGGCGCGCCTCGGTCCGGATCCGGGCCCGGGCCCACGTCGAGCCTCTGAAAGGCGGCCGTGAGGCGATCATCGTCACCGAGCTCCCGTTCATGGTCAAGAAGGGCGGCGACGGGGGGTTGATCACGAAGATCGCCGATCTCGTCCGCGAGAAGAAAATCACCGGGATCTCCGACCTCCGCGACGAGTCCGACCGCTCCGGGATGCGGCTCGTGATCGAGACGAAGCGCGGCGGCGACCCGCCCGAGGTGGTGCTCAACCAGCTCTACAAACGGACGCCGATGCAGGCGACCTTCGGCATCAACATGGTCGCCCTCGTCGACGGGGTGCCGCGGACGCTGAGCCTCAAGGAGCTGATCGAGCACTACGTCTCCCACCAGCGCGAGGTGGTGATCCGCCGCACCCAGTTCGAGCTTCGCAGGGCCGAGGCCCGCGCGCACATCCTCGAGGGGCTGCTGATCGCCCTCGACAACCTCGACGAGGTGATCGAACTGATCCGCGGCTCGAGCGACACCGATCGCGCCCGCGAGAGCCTGATGGAGAAATTCGAGCTGACCGAGCTCCAGGCCCAGGCGATCCTCGACATGCGACTCGCCCGCCTGACGGCTCTGGAGTCGGACAAAGTTCGCGATGAGCACAAAGACCTGATGGAGAGGATCGGGGAACTGCGGGAGATCCTCGGCGACCCCGCCAAGGTCGACGCGATCCTGATCGAAGAGATCGACGAAGTGGTCGAGCGCTACGGCGACGAGCGGCGGACCGAAGTCACCCACTTCGAGGGCGACATGAACATCGAGGACATGATCGCCGACCAGCAGATGGTGATCTCGATCACCCACTCGGGGTACGCGAAGCGCCTTCCGCTCGCGACCTACCGCCAGCAGAACCGCGGCGGCCGGGGCGTGATGGGCATGGACCTCAAAGAGGACGACTACATCGAGCATCTGCACATCTGCTCGACCCACGACTTCCTGCTCTTCTTCACCAACCGAGGCAAGGTCTACCGGCTCAAGGTCTACGAGCTGCCGGAGGGCTCGCGGACCTCGAAAGGCAGGGCCCTCGTCAACGTCCTACCGCTGCGCGACGGCGAGAAGGTCACGGCGGTGATCCCGACCAGGGACTTCACCGAGAACAGGTACCTCGTCTTCGCCACCGCCGGCGGCCTGGTCAAGAAAACCGAGTTCAAGGCCTACAACACCCCGATCCGGGCCGACGGGATCATCGCGATCAAGATCCGTGACAAGGACGAGCTCGTCCAGGTCCGCCTCACCTCGGGCGAGGACGACATCCTCCTCGTCTCCAAGTCCGGGCACGCCGCGCGCTTCTCGGAGAAGGCCGTGAGAGCGATGGGCCGCGACACCAGCGGCGTCAAAGGGATGAACGTCTCCGCCAAGGGCAATCGCGTCCTCGCGATGGACGTCGCCCGCGACGACACAGAGCTCTTCGTCGTCACCGAGAACGGATACGGCAAGCGCACCGCGGTCGCCGAATACCCGGTGAAGGGGAGGGGGACCAAGGGCGTCCTCACCGCCAAGCTGACCGAGAAGAAGGGCGGCCTCGCGGGCGCCCTGATCGTCCGCGAGCACCAGGACCTGCTGTTCATCTCCCAGAACGGGATGGTCCAGCGCACCCGAGCCGGCGGAATCTCTCTGATGGGCCGACCGACACAGGGCGTGAAAGTGATGAACATGAAGGAGGACGACGTCGTCAGCGCCGTCGCCCTGGTCGTCGCGTCGGAGGACTCGCCCGAGGTCGAGCCGGTCCAGCAGGACGAGCTGGTCGAGCAGGAGCCCGCGAGCTAGACCGCGTCGCAGGGGGAGGGGATCGTGCCCTGGTCGGGCTGCCCCTCGATCGGCGAGCCGTTCGTCCAGCGGTAGCGCATGCGGGTGAAGTGGACGCGGCCGTCCTGCCCGCAGAGCCTGGGCTTGAAGAGCCGAATTTCCATGCTCGCGCTCTTCGTCCCGCCGGCGGCGCAGAACGGTTCGCACGTCTTGCCGACGCCTGTCCCGATCCCGTTCGCTTCCCTCCGTCCCCAGTGCTTCCAGGTCAGATGTTCGACGTAGAGGCCGGCGTCGCCGCAGGCAAGGATGATCCGGGCCGGCTTGAAGTTGTGGCCGTGGCACTCGGCGCTGACGACCGTCGGCGGCTTCGCCCCCTCGGCCGGCGCCGCGATCATCGCCACGCCGAGCATCGCGATCGCGGCAATGGCCACTGTCCCCCGCCTCGCGGCCCCGGCGCGCATCAGGCCGCCGCCGGCAGGTACTGCTGCCAGGCAGGCGGGATGCTCGGCGAGGCGACCTGGATGAAGACGGTCGGCCCCGGCGCCTTGGGGCGCTTGCGAGGGTGCATCTGGATCTCGCGCGGGAGGCGATTGCCCTTGCGCCGGTTGCAGCTCGCGCAGGCGGCGACGATGTTCTCCCAGACCGATTTGCCGCCGCGGCTGCGGGGAATGACGTGGTCGACCGTGAGGCCGGACTTGCGCGAGCCGCAGTACTGGCAGGTCCATGCGTCGCGGGCGAGCACGGCGCGGCGCGTGATCTTGCGTCGGTGCGCCTCGCGCGGAACCCGGACGTAGCTGATCAGGCGGATCACGTCGGGCCGGTCGATCGCCATGTGCTCGGAGTGGATCGCGCCCTCGCGCCGCTCGAGCAGCTCGGCCTTCTCCTTGAGGAGGAGCACGGCGGCGCGGCGCAGGGTGCAGACGTTGATCGGCTCATACGTCGCATTGAGCACCAGTACCCGTGCCATCGTGGCCGGAATTCTACGCACGCGTCGGCGGGATCCCTAGGCAGTCGGGTAGGAGCCGAGGATCCGGACCGACTCCGCCTTGGTCCGGAGCGCGGCGATCGCCTCCGAGACCGCCGCCTCCCGCTCACTGCCCTCGAGGTCGCAGAAGAACATGTAGCGGCCGAGGCCACGGCGCAACGGGCGCGACTCGATCCGCGACAGGTTGACCTCGCGGCCGGAGAACTCCCGCAGCGCGTCGACAAGGGCCCCCGGGTGGTCCTCGCCCAGCTCTGAGAAAACGAGCGAGGTCTTCCACGGCCCGGCGCTGTCGATCGCGGTACCCGCCGGGGCTATCCAGACGAAGCGGGTGACGTTGTCGGCCTCGTCCTCGATCCCCTCGCGGAGAATCGTGCAGCCGTAGAGCTCGGCCGCCGAGAGCGCGCCGATCGCCGCCCAGGGCCGCTCGGACTCGCTCACCATCCGCACCGCCGCGGCGGTGCTGCTGACGCTCCGCCGTTCCACCCCCGGCAGCGTCTCGCGCAGGAAGCGCGCGCACTGGGCCAGTGGCTGGGGATGGGATAGGACGGCCTCGATCCGGTCGAGGCTGACGTCCTCGTGCGCGATCAGGTGGGCGCGCACCGGGAAGTCGTGCTCGCCGACGATCGTCACCGCCTCGGTGTCGAAGGCGAGGGTGTCGAGGGTGCTGCGCACCGAGCCCTCGATCGAGTTCTCGAACGGGACGAACGCCCGCTCGGACTCCCCCCGCTCGACGGCGAGGATCGCGTCGTGGACGGTCGCCGTCCGCAGCGAGTCGAGCTCCCCCTCGGGTGCCGCCTGGCGCAGGGCGTCTTCGGTGAAGGTGCCGGCCGGGCCGAGGTAGGCGACCTTCACGGCATTTAGCCGAATTCGACGGTGTAGGTGGCTTCGTTGTTTTCGGTGAGCTGCTCGCCCGGGACCGCTTCGACCTTGACTTCGAGCGTCACCGATCCCTTCGGCGCCGGCGTCAGCGGGATCGTCACCGTCGCCGTTTCGCCGGCGCCGATGCTGGGGATGCTTTCCTGCAGCGATGTCCCGCCGGCCGAGACCGAGACGTTGACGCCGTTCTCGGTCGATTCGCCCTGGTTCTGGACTTCGACTTCGACTTCGGGAGTTTCGCCCGCTTCGACCGCGGCCGGGGATTCGGCGACGAGTTCGGTCCCGTTGACGCTGGTCGAGATCAGGCCGAGGCCGTGGACGCCGGGCGTTTCGGCGGTCGTCGAGCCGCTGACCGTCCCGAGCGCGGTGGTCACCTTGCTTTCTTCGAGCCATTCGGTCCCGCCCGGCAGGAATTCGCTCTTCGGCACGTCGTCGCCTTCGATCCCGTTGTCGGCGAGGACCCCGTTGATCTCCGGCCGCGCCACTTCGGCGTAGAGGACGTCGCTCGCGAGCAGAGTCCGCATCTGCTTGGCGATCGCCGTCGCGGCTTTTTCGGCGCCGACGTCGCCGAGCGCGGTGCTCATCTTTTCGGCGATTGCGCCCATCGCGTGGCTGCGAAGCGCGTAGACCAGCTCGAGCGTGTTCTGGGCGCTGCCCATGTCGCCCGGGGGGTCGAGGCCGTCGACCCGCGAGGTGTAGCTGTCCATCGCGCTGCTGTCGGCGTTGACCTCGCCGACGAACTCGGTCACCGAGAGCCCCCCGGGGTCCGAGAGCTTGCCGAAGAACTGTTCGCTCGTCTGTTCGGTCTCTTCGACTATCTGGGTGACGTTGTTCGCATAGTCGGAGAGCGCCCGGTGCTGGCGCGCGTTGAGGCAGCCCCTGATCCCGAGAACGATCAGGATCAGGACGACCAGCCCGGCGACCAGCGCCAGCGCCCGCCGCAGCAGGATCTGCTGGCGTTCGGGACGGCGGCTCGGCCGCTGTCTGCGACGCGGCCCGGATGCGGTCGAGTCCTCCAAGAAATGGCTCTCCCAAGCAGGTTGACTGGGCGGAGAGTATCCACGCTGGCGCGGTCGTATCGCCCGGACCACCAGCAAGGAACGCGTTTTCGCGCTCCCGCCCCCAGGCAGGAGAGCGCCTCGCCCCGGCGAAGGTCGGAGTGCTGTGGTCGGCTCCCTGGTCCTCAACCGCTTTCTGATAGAGCGCCGCATCGGCAGCGGTGGGTTCGGCGTCGTCTACGAGGCCTGGGACGGGAGGCTCGAGCGGCCGGTCGCGGTAAAGGCGATCGACACCGGCGGCGCCGAGGAGGGTCGCGCTCTTCGCGAGGCCCAGGCCGCCGCCCGCCTCAACCACTCGGGGATCGTGACCCTGTACGAGATCGGCGAAGAAAACGGCAACGCGCTGCTCGTGACGGAGCTCGTCGATGGCGACACCCTGGCCCGGAAGACGCGCGAGGGCACGCTCAGCGATCGTGAGATCGGCGAGATCGGCGCCGACCTCTGCGAGGCGCTCGACCACGCGCACGCCCGCGGCGTCGTCCATCGCGACGTCAAGCCGCAGAACATCGTCATCACCGACGCGGGGGAGCCCCACGCCAAGCTGATGGACTTCGGGGTCGCGAGGGTCGCCGGCGCGGCCGGCCTCACCGCCCCGGGCGACGTCGTCGGGACGATCGCCTACATGGCTCCTGAGCAGGCCGAAGGCCGCGGCGCCGGACCCGAGGCCGACGTCTACGCACTGGCGCTGACGCTGTACGAGTGCTGGGGCGGGATCAACCCCAACCGGCGTTCCAACCCGGCCGCCACCGCGCGGGCGATCGGCGCCCGAGCGCGCCCGCTGCGGCGGGTCCGGCCTGACCTGCCTCGCGAGCTGACGGCGACGATCGACGCCGCGCTGCAGGCGCGCCTCTCGCAGCGGCCGACGCTGGAGGAATTGGGGACGGCGATCGAGGACTCGCTCGAGCAGCTCGCCGAGACTCCTCCGCAGCGGGGGTCGTTGCTGCCGCTGAGGGCCGGCGTCGCCGCCGCCGCGGCGGTGCTGGGGGCTCTGCTCGCCGTCGGTCACGGCTTCGTTCTACCGTAGGATTTCAGCCGGTTTCTCCGTCTCGGAGGACCGCACCCGCGTCTGCGAAGGGAGCTCGCGATCAGCGTATTGCGCAACCTCGAGAGTCGGATCGAAGGCCTTGTCGAGGGGGTATTCAGCCGCGCCTTCAGCTCCGAGGTCCAGCCCGTCGAGCTGGCCCGCCGCCTTGCGAAGGAAATGGACTCCCACAAGACGGCCGGCGTCGCCCGCGTCTACGTTCCCAACGAGTACACGGTCTTCCTCTCGAGCCGCGACCGCAGCCGGCTCGAGGGGTACGAGCGCTCGCTCGAGCAGGAGCTCTCCGGCTACCTGCTCGAGCATGCCCGCCGGCGCAGCTATGACCTCCTCACCCGGCCCGAGGTCGAGTTCAAGACCGACGAGCGCCTGCGCCTCGGCGAGTTCGGGATCCAGGCGCGGCTCGTCAAGCCGCCGGCCCGCGAGGGCGCGGCGCCGACCCAGGGCGAGGAGGGCCACACGATGGTCTACTCGGCCGTTCGCTCGGCCCCGGAGCCCGACCCCGCCGACCCCCAGGTCGCGACCGTCGCCACCCGCGCCGTCGTCGCGCTCGGCGACCGCCGCTACGTCCTCGAGGGCCCGCGAGCGACGATCGGCCGCTCCAAGGACGCCGAGTGCGTCCTGCGCGACCCGAACGTCTCGCGACGGCACGCGGAGCTGCGGCGCTCGCCCAGCGGCGACTGGACCATCGCCGACCTCGGCTCCACCAACGGGATCAAGGTCAACGGCAGGCGCGTCAGCTCGACCCGGCTCGGCCCCGGCGACGAGGTGACCCTGGGAACCACGTCCTTCCGCTTCGACATCGAGCAGTGACCGAACCAGCGTGGACTACGAACCGATCTCCGTCGCCCTCAAGTTCGGCTTCCTGGCCGTCCTCTATCTGTTCCTGCTCTGGATCGCGCGCAGCGCGCTGAAGGACCTGCGGGGCACGGTCGCCCCGGCCCCCGACGCGACCGGGTTCCACCCGGCGCCTGCATTCGACGCCCCGGGCGAGGGAGCCGAGGCATGGCTGATCGCGGAGCGCGGCGGCGGCCTCGACGCGGGCGAGAAGTTCGACCTCTTCGGCGGCCTCTCGATCGGGCGCTCGGGAGAAGCCGACGTGACGATCGACGACCGCTACGCCTCCGGCGTCCACGCCAGGATCTTCACCCGTGAGGGCCGCACCTACATCGAAGACATGAACTCGACAAACGGGACCCTGCTGAACGACGCCTCGCTCAAGGGCGAGGCGCAGCTGATCGACGGCGATGTCGTCAGGATCGGCGACACCTCGTTCAGATTCGAGACGGCGTGATGCGCGGGGCCGGGGGGTTGTAGCGCCGTGCTCAGGGTCGATGACCAGGCGTTCCGAACCGACACCGGCCGCCAGCGCAGCGCCAACGAGGACTCGTTCTTCGTCCGCGCGCCGATCTTCGTCGTCGCCGACGGGATGGGCGGCGCCCAGGCGGGGGAGGTCGCCTCGCGGGCGGCGGCGGACGCCTTCGACCGCGACCTGCCCGACGGGGCGCCGGAGCAGTTCCTGCGGGAGACGATCGAGGCGGCGAACCGCGAGATCCACCACCTCGCGCACGAGAACCCCTCGCTGGCGGGGATGGGGACGACGATCACCGCCGCCGTCGTCGACGCTGCCAACGAGGAGGTCTGCATCGGCCACGTCGGCGACAGCCGCGCATACCGGTTGCGCGGGGGAAAGGTCGAGCGCCTGACCCGCGACCACTCGCTGGTCGAGGAGATGCGCCGCAAGGGCCAGATCACCGACGCCCAGGCCGAGGACCACCCCCAGCGCTCGATCATCACCCGGGCCCTGGGCCCCGAGGCGGAGGTCGAGGTCGACATCCAGACCGTGCCGGCCGCCCCCGGCGACGTCTTCCTGCTCTGCTCCGACGGGCTGACGACGATGGTTGACGAGGAGCGGATCGGCCTCGTGCTCGCCGGCGCCTCCTCGATGAAGGAGGCGGTCTCCTCCCTCGTCGAGCAGGCCAACCGAGCTGGCGGCCGCGACAACATCACCGCTCTCGCCTTCCGGCTCGAGGACGCCGCCGCACCCCAGCGCCAGCCCGAGGGCGCGACGCTGGTCGGCCCGAGCGCCGAGGAGGCCGGCCTGACGGCGACCGAGGTCCGCCGCCGTGCCGCCGCCGCCGCCGCGCGCGATCGGCGCGAGAAGCTCGCCTCGAAGCCGGGGCGGAGGCGGGTGCGGTCCGCTGCCAAGGCGCTGGCGGCGGTCGTCATCCTCGGCGCGGTCGCGTTCGGCGCCTGGTATGGGTTGCGGCAGGTCTGGTTCCTCGGCACCGACCAGGGCGGACGGGTCGCCCTCTACCGAGGCCTGCCGTACGAACTGCCCTTCGGGGTCAAGCTCTACAACGAGCGCTACTCGGCGCCGCTCCAGACCAACGCCCTGCCGAAGCGCCGCCGCGAATCGGTCACCGGCCACGACCTCCGCTCGCGCGAAGACGCCGTCTCGCTGATCGAAGACATCGAAGCCTCCCAGTGGCCCAAGGAAGTGGCGGCCCCGCAGCCGAAGCCGTCCGCGAAACCCGAAAAGGGGCAAAGCGCGAAGTGATCTCAGCTCGCAATCGGGAGCTCCTCGCCCTCGTCCCCGTAGCGCTCCTGCTCACGGCCGGCTTCGCCGCGGTCTTTGCCCAGGACAACGCGAAACTCGGCAACCTCAGCCTGATCTACGGCGCCTACTTCTTCGCCGTCTGCCTCGCCACCCACATCTACCTGCGGCTGCGGCTCCCGGACTCGGATCCCTACCTGTTCCCGCTCGCCGCGCTGCTGACCGCGTTCGGCCTCGTGATGATCTACCGGATCGACGAAAACCTGGCCCGCGACCAGGCCAACTGGTTCGTCCTCGGCCTGGTCCTGTTCGCGCTGACGATCCACTTCCTGCGCGACTACGACGTCCTCGAGCGCTACCGCTACACGATCGCCGCGATCGGGCTACTGCTGCTTCTGGCGCCGCGGCTGCCGGGTATCGGCGCCCAGGTCAACGGCGCCTACCTCGGGGTCGACATCGGCCCGCTCGCCTTCCAGCCGGCCGAGTTCTCGAAGATCGCGATCGTCATCTTCCTCGCCAGCTACCTGCGCGAGAACCGCGAGGTGCTGATCGTCGGCGCCCGCCGCATACTCGGGGTGACGCTGCCTCCGCTCAAGCACCTCGGTCCGCTGCTGGTCGTCTGGGGCGCCTCGATGTTCATGCTCGTCTTCATCCGCGACCTCGGCAGCTCGCTGATGTTCTTCGCCGCCTTCCTCGCCCTGCTCTACGTCGCGACCGGGCGCTTCTCCTTCGTCGTGATCGGGATGGCGCTGTTCATCGTCGGCGCCTGGTTCTTCGCCTCCCACGTTCCCCATGTCCACGACAGGGTCGACGTCTGGCTCGACCCCTACCACGATCCCACCACCGGCAGGTACGACCCGGGCGGCGACGGGTACCAGATCCTGCAATCGATCTTCGCCCAGGCCGACGGCGGCCTGTTCGGGAAAGGGTTCGGCCAGGCGCTGATCACGATTCCGGGCACCAACAACGCGCTGCTGCCGGCGGCCCAGACCGACACGATCTACTCGTTGATCGTCAACGAGGTCGGCCTGTTCGGCGCAGGCGCGCTGATCCTCGCCTATCTGCTGTTCACGGCCCGGGGATTCAAGATCGCGCTGCTCGCCGACGACGGCTTCTCGAAGCTGCTGGCGACCGGGCTGACGGCGGTCTTCGCGATCCAGGCATTCGTGATCGTCGGCGGCGTCACCCGGGTGATCCCGCTCACCGGCGTCACCCTGCCCTTCGTCAGCTACGGCGGCAGCTCGATCGTCGCCAACTTCGTCCTCCTGGCGCTGCTGCTGCTGGTCTCCGACCGCGCCCGGCGTGAGACGAGATCGTGAACCGCCAGATCGTCAAACTGTTCGCGTTCATCGTCGTCCTCTTCGCCGTCCTGATCGGCTTCACGTCGTACTGGTCGGTCTTCGACGCCAAGGCGCTGAAGGAAAAGGACGCCAACAAGCGGCCTCTGCTCGAGCAGCAGCAGATCCGCCGCGGCAGGATCCTCGCCGACGACGGGACCGTGCTCGCCCGCTCGATCCCGAAGGGTCACGGCGACGCTCGGCGCTACGTCAGGCGCTATCCGGAAGGCTCGCTGTTCGGCCACCCGATCGGGTACAGCTTCGTCCGCCAGGGCGACACCGAGTTCGAGCAGTTCCACAACGATCAGCTGATCGGCGAAGAATCGGAATTCGGCTCGATCCTCGACCAGCTGACGGGGAAGAATCAGGAAGGGAACGATGTCGTCACCAACCTCGACCCCGAAGCGCAGCGGGTCGCGCTGAGCGGGCTGCAGGCGGTCGGGTTCGGCGGCGTGGTCGCGATCGAACCGTCGACGGGGCGCGTCAAGGTGCTGGCGTCGAACCCGCCCTACGACCCGAACCTCGTCCCCGAACACCTCGAAGAGCTCAACCAGGACCCGACCTCCCCGCTCTTCAACCGCGCCACACAGGGCCAGTATCCGCCGGGCTCGACCTTCAAGGTCGTGACCGCGGCCGCCGGCCTCGACAGTGGCGCGATCACGCCGGAAACGGCGATCAACGCTCCCGGCACGCTCGAGGTCCAGGGTCAGCCGCTCGCCAACGACTTCAACCAGGACTGGGGCTCGATCACCCTCGACACGGCGCTCACGAACTCGGTCAACACCTGGTTCGCCCAGCTCGGCGAAAAGGTCGGGCAGGAAACGCTGTTCGAATACATGGAAGCGTTCGGGTTCGGGACGAAGCCGGCGATCGACCTCCCCGCCGATCAGCTCTCGACCAGCGGGGTGTTCGAAGGAAATGAACTGCTCGGACGCCACGACCCGGTCGATATCGCCCGGGTCGCGATCGGCCAGGAGCGCCTGCTGATGACGCCGCTCCAGGATGCGATGGTCGCCGCCGCCGTCGCCAACAAGGGCCACGAGATGAAGCCCCAGATCTGGAACCGGGTCGTCGACCCCGATGGCCGTGTGACGAAGCGACTCGACCCCTCCCAGTACAGCCAGCCGATATCGGAACAGACCGCCTCCGAGCTGACGACCGCGATGGAAGGCGTGGTCAACGAAGGGACGGGGACGAACGCAGCGATATCGGGGGTGCCGGTCGCCGGCAAGACCGGCACGGCGGAAACCCCGTTCAACGAAACCTGCGGGGGCGGCGACCTCAATCAGGCCTGGTTCATAGGCTTCGCCCCCGCGGACGAACCGAAAATCGCGATCTCGGTCTCGATCGAGTGCACGAGCGCGTTCGGGGGCGACGTCGCGGCCCCGATATTCCGCGAAGTCGCAGAAACCCTTTTGAGCGAGGAATAGCCCCGATGGAGAGACAGGGAGCGAGGATTGGCTGAGATCGGCGAGGGAGCGACCCTCGACTCGCGATATCGGGTGTTGCAGCGAATCGGCTCCGGCGGGATGGCGGATGTCTGGCTTGCCGAGGACACCCACCTGCAGCGCCGCGTCGCGCTGAAGGTGCTCCACCGACGTTTCGCCCAGGACCGGGAATTCGTCGAGCGGTTCCGGCGCGAGGCGGAGGCCGCCGCCGGCCTCCAGCACCCGAACATCGTCGCCGTGTATGACCGCGGCGAGGTCGAAGGCACCTACTACATCGCGATGCAGTTCCTCGAAGGCCACTCGCTGAAGGAGCTGGTCGACGCCGGGCTCAGCCCCGAACACGCGGTGCTCCTGATCCGCCAGGTGCTCGAGGCCGCCGGCTTTGCCCACCGCCACGGAATCGTCCACCGAGACCTCAAGCCCCAGAACGTGATCGTCGACGCCGCGGGCAAGGCGACCGTCACCGATTTCGGCATCGCCCGCGCCGGCGTCTCGGAAATCACCCAGACCGGATCGGTCATGGGGACCCCGCACTACCTCTCCCCCGAGCAGGCGCAGGGGATGGACGTGACTTCCGTCTCCGACCTCTACTCGATCGGGGTGATGCTCTACGAGGCACTCGCCGGGCGGGTGCCGTTCGAGGCCGACTCCGCCGTCGCGATCGCGATGAAACAGGTCTCGCAGGCCCCCCAGCGCCCGAGCTCGATCAACCCGCAGGTCTCGCCGGCGCTCGACGCTGTGACGATGAGGGCGCTGGAGAAGGACCCCGGCCGGCGATTCCAGAGCGCCGAGGCGTTCATCGCCGCGCTCGACGCCGCGCTCCGCGACCCCGGTGCCCGGGGGGCAGGGACGGCATCCTTCGCGCCGCTGCCTCCGGTCGTCGCCACCGCCTCCGAGGGGGAGGAGCCGGGGGAGGACGAGGACAAGAACCGGCGCCGGCGCTGGATCATCGCCGGGGTGATCGCGGCGATCCTCGTCGGCCTCCTGGTCGGGCTGCTCCTGACCCGCAACTCGACGACCAACGTCCCGGACGTGACCGGCAACTCCCGCCAGGTCGCCGAACAGCGGCTCGAAGCCCAGGGCTTCAAGCTGGGCGACCGGCGTGAAGTCAGAAACGAAGCGGCCGAAGGAACTGTCCTCGAGCAGGAACCGCTCCCCGGCGACGCCTCGCTCGACTGCGCGTTCCTCGGCTTCTTCTGCTCGAAGCCAGAAGTCATCCTCACGGTCAGCACCGGCCCGGGAAGCGGCAACGTCCCGAGCACCGCCGGGCTCTCCGCCGAAGACGCCGAAGCGGCGGTCGAAAGCGCCGGCTTCGAACCCCAGATCACCGAGGTCAACTCCGAAGAAGTCGAAGCCGGGCTGGTGATCAAGTCCGACCCGCGGGGGGGACGAGCGCGACCCGTGGCTCCATCGTGACCCTGACCGTCTCCGAAGGGCCGAAGCTCTCGAAGGTCCCGGTCCTCGTCGGGACGACGCGCAGCCTCGCGGTCCAGCAGATCCGCGGCCGCGGGCTGGTGCCGAGCGTCACCGAACAGGAGAGCTCGAAGCCGGCCGGCGAGGTGATCAAGCAGGCGCCGAGCGCGGGGTCCGAACTGCCGCGCGGCTCGGGCGTCGCTATCGCCGTCTCCAAGGGCGAAGAAAAGTCGAAGATCCCGAACGTGATCGGCAAGGAACGGGCCGAAGCGGTGGAAGCCCTGCGCGAAGCGGGGCTCAAGCCGGCCGTGCAGGAACAACAGACCGAAGTCCCGACCCAGGTCGGCCGCGTGACCGACCAGTTCCCGCCGCCCGGCTCCGAAGTGCAACCGGGCTCCTCGGTGACCGTGGTCGTCGGCAAGCGGGCGCCCGGCGGCTCCGAACCGGAAGTCGAAGAAGGCGAAGAATGAGGGTCGCGGTCCTATCCGGCGGCCGCTCCTCCGAGCACGAGATCTCGCTCCTCTCCGGAGAGGCGGTGGCGAAGGGCCTCGAGGCCGCGGGCCACGAGGCGTTGCGGGTGAAGATCTCGCGTGACGGCTCCTGGAGCCGCGGCGGTGAGGCCGTCCTCCTGGCGCCCGCCGGCGGGCTGCTCGACGCCGACGCAGCCTTCCCCGCGCTGCACGGCCCCTTCGGCGAGGACGGCAGCGTCCAGGGGCTGCTCGAGTGGCTCGACGTCGCCTACGTCGGCTCCGACGTCCTCTCCTCGGCGATCTGCATGGACAAGCTGACGCTGAAGCGTCTCTTCGCCGAGCGCGGCATGCCCCAGGTCGATTTCGTCGCGGCCGGGGATGAGGGCTGGCGCGAGCGCTGCGGGGAGATGGGACTGCCGCTCTGGGTGAAGCCGTCGCGGCTCGGCTCGAGCGTCGGGATCAGCCGGGTCGAGACCCTCGACGCGCTCGACGCGGCGGTGGAGCGGGCCCGCCGCCACGACCCACGGGTGATCGTCGAGGCGCCGGCCGCCGGCCGCGAGGTCGAGTGCTCGATCCTCGGCAACGAGGAGGCGGAGGCCTCACCCCCGGGAGAGCTCGTGGTGCACGGCGACTGGTACGACTACGAGCGCAAGTACGGCGAGGGCGGGATGGAGCTCCTCATCCCGGCCGGGATCCCCCCCGAGCGCCGGCAGGAGGTGCGCGAGCTGGCGATCAAGGCGTTCCGCGTCGGCGGCTGCTCAGGCCTCGCCCGCTGCGACTTCTTCGTCGAGCCCGCCGGAGCGGTCCTCGTCAACGAGGTCAACACGATGCCCGGCTTCACCGAGACGAGCGTCTACGCGAAGCTCTGGGAGGCCGCCGGGCTCGCCTACCCTGACCTCTGCGAGCGGCTGGTCGAGCTCGCCCTCGAGCGCCACGAGACCGCCCGCTCCTACGATTTCTAGCGGGCGATCGTGAAGCCGGCGCGTTTGACCGAGGCGCCGGTCTGCCCGACGAGCCTGTACCTGCCTTGCTTCAGCGCCCTGCCGGTGATCCCACGGCCCGAGAGTGTGAAGCTGTTCTCGCCGGCTGCCCCCTGCTCGCTGAAGCCGCCCCCTGTCGGCCTGTAGAGCCCGCACTTCTTCTTGCCGCGGTTGGACGCCGTTCGCCTCACGCAGTTGCCTCGGACAGTCCGGCCCAGGACCCTGCGTTCGACGACGAACTCGACCGCGGCCGCCGCGGTCAGTCCGTAGCTGACGATCGCCCCCCGCCGGCGCTTGGCGGAGGACCGGCCCGCGAGCTGCCCTCTGTGGGAGAGCGGGCGAAACGTCTTCGGCGTTACCGAGAGCGAGGTGAGCGCCGCGGCGGCCGGTGGGGGGACGAACTCGAACGCCCCGATGTCCGGGGCCGCCCCGAGCAGCCGCGGATCGCCGGCGAGGTCGAGTGCTCCGATCCCCTCGGTCGACCCGGCGTCGATCGTCGGCGAGCCGGCGCCCTCGCGGTAGTCCTCGGCGGCGGCATCTACGAAGCGGGGCGGGGCGGTCTGATTGGCGGGCCCGGAGACGGAGGCCGCCCCTTCGGCCGAGACGCTGTCGAAGTTGGAGTTCGACACGTCGATCACACCGGGGCCCTGGACCGTGTCTTCCGCCCGGAGGTCGAAGGCGTCGCCGCTGGCGATCGAGTTGCTCAGCACGAGGGTGTGGTGGCCGCCGGCCGGCCCGGTGTACCTGGATTGGATCCCGACCGAGTTCTGGCCCGTCGCGATCGCGGTCACGTTGCGGACGAGCTCCGCCGGTTCGCCTTCCGCGAGCGCGAGCGACTCCATTCCGAGCGAGTTGGTCCCCTCCCCGCGGAGCAGGCTGTCGCGGACGAGGCAGCCATTCATCTGGACCAGACCGGCGGCGCCTTCGCCGATCCCGAACGCCCGGACCCGCTCGATCGTGGCCATCTTGAAGCAGCGGATCCCTATCGCCTCGGTCTCCCGGTTGACGAATTCGATGTAGCTGAGCTCAATGCCTTCGGCATTCAGGTTGATCGCCGGCAGCCCACCCAGCGCGGCGTTGACCTTCGGCATCGGCCCGCCGGGATCGCCGTGGATCTGCAGTCCCGATGTGACGACGTTGATCGGCGCTCCCGTGACCTGGTATTCGCCGGCTGTGACGATGATCTCGTCGTTGGCCGAAGCGCCGTTGATCGAGTCTTCGAGCGAACAGGGATCGCTCTGTTTGCAGGTGACACCGGCCGCCCCGGGCGCGGCGTAGCGCTGGGCCGCCTGCGCTGCGCCCGAACCTGCCAGAAGAGCCAGGATCAAGCACGGGGCCACTCCCAGGACGCGCCTCACGCTTACGATCGTAGTGGCCCCGGCCCGGCCCGGCTGGATTCAGCCGAGGAGTTTGATGTCGCTGATTTCGACCTGGTAGCGGCCGGGCTGGTCGCGCGCTTCGGAGGCCTTCGTGAACCACAGCAGGAAGTAGGTCGAGGGCTGGAGAATCTTGAGGTCGATCTCCGTGGTCGCGGATGCGTTGCTGACTTCGCCCACCGGTTCGTCCCAGCCGGTTATGTCCGAAGGCGGCCCGGCCGCTGCGGCGAAGACCTGGGCGTCCCACCCCGGCGACGGCGTGCGGACGATCATCGTCTTCGGCCGCGCCGGCGAGTTGACAGTTACATAGATGCCGACCCCCGGGTCGGGCCCGGTCTTGGTGCCGGCGAAGACGTCGGAGTCGTAGTGCTCGGTTTCCCAGGCGGTCCCGGTCGGGTCGCCGTCGGTCGCGAGCTTGACCTTGCTGCCGACCTCTTCGCCGTCGCCCTCGGGGTCGTAGTCGGTCGCCGAAATGATCTTGACCGGCGCGCCTTTGCCCTTGTTGGCGCCGCCGCCGCCGATCCCGGAGGAGATCAGCTGCACCGCGAGCAGCACCCCGCCGGCGATCAGCACGAGGCCGGCGATCGCCGCCCAGGACCAACGGGCCCGGCTCGAGAGCTTGCGCTCCGGCGGCGGCACCGCGTCGAGGACGCTGGTCGCCTCGCCGGTCGTCGAGCCCGCGCGCGCCGCCTCGACCTCGAGCGCGGTCTCGAGGTCGTCGATCATCTCGCCGATCGCCTGGTAGCGCTCCTCCGGGTTCTTCGCCGTCGAGCGCTCTACTACCAGCGCCGCCGCCGCCGATACCTCGGGACGCCGCCGCTGGACGTCCGGCAGGTCCTCGTTGACGTGTTTCATCGCGACCCCGACCTGGCTGTCGGCGTGGAACGGGACCTGCCCGACCAGCATCTCGTAGAGGACGACGCCGAGCGAGTAGATGTCGGAACGGGGGTCGACGCCGCGCCCCATCGCCTGCTCGGGGGCCACGTAGTCGGTGGTGCCGAGGACGCGGCCGGTCGCGGTCATCCCATCCTGTTCGAGCTGGCGTGAGATCCCGAAGTCGGTCAGCTTTGCGCGGCCCTCCTCGTCGATCAGGACGTTCTGGGGCTTGATGTCGCGGTGGACCATCTGCCGCGCGTGGGCGACGCTGAGCCCGTGGGCGATCTCGATCGCGTAGGCGAGCGCCTCCTGGGTGTCGAGGGCGCCGACCCGCGAGATCCGCTGCTTCAGCGTCTCGCCCTTGACGTACTCGAAGACGATGTAGGGGTGGCCGCCGTCCTCGCCGGCGTCGATCACCGAGACGACATTGGGGTTGGTCAGCTTGGCGACCGCCCGCGCCTCCTGGCGGAACCGCTCGAGCTGGTCGGGCTGCTCCGACATCTCGCGGTGCATCACCTTGACCGCGACCGGCCTGTCGAGGGTCTCGTCGCGCGCCAGATAGACCGTCGACATGCCGCCGCTGCCGAGCTTGGCCTCCAGCCTGTAGCGGCTGGAGAGCACGGTTCCGATCATCCGCGAGCTTGTCGATCGGGCATCCATCTTTGTCGGTTCATTGTCGGGCACGCCGTCCCGAAGTGGTTCTCTGTCGCGACCGCGTCTCCCGCTCAGGCGCGGGAGATTTCGCCCACGGCGGCAGTTGCCCGGCCGATCCGCCGGGCCGCCGGGTAGTGCTCGCGCAGGAGCTCGAGCGCCGCGGCCTCGTCCGCCGCCGCGACGACGCAGCAGAAGCCGCACCCCATGTTGAAGACGCGGTGCATCTCCCCGGCGCCGACACCGGCGCGTTCGCCGATCAGCGCGAAGACGGGTGGGACCGGCAGCGGGTCGTCGATCTCGTAGCCGACCTCGGCGGCGAGCCGCAGCAGGTTCTCGAGGCCGCCGGAGGTGATGTGGGCGAGGCCGCGAACGTCGACCGCCGAGCGCAGCAGCGCGATCACCGCCCTGACGTAGATCTCGGTCGGCTCGAGCATCTCCTCGCCGAGCGGCCGGCCGAGGCGCCCGTCGGGGTCCTCCTCGAGGGACAGCCCCTCCAGCGCCGAGCGGGCCAGCGTGTACCCGTTGGAGTGGATCCCGCTCGAGGGCAGTCCGATCACCGGGTCGCCGACCTCGACCGCCGCCCCGTCGACTATCTCCTCCAGCGCGACGATGCCGAAGCAGGCCCCGGCGACGTCGAAGCCGCGGACCAGGTCGCCGAGCTGGGCGAGCTCGCCGCCCGGTATCTCGACCCCGGCGAGCTCGGCGCCGCGCGCGAGGCCGACTCCGATCTGCTCGCAGACGTCGGGATCGGCGCGCTCGATCGCCACGTAATCGAGCATCGCCAGCGGCTCGGCGCCGACGCAGATGACGTCGTTGACGTTCATCGCGACGCAGTCGATGCCGACGGTGTCGAAGCGGCCGAGCTGCTCGGCGACGAGGATCTTGGTCCCGACCCCGTCGGTGGAGAGGGCGATGCCGGTCCTGTCGTCGATCCGGATCACGCTCGCGTAGTGCCCCGGCAGCGGCACCTGCCGCGCGGGGCGGCCGAGCTCGATCCGGCCTAGCGCCCCGACGAGCGCCGCGACAGCGGAGTCCGCCGCGCCCTGGTCCACCCCCGCCCGCGCGTAGGCGTCGCCGCTCATGCCCGACCCACGCGCTCCACTCGCTCGGCGCTCATCGTCTTCCCAGCTTCGCAAGGACGGCGGCGGCGAGGGCGGCCCGGTAGAGCGCGTAGGGCCAGAGCGCGCGGTCGCGCTCGACGAGGCGGATCAGCCGCTGCGAGGCGAGTGTCGACGCGAACGAGGCCGCGACCCCGAGCGCGAGCGAGCGCCGCAGCTCCGGCGACGCCCCACGTCGCCGCAGGCGGACGCCCTTCAACAGGCTCGCGCCGACGATGATCGGCAGCGCGATGGTGCGCGAGAGCAGGTTCGCCTGGTCCCTGGAGAACCGACGCCAGCGGGCCGCGGCGAGGGTGATCCCGTTGCGCGACACCCCGGGAACCAACGCCGCCGCCTGAGCGACCCCGAGGATCAACCCGTCGGCGGCGGTTGCATCGCCCCGCCCCCTCTCCTGCGGCCGCCGGTCGGCGAGCAGCATCGCGCCGGCGCCGGCGAGGAGGCCGAACGCCGTCGCCCGCGGGCCGCCGAGCCGCTGCTCGATCGGCCGCTCGAGCGTGTACCCGATAAACGCCGCCGGCAGGAAGGAGAGGCTCAGGAGGAGGGCCCGGCGGGCGTCGAAGCTGCGCAGCTCCTCGGCGATCAGCCGCCTCTGCCCGATCAGCAGCGCCGCCGCCGCACCCGCGTGGAGCGCCACCTCGAAGCTCTTGCGCACCTCGGCGTCGAGCTCGTCCCATTCCCAGCCGGCGAGCCAGGGGACGAGGACTATGTGGGCCGAGCTCGAGACCGGCAACAGCTCGGCGGGCCCCTGAACCGCTCCGAGCGCCAGCGCGCGAGCGGTGGGGAGGCGGCCGTCGGCTCCTCCGCTCAAGCTCCGCTCTTCGAGCCCGCCGGCTCGGGGTCGCGCGGCCGGCGCCGGCGCCGGATCAGCAGATAGGCAACCAATCCGATCGCGGCGAGGACGACCGCGTAGTCGAGGTACTGGAGGTGGTCGCGCCACTGTTCCCAGTTGTCGCCGACCGCGCGGCCGATCAGGGCCAGGGCCAGGACCCAGGGGATGCACCCGGCCAGGGTCAGGGCGGTGAACCGCCAGAAGGGCATCTTGGCGACCCCCGCCGGGAGCGAGATGAAGGTGCGGACGATCGGCACCATCCGGGCGAAGAAGACGGTGGCGCTGCCGTAGCGCTGGAACCAGTCGTCGGCCCATTTCAGATATCTCGGGGGGAGGTGGATGAGGCGGTTCTTTTCGAGCAGGTCGAGGCGGGCGTAGTAGCCGGCGGCGTACGCGATCCACGAGCCGACCAGGTTGCCCGCCACCCCCGCGACGACGATCCCGACCAGCGTCAGTTCCCCTTCGGCGACGCTCGAGCCGGCGAAGAGCATGATCGCCTCGCTCGGGATCGGCACGCAGGCAGACTCGAGCGTCATCAGGATGAAGACCGCCGGCAGGCCGGTGCTGCTTATGAAGTCGGTCCCGGCGTTGACGATGAAGTCTGTGATGCTGGCGAAGGGGAGCATGCGGGGAGCCGGGATTGTAGGGAGGGAGCCGGGTAGCAACTAAGATCGAGCGGTCGTAATGCGTCGCCTGAACCACCCTGTCTACCGCAATCGCCTGCTCCAGCTCGCCGCTGACGGGGTGCTCGTCGCGCTCGCCTTCTACCTCTCCTTCCGCCTCCGCTTCCTCGACGACCCGCGCGGACTGCCGCACCGCTACGAGGTCCTCTTCGTCCAGGCGGTCGCCTTCGTCGTCATCGGCAAGCTCGCGGTCTTCGCCGCCTTCGGGCTCTACCAGAAGTGGTGGCGCTACGTCAGCGGCAGCGACTTCCTGATGATCGTCCGCGCCGTCGCCGCCGCCAGCGCGATCCTCGTCGTCCTCTTCACCGTCATCCAGCCCTTCGAAGACGGGCTGCCGCGCTCCGTCGCGGTGATCGACTTCATGCTGACCCTGCTGTTGATAACCGGCGCCCGGCTCGCCGTGCGGCTGATCGTCGAGCGCCCCAGCCATGGCCACCTCGTCCCCAAACACGAGGTGCTGGTGATCGGCGCCGGCTCCGGCGGCCAGATGGTCGTCCGTGAGCTCCATCTCAACCCGAACCTCGGCTCGACGGCGATCGGGTTCGTCGACGATGACCCGCGCAAGCAGGGAATGCGGACCCTCGGCCTCAAGGTCCTCGGGACCACCGAGCGGATCGAGAAGATCCTCGACGAGACCGAGCCTGACGAAGTCGTGATCGCGATCCCCTCGGCGCCGGGGATGGTGCGTGGCAAGGTCGTCGCCGCCTGCCGCGAGCGCGGGATCCGGGTGCGGACGCTGCCGACCGTGTTCGAGCTCCTGCGGGGCGGTGTCCAGCTCAACAGGCAGCTCCGCGACGTCCAGGTCGAGGACGTCCTCGGCCGCGACCCGATCGTCGTCGAGCTCGACCGCGTCGGCGCCTACCTGCGCGACCGGATCGTCCTCGTCACCGGCGCCGGCGGCTCGATCGGCTCCGAGCTCTGCCGCCAGATCGCCCGCGTCCAGCCGCGGCTCCTGGTGATGCTCGACCAGGCCGAGGACAACCTCTTCCAGATCGACCGCGAGATGGTCGAGGAGCGTCACTTCACCAACGTCGAGTCGGTGCTCGCCGACTGCAAGGAGCCGCACCGGATGCTCGAGGTGATGCAGCGGTTCAAGCCGAGCGTCGTCTTCCACGCCGCCGCCTACAAGCACGTGCCGCTGATGGAGGCCAACCCGCTCGAGGCGGTCCGCAACAACGCGATCGCCACCCGGATCACCGCCGAGACCGCGGCCGCGTCGGAGGTCGAGCGCTTCGTCCTCGTCTCGACCGACAAGGCGGTCAACCCGAAGACGGTGATGGGTGCCTCGAAGGCGATGGCGGAGTGGATAGTCGAGACCGCCGCCGCCAAGCATCCCGGAACCAGGTTCGCGGCGGTGCGGTTCGGCAACGTGCTGGCCTCCTCGGGCAGCGTCGTGCCGCTCTTCCGGCGCCAGATCGAGCGCGGCGGCCCGGTCACCGTCACCCACCCGGGGATGACGCGGTACTTCATGACGATCCCGGAGTCGGTGCAGCTCGTGATCCGCGCCGGGGACATCGGCGCCGGCAGGGGCGAGGTCTTCGTCCTCGACATGGGCGAGCCGGTGAAGATCGTGGACCTCGCCCAGAACATGATCAGGCTCGCCGGCTACGAGCCCGAAGCCGACATCGCGATCGAATTCACCAAGCCGCGGCCGGGCGAGAAGCTTCACGAGGAGCTGTTCGGGTCGGGCGAGACGCCGCAGCCGACCGCCGCCAAGCGGATCCACCGCGCGGTGCGCGAGACGCCGCTCGACCCCGAGTGGGTCGACGCGACCCTGAACTCCCTCGAGCACATGGTCATGGCCGGAGACGAGGCAAACCTCGCCGAAAGGGTCGTCGCCCTGATCACGTCAGGGTCCGATGACACGGCGGCAGTCGGCTACGACGGGTAGCCTCTCGCCTCCACTTGCGTGAATTGATCCAGGAAATCGGGGCCTACGCCGGCCTGGTCGCGTTCCTCGGACTAGCCGTCCTCGCGCTGCTCGCGTTTGCCCAGGGCCGAGACCTCCGCCGCCTTCGCGAGTGGGCCGGATCGGCGCCCGAGCGCGATGCCGAGCGCAAGGAGGCGACCTCGACCGTCGCCGCACAACGCGCCGAGGAGCTGCGCAAGCTCGAGGAATCGAGGACGGCCGAGCACGAGGCGACCGAGAAGCGCGCCCTGCGCCGCCGCCGCCGCGAGGAGGGCCTGCCGGAGATGACCCTGGGGGAGCGGATCCGGGACCGGCTCTCGCTCGGCGGCCGGCTCGCCGAACCGCGGTATCTCGCCGGGTTGTTCGTCGTCGTCGTCCTGATCGCCGGCGGAGTCGCCTATGCGGTGACGCAGACGGGAAGCGAAGCCGACGGCAAAGGCCACGGCAAGAAGTCGACCGCGCTGAAGCCCGGCGACATCGAAGTGACGGTCCTCAACGGGACGGCGGTCCCCGGGCTCGCCGCGACCTACGGCGACATGGTCGAGCGCAAGGGGTTCACCCTCGGCGCGGTTACGAACAGCAAGACCAGCTTCACCGAAAGCGTCGTCATGTTCGGACAGGGGGACGCGCCCGAGGCGCACAGGGTCGCGAAGTCGCTCGAAATCTCGCGGGTTCGGCCGATGACGCCGGAGGTCGAATCGGTCTCAGCCGGGGCGCCTGTCTCGGTCGTGGTCGGCGAGGACAATGCCTCGTCGCCGGGTTAGCTTCGCGAGCGTCGTCTTCGCGCTGCTCGTCGTCGCCACCCTCGCCGCCTTCGCCTGGTCCCAGCGCCTCAAGCGCGATCCGCTCGTGCTCGACCGGGTCAGCTTCGTCGCGATCCCGCGCCTGCACCCGAAGGCGCCGCCGTCCCACGCGTTTACGCCGAACGGCGACTGCCGCCACGACCGGATCCGGATCCGGTTCCGGATGACGCAGTCCGACCGCGGCAACGTCCAGGTCGTCGAGCCGGGGGGGAAGCTGGTGGTGACCCTCGCCCGCGATGTGTTCCTCAAGCGCTACACCTACATCACCTACTACTGGGGCGGCCGGATGCGGGGCGGCGGGACCGCCCCGCCGGGGCGCTACAAGCTGCGGGTGAAAATGCTGGGGCAGGGCAGGACCCTCGTCCCCGGCGGAGCGATGAAGCTGCACCGTTCCCCCGGGCGCCCGCCCCAGGGGTGCCGTCCGGGAGCGGGAGGCGGCGCTTGAGCGACGTCCTCGCGGGGGCGGCGCTGCTCGCCGTCTCCACCGCCGCCGCGGCCACGATCCTGCTCCCGGCGGGGCGCGGGCGCTCGGCGGCGATGCTGTTCGCGATCGTCTGCTTCCCGATCCTGATCCTCGCCGACCAGTGGAACTCGCCCCAGATCTCCGACCTGCGCGCCGATCCTGCCCGGCTGGCGGCGCTCGGCCTCGCCGGCCTCGCGGCTGTCGCGGCGCTCGCCACCGCCTTCCGCCGCTGGCCGGCCGCGATCCCGCTCGCGATCGTCGCCGCCCTCCCGTTCCGCATTCCCCTCCACGCCGGCGGCGACTCTGCGAACTTATTGGTGCCTCTCTATCTCGTAATCGGAGGAGGGGTGCTCGCCACAGCCGCAAGGACCCTGGCCGTCCCATTCCCGGCCTCTCCGGCGGGTGGCGTCGATGTCGGGGGGGTTGAGGACAGCTCGGCCCGCAGATCCCCCCCGACATCGACGACAGGACCCGCCGGCCAGGCCGTGTCCTGGTTGCCGAAAATCCTGGCAGGCGTCGTGATCCTCTACGCCCTCCAGTCCCTCTACTCCCCCGATTTCTCCAAATCGATCCAGAACGTCTGCTTCTTCCTCGTTCCGTTCTCGCTGGTCTACGCGTTGCTGCGCGACATCGAGTGGGACCGGCGGCTCCTCACCGGTGTCCTCCTCGTCGTCGCAGCTGAGGCCGTCGCCTTCGTCCTCGTCGGCACCGTCGAGTACCTCACCGAAAGCCTGTTCTGGAACGCCCAGGTGATCCGCTCGAACGATTTCCACACCTACTTCCGGGTCAACTCGATCTTCTGGGACCCCAACATCTACGGCAGGTACCTGGCGCTGGCGATCGTGATCGCGATGTCGGCGCTGCTGTGGGCGAAGGAGCGCCGCGACCAGGTGCTCCTCGCGACCCTGATCGCGGTCCTCTGGGTCGGCCTCGTCCCTACCTTCTCGCAATCGAGCTTCGCCGCCCTCCTCGGCGGCCTCGCGGTCCTCGCCGCCCTGCGCTGGAGCGTCCGCTGGACCGTCGCCGCGGTCGCCCTCGCCGCGGTCGCCGGCGTGATCGCGGTGGTCTTCATCGGCGGCTCCTCCTCGCTGAATCCCTCGCGCCTCAACGTCGACACCGGCGGTCGCGCCAACCTCGTCTCGGGCGGCGCCGAACTCTTCGCCAAGCGACCGGTATGGGGCTATGGCGCGGGCGGGTTCCCCGCCGCCTACGGCGAACACATCGCGTCGGGCAAGGCCCCGGTCTCGATCTCCCACACCGAGCCGATCACGGTCGCGGCCGAGCAGGGCCTGATCGGCCTCGCCGCCTACGCCGCCCTGATCGTGGTCGCGCTGTGGACCATGGCGTCGGGCCTGAGGCAGCCCCGGCCCGCGGGTCCTGTCGCGGGGCATGGGGGGGCGCTGCGGGCGGGGGCGTCCTCGACCCCCCCATCCCCCGCACCACCCCCGGGAGGGGCCGACGTCCCCGACCCCAACGATCCGAGGCGGCAGCTCCGAGCCAGCGTCGTAGGCCGCGTGGCCGTGTTGGCGGCGTTCGTCGCCCTGCTGGTGCACACGATGGCCTACGCGGGGTTCTACGAGGACCCCATCACCTGGGTGCTGCTCGCGATGGGCGCCTCGCTGGCGGGCGCCGCGGTCCGTGACGCAACCTAGGCTGGACGGCGTGTCGGGCTACCTCCGCCGCCTCGCGACGACCGGCGCCGCCTACACCGCGGCCAACATCTTCTCGAAGCTGATCGCGGTAGCGCTGCTGCCGCTGTACACGCGTTACCTGACGCTCTCCGACTACGGCGCCGCCGAGGTCCTGTTCGCGGCGGTGGTCGCGGCCAGCATCGTCGTCCGGCTCGGGCTGATCGAGGCCGTCCTCCGCTTCTATTACAAGGCCGGCGAGGACCCGGAGGCGGTGGTCAGGACCTCGTTCGCGGCGCTCTTCTGGCTGGCGACGATCGCGTCGCTGGTCGCGCTTCCATTCGCCGGGCCGATCTCAGAAGCCCTCCTCGCCGAACCGTCTCCGGAACTGGCGCGGATCGCGATCGGCGGCCTCTGGGTCCTGACTATGAACGAGTACCTGCTGACGCTGTTCCGTCTCGAGGAGCGCGCCAAAGCGTTCTTCGCGGTGACGATCGTCAACGTGCTTGCGGCGATCGCGCTCACCGTCGTCCTCGTCGTCGGCAGGGGGGAGGGCGCGCGCGGCCTTCTCCTCGGCAGCTACGTCAGCGGCGCCGCCGTCGTCCTCGCCCTGATCTTCATCCAGCGCCGCCGCCTCTCGCTCTGGTTCGACCGCGTCCTGCTGCGGAGAATGATGCGCTTCGGGCTGCCGACGATGCCGGCCGAGCTCTCGCTCTACGCGCTCAACTTCGTCGACCGGATCATCATCGTCCGCACCGTTGGCCTTCCCGAGGCCGGCCTCTACTCGCTGGCGTTCAAGTTTGCGCAGGGCGTCAACGTCCTCGTTCGCGGCTTCCAGCTCGCCTGGCCGCCGCTCGCCTACTCGATACGCGACGACGACGAGGCCCGTCGGGCATACGCGGCGGTTGTCACCTGGTTCCTCGCCGGATGCTCTTTCGTGGTGATCGGGATGTGGCTCTTCTCGCGCTGGATCGTGCGCGCGCTCGCGGCGCCCCAGTTCTTCGACTCCTACGAAGCGATCGGGCTGATCACGACCGCGGTCACCCTCTACGCGCTCTACCTGGTGCTGCTGGTGATCCTCGGCAGGACGGGCCGGACCGAGTTCAACCTACCGGCGACCGGGGCGGCTCTCGCGGTCAACGTCGTCCTCAACCTGATCCTGGTGCCGTCGCTCGAGATCGTCGGCGCCGGCCTCGCCCTCGTCGCCTCGTATCTGGTCGTGCTGGCGCTGATGTACCGGTACACCCAGCGCCTGTTCCCGGTCCCCTACGAATGGAGCAGGCTGGCGAAACTGGCTGGCGTCTCGGTCGCCCTCGTCGCCATCGGCGAGCTGCTGATGCCGACCGCGGGAGCCGTCGGGCTACTGGGGCGGATCGTCGTCTGGCTCGCCTACCCGGTGACGCTGCTCGCCGCAGGGTTCTTCAGCGACGAGGAGAGGCGCTGGCTCGGGCGCCTGCGCCATCCGCTCGAGCTCGCCGCCGACCTCGCCGCCATGAGCCGGGAGGTGCCGGCGGTCGAGGGCGCGATCCCGGAGGCCTACGAGGTCGTCAGGATCGACGAAGACTCGACCGCCTGATCTCGGAGGCTCCGGCCCCGCTGCGGAAACAGCGCCTGGCGCGCGTGGGCCCGGTAGATCCGGGCCGGGTGGCCGGGGACGAACGCGGCGACCGCCGCCCGCACGGCGTATGACCAGGCGGTCAGGGCGCGGACGGCGAGCGCGCCGAGCCGGGTGCCGTGCTTGCGCATGTAGAGGTCGCGGTTGCGGTGGAATTCGACGATGCGCGGCAGGCCGGCGCCGAGGTCGGTCGAGAGCTGGTCGCGGTGGATTGCCTCGGCCCCGGGCACGTAGAGGGTGTGCCGGCCGGCGTCGGCGAGGCGTCGGCAGAAGTCGCACTCGTCGTAGTAGACGAAGAATGCGGGGTCCATGTAGCCGACCGACTCCGCCGCCTCGCGCCGCACCAGCAGCGCGCTCGACTGCGCCCAGTCGACCCGCCGGGTCGTCCCTCCCCGGCTCTGCACGGTGAGCAGTCGGTGGAGGAAGAGGGCGCCGATCGCGGCGGTCCCGACCCCGGGGAAGCGCCAGGCGCAGGGGACGGGCCGGCCATCGGAGTCGAGCAGCTGCGCCCCGGCCGCCGCCGCGGTCGGGTCGTCCTCCAGCGCCTCGACCAGCGCCTCGGCGGCTCCCGGCCGCAACTCGGAGTCCTCGTTCAGCAGCAGGCAGTACTCGCCGCTCGCCTCGCGCATCAGGGTCGAGTCGTTCTCGCCCTTCCCGGCCCGCCGCTCGAGCGCGATCAAACGGATTCCGCCGCCGCGCGCCCGCACCGCGTCGGCGGAGCCGTCATCGGAGGCGTTGTCGAGGACGAGCACCTCGCGCTCGAGCCCGTCGGGGTGGGTGTGCTCGATCGCGTCGAGGCAGGCGAGCAGAAGCTCGCGCCCGTTCGTGTTCACGACGCAGTAGGAGAGCGTTGGCGCCACGCGGGTCACGATAATCGCGGAGATGCGAGTGCAGCTGGTCGATCCCTCGGCCTTCACGCCGCCCTACGACCGCGCCCTCGCCGCGGCCCTGGCTCGCGCGCGGGGCCGACGTCGAGCTTCTGACGAGCCGCTTCCTCTATGGCCCGGTCCCGGCGGCGGACGGCTACCGGGTGCGGGAGAGCTTCTACCGGCGGAGCGCGGGCCGCGGCCTCGAGGCGCCCGGGCGGCGCGCGTACAAGATGGCCGAGCATCTCGCCGACATGCTCGCCTTCAGGCGCAACGCGGCAGCCGACGTCATCCACTATCAGTGGCTGACCGTGCCCGGGCTCGACTCCGCGCTGCTGCCCCCGAGAAGGCCGCGGGTGATGACCGCGCACTACATCCTGCCGCCGCGCCCTGGCCGCCGCCAGATCGCCACCGCCCGCCGCGCCTTCGGCCGGATGGACGCGGTCGTCGCCCACTCCGAGCACGGCGCCGCGCGCCTCCGGAACGAGGTCGGCCTCGACCCCGCCAGGGTGCGGGTGATCCATCACGGCGCCTTCGATTACCTGACCCGGCTCGAGGGTGAGATGCCGCTCCCGCCCGAGCTGGGCGAGCCGGAGGGGCCGGTGATCCTCTTCTTCGGCCTGCTCCGGCCCTACAAGGGACTCGACACCCTGCTCGAGGCCTACGCCGGCATCGAGGGCGCCGAGCTCTGGATCGTCGGCAGGCCTCGGATGGACGTCGAGCCGCTCCGCGCCGCCGCCGCTCGCGCCCGGGGCCCGGTCCGGCTCCTGACGCGATTCGTCGAGGACGCCGAGATCCCGCCGATACTGCGGCGTGCCGATGTCCTCGTCCTCCCCTACCGCGACGCCGAGCAGTCGGGCGTCCTCTACATCGGCCTCGCGTTCGGCAAGCCGATGGTGCTGAGCGAGGTCGGCGGCTTCCCCGAGGTCGCCGCCCACGGCGCCGGCCTCCTCGTGCCGCCGGAGGACCCCGCGGCGCTCGCGGCCGCGCTGCGGGAGCTGGTCGACGACGAGGCCGGGCGGAGCGAGCTCGCCGCCGCGGCGGCGAGGGCCGCGGCCGGCCCCTACTCATGGGACGCTGCGGCGGAGGAGACGCTGGGCCTCTACGAGGAACTGTTGGAGGAGCGGCGATGAGCCTGGCCGCGATCCTCTTCTGGGCGAGCAGCGCGCTGATCGCCTACACCCACCTCGGCTATCCGCTGCTGCTCTTCCTCCTCACCAGAAGACGGAAGGCACGCTCCTACGAGAAGCTCGACCCGCTGCCGAAGGTCTCGCTGATCATCGCCGCCTACGAGGAGGAGGACGTGATCGGGTCCAAGGTCGCGAACGCGCTCGCGCTCTCCTACCCGCGCGAGCAGCTGGAGGTGATCGTCGCCTCCGACGGCTCGGACGACGCGACGGCGGAGCGCGCGCGCGAGGCCGGCGCCGACCTCGTCCTCGAGCTGCCGCGGGGCGGCAAGACCGCCGCCCAGAACGCCGCCGCCGAGCGGGCGAAGGGCGAGCTCCTCGCCTTCTCCGACGCCAACAGCGCCTGGTCGCCCGACGCCCTCCGCGGGCTCGTGGCCCCGTTCGCCGACCCGGCGGTCGGCTACGTCTGCGGCCAGGTCCGGTTCCTCTCCCCGGAGGGGGACAACCTCGAGGGGGCCTACTGGCGCTATGAGATGGAGGTCCGCGAGATGGAGTCGAATCTCGCCGGGGTCACGGCCGGCAACGGCGCGATCTACGCCGTCCACCGCGACGCCTACGTCGCCCTCGCCCCGTCGGGCAGCCACGACCTCTCGTTCCCGTTCCTGCTCGCCAAGCGCGGTCTGCGCTCGCGCTACGTCCCGGCGGCGGCTGCCGAGGAGAAGATGGTGCCGACCGTCGAGGGCGAGTTCGCGCGCAAACGGCGGATGATGGTCGGGCTCTGGGACATCGTCGTCGGCGAAGGGATGCTCTCGCCGCGCGGCTACCCGGCGCTCTACTGGTTCGAGCTTCTCTCCCACCGCCTGCTGCGCTACCTGACGCCCTTCCTCCACATCGTCGCCTTCGTCGCCAACGCGGCGCTGCTCGGCCACGGCTGGGTCTACTCGCTGACATTCACCTTCCAGCTCTGCTTCCTGCTCGCGGCGCTGTGCGGGTGGCTGGTCCCGCAGGCGCCGTTCCGGATCGCCCGCTACTACGTGCTGACCACGGCTTCGATCGCCGCCGGCCTCTTCGACCGCCTCTTCCGCGGCTCGCCCGGGAAATGGGAGAAGGCCGAGGGGACCCGCTAGACGTGCCGCGCGCACTCGACCTCGCGATCTCGTCGCTGACCCTGGCCGTCCTCTCGCCCCTCCTGCTCGGCATCGCGATCGCGATCCGGCTCGGCGGAGGCCCGGTCCTCTACCGCCAGCGCCGCGTCGGCCTCGGCGGCCGCGAGTTCGAGCTGCTGAAGCTGCGGACGATGGTCGAGGGGTCCGATCCGGTCGGGTACGGCACCGTGGTCACCCGCGACGACCCGCGGGTGACGGGGGTCGGCCGCTTCCTGCGCCGCACCTCACTCGACGAGATCCCGAACCTGGTCAACGTCCTGCGCGGCGAGATGGCGATCGTCGGCCCGCGCCCGACGATCCCGGCCCAGGTCGCCGACTACACGGCTCACCAGCGCCGCCGCCACGAGGTGAGGCCGGGGATCACCGGCTGGGCCCAGGTCCAGGGGCGGGCCGGGATTCCGTGGGAGGAGCGGATCGAGCTCGACATCGAGTACGTCGAACGCCGCAGCACAGCGCTCGACCTGCGGATCCTGGCGAAGACCGGATGGCTCCTGCTCAGCGGCCACGGGCTCGCGCCCGACTAGGGTTCTCTCCGTGTCGGAGCGAGGAGAGGTCAGCCTGAGGAGGTTCGAGCCCGGCGACGCCGCCGCCGTCCACCGCTGGTTCAACAACCCGGCGGCGACGAGGACGCTGATGGAGCAGCGCGACGGGTTCTCGCTCGGGGACGCCGAGGGCTGGGTTGCGCGGGCGATGGACGACGGCGGCGAGGACCGCAAGTACGCGATCCTCGTCGAGGGCCACGAGGAGCCGGTCGGGTTCACCGCCCTCTACGGCCTCTTCCGCCAGACGGCGCCCGAGCTGGGGGCGCTGATCGGCGACGAGGTCAGGGGCAGGGGGGTCGGGCGCCGGGCCGAGGCGCTGACGATCGCAAAGGCATTCGACGAATTCGGCGCCCACCGGGTCTACGGCCGGATCCCCGCCGACAACGAGGCCGCCAAGCGGGTGGTGACGAGCCTCGGCTGGCGCCACGAGGGGACGATGCGCGGCCACCTCCGCCGCGATGACGGGCCGGCGGCGGACTGCGAGGTCTGGGGGGTGCTCCCCGACGAGTTCCGCGCCGCCGCCGCGGACCTCCAACCGTGACCGGTGTCGCCGAGCTGATCGCCGATCTGGGCGAGGCGGCGGCGAGCGAGGAGTTCTTCCGCTCGCGCCCGTTCCTCGACGCCGAGGGCGTCACCCACACGCTGCGGATCGACGCCGGCGACCGCGAGCTCGCCGCCCCGCTTCTGGTCCGCGAGATCGCCGCCGCCGACCGCCTCGACGCGACCTCGCCCTACGGCTACCCGGGGCTCTCCGGCGTGTCGGGCGCGCCGCTCGACCCCGCCTCGATCGAGTTCGGCCCGACCGGGCTGGTGGCGGTCTTCCTTCGCCACTCGCTCGGCGACCCGCCGCTGGCCGGGTCCAGCGAGCGCAACGTCGTCCAGATCGCCGACCCCGAGCTGCCGCCGAAGAGCCGCTCGAGCGACCGCAACCAGATCAACCGCAACCGCCGCGAGGGCTATGGGGTCCGGATCCTCCCTGGCCCCGAGACCGGCCCCGAGGACCGCGCCGGGTTCCTCGCCGCCTACGAGCAGACGATGCGCCGCACGAACGCCGACGCGCGCTACTTCTTCGGCGCCGCCTACTTCGATCGCATCCTTGAGGCCGACCATTCCTGGCTGGCGCTGGCCGACGCCCCCGGGGGCGGCATCGCCGCCGGCTCGGTCACCGTCGAGAGCGACGGCTTCCTCCACTACTACCTGAGCGGCAGCGCCGACGCGAACCTGCGCGACTCGCCGATGAAGAACCTCCTCGCCGCCCTGGTCGAGCTCGGCGCGCAGCGCGGCCTGCCGCTCAACCTCGGGGGTGGCATCACCCGCGGCGACCGCCTCGAGGAGTTCAAGCGCGGGTTCGCCAACCGCCAGCAGCCCTGGCACACCTCGGAGATCGTCTGCGATCCGGAGGCATACCACGACCTCTCAGCCGGCCGCCCGGACACTGGGTTCTTCCCGCTGTACCGGATGCCGTAGCGGGCGCTACTCCTTAGGTTCTGCGGGAGTTGGCCCTGCGGCAAGTGGGAAGGCATTGACGGGCTCGCGCCCGTACTTGCCCCAGGTCGCCCTGCCGAAGGCGCGGATCGCGTCGTCGGTGATCGAGCCCTTGTACTCGGGGCACCCGAGCAGGTTCGTCCAGGTCGCCGCCGCGACCTTGTAGGGCATGTTTTCGTTCGGGAAGAGGAGGGCCCCGCCGTACATCGTGTTGTAGAGCCCCTTCAGCGCCAACTGGTCCTTTTCGGGCAGCTTCGGGCTGTACTCGATCTCCATCCGCCCGTGCTCGAGCGAGTGGACGAAGTCGATTTCCACCGGCATTTCGGAGTAGGCGCCGTCGGCCTGCTGGAACGGTGGTTCGACATGGTTGCCGGAGGTCGGGGGGTTGGTCCCGTAGTTGGGCGTGGGGGAGCCGGGGGGAATATGCGTGTGGCCCTCGTCCTTCAGGTGCAGTCGTAGGTCGCAGCCTGCCTTCTTCGCAGCCACCTTCAGGTTCGTCACCTTGGTCGGCGGCGGCGCGGTGCCTGCCCGGCCGTCCGGCTCGATTCCGTTCGTGCTGCCGCTCCCCACTTCGATGTGGGCGTCGGCGGTGTTGCCGCCGCCCCCGCCGCCGGAGCTGGCGATGAGGACGACGATCCCGGCGACGACGAAGAGGCCGACCACCCCGGCGCCGATGTAGGCGAGCATCAACCGCCGCTGGGCCTGTTTCGCCCGCGACGATTGCCGCTGCTCACGCACCTCGCGGAGCCGTTCCCGCTCTTCCTCCCTGCGATTGGCCACGATTAGTCGGCGGCAGTTTAGATCAGTCGTGCGCTCGGGCGGCCGCGCCCGTCGCCGCGGCCCGCTCCCAGGGCCGCGCCGCGTGCAGGGCGCCGAGCACCGCCCGCGTCGCCGGGGCCCGATTCAGCGCGTAGAAGTGGACTCCCGGCGCGCCGCCGAGCAGCAGCTCGGCGCACTGTTGGGAGGCGTAGGCGACGCCGAGCTCGAACTCAGCCTCCTCGTCGCCGGCGGCGGCCTCGAACGCCTCCTCGAGGCGGCCGGGGATCGAGGCGTCGCAGAGATCGCAGATCCGCTTCGTCTGGGCGAACGTCGCGACCGGGATGACGCCGGCCAGGATCGGGACGCCGATCCCCGCCTGGCGCGCGGCGTCGACGAAATCGAAGTAGACACGGTTGTCGAAGAAGAGCTGCGTGATCAGGAACGACGCCCCGGCGTCGACCTTGGTCTTCAGGTAGCGGAGGTCGGTCTCGAGGTCCGGCGCCTCCGGGTGGACCTCGGGAAAGCAGGCCCCGCCGATCGTGAAGTCCCAGCGGGAGGAGATGAAATCGGCAAGCTCGGCGGCGCTGCCCAGCCCTCCCTCGAGCTGGACGAAGTCATCCTCTCCCCGCGGTGGGTCGCCGCGAAGCGCGAAGACGTTCTCGATCCCCGAGTCGGCGATCCGGTCGAGCGTCGCGGCCAGGCCGTCGGTGGTCTCGCCGACGCAGCTGAGGTGCGCCATCGCTTCGAGGCCGACCTCGTCCTTGAGGCGCTTGGTGATCTCGACCGTGCCGTCCCGGGTCGAGCCGCCGGCGCCGTAGGTGACCGAGACGAAGTCGGGCCCGAGCTCGCGCAGCGAGCGCGCGGTCGCGAACAGCTGCTCGGTCGCCTCCTCCGTCTTCGGCGGGAAGAACTCGACCGAGAAGACCGGCGTTTTCGCCTCGATGATCCTGTCGATCCGCATCCGATCAGGGTATGCAATAGGCGGCCCCGGACGCGGGAGACCGGCCGTGAGATTTCCGGTTTTGCCTAGCGCCGGGATGGGTCCAACCGTCGCTCATCTCCACAGGCGACCGTACTTCGATGGCCGGACACGTGCTCGGAGGGGTCCGGATCAGCACATTTTGTCGGAGTTTGCGGGGTCCCCGGTTGACAGGACTGGCGCTCGGGCCGCCGGCGCGCTAGGTTCGCTTTGCGACTGGCAGAGAGAGGCCCCGCAGAGCCAAGCGGGACACCATCTCGAAGGTGGCGGGAGCAAGCTTCTACGTGCGAAGGCTACGCGCGGGGCAGGCTTCGAACGCCACCGCTGGTCGTTTTTTATTGCCCTTAGACGGGGTGGGGGAGATGTCCGAGCCGGTCCCTAGCGTTCGCCGCGGCTTGGAACTGCCTGCCCTCCGAGCCCTGCGACCGGGGCGCTACCTGGGAGTCGGGCGCTACGGCGATACCCCGCGAGACCGCCGCAGCTAGCCCGCCCGCTCCCTACTCTTATCCCGTGAGCGCGGAGCGAGCAAGCGTGCATGTCTGGTTCTTCGCGAGGCGAGAGAAGCGCGAACAGTGGTTCTAGGCGAGAGTGTTCGCTACGAGCGGGTGGGTGCCGCCGCGGTGCTGACGATCGACCGCCCCGAGCGCCGCAACGCGGTCGATGCCGCGACAGCCGAGCTGCTGAGGCAGGGGCTGCGCGACTTCGAGGCCGACTCGGCGGCCCGCGCGCTGGTCCTCACCGGCGCCGGCGGGCAGGCGTTCTGCGCCGGCGCCGACCTGAAGGCGATGGACCTCGACGTCGACCATCCCGAAGGGCCGATGGGCTCGACTCGGGTCACCCCGTCGAAGCCCGCGATCGCCGCCGTTGACGGCTGGTGCCTCGCGGGCGGAGTCGAGCTGGCGCTGTGGTGCGACCTGCGGATCGCGACGCCGGGGTCGACGTTTGGGCTCTTCGAGCGCCGCTGGGGCGTGCCGCTGGTCGACGGCGGGACGCAGCGGCTGCCGCTGGTGGTCGGGATGGGGCGGGCCCTGGAGCTGATCCTCACCGGCCGCCCCGTCGACGCGGAGGAGGCGCAGAGCATCGGCCTCGTCAACGAGGTCGTGGCCCCCGGCGCTCATCTCGAGCGCTCGCTCGAGCTCGCCGAGAGGATCGCCTCCTTCCCGCAGGAGACGATGCTCGCCGACCGCCGAGCGGCGATCGAGGGCGCCGGCCTGCCGCTCGAGCAGGGCCTCGAGCTCGAGCACCGGATCGGCCGCGAGGTCCTCGAGCTGGCGGCCCGCGGCGCCGCCAGGTTCGCCGCCGGCGAGGGTCGCGGCGGCGAGGGCGTCTAGGCCGGCTCGCTGCCGGCGGCGACGCGGCGCATCTCGGCGTCGGCGGCTTCGGGGCCGAGGTAGGGCATCAGCACGGCGAAGACGAGGTCGGGGAGGATCCGTTCCAGTTCCGGGCCGCGGCCGGCGCGGATCTCGTCGAAGATCAGCGAGGTCGCGCCGCCGATCGCGAAGCGGGCGGTGTCGGGGGGAAGGGTGTGGCCCTCGCTCGTGTATTCCCGTCCTTGGTCGAGCAGCCGCGAGAACCGGGCGAGGGCCGCGCGGTAGCGCTCCCTCGCGCTCTCGCCGACCGCGGTCACCTCGACCATCGCCATCCGCGCGATGTCGGACTCGGCGGCGAGCAGCGCGACCAGGGCCCGGAGCGCCGCCGTCATCCGGTCCGGCCACGGCTCGTCGCCCGCGGCCTCATAGGCGCTGGTCACATGGGCGACGAGGACGTCGATCACGGCGTCGTAGGCCTCGAGGAAGCAGTCCTCCTTGTCGACGAACATTTCGTGGAAGGCCTCGCGCGAGACGCCGGCGACCTCGATCACGTCGGTGACGGTCGCCGCCTCGTACCCTTTCGCCGCCGCGACCCTGACCATCGCCTCCCGCACGCGCTCCCGCTGGGAGCGGACGGCGTAGGCCTCAGGGAGCCCGTGACGTCCACTCGGGGCGGATGGCGAATCCATCGCAGTCCAGCCTAGGGCAGTCCCGCGGGCGCTGCAATGGCTTCGCCGGGGCCTACACTTCCCGGCGATGAAGATCGGGATCGTCGGACTCGGCTACGTCGGCCTTCCCCTCGCCGTCGCCTTTGCGGATGCCGGTAACGAGGTGGTTGGCCTTGACACCGACCCGCGCAAGATCGAGGCGCTGGGGGCCGGCCGCAGCTACATAGAGGACATCCCCGACGATGCGCTCGCGCCGCTCGGTGAGCGGCTCCAGGCGACGACCGAGTACGCCGGGCTCGAGGGCTGCGATGCGGTGATCATCTGCGTGCCGACGCCGTTGACGAGCTCCCGCGAACCGGACCTCACCTACCTGATCGAGGCCACCAACGCGCTATCCAAGGTGCTGCGGGCGGGGCAGCTGATCGTCCTCGAGTCGACGACCTACCCGGGTACGACGCGCGAGCGAATGCTGCCGATCCTCGAGGAGTCCGGGATGTCCGCGGGCGAGGACTTCCACCTCGCCTTCTCCCCCGAGCGGATCGACCCCGGCCGCACCGACTACACGATCCGGACCACCCCGAAGCTGGTCGGCGGCGTGACCGAGGCCTGCGCCGAGCGCGCGCGCGAGCTCTACTCGCTGATCTGCGACGAGGTCGTCGTGCTCTCGACGCCGGAGGCGGCCGAGCTGGCAAAGCTGCTCGAGAACATCTTCCGCTCGGTCAACATCGCCCTCGTCAACGAGCTCTCCCAGCTCTGCGACCGGCTCGGGATCGACGTCTGGGAGGTGCTCGACGCCGCCTCGACGAAGCCGTTCGGGTTCATGCGGTTCGACCCTGGGCCGGGGATGGGCGGGCACTGCCTCCCGGTCGACCCCTTCTACCTCGCCTTCAAGGCCCGCGAACACGACTTCTACCCCGAGTTCATCGAGCTCGCCGGCAAGGTCAACCGCGCCCAGCCCGCCTACTGCGTCGACCTCATCGCCCGCGCTCTCAACGATGCCGGCAAGGCCGTCCACGGCGCCGGCGTCCTCATCCTCGGCGTCTCCTACAAGGCCGGGGTCGGCGACACGCGCGAATCGCCCGCCCTGCAGATCATCAGGCTGCTGCGCGAGCTCGGCGCCGAGGTCTCCTACCACGACCCCCACGTCGCCGAGCTCTCCGAGTTCCAGCTCTCCTCGGTCGAGCTGCCGGCGGCGCTGGAGTCGGCCGACGCGGCGGCGATCGTCACCGCCCACCCCGAACTCGACTACGAGCAGGTCGTCGCGACGGCGCCCCTGGTCGTCGACTTCCGCGGCGTCACCCGCGGCATTCGCGCCGAGAACCTGGTCCGGCTCTAGCGGCCCGACGCGATAGGTTGAGGCCGCGAGAGACGCCGACGACCAAGAGGAGTTGCCGATGAAGAGCCGGAAGCATCTTTGGGCCCCGTTCCTGATCGTCCTCGCCGCCGTCGCGCTGGCGATCCCCACCGCCTCCCAGGGCGCGACCGTCGTCAACGGCGACTTCGAGACCGGCAGCCTCAGCGGCTGGCAGGTCTCCAACAGCAGCTCCGATGGCAATTGGTTCGCCTACACAGGCACGAAACCCCCGCTCCAGAAAAAATCGGAAGAAGAAGAAGGCGAAATCATCATTATCGAACCGGTCAAACCGATCGTTCCCGCCGCCGAACCGCTTCTATCGCCTGTCTTCCCGCCCTTCTTCGCGCCACCCCAGGGCAGTTGGGCCGCGGTCAGCGACGAGGAAAACCCGGACACCGCGATCCTCTACCAGGACATCACGCTCGAGCCGTACTGGACCCACCAGCTGACGATGACCTTCTACTACAACTCGTTCGATCCGATCTTCGTCCCGAGCCCCGACACGCTCTCGTCGGGCGGGCCGAGAATCATCGTCATCGGAGAAGAACCGGAACCGGTCAACCAGCAGGTCCGCGTCGACGTGATGAAGCCGACCGCTCCGATCGATTCGCTGAACCCGAGCGACATCCTCACGACCCTGTTCGCGAGCAAAAACGGCGACCCGGAATCGATGGCACCGACCCAGCTCAGCGCAAACCTGACGCCGTTCGCCGGCCAGACGGTGCGGCTGCGGATCGCCAACGCGGTCGGAGATAACGTCTTCAACGCCGCGGTGGATGGCGTCTCGATCGCCAGCACGCCGCCGAATAACGTCTTCAAAAAAGGCAAGCTGAAGCTCAACAAGTCGAACGGGACCGGGACCCTTACCGTCACCCTCCCCGGGGCCGGAGTGCTGACCCTGACCGACGCCGCGGCGACGAAAAAAGCGACCACCAGCAAGGCGAAAAGAAAGCTCGTGAAGCCGGCGACTCTGAAACCGACCGTCGCTGGGGTTGTGAAGGTGCCGTTGAAACCGACGGGGGCCGGCAAGAAGACCCTGAAGGAAAAGGGAAAGCTGAAGATCAAGGGCTCGCTCAGCTTCACCCCGACCGGCGGCATCGCCAGCAAGCAGGGCCTCAAGGCGACTCTTCAGATGAAGCTCAAATAGGCGCCGGCCGTTCGCCGCTACAGCTAGCCGTTGGAGCCCGGGAGCCGCCGTTCGATGCCGTCGAGCACCGCCTCCAGCCCCGCCTCGAAGCGTTCGACGGAGGCACGGGTCCGGAGATACTCCGGAAGCGAGCCCAGCTCCGGGATCGCCTCGATCGCCGGCTCGGCGATGACGTCGTCGAGATCCTCGGGCCTGGCGACCGTGGCGGCCCGCAGGGAGTGCCCGAGGACGTAGTCGTTGACGGTCCCGACCAGGACCCACATCTCGGCGGACTCCAGCGCCAGGCCCGACATCGCCTCGGCGAGCTGTGCGGCCTGCTTCTCGCTGTTGGGGCCGAAGCGGGGCTGGCGGCTGGTCACCGCGATCAGCCATGGGTGCCTGACCAGCATCGCGTATAGGAGGCGTGAGATCTGGGTGATCGCCTGCCGCCACTCTGCGGGCAGCGGAGGGTCGACCAGGACCTCCCCGACGACCTCGTCGGCCATCGAGGCGAGCAGCGCGTCCTTGCTCTCGAAGTGGTCGTAGAGGCTCATAGGCCGGGCGTCTATCTCACCGGCGATGCGGCGGATCGAGACCGCTTCCAACCCCTCCTCGTCTGCGATCCGAATCGCGGCGGCGATGATCGCCTCGGCCGTCGGCGGGCGCCGGCGCCTTGCCTTCCGGTCACCCTGCACCCCCGAAACCTACCCTTCTCCGCTGCCTGAGTAATCCTCGCAATCCTGCTGATACAGTGTATCGTCAGCCAACGAGCATCGTGGGGATCGGGGAGCGAAATAGAAGCATCAGTGGGAATAGCCGACCGTCCCTCGCTGCGTTGGATCGATCGCGGCCGTCCGCGCCGGGCCCATCCCTGAAATCCCTGTTGGCGCCCGGTTAGGGACACGGCACATGAGGAGCCGCACGGCGGGGGGCTCGCGGGAGGCCCCCGCCGGCCGCGATCCCCATCGCCGATCGGCCTTCGCGCCGACTATGCTGCCGCGAATGCGCGCTCTTCCCGGAAGGGCATCTCGCACGTCACTGGCGGACTCGACTCCCGGGCTGACGCGCGAGACGGTGGCCGAGTCTCAGCGCCGGCGCATCCGCCGTGCCACCGGCGAGCTCGTCGCCAAGCGCGGCTACGCGGGCGTCCGGGTCGAGCTGATCGTCAAGCGGGCAAAGGTCAGCTTCAAGACCTTCTACAAGCACTATCCCGGCAAGGAAGCGGCGTTCATCGACGTCTTCGAGCATGCAACCGCCGCGACCGAGCGCCAGGTGCGGACCGCACTCGAGAACACCCCCGGGCCGTGGCCCGAACAGGTGGCCGTCGCGCTGAGCACCTTCTTCGAGTCGATCATCTCCGAGCCCCTGATCGCCCGCGCCTGCCTCGTCGAGGGCCCGACGGCGGGCCCGCAGATCCTCCAGCACTACGAGAGGGTCGCGAAGGCGTTTGCCCCGATCATCAGCCGGGGGCGCAGCTTCAACCCCGAGGCGGCCGACCTGCCGGAGACGCTCGAGGACACCCTGGCCGGCGCCGTTCTCTGGTCCGCCTACCAGCGGCTGAATCTATCCGAGACTGATCGGATCGAGGAGCTGATCCCGGAGAACGTGGAGCTCGTCCTGCGCCCCTACATCGGCGAGGCCGAGGCCTCGCGGGTGGCGGCCAGAAGCGTGGCCGCCGGCGCATAGCCGCTAGGCTCCAGCGGCGCCGCGGACGGGACCGCGGCATCGAATCTCATTCGGGGGAAGGGGAGTTGAGCGAAGGTCCACCCAAGCGAGACCCGCTCCATGGTGTGCTGATCGACCTCTGCTTCGAGCAGGGTCTCGAATCGATCACCGAGTCGGAGCTCTGCCGGCGCGCCGAGGTCAGCCTCGACGACTTCAGGTCGCGCTACGCGAGCCTCGAGGACTGCTTCTTCGAGGCCTACGCCGCCGAGTTCGCCCGTTACCGCCGCCAGGCGGCGGCGGCGCGCGAGGGCCTCGCCGAGTGGCGCTCCCGCCTGCGGGCTACGGCCTACGCGTTGCTCCGCTTCCTCGCCGAGGACGAACGCGTCACCCACTTCACGGTCGTCGAGGTGCGCCGTGCCGGCGAGCGGAGCGCGCTGCTGATCGGCGAGGGGATCGAAGAACTGATCGACCTCCTGGACGAGGGCCGCTCGCAGCCGCGCGCGCCCGCCGATCTCACCCGCGCCACCGCCGAGTCGGTCGCGGGCGGCCTCTTCAACCAGCTCTACCTGGCGGTCGCCGGCGGCGCCGGGGCGCCCGAGGAGGCCGACTTGGTCCCGCAGGCGATGTACACGGCCGTCCTCCCCTACCTCGGGGTCCAGGTCGCGATGGAGGAGCTCTCGATTCCGCCGCCCCCCGAGCCTGGGACGATGCCCGACCCCCGCCCGCCGGTCGACGCGGCGCTGATCGCGCTCTGCCACGAGAAGGGTTTCGCGGCGCTTACCGTGGCCGGCCTCTGCACCCGCGCGGGCATCGGGGAGGCCGAGTTCCGCCGCGAGTACGCCGACCTCGACGGTTGCTTCTGCGCGGTGTTCGAGCGCGAGCTCGACCTTCTGCTTCTGGAGTTCGCCGCCGCCCTCGCCGGAGCCGACGGATGGCGAACTCGGTTGCGCGCGGTCGCCTATGCGTTCCAGGCCTGGCTCGCGGAGGACCCCGCCCGAACGCACCTGATGGTCAACGAGATCCGCACCGCCTCCGAGCGCGCCCGCCAGATCCAGTGGCGCGGAATCGCGAGCATGATCGACCTCCTCGATGAGGGCCGCGCCGAGTCGGCCGACCCGGACCGTCTCAGCCGGGCCACCGCGGAGGGGATTGCGGGCGGCATTCTCAGCCAGATCTACGAGGCAGCGGCCCACGGCACCGAGATCCGCACCGAAACGGTTCCCGAGATGCTCTACGCGGCATACCTGCCATACCTCGGGCCGGAGATCGCCGGCGAGGAGCTGGAGATAGCGCCACCGGCCTCGAGTGGGCACTAGCGCCGCGAGCTGAGCCCCCCGCGCCGATAATCTTGCCTGGTGCCTCTCGCAGAGGATGCCGGAGCGGACGCCAGGCTGGAGCTCGGCCCGCTTCCAGGCGGCCACCACGGCCTTTCCCGGCAGGAGGTCGCCGAGTCCCAGCGCGAGCGGCTCATCGCCGCGACCGCCGACCTGATCGCCGAGCGCGGCTATGCCGGCGTCCCGATCACCGAGATCGCGAAGCGGGCCTCGGTGGCCAACCGCGTCTTCTACGAGAACTTCAAGTCCAAGGAGGAGGCGTTTCTCGCCGCCTACGACGCGGTCGTCGATCACATCACCGGGCTGATCGCCGCCGCCGCCGGCCCGCTCGAGGGGTGGCCAGATCGCATCGCAGCCTCACTGGGCGCCGCGATCGCCTTCTTCGAGGAGGAGCCGAAGCTCGCGCGGTTCTGCCTCGTCGCCCCCTTCACCTCGACCACGAAGATCGCCGCCCATTGCCGCGAGCGAGCCGCAGCTGCCCTGCCCTATCTCGCCCAGGGCCGCGATCTCCACACCGCCGGAAGTGGGCTCCCCGCCTCGACCGAGGACTCGCTCCTGGGCGGCGTCGTCAGCCAACTCAGCCGCTCGCTCCTCGTCGGCCCCGGGCCGCTCAGCGCCCTTCTCCCGGACCTGACCGAATTCGTCCTGACGCCGTATCTCGGGCCCGGCGAGGCTCGCCGCCATGCCGTCGCGGCGGCGTCGCTGCCTGAGAAATCCTCCTAATTTTTCAGGACAGTTTGGTATATTGCCGCCGTTCTAGAACGGCCTCATTCCCGAGTCGCTACCCCTGCTTTGACGGCGACTCGGACTGCAGTAGCGCAAACGGGCGGGCCGGGGGGAGTCCCCTTCTCCCTCCGGACCCGTTTGTGTGCCGTCAGGGCGGGAACCCTTCGAACCGGCCCGGTCAATCGCAGCGGGTAGAGCTACCTGACGATGGTGAAGCTCACGGTGACCGGTTTGGCCTTGCCCTTCGCGTTGCTCGCGGTCAGCGTCGCCGTCTAGGTGCCGGGCTTCAGCGCGCGCTTACCAATCCGGCCGCGACGGAGCGTCATCGCGATGCTACACCTAGGAAAACCAAATAAATCTTTCACTTCTTTCTGACTCCACAGGTGTTCCTAGAAGGCCCGATCGAGTAGGGCGCTGTTTGTCATTCCACTCTTGTCCTGCGTGACTGGGGCCCGCATCTTGCCCTCCGAATCGATCGGATCGGCTTCGGTGTTGAAGTAGAAGGACGTTTGCGTTTTTGGCTCTACAGAGCCAAAAACCTTGCCTAAACATCCTTGACTTTCGGCTTGACCGATGCTTCGATGTGAACCGTTCGCCCAGGGAGGGCGAGAGAGAGATCGAGACTCGTAGAAAGGTCTCCCAACTCCCCAGGCGCAGTTTGCCTGGGAAACGAGGGGGCCGAGAAGGAGGAGAGAGATTGGTGCAGGTCGAGGCGCTTTCGGCTCCTTACTCGGCCACCCTTGGCCGGACTTGCTCAGCGCCGATGGTGCTCGAGGGCGGTGATCCACATTTCGACACTTGCGCCGTCCTCAGCGACATATCACCGGGCGGCGCAAAGGCGAGAAAGGGTGGCAGCTCTCCAACCGGGCTCTCCCCTGGGCCCTCACGCGGCGGGGCGTTCCCTGACCCCCCCGCAGGAGTCGCCGCCCTCGCCAATCCCGCGGTCCGCGTGTCTATCCCTGGTTCGCGTGCCCGCATAGAGCAGTGCGGGCGGTCCATTCATCGTCCGAGGTCCTTCCTGTCCTCAGGCGGGACCGTCCGCGCCTGCTCCTCAGCTGCGAATCCCGCGGCCCTCGCCGCCGCCGAAGGCCTCGCATGAGACACCGAGGAGGTCCGAGACGCGTCTCCGCCGTCCTCGTGCCGATCCTCGCTGTCCTCGTATCCCTGGCCCTCGCCGCCGCCCCCGCCCATGCCGAACGCTCCTACGACTCCCAGATCACTGGATTCAGCAACCCGCATGGCATCGCAATCGACGGCTCCGACCACCCTTGGGTCAGCGATCCGGGCAACGGTGGATTGATCACCGAGTACAACGCCTATCCGTCGCAGACTTCGATCGACCAGCGGACAGGCGGCGGTGCTTACGGATGCGGAGCAAACTACGTATGGAGCCTCGGCATCAACGACTCGACCGGATACCTCGACGTCGCAGATTCCTGCCAGGTGGTGGTCGACATCTTCGACAACAGCGGCGCCTTGTCCAAACAGTTCGCGAGCAATTTCGGCGGCGGGTACGACTACCTCGCGGTCGACAACTCCGGCGGCGCCGCGAACGGAGACATCTATGTCGCTTCGACCAACGGCCTCCTGCAGAGATTCGACGGGAGCGGCAATCCCGACGGCTTCTCCGCCTCCGCCGGATACATCAGCGGCAACAAAATCACGGGCACCCCGGGCGGTTCCTTCGGAAATCCATGGAACGTAGCCACCGATCCCTCCGGCAACGTCTACGTCCTCGACCAGAGCCATAGGGCAGTCGATGAGTTCGACTCCAGCGGCACCTTCGTCCGCGCCTTCGACGGCTCCGGCGCACCCGTAAGTTTCAGCTCGAATCTGAGCGGGGTCGCCGTCGATCCGACGAACGGGAACCTCCTGGTGGCCGATGCCGGCAACTCGGTTGTCGATGAGTTCGATTCGGGCGGCGTCTATCTCGATCAGCTGACCGGCACGGGGCCGTCCGAGGCGGATCCGTTTGGAAGCCTGCCCGGAGGGCTCGCAGTCAGCTCGGCCGGCTACGTCTACGTCGTTGACGGCGGCGCTCACGCCGTCGACATCTTCACCCCCAACGCGATCCTGCCCAAAGTCACCTACGGGGCGGTGACCAACCAGTCCCAGACCGGCGGGACGCTGAATGCCAGCGTCGACCTCAACGGCGGGCCGGAAGTCACGTCCTGCCTTTTCCAGTACGGGACCACGACCGAATACGGCTCGAGCGTCGCCTGCTCACCTCCGACCCCGTACTCAGGCAATACGTCGGTCAGCGCCACCCTCTCAGGCCTCACCACGGAGACGGCCTATCACTATCGCCTCGTCCTTGTCACCGCCAACGGCACCAAGAACTCAGCCGATCAAACCTACAAACCCCACGCGGTGGCCGGCCTGACGACTCAACCGGCGACCAGCGTCCTCCGCAACACGGCCACCCTCAACGCCTCCTTCAATGGCGATGGAGAGGAAACCCACTATTACTTCGAATGGGGTACCAGCCCCTCTTACGGCAACACGACGGCAACGCCCCCGGGCACCGACGCAGGGTCTCCAAGCGGACCGCAATCCCTCCTCTTCGACCTCTCGGGACTGACCGTCGAGACGACCTATCACTATCGGATCGTCGCCTCGAACGCCGCCGGCACCTCCTACGGTGCCGACCAGAGCTTCAAGACACTGGCCGCAGTCGAGAACCTGTCGACCGAACCACCGACCAATGTAACCGCAAGCACGGCAACGTTGAACGCCTCGTATACCGGCATCGGCGAGGACGTCCACTACTACTTCGAATTCGGGCCCGACACCGAATACGGCAACAGGACCGCGGCTCCACCCGGCACCGACAACGGCTCACCCAGTGGCGCCCAGGGACTCTCGTTCGACATCAGCGCCCTGGGTATCAACACGACCTACCACTACCGGGTGATCGCCACAGACGCCGCCGGCACTACCTTCGGCTCCGATCAGACCTTCACGACCCTTGGGCGCTACGAGTTCGCGACCGACTACGGCTCACCCGGCTCGGCAGACGGCCAGCTGCTGGGCCCCAAGGACGTCGCCGTCGACGCCGCGAGTGGCGACATCTACGTCGCCGACACCGGCAACCACCGCGTCGTGAAACTCGACGCCTCCGGCGATTTCCTGGCTTCCTGGGGCTGGGGGGTGAGCGACGGCAGCGCCGCCGGCGAGGTCTGCACGTCGGGTTGTCAGGCCGGCATCCCCGGCTCTGGCGCCGGACAGTTCACGACTCCGGAGTTCGTCGAGGTCGACGACTCCGCAGGCGCGTCGGCCGGCGACGTCTACGTTGCCGACATCGCCGACGGGGTGGTGCAGAAGTTCGATCCATCGGGGAACCTGATCACGAGTTGGGAGACGGGCGGCAAGATCGATCTCAGCAGCAGTGGCACGATCGGGGGCATAACCGTCAGCGACACGGGCGATCTCCTCGTCCTCACCGACAATTCGCCTTTCTACTGGACCGAAATCGGCCAGGACGGGAGCTACGAAAGGAGGATCAACACGGCGGGGCTGCAGCTCGGAAATCCCAGTGGCACCGGGATCGAGATCGATTCGTTTGGAGGCTTCTACGAGCCACAGGCCGGCGGCGGTGTCACCTACCGAGACCCAGAAGGGGTTCTGTACTCCGGTCACCTGATTCCGGCCGCCGGCAACGCCGGTCTCGTCATCGATCGGTCCACCAACGATCTCTATGTTGACCAGGGCGGATTCATCCAACAGTTCGCGACCGTGGTGCCGCCGGGTTGCGCCGCAGACGCCGGCGCCGGGACGATCGGCCAGGGGTGCGGTGCGACAGACACCTTTGGCAGCGGCAGCCTCAGCGGGGGCGCCGGGCTCGGCTTCAATCCCGGCACCGGCATTCTCTACGCGGCCGACGCCGGCGCCAGCGACGTGGCTGTCTTCTCACCCCTTCCGCTGCCGGACGTGACCACCGGGCCGGCGACGGGCGTCGACGCTTCCTCCTGGACCCTGACCGGAGAGGTGGACCCACATGGAGGGGGTCAGGTCAGCGACTGCTATTTCCAGTACGGCACCGATCTCACCTACGGCTTGGGCAGCATTCCATGTTCGCCGGGCGCCCCTCTCTCGGGCTCGGCCGACGTCACCGCGGACCTCAGCGGCCTGACTCCCTCCACCACCTACCACTACCGGCTCGTTGCCATTCTGGTCGATGGAAAAGGCCTTCCCGCCTACGGGCGCGACCGCACCTTCACCGCGTCGCCCACCCTCACCCCGACGATCGAATCGAGCTCGTTTGCGGAATCGACCCCGACGACGGCCACGGTCACGGCCCAGATCAATCCCAATCTTCTGCCCACTGTCTACCGCTTCCAGTACGGGACCGATACCGACTACGGCTCGCAAACCCCGACCAGTGACTCGATCGGAGCAGACGGCGCCGTTCACACCGTCAGCAGCCTGCTCTCGGGGCTCACTCCGGGTACCACGTACCACTATCGCGTGGTCGCGGTCAACTTCAACGGCGCCGTGAACGGGCCGGACGGCGCATTCACGACGCCTGATGCGCCATCCGTGGCAGCCGGCACCGCGTTGAACGTGTCCGAGACCAGCGCGAGCCTGACCGCCGGCGTTCGGCCCGGGTTGCGGCCGACGACCTACCACTTCGAATACGGCCCCACCGCGTCCTACGGCGCCGGAACGCCCGAGAGCTCGCCAATCGGCTCGGACGACGCCATCCATCGAGCCGCCGCCGATATCTCGGGTCTCACGGCGGCCACGACCTACCACTTCCGGATTGTCGCCACCAACCAGATCGGCACCACCGATGGCCCCGACCAGAGCTTCACCACGGCCCCGATGGCGGTCCGATCGCAACCGCCGTCGAGATGCAAGGCCGGCTTCGTCAAGCGCGGCAGCAAATGCGTCAGGCGCCGGCATCACAGGCACAAACACAAGAAGAGGAGCAATTCGTGAACCGTCGTCGCATCGTCGCATCGGCTGCCGTGGCCGTCGCTGCGTGCGCGATGGCGCTGGCCGCTGCCGCACCCGCCTCGGCGAGCGTCAGCCACGCATTCAGCGGCACGATCGGCGCGGCAAGCTCGACTCCCGCGAATCCTTATCCGCTCAGTGAACCGACCGAAGTTGCCGTCGATCAGGAGACAGGCGACATCTACGTCACCGACCCCGGGAACTACCGGGTGGAGAAATTCAGCTCCTCGGGGGCGTTTCTTCTCATGTTCGGCAAGGGCGTCGACCAGACCACCGGAGGGTATGTCTGCACGGCCGCTTCGGGTGACACGTGCCAGGCGGGGACTCCGGGCATTCACGTCGGACAGTTCACCACCCCGAGCGCCATGGCGGTCGACAATTCCGGCGGCCCTTCGAACGGTGACATCTATGTCGATGACACGAGCGCGGAAACCGTGCAGAAGTTCGACCCTATGGGCAACCTGATCACGAGCTTTGCGGAAGGCGGAGCTCTGAGCCGCTACACCAACGCAATAGACGTTGATCCTGCAGGGAATCTCTACACACTCACCCCATGCTGCGGAAGCATCTACGAGTACAGCCCGGACGGAGCCCTGATCGATCGCGAAACCCGCTGGCCAGGCGTTGGATTGCCTGGCCTGCAGCTCGACGCCGCCGGCAACTTCTACAGCGAGACCTCGCAGGGTGCCGGAACGGGAGTCCAGAAATCCGACCCGGCCGGCCGTTTCATCGGCGTGGTGACATCGACGCCGCCGACGACCGGCTTCGCGCTCGACAAGTCGAGTGACGATCTCTTTCAGGACGACGGAAATGTCGTCTACCACTACAGCGCCGATTGCGATCCGGCCGGCGGCACCTGCACTCCGCTGGATTCCTTCGGGAGCGGACACCTGTTCGGCGGGGCCGGCCTTGGAGTGGACGCCGGCGACCACACCGTGTATGTCGCCGATGCCAGCAGTGACGACGTCGCCGTCTTCGGAGACGTCGAGCCGATCGTGACGACCGGCGCTCCGACCGGCATCACCGAGTCCAGCGTCACCCTGACAGGGCACATCGATCCCGCCGGCCGGGGGGACATCACCTACTGTCGGATCGAATTCGGCTTCGACAAGAGCTACGGCACGAGCCTGCCCTGCAATCCGGATCCGGCGGCCAGTCCGCCCGGCTCCAACTTCACCGGGCCGACCGATGTCTCCGCGACCATCCCCGGGCTTTCGCCGGGAACCGAAGACCATTACCGAGTGGTCGCTTCGAACGCGATCGGCGCCACCAGCAAAGGCGCCGACCATACGTTCATCACCACCCAGCCGCCCGCAGTCGACGGGCTCGCCTCGGCCAACCTCGCGGCGACGACGGCCGATCTGCAGGCGCAGGTCAATTCGAACGGCCTCGAAACGAACTATCGATTCGAATATGGCCCGACTTTGTCCTACGGGCAGTCAACCCCCGTCCCCGACGGAGTGATTCCGGCATCGAACTCCGACCAGGCGATCGAAGCCCATCTCGAAGGTCTTGTTCCCAAAACCGTGTACCACTACCGCCTCGTCGCGGTCAATGAAGACGGGACCACCACGACCGGCGACCACACATTCAATTTCTACCCGCCTCCCTGCCCGAACGAGAACGTTCGACAGCAGACGCAGGCCGACTATCTGCCGGACTGCCGTGCCTACGAGCTGGTCTCTCCTGAAGACGCAGCCGGGACGTTGCTCTATCCAGGTGGTCCCAACACAGGCGACGCCACCAGTCCGGCCCGCTTCTCCTACACGGGCGACTTCGGCACCGTCCCCGGTACCGAGGGTGCTATCGATGGCGTCGGCGATCTCTATGTCGCCACGCGCACCGATACGGGCTGGGTCTCCAAATACGTCGGCCTGCACTCGGATCAGGCCGCTGTGGCCGGGGGGCCGCCGATGGGCCTGCCGAACTCGTCGGCGCCGCAGGGTGCAAGCGAGGGAATTTATGTGAACTATTCGAACGGCAACTCCGCCCCGGATGACATTCAGAAGCAGGTGCTCACCGATCCGAGCATGGACAAGTTCCTCGACTGGAACGATGGCAATCAGTTCCCCGGCGATACCAGCAACCCGACACCGATCGCCTCCAACGCGCCGTATCTCTGGAGCGCGGAAGGCCATTTCCTCGGCCGCTGGCCGACCAATCTCGCAACCGTGCCGGCCGGCCAATATCCGCCCGGCGCAACCTACTTCGCTCACGGCGCCGATGTGACCACCGCCCCCGGCGGCACCGCGGCACTCGACTGTCCGGGCGTGCTAACAAGCGGCTACGCCGGAGTGAACTATTGCCCCGGCGACGTCACTGCTTCCTCCGACCTCAGCCATTTCGTATTCGCGACCGAGTGGAACGCTTTCGCCCCGGGAGGCCAGCTCAGTGCTCCCGGCTCCGTATATGACAACAACACGGAAGACAATACGGTGGCGATCATGTCGAAGACCCCGGGCGGCGACGACATTCCGAACGAGCCGACCGACCAGGCCGGAGACACCTTGCAGATCCCCGCCGTATCCAGCGACGGATCGCACATTCTCATGGCGGCCGGCGGCACCGGCCCCTGTGGATTCTCGACCTGCCCGTTGCCACCCTGTGCAACATCCTTCTCGATTTCCCTTCGCTGTCCGATGCAGCGGAGCCGTCTCTATATGAGGGTCGACGGCGCTGTCACCTACGACGTCTCCCGAGGCCATGAGGTCGATTACACCGACAGCACCCCCGATGGCTCAAAGGTCTACTTCACGACAGCTCAGCCCCTCACTGCGGACGACACCGACAGCAGCGTCGATCTCTACATGTGGAGCGAAGCGGGTGACTCTCTCACGTTGGTGTCAGAGGGAAACAACGGTGCCGGCAATAGCGACAGCTGCAACTCCAGCTTTGCGTCGAAGTGCGGCGTCATGACCTATTCCAACAGGTTCTACTGCAGGCTTGCGAGCGGACAGGGTGGTAACTGCCGTTCCGATAACTCGATTGCTGAGAACGGCGACATCTATTTCTTCTCTCCCGAACAGCTCGATGGCTCGCGCGGAATTCCGAACCAGGCGAACCTCTATGACTTCAGGAACGGCGCGGCGCAGTACGTGACCACCCTCACTACCGGTCCATTCTGCAGCTACAGCCCAATCGAATTCATCTCGGATACCGCGTGCAGCGACACTCCGATCGTCAGGATGCAGGTGGCACCCGACGACAGCCACATGGCGTTCGTCACGGCCAGCCCGGTGACGCAGTACGACAACGCGGGCCACCTCGAGATGTACACCTTCGAACCGGTGACCGGCAAGATCGTGTGCGTTTCCTGTATTCCCAGCGGCGAACCGCCCAATTCAGATGTCACGACGAGTCAGAACGGGCTCTTCATGGCCAACGACGGCCGCGCCTTCTTCGCCACCGTCGACGCATTGGTGAACACCGACACGAACCATGGCCAGGACGTATACGAGTACGTCAATGGCCGGCCCCAGCTGATCACCCCTGGAACCGGCGATACCCCAGGTGGCGGCAAGTTCTACGGCGACATCTCTAGCCAGCCGGGGCTCGTGGGGGTCAGCGCGGACGGGCGCAATGTCTACTTCTCCACCTACAGCACGCTCGTACCCGCCGACCACAACGGGCTCGTGATCAAGTTCTACGACGCCCGAGCCGGCGGCGGCTTTCCCGCCCCCCCGCCTCCGCCGGGGTGCGCCGCGGCCGACGAGTGCCACGGCGCCGGCAGCTCGCCGATCTCAACCCCGGCGATCGTCAGCAAAAAGGCGCTCGCGGGGGGCAACGCAAGCAAGCCGGCACGGCATCGCCACACACACCACAAGCGCTCGCGCAAGCGTCATCGACGTCGCCATGCCCGGGTCGGTCGGAGGGCTGGAGCATGAGCGTGCGGCGATTCGGCCAACTGACCGTCCTCGCGGCTGTCTTCATCGCGATCCTCGCGCCACCCGCCCTCGCGGACTCGCCGATCGCTTCGGTGTCCGTCGTGCCCGGGGAAACCCAGGCGGGCGGTCATCCGGATGTCGAGGTCAAATTCACCATCGACAACCGAATAACCCAGCAGAGCCAGAGCGTCTGCAATTGCGAGGACGCCAAAAACGCCACCGTTCATTTCCCGGCCGGCTTCATCGGCAACCCGCACGCCGCTCCCCAGTGCTCACTTGCGGAATTCGCATCAGACACGTGTCCGATCGACTCACAGATCGGCATCGTCAGCATCGTTCCCGACGCGGTGCCCGTCACGCTCAACGCACCGGTCTATAACCTCATTCCCCCGCCGGATGTCGCGGGCCTCAGCGGCTTCAAAATTTTCTCCCTCGGGGGCCCTGGAACTCCACAATTGCAGGTGCTGAGCGCGCGTACCGGCGGCGACTACGGCCTCGATTCGACCTCGACATCGATCTTCCATACCTACCCACTGAGAACCCTCCAGGAGGTGATCTGGGGCGTACCGGCCAGCCCGATCCACGACCCGCTTCGATTCGATCCGAAATTGAACGTGAATGCTCCTGGAATCGCCGACTACATCGGCAGCCTCTGCTCGAAAATTACCAACCCCGAAGCTTCGGACCAGCCGGGAATCCTCAGCACCGACGATCCCAACACCGTTCGCTACCCGTGCTACACGAACTTCATGATCATCCCTCCGGTCGCTTCCAATAGCCCGCGCACCCCCTTCCTTCAGAATCCGACCAACTGCGACTCACCCCTCACCGCCTCACTGGACGTTCTCTCCTACGACGGCGGCACCACCCACGCCGACACTCCGTGGCCACAGATGACCGGCTGCGACCAGCTCAGCTTCAACCCGAGTCTCTACGCGCAGCCGACCACTAACGAGACGGATACGGCCTCCGGAATTGACGTCAACCTCACCATTCCCCAGGAGCTCAGCTCGTCGGTCCCCTCGCCGACCGAGCTGCGTGACGCAAAGCTCACCCTGCCGCCCGGCTTCTCGATCAACCCTAACGCCGCCGACGGCAAGACCTTCTGCTCTGACGCCGAAGCAAACTTCGGAAGCACGTTCGCCGCAGATTGTCCGGAGTTCTCCAAGATCGGCAGCCTGGAGATCGACAGCTCCGCCCTCCCGGGTCCGGTTCCCGGCTACGTCTACATCGGCAAGCCCCTGCCCGGCAACCGCTACCGGATCTTCCTCGTCGCCGACGGCTTCGCCACCCACATCAAGCTGGCGGGCACGGTCACCCCAGACCCCCAGAGCGGACAGATCGTGATCACCTTCACGGACCTGCCGCAGAGCCCGCTCACGGCATTCGACATGCATTTTTTCGGGTCCGAGCGGGGCGTTTTGGCCACACCGACCCGATGCGGAACCTATCCCGTCAGCACGACCTTCGCCTCCTGGGACTCGGCCCTCGGGACGCAGACCTCGACCCAGTTCTTCACGCTCGAATCAGGGCCGAACGGGGCGCCCTGCCCAGGCCCGCAGCGTCCCTTCAACCCCGGCCTTGACGCAGGAGTCGCGAACAAGACCGCCGGTGCCCACGCGCCGTTCCTGCTCGATCTCGCGCGCTCTGACGGCGACCAGAACCTCGCCGGCCTGAACGTCACCACGCCGCCGGGCTTCAGTGGGACCCTGGTCGGGATCCCATACTGCTCCGACGCCGCGCTGGCCGCCGCCGCCGATGCCGGCTACTCCGGCGTGGCGGAGCGAGCCAAATCAATTTGTCCGGCTGCCTCGCAGATCGGCACCGCGCAGGCCGGAGCGGGGGCGGGAACCCACCCGGTCTTCCTTGAAGGAAAGGTCTATCTAGCGGGCCCCTACAGGGGTGCTCCGCTCAGCCTGGCAGTGATCACTCCGGCGGTATCCGGCCCCTACGACCTCGGCAACGTCGTGGTGCGGGCTGCGATTCACATCAATCCGGAAACGG
>CAVTTJ010000008.1:0-276593 GCA_963737575.1 uncultured Solirubrobacterales bacterium
CGCAGCGACTGGAGCTGGAATCGGGAGAACTGGACCTGATCTTCAGCGGTCTCTCCTACCGCGACCTGCACTCGTTGAGCTCCAAGGAAAACGTTCAGGTGCAGGCCTTCCCGGCGCTGTTCAAGATGGCTGTGTGGGTCAATCCCGCCTCCTCGGTGTTCGGTCCGGCCAAGATGCGATCGGCATTGCGGGCCTACTTGGACAACACGAAAATCACCGAAGAAATCTACGGGGGTGAATTCGCAACGCCCTCTACCCAGGTCTACCCGAACATGATGCTGCCCGAAAACGCAGCCCCCGACCGGCCGAAATACGAACCGGCGCAGCTCGAAAAGGCGCTCGGCAACATGCAGGGCAAGAGCGTCACGGTCGGCTTCTACCAGGGAGAGAACGACTCCGAACTGCTCGCCGAACATCTCCAAGTTCAGTTCGAAGAACTCGGCCTGAAGGCGAACACCCGCGCCTACCCGCCCTCGGTGCTGTTCGGACTGCCCGAAAATCCATCGCAGCGGCCCGATCTGATGCCCGCGACCTTCAATCCCGACGCGGTCGCCCCGGACACCTACGCACGCATCTACTGGTTCAAGGAAGCGCCGGTGAACCTGCTGGGCTGCACCGCTCCCAAGGGCGATGAACTGCTCGATAAGGCAGCCGCCAAGCCGACCTCTGAAGCATCGGAGCCTCTTAGCGCTCAGGCCGGGGAGGCCTATCGGGCATCCAATTGCTGGCTCGGCATCGCAGACGTCAAGGACACGATCGCGGCGAGCTCGAGGTTGACTGGGTTCGAGCACGAGCTGCCCTGGGTGTTCGACGTAAGGCTTTCGACGCTTGAAGAATGAGCCGGGAGGCATCATCGGCCATCGAGGAACGTAGTGCTGATGCCAACACCACGCGGGTTCCCGATGTAGTAACCGCCAGCGGCTTGCGGGTGACCTTGACCCGCGATCGCGAGAGCCTTCCGGTACTGAGGGGGATCGATCTCCAGATCCGATCCCGGAGAGATCCTCGGTCTGGTTGGCGAGTCCGGCTCGGGTAAGAGCGTCTTGGGGCTGACCATGTTGGGTCTGCTCCCAGAACAGTCCAAGCCGCGCTTCGGGGGTGAGCTCTCAGTCGATGGCGTCGACATGCCCAACGCGTCCGAGGCGCAGCTACGCCAGCTTCGTCGAGACCGTCTCGGGGCCATCTTCCAGGATCCGATGACCTCCCTTGACCCGACGATGCGAGTCGGGCGCCAGTTGCTGGAGCTGGTCGACTCCACCGCGGCGGCGATCGATCTGCTCGAGAGAGCCCAGATTCCCGATGCGCAGCGCCGCATGCGGGCCTTTCCACATGAACTCTCAGGGGGTCTGCGACAGCGGGTGATGATCGCCATCGCCATCGCCGGCGAGCCGAAGCTGATCGTCGCCGATGAGCCGACCACAGCGCTTGACGTGACGGTGCAGGCTCAGATTCTTCGCCTGCTCGACTCCCTGCGCGGAGACCTGGGGTGTTCGATCCTGCTGATCACACACGACCTCGCCGTCGCCTCTCAGATTTCCGATCGAATTGCCGTCCTTTACGGCGGCAGGCTGGCCGAGGTGGGCCCAGCGCAGGACCTGCTGACGACTCCACACCACCCCTACACGAATGCACTGCTGCACAGCCGCCTCGATCTGAGCTCCGACCGCGATCGTCGGCTGCCGACGCTCGACGGTGAACCACCGGATCCGAGGGAGCTTCCGTCCGGCTGCCCATTCACCCCGCGCTGCGTATTCGCAAAGGCTGAGTGTCACGACCAACCGCCGCCACTGACGGGCAGGCCCGCGCACCAGGATGCCTGCATCCGCAGCGGCGAGATCGATCTCGGCAGGGAGACGCTACCGGGAGAGACATGGCCGCCGATCGGTCGCGCCGGCGCGGAGGAGGTCGCGCTCGACGCAGACGGTCTCGGAGTCGAGGTCAAGGTCGGAAGATGGCCGCGGGCCCGACACGAGTTGCAGATACTCGACGGCGTCGACCTCGAGGTGGGGTCCGGTGAATCGGTTGCGATCGTCGGCGAGAGTGGCTCCGGGAAGACCACTCTGCTGCGCGCCGCCGCCGGCCTTGTTCCGGTCGGCAGCGGCAGGCTGAAGGTCGCAGGCTCAGCGCCGCAGATGATCTTTCAGGACGCAGGGGCCTCGCTGACGCCATGGCTTTCGGTCGGTGAGATCATCGCCGATCGACTGCGCCGGTCAGATCTCTCGCGCCGCGAGCGATCGCAACGAGTCGAAGAGGCGCTGGCAATGGTTGGCCTTTCGCCGCGGCTGGCCTCAGCTCGCTCGGCGCAGCTCTCAGGCGGACAGCGACAGCGCGTAGCGATCGCCCGGGCGGTGGTCGAGCCCCCAAGGCTGCTGCTCTGCGACGAGCCCACCTCCGCCTTGGACGTATCGATCGCGGCCGGCGTATTGAATCTGCTCGGCGAGTTGCGGCGACGATTCGAGATGTCGCTCATATTCGTCACCCATGACCTGAACATCGCCCGCCTTGTCGCCGAGCGGGTAGCGGTGATGTATCTGGGACGGATCGTCGAGGTCGGACCGGCCGAGACGATTATGCGCCGGCCCGCCCATCCGTACACCAAAACACTGCTGGCCTCGGTGCCCTCCTTCGGCAAGGTCGCGGTGGCTCTGCCCGGCGAGCCCCCCAGCCTCTTCGATCCTCCCTCCGGTTGCAGCTTCCATCCTCGCTGCGAGTTCGCAATCGAGGAGTGCAAGACGCGCGCTCCTTCGATGGTCCGGGTCGGAGCGGATCCGAGCCATTACGTCGACTGTCGACTGGAGGAAAGCTGATGGCCGCGGTTGAGCCGATCAGAGCCGATGTGCAGCCGACGCCCGCTCGCTACTGGTTCCAACGGTCCCGAAGCCTGACAGTGCCGATGTGGATCGCGCTCAGCGCGCTGGTGCTGATCACGCTCGTCGCGATCTTTGCGCCGCTGCTTGAGCCACACAACCCGCGATTGGCTGCGGGCCCTGCCTATGAATCGCCGAGCTGGACATTTCCGTTCGGAACCGACGCCGTCGGCCGCGACATGTTCAGCCGAGTCATCGCCGGGATCCAATCGACCTGGCTCTCGGCTCTCGCAGTGATTGCGGTCGGCTTAGGGATCGGCGGGGCAATCGGGCTGATCGCAGGTGCCACAGGAGGCTGGATCGACGCCGTGTTGATGCGGACGACCGATCTCTTCCTGGCGCTTCCGGCGGCAGTGCTGGCGATCGCGGTGGTCGCGGCACTCGGGCCGTCGCTCTTCCACACGCTGGTAGCCGTCTCGATCCTCTGGTGGCCGTATTACGCGCGCGTGATCCGAGTCGAAGTGCGATCTCTCGCCGCTCGGCCCTACATGGAGGCGGCCAAGCTAGCGGGTACCAGCCGTCGGCGCCGGCTCGGCCGCCACCTACTACCCGGAGCGATCCCGGTTTCCGTTGTTGCTGCCAGTCTCGATATCGGCAACGCGATCATCATCCTGGCCACCCTCTCCTTCCTCGGGCTCGGAGCACAGCCACCCGCTCCTGAGCTCGGCAGCATGACGGCGACCGGCGCCACCGACCTGCTGACCAGTTGGTGGCTGTCGATCTTCCCCGGCCTGGCGATCTTTGTCCTCTGCCTGGTAGGCAACGTCGCGGGAGACACGATCCGAGACATGGTGGATCGCTGATGGCGGGTTTCGCGATACGTCGCTTGGCCTCGATGCTGATCGTCCTGGTGACGCTTACTGCAGTGATGTTCCTCCTGCAACGGATCTCGCCGGTCGATCCGGTCAGGGCGTCGGTCGGAGAGAACGCGTCGAAGGAAATTGTGGAAAAGGCACGCCGGCGTCTCGGCTACGACGAACCGATCGTGAACCAGTACTTCACGTACGTCGGCGATGTGGCTACGGGCAATCTTCAGACCTCGTTGCGGACGCACGAACCAGTCGCCGACAACATCAGGACATACCTCCCCGCCTCACTCGAACTGGTTGTGGCGGCGATCATTATCGCCACACCGCTGGCGCTCCTATTCGGGCTGAGTGGAGCCGCGCGCTGGCGTGGGACCGCGCCCTTCCGTCTCGGTCTCGTCGGGTTGGCAGCGGGACCCTCGTTTGTCCTCGCCCTGCTCGGCATTCTTCTCTTCTATAAGCAGCTCGGCTGGCTTCCGGCCAGCGGGCGCACCAGCTTTATCAACCTGCCGATCGGGCCGACTGGATCGTTGTTCCTCGACAGCGTGATCCACGGCGAACTGAATCTGACCCTGAACATCATCCAGCACATGATCCTGCCCGCGGTCGCCCTCGCCGTGCTGCCGGCGGTCGCGGTCGGACGTGTCCTACGGGGTGCCCTGATCTCGAATTTGCGGGCAGACCATGTCCGCGTCGCCGAAGCCAAGGGGATGTCGAAATGGCAGATCCTCATCCACCACTGCCTGCGCAACTCGCTTAGCCCGACTCTGGCGATGAGTGGATTGATGCTGGGCCTCCTGTTCGTGGGACTGACCGTGATCGAGCCACTGTTCGCCTGGCCCGGCATCGGCCTGTACCTCAACGAAAGCATTCCGAAGGATGACTTCCCGGCAATCGCGGGCGTGGCGCTCGTCTTCGGCGTGATCTACGTCGTCATCAACGCGATCATCGACATCCTGCAGGCCGCCGCCGATCCGCGGATCACGACATGAGCAACGACCTCCACAAAGCGCCCGAGCGCTTCTGGAATCCCTTTGCCGATATGCGCCATACAAAGCACAATCGGGTCGTCTTCGTTCGCGGCGATGGATGCGAGCTGGTCGACCGGGATGGCAATACTTACCTCGACGCGACCGCGTCGCTTTGGTACTGCAACGTCGGGCATGGGCGCCAGGAGATCGCCAGCGCGATCGGGACGCAGGCAGCAAAGCTCGCGTCGTGTTCCTGCTTCGATGTCTACGCATCAGACGTAACGCTCGAGTTGGCCGACCGCGTTGCTGCGCTCTCGCCGCTAAACGATGCGGCTGTCTTTTTGACCAGCGGCGGCTCAGACTCCGTCGACACGGCCGCCAAGTTGGCGCGACGCTACTGGGCGGAGCTGGGCGAGCCCGATAAGACCTTTGTTCTCTCCCGCGAGCTGGCCTATCACGGGACACACGCTTTCGGAACCTCGATCGCAGGGATAGCAGCGAACCGGGAGCACTTCGGTCCCCTGGTCGAGGACGTGGGCACGGTGCCCGCCATGAGCTCCGAGGCATTGGCGAGCGCGATCGAAGAGATCGGCTCCGAGCGGGTCGCCGCGTTCATCGCCGAGCCGGTGATCGGTGCCGGCGGCGTCTACCCCCCGCCACCTGGCTACCTGACAGAGGTCGCGGCGATTTGCGCCGAGCGGGAAGTCCTCTTTATCGCTGATGAAGTCGTGACCGGCTTCGGTCGGACCGGCGGCATGTTCGCCGCCGAGCGTTACGAATTTAAGCCAGACATGGTCATCCTGGCGAAGGGGATAACTTCCGGCTATCTGCCGCTGGGGGCCGTCGTCTGTGCCGAGCGGGTTGCGGCGCCCTTCTGGGACGGCGCCCCCGAGGCACCGCTGCGGCACGGCTACACCTATTCCGGCCACGCGACCGCCTGCGCCGCGGCCCAGGCCAACCTCGACCTGATCGAGGCCGAGGGTCTCGTCGATCGAGTCGCAACGCTGGAGCCTGGATTTGAAGAGCATCTGCGAGCGCTGCTTCGACACCCTGCGGTCGCCGAGGTGAGGTCAGTTGGTCTGATGGGCGGTGTCCAGCTCGACTCCGCTTGGTTGGCAGAGGCGGGCATCGCCAGCGCGGCGGTAGTCTCGGCCTGCCGCGAGCGGGGTGTGTTGACCCGCGTTCTGGCCGGCGAGGCCCTTCAGATCACGCCTCCCTTTGTGATCGAGGACAAGCAGCTCGCGCGCGTCTTCGAGGTGCTGGATGAAGTTCTTGGTGACGATAAGATTGTTGGATTGACCAACAATATGCAGAAGCAGGGCCACTCGAAGGAGGTCAGGTGACGACTTTGGCTACAGAGATAGAGGGGATTACGGACTGGGGAGTCGACTCCGAATACGGGGACCTGACCGATGTCCTGCTCTGTCCTCCCGATCACTTCCGCTGGCTTGCGACCAGCGCGATCTCGCAGGCGACACTGGATAGCGATGCCGAGTTCGACCGGGATCTAGCCCTGCGCCAGCACGCTGAAATGATCGCTCGCTACGAAGAAGCCGGGGTCCGCTGTCATTTCCTGGCTCCTGACCCGTCGCTGCCCTACCAGGTCTTCGCCCGTGACTCGAGCGCCGCCACACCCAAAGGCCCGGTCGTTCTCCTGCCTCAACAATGGTGGCGTCGGGGCGAGTACGCGCCCGTGATCGACTTCTACGCAGGTGCCGGGGTGCCGCTGGCGGGGAAGATCACCGCGGCGCCGGTCGAGGGCGGGGACGTCGCGATCGTCGAACCCGGGTCGGTACTGATCGGCTGCAGCGAATCGCGCACGCAGGAGCCGGGGGCTCGCCAGATGGCCGCATATTTCGAAGCTGAGGGCTGGGAGGCGCGAATTCAGCCGATTCCGTCCTCGTTCGTGCATCTCGATGTCCTCCTCGCATTCCTCGAGGAGAAGCTTGCCGCGGTCTGCTCGGAGGTGCTACCAGCCGGTCTTATCGCCTGGTTGCGTGCGAAGGGCTTTGACCTGGTCGAGGTTCCGGAGCAGGAGGCCTTCGAGCTCGGTGTCAACGCAATGTCTCTCGGCAGCGGGCGTGTCCTTTCTGCCGCCGGGGCGCGAACGCTGAACGCTGCGTTGCGAGCACACGGGCTGACCGTTGTCGATCCGGACCTCTCGGTCTTCACTGCGGGCGGTGGCGGTGCTCATTGCCTGGCACAGCCGCTGCGGCGCAAGAGGTTGGGCTGAGGTCACGATGGCCCAGCGCAGCTCGGTCCTGCCCTCGCAGGTTCTCTCCGATCTGCGTGAGCTCGATGCCCAGACCGGGGGTGAGGGGGGAGCGCGCCGGCTCGCCTGGACACCGACCTGGGAGCGCGCCAGGGAGCAGCTCGAGGAGCGCGCCGACCGCTTGGGTCTCAGCGCCGAGCGCGACCGCGCCGGCAATATCTGGGTCGAGCTTCCCGGCGAGTCCGATTCCCTGATCGTCCTCGGTTCCCACCTCGATTCTGTCCCCGCCGGCGGCTGGCTCGACGGCGCGCTCGGTGTATGGGCCGGCCTTGCTGTCCTTGAAGGCCTGCTCCGCTCCTCGACGCCGCCGCCGAGGAGCGTTGCGGTCGTCGACTGGGCCGATGAGGAGGGTGCTCGGTTCGGTCGAAGCCTCTACGGCAGCTCTGCCTTCGTCGGCGCGCTGGAGGTCGATCAGTTCGCCGGACTCCTTGATCGGGACGGTAAGACTGCGGCTGAGGTACTCGGCGCAGCGGGTATCGCCCTCGAGTCACTCGATGGAGCCGACCCGCGTCTCGACCGCATTGCGGCATACCTCGAGCTGCACATCGAGCAGGGTCCGGTCCTCGAAAAGGCAGGGGAGCCGGTGGCGAGCGTCACCGGGACCATCGGCATAAAGCGCGATTGCATCTCCTTCGAAGGCCAGTCGGCTCACGCCGGGCCGACGCCGATGGAGGGACGTGCGGACGCTCTCCTGCCGGCCGCGGAACTTGCTCTTGCATTGGAGGATCTCGCAATTAGTTGCGGGGGCCGCGCCACGACCGGCCGACTCGATCTGGAGCCGGGAGTGCCGACCGCAACCGCCGGCCGCGCAGACCTCTTCACCGACATCCGCCATGAGGATGCGGAGGCGCTGGAGCGCATGCACGCCGAAGCGAAGCGAATCGCAGAGGCGCGGGCGGCCTCCCGCGGCATTGGGGTTAAGCGGCGGAGCATCTGGGCGATCGAGCCGAGGGCGTTCGATCCGCGGCTGGTAGCCGCCGCCGGCGAGGCCTGCGAGATCGCCGGCGGAAGTGACTTCGCGATGCCCAGCGGCGCCCTGCATGACGCCGGCGAATTGGCTCCTTTCGTGCCTACGGCGATGATTTTTTGCGCCTCGCAGCGGGGATTGAGTCACTGCCCTGAGGAGGACTCCACTCAGGAGGACCTGGAATGCGCGATCAGCGCATTCGACATCTTCGCCCGATCTGTCTCCGAGCGCTCGGACCTGCTGTGAGCATTGAGTCGATGGTTGACCCGAGCGGGGGGCTTGACGATCCCTCGGGCCTCCCAGTCGTGCTCAACGCCGCCCACAGCGGTTATGCCCCTGCGACCGAGCTGACCGGCGGCGTAGCGATCCCCGCGCTTGACTCGGTCAGCCGCATCGATCGAATCCTGGCCACAATGCGATCGCAGGGCGGCTGGCGCACGTCCAGTGCCACCGGACATGGGCGGGATCCGATTCTCAAGGTGCATGACCGATCGCTGCTCGAGTTCCTCGAGGGCGCCTGGGAGGCCCTGGGACCGCACAGACCGCAGGGCACCGAGCAGATCGTCGCCGACACCTTCCTGCATGAGCGGCTCCGAGCGGGAATCGGATCGGCGGCGATCTCAGCTTCTGGTCGGGGGGCGCTGGGGGCATTCTGTTACGACACCTATGGAAGCATCGGCTCGGGGACCTTCGCCGCCGCGCTCGGCTCCGTTGACGCGGCCCTGAGCGCGGTCGACGTGGTTTGCGCCGGCGCGCCGTGCGCGGTGGCTTTGACACGACCGCCGGGCCACCATGTGAGCCGTGACCTATTCGGTGGCGGCTGCTACCTGAACAACGCCGCAATAGCGGCCGAGTCCCTGCGAGACGCGGGATTCGCGAAGGTCGCGGTGATCGATATCGACTTCCACCACGGCAACGGCACCCAGTCGCTCTTCTATGAACGAGGGGACGTTCTTTATGGAAGCGTCCACGGTGATCCGCTGCACCACTATCCCTATCACCTCGGCTGGCCTGCCGAGCGAGGTGTCGGCGAGGGCGAAGGGGCGACGATCAATGTGCTCCTTCCTCCTCGTCCCGGAGGGGATGAGTACCGGGCCTGTCTCTCCGAGGTCCTAAAGGCCACGGCCGACTTCGCCCCCGAGGCTCTGATCGTCTCGCTCGGCGTGGACACTCTTGCCGGTGACCCTTCTGGGGACGGCCAGTTGAGCAGCGCCGATCTTCGGATCATCGGCGCCGATATCGGTGCCCTGCGGCTGCCCTCGGCGCTACTGCTTGAGGGCGGATATGAACTCGAGGGGCTGGGCGATGCGTTCACGAATTGCGTCCGCGGCTTCAGCGAAGGCATGGACCGCCGATGAGCGTCGAGACCTCACCGCGAGCGCTGGTCACGGGTATCTCACGAGGAATCGGCCATGCGATCGCGACGCGGCTGCTGAGCGACGGCTGGCAGGTCGAGGGGACCTACCGCGAGAACCGTCGCAGTGCGGAGGAATTGGCGGAGACATTCCCTTCGCTCAGGATCCATCAGGCCGACTTCAGCAAGGAGGAGACGGTCGACGATCTCGTTGCAGCGGTCGAGGGTCCCCCACTCTCAGGTCTCGTCAACAACGCTGGCGTCATTCACTTCGAAGACCTCCACAGCTTTGACCCGAGGCGCTGGCGGGAGACGCTGGAGGTGAATCTGACGACGCCGGTGCGGCTGGCCCGAGCACTGGAGCCGTCGCTCAGCGGTGGGGTGGTGGTCAACATCGCAAGCACCGACGGGTTGACCGGCTCCTACAACTCGATGGCCTACGGCGTCAGCAAGGCGGCGCTTCTGAACGCCACCAAGAGTCTCGCGAACCTACTTGCGCGGAGCGAGATCAGAGTGGTCGCCGTCAGCCCAGGCTGGATCGATACCGAGATGACCACGGAGTCTGCCTTGGCCGGATCACTGACCCCGCTGGGGCGAAGCGGGGCGCCCGAGGAGGTCGCGAGCGCGGTTGCCTGGTTACTTAGCCCCGAGGCGGCATTCGTTACGGGGGCGAATCTGATCGTCGATGGGGGCTACGGAAACGTCGATTACGTGATGCTGAAAGAGGCCGAGAGCGAGATTGAGAATGACGAGGGCTGAGGGGGACGCGAGAATCGACCGCGAGCGGCTCGCAGAGCTGACTCGGGCTGAATTGGATCGCTTCCGAGACGCGCGACCACGCTCGGCCGAGCTCCACAGAGAAGCGGAGAAGACACTGATCGGCGGGGTGCCGATGAACTGGATGAACAAATGGGCGACGGCTGCTCCGATTGCCGGGGATCCGCGCGCCTTTCCGCTCTTCATCGAGAGCGCCCAAGGCGCTGAACTGATCGATGTTGACGGCCACCGCTATGTCGACTTTTGCCTTGGAGACACTGGGGCGATGACCGGTCACTCGCCGGAGCCAGTCGTCGAGGCTCTGCGGCGACGGGCAGCGCATGGATTCACTTTCATGCTGCCAAGCCGTCAGTCAATCGACGCGAGTCGGATATTGGCCGAGCGCTTCGGGCTGCCGCAATGGCAGTTCACGGTCTCGGCGACCGACGCCAATCGATTCTCGATCCGGCTTGCGCGGCGAATGACGAATCGCCGCAAGGTTCTCATCTTCGACCATTGCTACCACGGCTCGGTGGACGAGTCCTTCGCCAGCATCGATGCCGAAGGGAACGTCGTCGAGCGCGCCTTCAACATGGGTGCGCCTGTTCCCCTCGAGGCGACGACGCGGGTCGTCGCCTTCAACGATTTGGCGGGCCTCGAGCGCGAACTCGCACATGGCGACGTCGCCTGCGTGATCACCGAGCCGGCTCTGACCAACGTCGGGATTGTGCTTCCACAGCCCGGCTTCCACGAGGGCCTCCGTGAGCTGACCCGCAAGGCGGGTGTCCTGCTCATTGTCGACGAGACCCACACTATCTCGGCCGGGCTTGGCGGCTACACAGCTCGAGAGGGCCTCGAACCCGACATCCTCACGATCGGCAAGGCTGTGGCGAGCGGCTTGCCAGCCGGTGCATACGGGATCAGCGAGGAGCTCGCGAGCTCGATTATGGGAGACCCCGACCTCGAAGAGACTCTCACCGAGGGAATTGGCACCGGAGGGACACTGGCGGGCAACGCACTGACGGCAGAGCTGATCGCCGTGACCCTCTCAGAGGTGCTGACGGATGCCGCTTTCCAGCACATGATCGAGCTTGCAGCTAGGTGGGCCGATGGCGTCGAAGAGATCATCAAGCGCCAGCGGTTGCCATGGATGGTCACCGTGCTCGGAGCCCGTGCCGAGTATGCATTCACTCGAGAGGTGCCGGTCAATGGAGCGCAGCTCGCTGCGGTCGGAGACGAGCACCTCGAGCGCTACCTGCGAATCGCTCTGATCAACCGCGGGGTCCTCACCACGCCGTTCCACAACATGGCGTTGGTCTCGCCCGAGACTGCGGTGAAGAATGTCGATCTTCATACCAGAGCGCTGGACGAAGCCATTACGGCTCTGCTCACGCCGCCCTAGCAGGCAGGGCTCATACCGACATCCCCGCTGGGAACTCGACCAACTCCATCGGCAGTCCCCATGGAGTGAGGAAGAAGATCCAGCGCAGGCCCTCGGCGACACCGCCCTCGACAGTCGTGGGCCCAGAGAGGACTTTGACCCCCTCTGCCCGACGGAGATACAGCACGGCGCTGTCCAAGTCTGAGACGCGAAGGCCGATGTGGGAGACGGAATGACCGGTGAGGTCCGGTGCATCCCGGTCTGTCTTGCCGTCGCGGCTGAATTCGAGCAGCTCAATCGTCGCGCTCGAGCTGACTCGCAGCATTGCAAGTCGCTCGATCGAGCGTGGGGGAACGTGCATCTCGCTCCACATTGAATCCCCGTCAGGGTCTGCGAATGGGCCTTCCTGGTACCAGAGCTCGGCACCCAGGACGCCGACGAAGAAATCGACCGCGGCATCGAGGTCGGGGACGGTGATGCCGAAGTGATCGACCGTTTCGTAGGCTGGAAACTTCATCTGAGAAGAGCTGTGCTGCGGCCACAGAGCATTGGCTCCGGCAGCTGTTGGATTGTATGTCAATCGTGGTCAGGTCCGGGTCACCCTGATCGTCGTCGAGGAGGCCGCCAGCTCCGAGCTAGTGCAGAAGCTACTAGTCGTTTTCGGCTCATACCCCGAAGGTCCCGCTCGAATCCCGCCCTGTATTCGACCTATCGATTGAAGGTCTTCTGCGGTCGATCTTGGGATTGCGCGCCCGCCGCACGAGACAGCTGGCGGCAAGCCGCACGAGCCCGGTTAATCCGCTCGGGTGAAAGGCTCGCCAGGGGCTGAGCCGGCCAGAGAATTTGCCCTCGGCTCGGGCATCAGCGCAGCTCATCAAGCGAGGCGACCTCGAGGTCGAACGGTTCGTCGGCGGAGCGCCGACGCCGGTATGGGGAAACTGTCACACGATGGACCTCACCGCAGACGCAATCGACCTCGATTGGCCGTGTGTCGGCCGCCGGGTCGGTGGTGACCTTAAGGCGCCGGAGCTTGCCGGCGGGCTTGCAGCCGAACGAAATCACCCAGCCATAGTCCGCGGGCTCGATGCGTTTTTTCGGGCGACGGGATTGGGGCATCTACTCATCCTCTCCGGTTGTGAGCTGGGCCGTTGTCGGGGACCTCACGGGCGCGGCGGGCTCTTACGGACTCGTTTGGGTGCCTGCGCTTCGTTCAGTCGCGTCGACAGAGGACGGATCTTTCTGGCTCTGCGCAAGGTGCAGCTGGAGCGACTGGGAACAGACCATCCCTGGTTGAGGACGATTGGCAAGACGACCTCGTTCGACTATGCGCGGGCGGTAGCGAGAGACGACTCGGGCCCCGGATTCGACCCATCCGGGGTTTTGGCGGTAATCCTTCTCACCGGAGATCGACCGCGACCTCGACGGCACCCATGCCCGCCGACTTGGTCTCGTAGACCCCCATGACCTTTTCTAATAGGCGCCTGATCGCGATGTTGTCGGAATGGATCGTGCCTGTGAATCGGATGATGCCTAGTTCGCAAGCGCGGAGCACGAGCGCACTGAGCAGCGCCGCTCCCAGGCCTATTCGCATCCATTGATCGCCGACGCCGATCGCGAACTCCGCCGTCTCAGGGTGGTCGTCGCTGCGGATGAATCTGGCTGTGCCAAAGCTTTGGCCAGTTCCGGGGGCGACTGCGATCAGCGCCTCATGGTGGACATGGTCAACGTCGGTCAGGTAGTCGAGCTCCTTGCTCGAGAGCCGCGGCTTGGGGGTCAGGAAGCGCAGGAAGATTGACCCCTGGCTGGCGCTCTCGAATCCCTCGTTTAGTCGTTCGCGATCCGACGGTTGGATCGGTCGAATCAGTGCCCTGGCCCCATCCGCCAGCTCGACGATGTGGGCACTCGAGCTCGCTCCTCCATTACTGCGACCCGCGACGTCTCTCGCACTTGCCTTGCTCGAGGTCCACATGGAAACGAGTACGGCCCCTGCGGGGCCGGCGTTCAACTGATCCCGCTCCCGAACCACCTGTGCTCACAGCAAGTTCCTTCTCTTGGGGCCAGGGGCGGGACGCTGTCGGAGCGGACGTTGACCCGAAGCCCGAGGATCCACAAACCCCTTGGGGGGCGCCGCTGCCGCCCGTCTGGCAAAGCCGCAGGGCTCCCACCTAGGTTCTCAGGATGCATCTCATAGCCCGAAGTTCGCAGGATCGAATCCCACCGCGGATTCGAACTATCGATTTGCAGGTCCATTCCTTTTCCCCATGACCTACTCCCGGCTCAGCTTGGCCGACTGCATCAGCTCACGGGCGGTCGAGCGCGTCCGCCCAGCCTTCCTGATGGGGCAGATACGGTTCGGGCTGAATGACCGAGCGGATCGAGATCGATGGTCTGACACTGGCCTACGAGGACACCGGCGGCGAGGGCCCGGCAGTTCTCTTCCTCCACGGCTTGGGTGGCTCGGCGAACGCCTGGCTGGCGCAGCTCGAGGCTTGCCGGCAGCGTGGCTGGCGCGCAATCGCCTACGACCAGCGCGGCGCGGGGCGCTCCGACAGGCCGCCCGGCCCCTACTCGGTCGAACAGTGGGTGCTTGATGCATGCGGGCTGCTCGATGCCCTGAGAGTCGAGCGGGTGGCGATCATCGGGCACTCGGTGGGGGCAATGATCTCCGCCCACGCAGCAGTGCGTCTCAGAGAGCGGCCCTGGGCCCTAGCAGTGTGCGGCGGTGCGCTGGCCTGGCGCCCTGAGGCGGGTCCGGTGTTCGAGCGTAGGGTTGAGCTGGCCCGGGCCGGCCGCATGGACGAGATCGCCACCGGGGTCGCGATCACCGGTCTCTCGGCGCGCTGCCGAGCCGAGGACCCGAGGCTGCTCGGCTTGATGCAGGAGCTGATTGCTTCCAATGACCCCTCGGCCTACGCAGAGTGCTCCGCGGCCACGGCACCTGCGGCGATGCCTGACCTCTCGGCGCTGCGCTGCCCACTGCTCGCCATTTGCGGCTCGGAGGACCCCGTCGCCCCCCCGGAGGCGGCCAGGCTGATCGCTGAGGCCGCCCCCGAGGGCCGCACCGGCGTGGTTGAGGGCGCGGCGCACTGGTGCGCGATAGAGGACCCGGGCGCGACGAATGCTGTCCTATTTGGCTTCCTTGACGAGCTGGCGCCGTAAAGTTGGAAGCCCCTGCCGCTCAGGCAGTCATGCAATTCCCGGTTCCTCGAATACAAGCCAACGTTCGACCCCGACGGCGTCTCCTCCTCGCTGCTGCTCCGGTGAGAATGCATCGGGCTAGCCACCGTCTGAGCAGCATTCGCAAGGTGGGGGTTGCTCTGGCCTTGACCGCGATTGTGTTCGGGAGTCGCGGCGTCGGATCGGCGAGCTCATCGAACGGAAGCGGCGGCACCCCGGTCGGCGCCCGCGAGGTAATCGGTTGCACCTCCGGGGGGACAGTCGACGTCGCCCACGGGTCCCGCGGCCGCCGAATCGTCGCGCTGACCTTCGACGACGGGCCCAGCCTGAGTTTCACGCCGTCCATCCTCGCGATCCTCGATCGCCTTCATGCAAGGGGAACCTTTTTCGAGGAGGGGCGCCACGTCACCAACCGGGAAGCGCTGATGCGTCGGATCCTTGCCAGCGGGGACGAGATCGCCAACCACTCCTTCGACCACCCGCGACATCCCGGCTACACGGAGCTTGCGACCACAAACCGGCTAATCCATGGCGCCACCGGGTTCACTCCGTGCCTCTTCAGGCCGCCATATGGCCTGATCGACGCGAAGGTCGAGGCCGCGGCGCGGCGCAACGGGCTTCAGACCGTCCTCTGGGACGTTGATTCGGGCGACGAGAAACACCCCGGAATCACCGCGATTCGCACCAACGTTCTCGACCTGTCTGAATCGGGGTCGATCATCCTCATGCACGACGGCGGCCATCACCCTCAGACCGTCGCTGCGCTGCCGGGCATCATTAGGGGCCTACGCGCCCGAGGATTCCGGTTCGGGACAGTCACCGAAATCCTGGGCGGCCACTTCATCTACACAGAGTGATCACCTGCGAGAACCGGGTCCTACCCGACCCAGGCCTTTAGACCCAGCTGCGTCCGAAGGCCTATATGGCTACGTGGTCGACTATCCGGACGAGGAGCTCGCCGACTGGTCAGAGCACGGTCTAGGCGCTTACATGGACCCGAGCGGCCGAAAACCCGAGGACCAGCGCGATGAGGAGGGACGGCGGATCTGGATCCGCGAAGCCTGGGAGTGGATCATCGCCAATGCGCTGGGGCGTGAGACACCTCCGCCCGCTTGGGCCGAGCGCCCAGCGCTCACCCGCTTCACCGTCTCAAGCCCGCGGCTGGCCGGCTGGTTTTCGCATTCCGCGGTGAGGCCCGGCAGCTTCGGACTGCTGGCCCACCCCGACAGCGTTTTCTACGGCCAGGAGGGCGGCGAGGGGACTGAGAAGTCGACGCCACTACCCGCGGCGACCTATCAGCAGGACCCCGCTGCCTGGACTGATCTCGACTGGCACGATCGGCGCAGGGGGAAGCCGGTGCGGATCCTCACCCCGGCGGGGCGACTCGATCCCGAGCACTTCGCCGACGCAGCCTCGGGCGGAGCGGTCGTCGTGGAGACGATGGGACGCGTCCTCGGCCGCTACATCCGCCGCCCCGAGCACAAGTCCCTGGCGCCCGACGGGAGCCCAGCGGGACCGGACACGGTCGGCTTACTGCGGCGCCGACCGGTCCATGGGCACCCGGACAGCACGACCTGATCGGCAAGGAGGGCAACCAGCTCGTTGAGCGGGGGACCGGGCAGGTGGATGAGAGCGCCGAGTATCGGAATGAGTACGGAACGAGGGCCGATCCGTGGGGGCGGACGCTCGAGCGACTGCGGAACATCGGCGCCGCCGAGATCATCAGGCGGACGGGCTTCTCGAGGTCAGCGGTGTATGCGGTGCTGGCGGGTGCTCGGCCTCGCCGGGAGCAGATGCGCGTTTACGAGACGATTGCCATGCACACCGGAGCTTGACGAAAGCTCCGGTCCCATTGGCCTACCGGAAAATGCGGATTGACACGTGACTGGTCGGTTGTAGGCTCGCCGAACTGCGGCGGGGGCCAGAAGTCTGAGCCAGGGCCGGGCCGAGTCGCACGAAGACCATAGGAGCGGGCAACGGCTTTTTCAGCGCCACATCGGGATTCGGGCACGCAGTGCCCACCCACACGCTCAAGGCTCGTACCTCTAGCTCTCACGCTCCTTTCGTTGCTGTTTCTAGGCCTTGCCCTCGCGACGTCGGCGAGCGCCGATGCCTCCCTCACCAAGGCCGAGGGCTTTGGGGTGAGCGATGGGGGGAATAGCTTCGCGAGCTGCAGCAGCCCCTGCCAGGCCGGAAGCTCTGGCGGCGCCGCCGGGCAGCTGAACGTCCCTAATGGCGTCGCGACCGATACAACCGACAGCTCGACGGCGGACGGCGAGAACGACCCTGGCGGCGCTTGGTCCACCGGGATCGAGGCGTCTCTGCCCGCCACCGCCGGCTACGAAGCGTCCGCCTACGTCAACTCGGTGTCCTGCGCATCGGCTGGCGACTGCACGGCCGTTGGCTGGTACCACGAAATATCGGGCACCATTCATGGTCTGCTGTTGTCAGAGTCGGGGGGAACCTGGTCGACCGGGATCGAGGCGCCTCTGCCCGCCAACGCCAGTGCGACCCTGGGTCCCGATCTCGTCTCGGTGTCGTGCGCATCGGCTGGCGACTGCACGGCCGTCGGCCACTACTACGACACTTCGGGCAACGAACATGGTCTGCTGTTGTCAGAGTCGGGGGGAACCTGGTCGACCGGGATCGAGGCGCCTCTGCCCGCCAACGCCAGTGCGAGCCTGCGTTCCTACGTAGACTCGGTGTCATGCGCATCGGCCGGCGACTGCACTGCCGTCGGCTGGTACCGCGACACTTCGGGCAACGAACATGGTCTGCTGTTGTCAGAGTCGGGGGGGACTTGGTCGACTGGGATCGAGGCGTCTCTGCCCGCCAACGCCGGCGAACTTCCGTACGTCGCCATCCGCTCGGTGTCGTGCCCATCGGCCGGCGATTGCGCAGCCGTCGGCATGTACTACGACACTTCCGTCAACCCTCATGGTCTGCTGTTGTCAGAGTCGGGGGGAACCTGGTCGACTGGGATCGAGGCGCCTCTGCCCGCCAACGTCGGCGAACACCCGTCGGCCTACGTCAACTCGGTGTCCTGCGCATCAGGTGGCTGCACGGCCGTCGGTTACTACGCTGACACTTCGGGTACCGAACATGGTCTGCTGTTGTCGGAGTCGGGGGGGACTTGGTCGACTGGGATCGAGGCGCCTCTGCCCGCGAACGCCGGCGAACATTCACGCGTCGAGATCGAATCGGTGTCATGCGCATCGGCCGGCGACTGCACGGCCGTCGGCTACTACGCTGACACCTCGGGCAACCTTCATGGTCTGCTGTTGTCGGAGTCGGGGGGGACTTGGTCGACAGGGATCGAGGCGCCGGTGCCCGCGAACGCCAATGCGAACCTGATTCCCTCCCTTGACTCGGTGTCGTGCGCATCGGCCGGCGACTGCACGGCCGTCGGCCACTACTACGTCACTTCGGGCAACGACACTCATGGTCTGCTGTTGTCAGAGTCGGGGGGGACCTGGTCGACTGGGATCGATGCGCCTCTCCCCTCCAACGCCAATGCGAGCCCAACCACCGCCTCCCTCGACTCGGTGTCGTGCGCATCGGCCGGCAGGTGCACAGCCGTGGGCGGGTACCACGACACCTCGGGCAACACTCAGGGTCTGCTGGTGTCGGAGTCCGGGTCCACTGGGATCGAAGCGCCCGCTCCGCCTCCGCCTGCGCCTACGGGTGGTGGGGGTGCTGGCGGGGGCTCACTCCCCTGTCCGGCCACCCAACCCGGAACACCAACCTTGGACAATCTCGCCGCTCAGATTTGCCGCTTCGCCAAGGATGAGGCTGTGATCGCCCAAGAGCAGGGGCCCCTGTTGAACGTGGCGGCCGGTTTTCCCGATGTCCATCACGTCGGCGGCCGGGATTGGGCCGGCCCGATCGTCGGCCTGATGCCGGATGCCAAAGCAGCGATAGCAGAGGGCACCGCCGATCTCATCAAAGATGCGGTAGAAGACCAGGCGCAGGACGTTGGCGACGCCCTGGGGGAGAAGCTGGGCCTTGCGGCGTTTGGTTGTACGGCATCGACCGTGCCTGCGGTGTCCCTCTTCAAAGCCGGCCAGGCGGATGCGGCTGCCGCCGGGGACGAGAAGAAGGCGGCCGACGAGCTGGCGCTGGCCCTCCATGGGTCGAGGGCAGCGGGTTCCTACGAGATCGGCGGCCACATCGCTCTTGCGGCCAAGTCGATTATCGACAAGATCAAGGCTCTGACCGATGACCTCGAGAAGCTTCAAAATGCGTGTGAGCAGACTCGTGAGGCACCCGTCGCGTCGGCGTTTCAGACCGAGATCGAGCTCGTCATCGTCTCGTTGTCATCAGATGTGACGACGATCACGTCGGACTACAACGCGGCCCGATTCATGCCCCTCGGCGGCTGGCTGCTGCTTCCGCTTCAGTTCGGCAATAACGGGCTGGTCGTGGTCGATCCACCCGATTTCCCCCTCAACCCAGCGCTGAACCCGTGGGGCTTGCCACCGGGCGCCCGGGTCGTGTCCCCTCCGTTGCGCGGCCTCACACTCGGCAACACGACCCAGGTCGGCGCCGGCTATCGAGTCATCACTGGCTCGGAGCCCATTAGGCTCCCAGTGACTGCTTGCTGCTTCGCCAGCTCTCCACCAGTCAACGTCTATCTGGGTCCCGTGGTGGGCTCCGCCCTTGTTTCCAGCGGTGCCGGTGGATATGCAAGCTCGGCCTCCGCGGCCGTCGCCTTGGGATCGAGACCCGAGCGCCTAGCAGTCATCCGGGCTCGCCACAACGGCCACTTCTCGGTCACCGTGCGGATAGCCCACCGAACCAAGCCGGGCAAATACGAGCTCTATGCGGTTGGCAAAGCCCCAAATGGGCACCCCCGCGTGCTGGGTGCCAGCATCATCGTGAGTCACCGCCACTGCAAGCCCAGGCACGGCCACAACGCGAGCGCGGCGCGTCAGACGAAGTGCCCTAGGAAGTAGCGACGAACGTCGCAATCACCAGCGAGCGTCGTCATCCCTCGGTCATCTCTGCGCCGCCCTTGATGCCGCTCCGCTCACCTGCACGGGCGACCGAGATATCTGATTATTCGTGGTGGGTGTCAGCCCGGCATCCCGCCGAGTGAGGCAGGTTTGGATTCCGACACCGCGGGTGTCCGGTTTTGGAGGGGCTCTTCTCCTATCCCCCCAACGTGCTGGGGCGTCGTGGTACCGCTTTGGTACCGGATGCATCGTCCTTTATGTCCGATGCGTACACCGCTAGACACGAGTGGGACGCATGGGACGCATCCGGACGCATATGGCAGTCGTGTCCTTCGGCTGGGGGCCGAGCGGTCGCCGGTTCAAATCCGGCCTCCCCGATAAAGCCGGAAGCCCGCTTCGGAAGCGAGCCTCGTGGGTTCTCCGGTCTTCGTCCCATTCCAAGTAGATCACTGCCAACACTGGAAGGGCGAACCGGATGCCCAAGCCGGCAATTGCCGTCAGGGAGTTGAAGGTCGGACCGCGGCGGCCGCGAGATTCTTCACGGACTCTCGTTGGACATCGCGCGCTATCGGACACCGGCCTGCTCGGACCGAGCGGCTGCGGCAAGTCGACCTTGATGCGGCGATCGTCGATGCCCCCGACGCCGAAGGCCGGCCGGTCGGTTTCCCGGCCCGCTGTGACGACTAGGGCTGCTGTGACAAGCCGCAGTACTGGACGACCCTCGGGATCCTGCCGCCGAGCCTGAAGATGGCGCTCATCAAGGGCTTGTTGGCCAGGTCAGGCTCTCTGACGCGCCGGGCGGACCGCTGCCCGCGACTATTAGGTAGGTTTTCGCGACTGTTCGAACAGATGAATAGCCGCCGGCAACGCTTCTCACCAGCTAGGAAATCGGCCCAGATGAGCATCAGCCTTCCGATTGCCACCGCCGCGCCACGACTGCGCTCGCTCGCTCTCGCGCTGGCCGCGAGCGTCATGCTCTTCGGCATTCTGTTCTCGAGCTCTGCCAACGCCGCACAAGGAAGCGGGAACGTCTGTGTGAAAAAGACGAAGCCCAACAAGGGCAAGATCCGCTTCCTCGGGGCAGGCAAGAAATGCAAGAAGGGCGAGAGATTGGTCACCTTCGCCCCAGGCCAACAAGGCCCCCAAGGAATTCCGGGTCCGCAGGGCAATCCGGGTGCCGTCGGTACCGATGGGGCCCCCGGAGCGCAGGGAGCTACGGGGGCCACAGGCGCAACCGGCACCAACGGCACCAACGGAGTCGCCGGGTCGACCGGCGCCACTGGAACTCCGGGAGCCGCCGGGCCGCAAGGCCCAACCGGAGCAACCGGCGATCCCGGCGCGACGGGTGCGACCGGCGAGGTCGGCCCGACGGGACCCGAAGGTCCGACTGGGCCTCAAGGACCGACGGGTGAACAGGGTCCCACTGGAGAGACCGGTGCTACCGGTGAAGCGGGCGCAAACGGTGAAGAAGGCGCGACTGGGGAAGTCGGCCCAACCGGGCCAGAAGGTCCGACTGGACCAGAAGGTCCAACCGGGCCAACCGGAGCCACTGGCGCCACCGGGATATTGCGAACCCCCGCGACGGATACCGGCGAAGGCCTGGCGTCTACCAACAACATGACCTACGGGCTGTGCGAGAACGGGGGTGCGGCTGTGGTGACGCTGAACACCGGCACCCAGGCCCAGGTGACTGTCTCCGGTGAGCTCCAACCATCACCCGGCGAGGAAGCCTTCCTTAGCTTCGAAGTCGAAGGCGCGACGACACAGATCGCGACCGATGCTCGGGCCCTCATCAAGGCGAACGATCCGGGCCAGGGCAGCATGACTACGCTGATCACCAATTTGAACGAAGGCTCGAACACGTTTGCAGTGCGATGCAAAGCGGTGGGTGGGACAGTCAGCTTCGTGAACCGGACCATCTCGGTGATCCCGCTGAACTAGGCGGGGCGCGGTCAGATCAAGACGCCGTGCCTGAGAACGCTCAGGGACGGCCGAGACCGACTCGCACCGTCGATCTCATAACCTAAAGGTCCGGATTCGACCTATCGATCTGCACCCGCCCAAAGTCATCGTAGTACCGCTTTTGGTACCGGATGCATCGTCCTATACGTCCGATGAGTCCAGATCGGCGGACAGGAGGGACGCGAGGGACGCATTGGGACGCATCTGACAGACCTGTCTTCCGGCTTATCGGGGGGCCGGATTTGAACCGACCAGGCCAGGCAGCTGTTGAGCAAGGCGAACCGCTGTCAGGTTGTGCAGCCATGGAAGCTGAGCGGCGGTGTTCCCGCCTGCCGGCCCCGGAACTGTGGCCGGCAGGGAGGGTGCTACGTCTTGATCTGGTCTTGGACCACGGACGGGTTCGTCGAGCGTCGCTCGGGATCGCGCCCTAGCCGACCGTCGAGCAAATCGCGTAGACCTTTAGGTCGATCGAGGTGTCGATCGAAGTCGAGTTATTAAACAGCTGCACCGACCACCCGCTACCGGCTCCGTCCGGACCGCTCAGCGAGACGATGACCTGCCGCTGTTGACCGTTCTGCGATTCATTGGTTCCGAGGTCAGAGCCTCCGCCGATCACCTGCTTGCCAGAGGGGCAGCTCACGGTCTTGACTTCGCTCAGTCCGCGCTGGCCGCCGCTGTTGACGATGAAAACTTCTTTGAAGGTCTGACTGACGACTTCGTAGCCGCTAAGTCCCGGAGAACCGGGAGCGCCGGGAGCGCCGGGAGCGCCGGGAGCGCGGTGTTTCCCTTCGCTCCCTTTGGGCCCTTGGGAAGTTGACCGATTACCTTGCAAGTCACCTTCTTTCCTGTGCTGACCTTGCTCGGGCACTTGACCTTGGCCTTCTTCGAATTGGAGCCGGTGGCTCCCACGCTGGCCATCGCGACGGCGGTGACGCTAACGGCGGCAATGAGAATCGCTATGCCAACCGCCAATGCGCGGCGAGATGGCTCAATCGATCTGTACATCGTGGTCTCCTTGGATTCGCTCGACCCCGCCTCGATCAGAGACGGTAGCCCAAAGCCCCCCAGCCGACTGCAAACTCCTGGCACGCCACTCATAGGACCGTCAGCGGCGGCAGGCGAAAACGCTGGATAAACCCGACGGTTGACCAAAGTCGGTCCTACGCCCGGATCACCACTTGGGCGTCGGCCGCCCGTACATCCTCCAGTAGCGCCAGCGGGTCAGCCGCCAAAGCACCTCCTCCGGCCTAATCGACGGTGCCTCGACTCTGAGGCTATCTCTGCAAGCCGCGCAGAGCGTCCAGCGCGCCACGCGCCGGCCCGGTTCCTCGCGCGGCACCTCCACCCGGCATATCTCGCAGAACAGGGTCGGCCGGCTCCTCAGCTCATTGACCGCCTGCGAGCACCATGGATGGGTGAACTGTCCCGAGCGGTGAAGCCCGATTACGGCGTTGACTCCCATGAAGGTGCCGAATTTGCCGCAAACCTGGCAGACGACGCCCCCGAACACCCCCTGCTGTCCCTCTCTGCCCGTCTCCCAGCGCCGGAGCAGCCGCCGGATCGTCTGCTCACGGAAGGCTTGTCGCCGCCTCTCCGCTCTATCTCGCCCAGAATCGAGGCTCACTGCAAATCACCCCATCGATCCCGGCTGTAGCACCCTGCCTGACGGTGGGTTGCTGCGGCTTCACTGGTCCGGGTCCCTCGGCCGCTCCGGATGGACCCCGGGAGCATAGCCGGCCCCAGCCGGAGTGGATCCAGAGGTCAGCGCCGCAATCGGGCCGTCCTGGCAGAACACAGGTTCCAGCGGCGGCATCGATGCCGCGGTCGTGGCGGTGATCAGGCGGTATGCCGCCGGGAGTGGCTGTGGGGATGCGCGGCCGGCCCGATTCCGGCTCCTAGCTGAGCCGCCAGCCCCCAAGGGTGTGGCTGAGCTTCGGCGATCTGCGCCCGGGACCGAGCCGCGCTCGCAGCTCCTCGGTGGGGTCGGCAGAGCCGTAGAGCTCAAGGGCCGCCTGCAGCAGCCGCTCTGAGCCGAGGTTCGGTTTCTCCCGCCTCGCCAGTCTGCTGGCAAGCAGCCAGCGCCTGTAATCCTCCGGGCTGCGTACCGCCGGGGGTAGGTACTCGCGCCGCTCCTCGCGGGCCTTCTCCTCCTCCAGCGGGCGTTCCCGGAAGCGATCGTCCAGCTGCTCCACGCGATCCCTGTTCATTGTGTACTCAGAGGTGTGCTGCCGCGCCCGCGCCTCGGCTCGGGCCACCCTGCGATCGTCCCAGCGGATCGGGCGTCCGAGCCGCAGCTCGACCAGGAACTCCTCGAGGATCGCCTCACCGAAGTTGGTCCTCAGGATGGCGATCCTGCGCACGTAAAGTCGGCGGCTGGGGTCGGTGTAGGTCCAGAAGCCCCCGGCGTGGAAGTGGGGCCGCTCGCGACGCCGATCCCGTGCGCGGCGCTCCCTGTAGACCGGGTGGCGTTCGATCAGGCCGGCCGACTCGAGCTTGATCGCTGCGCGGAGGAGACCCTGCCGGGTCGATCGGGGCGCCTCCGTGGGGTCGATCACGAGGGGCGGGATTCCCAGCGTCGAGCCGGCGCTTTCGAGAAGAAAGCGCTCGTGGCGGCCGAGCCGCACCCCCGTCAGGCGGTTGGCCATGGCTCACTCCCCGCTTCGGTCTCGCCGACCTCTGAGGCGACGACGGCGCGGTCTGGCGCAGCCGCTGCGAGGAATGGTGCGGATTCGGCGACATCCGGTGCCGCCCGGAGGATGTTTGGCGCAGTCAACACAGCATCTTGTGGGGGAGGAACCTGCCATCCGCTGACCGGGTCCGCAGGACGAAATCCCCTTGACATGCCAGATTTGCGGGGTTCTTGGGGGGACGAGACCCCCCTCAACCGGACATTCATTGTCACCATGGAGCAGTTTCTAGCAGCGGATTTGCCGCATACCCCGCGCAGCGACCCTGCTCCTCCGCTCGGGCCGGCCCCTCCTCCGCGCCCCGCACCGGGACGTCGGGCAGCGCCGCATTGGGCAGCGATTGGGCAGGGAGGGCCGGCCGGCCCCTCGCGAGCGGAGTCGGCCCGGGCGCCAGGACTGCCCGAACCCGCATCAACAAGCCAAAAACGGGCCCTTCCGGGCGGTCAGCTCAAATGCAAGAGCGCCTGCCTTACAAGCAGGCGATCACTGACTGTGATCCGCTCCAACGGAACTTCGAGCCTCGTATAACAGCTTCCCCGACAAGCACACGTTCGTGCTCAACGAGGACCGGGATTCTCTCGTACATGAACCGCACAACAGCAGCGTCCTCAACCGAGAGAGCTTCGGGTCGTCCTCAGCTGAACTTCGTCCGCGGTCGCTCCTTGAGGACGCCGTCGACGTAGACGTCGACCTTCTCGTCGTAGAAGGCGACGAGGCCGGCGATCTTCTGGCTCTCGGAGAGGGGCAGGCGGTAGGACCAGGCGAGGTCGAGGTGGGTCTTGTCGTCGATCCGGACCGACCACCATTCGGCGTCGCCCTTGTAGGGGCAGTGGCTGACCGAGTCGGTCGGCCGCAGGAGGTCCATGCGCACGTGGGTCTTGGGCAGGTAGTAACGAACCGGTAGGCCGGTCTCGAAGAGGAGGCGCGGGTTCATCGACTCGGCCACCGTGACGCCGTCGACCTCGATCCGCACATGGCGGGAGCTGGGCACGATGTCGACCCGGGTGTAGGGGTCGCGAGGATGGGTGAAGACCTCCTCGTCCTCCTCAAACCAGGCCTCGATCGCGTCCCACTCGAAGCGGATCGTGTCGCGCAGCTCGGGCAGCGGCGAGTCGTAGTAGCGGATCGCGGCATGGGGCACTTCGAGGCCGCCCGCCCGCACGGTGAAGGGCCGCGCGTCGCCTCGGCTCGGGGAGTGGACGACCCCGTGGTCGGGCTCGAGCAGATCGGTGCGGACGTCGGCGACCAGGAAGTAGTAGGCGGGGTAGTAGGGCTTCTCCCAGACCAACAGTGGACTGCTGGTGTCGGCGACGGCGATGCCGCCTAGGAAAGCGCGGATGCGCTTGGTGCCGGTCTCGACCCGGATCCGGCCTCGGGAACCGCTCTTCTTCTCCTGCGTGGCCGGCTGCGACATCGCCCGCCTCCTCTCGTTTCGGTGAATGGAACGGGGCCTTAGTCCGGTCGCCTCCCTGATCGTTACGCCCCGCCGTCGGGGCCCCGGGTTGGGCGCCGTCTGTAACGCCGGGGCGGGGTCCTCGGACTCAAGGCCGACCGTTTCCCCCAATCGAAGGAGAGCTCAGATGAACCGCTTCACCCGTGCCGCCGCGGCGGCGTTCGCCCTCGTGGCCATGCTGGCCGCGCTCGGCGGAACCGCGAGCGCGTTTCAAAGGCATTTCTCGGCACCCGTGTTCGTCCAGACCGACAACCCGGCCGGCAACCAGGTGGTCGCCTATGACCGCGCGTCCGACGGCACCCTGTCCCAGGCCGGCGTCTATGACACCGGCGGCAACGGCGGCGTCCTCGAAGGGTCGGTCGTCGACCACCTCGCCTCGCAGGGCTCGCTCGCCTACGACCGCGACGATCAGCTGCTCTTCGCCGTCAACGCGGGCAGCAACACCGTCTCGGTCTTCCGGGTCGACGGCGACCGCCTCTCGCTGCGGCAGGTGATCCCCTCCGGCGGCTCGTTCCCGGCCAGCATCGCCGAGCGGCACGGGCTCGTCTACGTCCTCAACGCCGAAGGCGAAGCCTCGGTCCAGGGCTACTTCGTCCTCGGCAGCCGGCTGGTCCCGCTGATCGGCTCGAACCGCAACCTCGGCCTCAGCGCGACCCAGACGCCGCGCTTCACCAGCACCCCCGGCCAGGTCGCCTTCTCGCCGAACGGCCGCCAGCTGCTGGTCACGACCAAGGGCAACGGCAGCGCGATCGACGTGTTCGGAGTCAGGCTGCTCGGGCGGCTGACCGCGACCCCGGTCGTCAACTCGCTGCCCGGCGAGGTGCCGTTCGCGGTCACCTTCGACGCGCGGGGCCGCCTCCTGGTCGCCGAGGCCGGGACCAACGCCCTGGCGAGCTTCACGCTCAACTCCGACGGCACCGTGACGAAGCTCGACGCGGTCGGCACCGGGCAGGCGGCGACCTGCTGGGTCGTCGGCGCCGGCGGCTTCCTCTACGCCTCCAACGCCGGCAGCGGCTCGCTGAGCCGCTTCCAGGAGGCGCTCGACGGAGGCCTCACCCTGCTCGGCAACACCGCCACGCACGGCGGCACCGTCGACGCGACGATCACCCCCGACGGACGCTTCCTCTACGTCCAGACGGGCGCGGAAGGACTTGTCGACGAGTTCCAGATCGGCCCGGGCGGCAGCCTCAGCCCGATCGGCTCGGTCACCGTCCCCGGCGCCGTCGGCGGAGAGGGGATCGCCTCCCTTTAGCCCCCGCCACCCCAGGTGGGCGCAGCCGCGGCGCAAACCCCAGGCGCCGCGGCTGCCCGCCCGCCGCACGACCCTCCACCCCAATCACGAAAGCGAAGAGAGATGACGACCCAGACCACCGAGACCCAGACCGACGCCGTCGCCGCCGCCGACGCAGCGCTGTTCGCGGCGCTGCTCGACCGCGACCTCGACGCCCTCGACCGCATCCTCGCCGGCGAGTTCCTGATCGTCGACGTCGCCAGCGGCGACGTCCACCAGCGCGCCGCCTTCCTCGAGGCGCTCGAGAGCGGCGCGGTGACCTTCCACTCGATCCGCGCATTCACCGAGGAGGCGGTGATCCGCTTCGCCGGCGCCGACGTCGGCATCGTCGTCGGCCGCACCGAGATGTCGATCAGCGCCGAAGACGCCTCGATCGAGGTCGGCAGCCGCTACACCCACGTCTTCGAGCGCGAGGACGGCGAGTGGCGCCTGCTCTCCGCCCAGGGGACGAGAATCGAGTGACGATGACGACCGGGACCGCGCAGCCGACGGGCGAGCTCGCCGAGACGCTCTACCGACGCCAGGCGGCGACCCTCGTCGCCTCCTGGCGGGTGTATGCGCGGTACTCGGCCGGCGCCGCGGTCGTCGAGGAGGCCGGCGCGGGGATCTGCCTCTTCCCGACCGAGCCCGACCGCGGCATCTACAACAACGCGTTGCTCGATCGCGGCCTCAACTCCGGCGCGGCCTCGCGAGCGGTCGAAGCCGTCGAGGCCGCCTACCTCAACGCCGGAATCGACCGCTACGCGGTCTGGGCGCACGAGTCCGAGCCGGCGCCGATCGCCGAGCTCACAGCCCGCGGCTACCGATTCGACACCTCGACCCGGGCGATGGCGATGCCGCTGGAGCATCTCGCCGCCCCGCACCCCGAGCTGCAGCCGGCGGAGCTCGAGTGGGATGGCTACACGCGCCATTTCGACATCCCCGACGGCCTCCTCGCCGGCGCCGACGCCGCCGAGCTGCGGCTGCGCGCCGCCGCTCTCGACGGGGACGTCGTCGCCGCCGTCCTGGCGATCGACCACGACGGCGACCGCGGCATCTACAACCTGGAAACGCTGCCCGCCGCCCGGCGGCGCGGGATCGGCTCGGCGCTGACCGCTCTGCAGCTCCACGACGCCCGCGAGCGCGGCTGCACGACGGCGAGCCTGCAGTCGACCGAGATCGCCGAGGGCGTCTACGCCTCGCTCGGCTTCCTCGACCTCGGCCGCTACCTCGAGTACGTGCCGGCCGCCTGACGCCGGCGCCGGCTCAGTAGACCGGGCTCGGCGCCAGCACCACCCGCCAGCCGTCGGGGTCCTCGACGGTGACGGCGCCGATCTCCGCCCAGAAGGGGTTCTCCGCCTCCACCGCCTCGTGGCCGAGGCCGGCGAGCCGCTCGGCGACGACCGCCGCCTCCGAGGCCGAGCCGAAGTAGAGGACGAGCAGGTTCTCGCCGCTCGGCGCGTCGCCGGGGCTGCCGTCGACGTGGGTCGTGAACTCGAGGTGGTACTCGCTGCCCGGCAGGCCGAGCATGACGCCGCTGAACTCGTCGTGGTCCTCGAAGCGGTCGATCTCCGCCAGGCCGAGCCCGTCGCGGTAGAAGCGGACCACCTTCTCGATGCGGTCGGTCGGGCGGGCGATGCGGACCTGGCGGACCGGCAGCTGCGCCGGCCAGCCCCGTTCCTCGCCGGCCCCCATCGCGCTGCTACCCCTCGAGCCCGAGGCGCTCGGCCAGCCACGCCGCCTGGGTGGCGCGCTCGACGTGGAAGGCGTCGGGGCCCCTGACCTCCTCGGCGATCCTCGCGGCGGCGAAGCCGGCCGGCCCCGGCCCCTGCGCGGCGAAGGGGTCGACCAGCTCGTCCCACCGCTCGAGCCCGGGGCCGCCCTCTGCCGCCAGCAGGTGAGCGCGCTCCGCGCACATCGCCTGATAGGCGTCCCGGGCCTCCTCCTCCCAGGCGTCGAGCCGTCTCAATAGGCGGCCCCGGGGGGCGACCACCTTGCTGGCCGACGCGACCACCTCGCCCTCGAGCTCGACCTCGAACAGGGCCTCGCCGGCCCAGTAGGGGAGGTCGCCGGGGCGGCAGGCGTGGACCCCGCTGCGGCAGGGATCGGCCGATCCCTCGACCCAATCGCCGGGACCCTCGGCGGGCAGCTCCCAGCGGAACCGCATGAACGGGCTGGTGCCGTCGGCGCGCAGGAACTTGTAGGCGATCACCGCGGGCGCTCCTTCCGGAACTCCGCCTGAAGCCGCTCGAGCGTCTCGGCCGGAACGTCGTCGTCACGCAGCCTGGCGCCGAGGACGATCGTCCTGCGCATCTCATCGACGTAGTGCTCGCAGCCCGCGCAGTAGACGAGGTGTTGCTCGAACAGCTCGGCGTCGCCGCTCTCCAGGGCCTGCTCGAGGTAGTCGCTGACCAGCTCGACCAGCTGCCGGCAGGTGATGTGGTTCGCGGGCTCAGCCATCGAGATGTCTCTCGATGCCTGCTCGAACCCTCGAACGCGCGCGGTGCAGCAGGACCCGTTGGTTGGCGCCGGAGATCTCGAGCGCCTCGCAGACCTCCTCGGCGCTGCAGCCGGCGACGTCGCGCATCGTGATCACCGTGCGCTGCGCCTCCGGCAGCGCCTCGATCTCGCGTTTCACCACCTCGAGGGTCTCGCGACCGAGCAGCTTCTCCTCGGGCAGCGACCCCCAGTCGGTGGGGAAGCTCTGCCAGTTCCCGGCAAAGCTCTCTCCGGCCGGCCGGAAGCGCTCCGGCTCCACCGCCGGGCCGCCCTCGTCCGCGGAGACGAGCGAGGAGAAGGGGACGCTGCGGGATTCGCGGCCTCCCCATGTCATCGCCTTGTTCATCACGATCCGCACGATCCAGGTGCTGAGCGAGGAGCGGCCCTCGAATCGGTCGAGGCCGTTCACCACCGCCAACCAGGCTTCCTGCGCGACCTCCTCGGCCGCCGCCCGCGTCTTAACGTAGCCGCTGGCGACGGCGATCATCGTCCCGTGGTGTCGTTCGACCAGCGTCCGGAAGGCGGCCTCGTCGCCGGCGCGGAGCCGGGCGACCTGGTCGCGCTCCTCGGCGGCTGCGATGCCGGGGCGCTGATCTCGCTCGAGAGTGCTCACAGGCACCGCCGACTGTAGTCCCGAGATGTGACCAGAGAATGAAACTTCGTCGATCTAGTCGCAGTCGCAGTCGCAGTGGCCACCCCGCTGCTTCGTCCATCCTCGACGGCGATCGTTACAGGCGCTCCCGGCTCGGGGCCTAGAATCCGTTTCGTGCAGGTGGGGGAGAGGATGCGGATATTCACGCCCGCGGCGCTCGCTTTCTGCGTGCTGGTGCTCGTCGCGCCGGTGCCGCGGGCGGCGGCCGCCGAAGAAATCAAGTCATTCTCGTTCGAGCCGTCGTCGGCGCAGGCTGGGGGCCATCCGGACCTGTCGATCCATGTCGGGCTGGGCCCGGAACAGGCTGAGACGGCGGAACGCATCTCCTTCGACTGGCCGCCGGGACTCAACTTCCTCCCTCAGGCGGTTCCGACGTGCAGCCGGGCCGATTTCGAATCCGGCGAATGCGCGAGCAACAGCCAGATTGGGCTCGCGACGATCCGGGAAGCCCACGAAGGGAGTGAAGCCGTGCTGGGCACGGTCCCGGTCTTCGCGCTCGAACCGGCCCTCGGGAGCTTTGCCGAAATCGGGTTCGTGATCCCGGGCATCGACGAACCGGTCTACGGCGACATCCATCAGCACAACTCGACCGACTACCTGACGTCGCTGACCCTGGCCGAATTTCCCGAAGCCGCTCCCCTTGCGAGCCTGGACTTGACGCTCTGGGGCGTACCCGCGGATCTCAGCCACGACCCCGAACGCTTTCCGAAGGGGACGAACGGGTGTCCGGGGCTGGCCGACACCAGCTGCAACGGTCCGCCGGTTCAATCGAGCCTGCAGCCATTTCCGCAGTTCGAGAGCCCGACGACCTGCCCTCCTGGGCACCTGACGAGCACCGCGACTCTCGAGACCCATCAGGACCCCGGGAACCCGGACACCGCCAACGCGCAGTTCTTCCAGATCACCGGCTGCAACCAGCTGTCCTTCAATCCGGCGTCATTTCCGGTTCTGACGACGACGGAGGCGCGCTCGCAGACGGGGCTCGATCTGAATCTGGAGGTTCCGCAGGAGCAAAGCGCCACCATCCCATCGCCCTCCGAGCTCCGCGCGACCGAAGTCGTCTTCGAAGGCGGCGTCGTCCTCGGATCGGGACCAGAAACCATGAATTCCTGCCCCGAAACCGACGTGCATCAGTTCGATGGGTCCGGCGCCTCCCTCTGCCCGACCGACAGCCTGCTCGGGACCGCGATGGTCGACGGAGCGTTGTTCTCGGGCCCGATTTCCGGAGGGCTCTACTACGGCGGCGAATTCGAAGGCGGCTACCTCGCCTACCTGCTGGCCTCCGGCTTCAACTACGACGTCGTGCTCCCGGTCTTCATCGAAGAAGAACCCGAAACCGGTCTCGCAGTGATCGCCCTCGAATCGCTGCCTCAGATTCCGATCAGCCTCCTCTCGCTCCACTTTTCCACCGCGAACGAAACGCTGGAAACCGTCAACGAATGCGGCAGCTTCAAAGTCACGACCTATTTCGAGGCCTGGGACTCGGCATTCGCGATCCAGAATGCGATCAACGAATTCAGGCTCGAATCCGGGCCCGGCGGCACGCCCTGCCCGGGGCCTGCCTCGGCCATCGGTCTGTCGCTGTCGCCGACGAGCGTCCTCGCCGACGGGTCGGCGACAACCGAGGCGACCGCGCACGTGACCGACGCGAACGGCGGTCCGGTGATCGGCGATCGGGTCGAGTTCCGCTCGAGCGACCCGGGTGAGCGAATCGGCCGGGTCACCGAAACCGGCGACGGCATCTACGGGGCGACGATCACGGCATCGAGGACGCCGGGCACGGTCACGATCACCGCGGTCGACACCTCCGTGACGCCGAACGTCTCCGGCAGCACGACCCTCGAGCAGACCGGTGGGTCGCCGCCGGCCGTCGTCGCGCCGGTGGCGAAGATCACCCGACATCCGGCGCAGCGATCTCACAGCCGGCGGCCGGTTTTCGCCTTCACCTCGAGCGTTCCACGCTCCAGGTTCCGGTGCAGCGTCGACGCGAAGCCATTTCAGCCCTGCACCTCCCCGATGCGGCTGAAGGGGCTCGCCCCGGGAAAGCATCGCTTCCGGGTTGTCGCGGTGAGTCCCACCGGCCAGACGGGGAAGCCGGTGATCTTCCGCTTCCGTGTCCTGAACCGAAACCGACCAGCTACCCGATCGAGATAACCAGCTTGCCGCGGACGTGGCCCGCTTCGCTCCGTTCGTGGGCGCTCGCCGCCTCGGCGAGCGGAAAGGCCTCGGAGATCTCGACGCGAACCCGGCCGGCCGCCACCAGATCGGCGATCCGCTCGAGCAGTGCGGCGTTGGCGCGAACGCCGTGGCGCTCGGCGCGAATGCCGCGCCGGCGGGCGGCCTCCTCGGGAGGTTGGGCGGAGATCGTGACGAGGACGCCGCCCTCGCGCACCGTGGCGACGAGTGCCTCCGGGTCGTTGCCGACCGTGTCGAGGGCGACGTCGACATCGTCGACGACCTTCGTGACCTCCTGCCGGGTGTAGTCGACGTACTCGTCGGCGCCGAGCCCGAGGACGAACTCGCGGTTCGCGGTCGAGCCGGTGCCAATCGCCCGCGCGCCTCCGACCGTTGCGAACTGGACGGCGAGATGGCCGACGCCGCCCGCCGCCCCGTTGACCAGGGCGGCCTGGCCCTCTGCAAGCCCCCCGCGGTCGAACAGCGACTGCCAGGCGGTGGAGCCGGCGGTTGGAAGCGATGCGGCCTGCTCGTGGCTCAAAGCCTCGGGCTTCTTCGCGATCGTCGCCGCCGGCGCGGTGGTGTATTCGGCGTAGGCGCCGCTCGGCGAGCCGCCGAACACCTCGTCGCCCTCGACAAGACCGTCGGCGCGCGAGGCCTCGACGATGCCGGAGAAGTCCTGACCGACCACCGCCGGCAGCGGCTTGCGCGATCCAAAGCGACGAGTCTTCCAGTCGACCGGGTTTACCGAGGCGGCGTGGACTCTGACCAGGACCTCTCCCTCGCCTGGCTCCGGACGGTCGATCTCCTCGAGATGCATCACCTCAGGACCGCCGGTCTCGTGGATGACGATCGCCCGCACGCGATCTGGTCCTCAGGTCCGGACGCCGTTCCTGCTCGAGATCCGCTCGTGCACGAACCGCACCACCGCCGCGCCCTCGCCGACCGCGGTCGCGCAGCGCTTGATCGAGCCGGCGCGGACGTCGCCGGCGCAGTAGACGCCGGGGGTGCTGGTCTCGAGCAGGCCGTCGGCCTTGGCCTCGGTGCCGGTGAGGACGAAGCCCTTCTCGTCGCGGGCGATGCAGTCGCCGAGCCAGGTGGTGCAGGGCGCGGCGCCGAGGAAGAGGAAGAGGAAGTTGAGGGGGAACTCGGTTCCGTCGGTGAGGGTGACCGATTCGAGGTGGCCGTCGCCGCCGTGGAGGGCTTCGATTTCACTCTTATCGCGGACGGCGACGCCGTAGCGGTCGAGCTCGGCGATCAGGTAGTGGGACATCGTCTCGCTGAGGTCGGCCCGGCGGTGCAGAAGGGTCACGAGGGCACCGCCGCGGGCGAGCCAGATCGCCGCCTGCGCCGCCGAGTTGCCGCCGCCGACCACGCCGACCCGCTGGCCGCCGCAGAGGTGCGCCTCGGGCGGGCCTGCTGCATAGAAGACGCTGATCCCCTCGTAGTCATTGAGCCCCTCCACCGGCAGGCGCCGGTATTCGGCTCCCGTCGAAAGCAGCACCGCCCGCGCCGCGATTTCGTTGCCCTCTTCGAGGTGCACGATATGGCGATCGCCATCGGGCTCGAGCCACTTCGCCCGGTAGGGCGTCGCCGTCCGCGCCCCGAACTTGCGCGCCTGCGAGACCGCGCGGCTGGTCAACTCGCTGCCGCTGATCCCGGCCGGGAAACCGAGGTAGTTCTCGATCCGCCTCGACGTCCCCGCCTGGCCGCCGAGCACCGTCCCCTCGATCACCAGCGTCTCAAGCCCCTCCGACGCCCCGTAGACCGCCGCCCCGAGGCCGCCGGGCCCGCCGCCGAGGATCAGCAGATCGACCTCCTCGCTTTGTTTCAGCTCGAGCCCGATCCCGAGCGTCCGCGAGAGCTCGCCGGGGCTCGGCGACCGCAGCTCGCCGCGGCCGGGGATCCGCACCAGCGGGATCTCCTCGTCCTCGAGCACATCCAGCACCTCGTCTTCGGTGTTCCAGTCGAACGGCAGCCGCTGCTGGCGCGCGAACTCGACCAGCCGCCGCGTCGCCGGCGAGTCGGCCGGGCCGACGATCTGGATCCCGATCCCCTCGCGCGCCTGCAGGTATTCGCGGCGCTCGACGAAGGTGGGGAGGAGGAGCTCGGAGAGCGCCGGGTCCTCGAAAAGCAGCTTGCGCAGCACTTCGCGGTCGACGGCGATGTAGCGGAGCGGTTTGGTCACTTCCGCGGTCAGGAACACGGTCTGGCCGCTGAGAAGGTTCATCTCGCCGAGGAACCCGTGCTCGGGGTGGCGGACGATCTCGTGGCCGGCCGAATCGAGGATCGTGATCTCGCCCTCGAGGATCGCGACGAAGGGGTAGGTCCGGTCGCCGGGCTCGAACAGCTTCTCGCCGACCTCGGCACTCCGCTCCTCGCCGTGCTGAGCGAGCGTCTCCAGCTGCGAGCTCGAGAGCACCCTCACAGGCAGCTCCGCCATCGCCATCAGCTCAGCATCGGGGACGGCGGGATCCGCGTCTCGCCGCGCACCTCGGGGATCACCATCCCGATCTCGTCGATGAAGCACCAGGACCAGTCTTCTTCGGGCTCGAGCGAGCGGATCAGCGGGTGGTTGTCCTCGCGGGCGTGGCGGCTGGCGTGTTTGTTGGGCGAGTCATCGCAGCAGCCGACCTTGCCGCACTCGAGGCAGATCCGCAGGTGCAGCCACACATCGCCGGTCTTGAGGCACTCCTCGCAGCCTTCCGTGGACTCGGGCAGCTGGGTGACCTGGACCTGATCGAGGTGGGTGCATTCGGGCATCCGCGAACAAGCCTAGAGGAGCGGCGCAGCGGCCCGGGGCGATAATGGCCCTATGAGGAAGCGGTGGCTCGTCCCACTCACCGCGGCGCTGCTGCTCGCGGCGCTGGTCCCTGCGCGCCGCCCGGGCCGAAACCCACACCTTCCTCAACATGGCCGACCTCTATCCCGGTGAAGGCGCGGGGACCTTCGGCCCGGCGGGCACCTATCCGTCGAGCATCGTCGTCTCCGGGCTCTCGGGGACGGTGACGAGGGCGACGGTGACCGTGATCGATCTCGACTCCTCCAGCCCCGACGACATCGACATGGTGATCACCGGGCCGAACGGGCAGAAGGTGATGCTGATGTCGGATGCCTGCGGAGAAAACCCGAACAACCTGGAAGACGAGGACTGGACCTTCGAAGACGCTGCTCCGACCTTCGTTCCCAACGAAGGGCCGTGTGGGGGCGGCCAGCAGGTGAGCTTCAAGCCCTCCAACTATCTTGGAGCGGCCCCGGAGCCCGACGACCTCAGCCCGGGAGGCGGCCCGGCGCCGCCCTACGTGAATGCGCTCTCGTTCTTCAACGGCGCCTCGCCGGACGGCGCCTGGAACCTCTACGTGACCGACGACAACGCCCTCGGTTACCTCGGCTTCGAAATCAAGGCCTGGGCGCTGACGCTGAACGTCGAACCACCTCCGCCGGTGGCGCCGACGCCCGGCGCGGTGGAGCAGACGGGAGGACCGCCGAAAGCGACCGGGAAGCGGGCCGCCGCGCTGGCGAGGTGCAAGAAGAAGGCGACGAAGCGCGCCCGCGGCAAATGCCGGCACAAGGCGAAGGCCCTTCCGGCCTGAGGCCATGGCGATCTAGGATCGCCGCATCCACCGGATCCGCATCCTCGAGCCGACCGCGAACGTCCTCGCCTTCTACGAGGGGCGAGTCGAGGGGTACCGGTTCGACGCGGGTCCGAACTGGGTTGACGAGGGGGCGATCTCGCTTGGGATCGCCAGCTACGCGGTCCTCGCCGGGCGCGAGGCGCTGGTCTACGACACCCACGTCTCGGTCGAGCGCGGGCGCTTCATCCGCCGGGCGTTGGAGGAGCGCGGAGCCGAGCGGCTGACGGTCCTGCTCAGCCACTGGCACCTCGACCACATCGCCGGCAACGAGGCCTTCCGCGATTGCGAGATCCTCGCCACCGCCCGGACCGCCGAGCTGCTCGCGGCCAACCGCGCCGCGATCGAGGCCGGCACGCTGGAGGGGCCGCCGGCGATCGGCCCCCTGGTGATGCCGACGCACACCTTCTCGGGCGAGGAGCGCCTCGACCTCGGCGGCACCGAGCTCGAGCTGATCGATGTCAACATCCACAGCGACGACGCGGCGGTGATCTGGATGCCCGCCCAGCGTCTCCTCCTCTGCGGCGACACGATGGAGGACACGATCACCTACGTCGATGCGCCGGAGAACTTCGACGCCCACCTCGCCGACCTCGAGCGGCTCGCGCGCCTCGAGCCCGAGCGGATCCTCCCCAGCCACGGCGATCCCGAGGTGATCGCGGCCGGCGGCTACTCGACCGGCCTGATCAGCGCCACCGAGCAATACATCGAGGCGCTACAGCGCTGCCGAGAGGACCCTGAGCTGCGGGAGCTGCCCCTGCGCGAGCTGATCGCAGGGCCGCTCGAGGAGGGCTGGATCAGCTACTTCGAGCCCTATGAGGCCGTCCACCGCGAGAACCTTGAGGCAGTGATGGCTCAGAGGGAGTAGGCCGGCGGCGAGGTCGGAGATTCCTTGCGTTCTGCGCGCCTTCCGGGAGGACCCTCTCTCTAACGTGGCATCATCACGACGATGCGTGAAAAGTGGACCGACGAGCGTCTCGACGACCTCAATCACAGGGTGGACCTCGGATTCCAACGAGTCGACGTGCGCTTCGACCGCCTCGAATCGCGCCTCGACTCGATGCAGCGCACCATGGTGCAAGCGGTGATCACACTGACCGGCGCGATGCTCGCCGGGTTCGCCGCGATGATCGCACTGGTCGCCACACAGCTCTGACGGCGGTCGTCAGCGCTTAGGCCGGTGAACGTGGACGGATTTGTTGTACCCGGTGATCGCGCCGCCGCCGCGGAGCTTCATCGAGAGCCTGATCGCCAGCTGTGCGTGCTGGCTCAGCAGTCTGCGGGCCGCCTTCTTCGGCTTGATCTTCAGTGTCGCCTTCCCCTTGACGACCTTGGCGTGTGCCCGGCCGAAGACAGCCTTGGGTGAGACGATCCTGGCGGCGGCACTGATCGAGCTGGTCGAGGTGCAACGGAGCGAGACGGTCAGCGTTCCCTTCGCCGTGAGGCGGGATTTCTTGATCTTGCACTTCGGCGCCGGCCCGGTGGTGAATTCGGCGAACGCGCCTGGCGTCGAACCGGTCTGGTTTGCCGCCACGACCCGGTAGTGGTAGGCGGTGGCCGGAGTGAGCCGGCTGAGGGGAATCGAGACCGGCTGGTTGGCGCCGCTCGCCGGCAGATGGAGCGGCGCGCTGTTCGTCGTCGCTCCACCGACGGGCCCGTACTCGATCACCGCGTCGGTCAGCTGCGAGTGGCCGCTGACGGTGCCGGCGATTGTCGCCAGCCCGGCCTCGACGCCGCTCGCGGCGCCGGTGGTCGTGTTCGGCGGGGTCGTGATTCGCCCGACCCCGCCGACATTGCTCTCGGTGAACCAGACGTTCCCGTCCGGCCCCGGCGCCAGGTGGTTGAGCCCGACGCCTTCCGGCAGTGGAAAGGTTTCGAGCGCGCCCTCGGTTGTCATCCGATCGATCTGGTCGCCCGCGTTGAACCACAGCGCGTTGTCGGGACCTGTCGTGATTTCGTCCGCGAACGATTCTTTCGGAAGCAGGAACGGCTGCTGGGTGCCATCGGTTGAGATTCGGACGACCGCCCCCGGATTCAACGTCGTGTACCAGAGGGCGCCGTCGGGCCCGGCGGTTATCCCCTCCGGGTTCTGGATGCCCGTCGGCAGCGGGAAGTAGGTCGTCATCCCATTGGGGGCCATCCGGCCGATGTCGCTGGCGCTGTACTGGGTGAACCAGAGGTTGCCGTCGGAGCCGGCCGCGATCGCGTTGGGGCTGTCGGCGGTGGCGCGCGTCTCGTCCGCCCCTTCGAGCGGCGTGACGGCCGGCATCCGCCCGATCACCTTCCCGGCGCTCTCGGTGAACCAGAGCGCTCCTTCGGGCCCGGAGGCGATGTGGGTCGGGTTGGCGGTCGGGGTGACCAGTTCCCTGCTGAGGACCGTGCCCGCCTCGTCGATCCGGTTGATCGTGTTCGGGCTGCCCTGGCTCACGAACCACATCGCGCCGTCGCTTCCGGCCGCCATGCCCTCCGGGTATTGGTTCACCGGAAGCGGCGCCTGCAGCGTGAGCCGGCCGCCGACCGTCATCCGGCCGATCCCGTGCCCGTTGAAGTTGGTGAACCAGATTTGCCCGTCGCTGCCCGCCGCGATCGCATACGGGCCCGATTCGATCGAGGGCGGTTCGCTCGCCGGAAACACGTCGATCTTCGGCGTCAGCGCAGCCTGCGCGGGAATCGCGGCACCGATCGCCAGCGCTAGGCCCAGCAAGGCGACCTGGAACGTTCTCCCCATCCGCGCAGGGTATCCGGCTCGAGAAGTCGGTCATTTCTTGCGGTTTGCGCGCTTCCTGTGAAGCCCCTCCCGCTGGCGTGGCATCATGGCGACGATGCGTGAGAAGTGGACCGATGAGCGTCTCGACGATCTCAATCACAAGGTCGACCTCGGGTTCGAACGCGTCGATAGCCGCTTTGACTCGATCGAAGCGAGGTTTGAGGCACGCTTCGACCGCCTCGAGTTTCGCCTCGACTCGATGCAGCGGACGATGCTGCAGGGCGTGATCGCGTTGAGCGGTGCGATTCTCGCCGGGTTCGCCGCGATGATCGTGTTGGTCTCCACGCAGCTCTGAGGTGAGCGGCGCGGACTCGGCGGCGCGGACCAGGTTCAGCGGGCGAACAGCCTGGGCGCGCAGCCTGCAGGGGCCGCTGCGCGACTTCCTCGCGACCGAGATCGGCAGCGCCGTCGTCCTCTTGGCGGCGGCGGTCGTGGCGATCGCCTGGGCCAACGTCGACCTCCACTCCTACGAGAAGGTCTGGAACACCGAGCTGAGGATCGAAATCGGCTCCTCGGGCATCTCCCAGAGCCTGCGCGATTGGGTCAACAACGGGCTGATGGCGTTCTTCTTCCTCGTCGTCGGGCTCGAGGTGCGGCGCGAGTTCGACGTCGGCGAGCTGCGCGAGCGGCGCCGACTGACGCTGCCGGTGCTCGCCGCGCTCGGCGGGATGACGGTGCCGATCGCGATCTACCTCGCGTTCAACGCCGGCCACGACTCCGCCGCCGGCTGGGGCGTCGCGATGTCGACCGACACCGCCTTCGCGCTCGGGATGCTGACCCTGGTCGGGCCGCGGTTCCCCGATCGGCTGCGCGGCTTCCTGCTGACGATCATCGTCGTCGACGACGTCGTCGCCCTGCTTGTCATCGCGATCGCCTACAGCGGCAGCATCGACATCGTGGCTCTGCTGATCGCGGTCGCGCTCTACGGCGTGATCTGCATCGGGCTCGTCGTCGCCCGGATCAGGGCCGGTCTCGTCTACTTCACCCTTGCTCTCGCCGCATGGGTGGCGCTCCACGAGTCCGGGATCGACCCGGTGGTCCTGGGCCTGGCGATGGGTGTGATCGCCTGGGCCTACCCGTCGGGCCGCGGCGCGCTCGAGCGGGCGACCGAGCTCTTTCGCGACTTCCGCGAGCAGCCGACGCCGGAACTGGAACGCTCGGCGCGGTCGGGGCTGAAAGCGGCGGTATCGCCCAACGCCCGCCTGCTGCAGATGTACCACCCATGGACGAGCTACGTCATCGTCCCGCTTTTCGCGCTCGCCAACATCGGCATCGCGATCGACGGCGACTTCCTCTCGCGCGCCTACTCCTCGCCGATCACGCTCGGGATCATCGTCGGCTACGTGCTCGGCAAGCCGGTCGGGATCGCCGGCGTCTCCTGGTTGGTGACGAAGCTGAGCCGCGGCCGGCTGCGGCCGCCGGTCGGGTGGGCGGCGACGATCGGCGGCGGCGCGATCGCCGGGATCGGCTTCACGGTCTCGATCCTGATCGCCTCGCTCGCCTTCGGCGGCACCGAACTGCGCGAGGCGAAGCTCGGCGTGCTGAGTGCCGCGGTCATCGCCTCGACCCTGACCTGGCTCGTCTTCCGCGGCACCGCGATGCTGCCGTGGCAGGCGCGGCTGCGGGCGCTGCTCGGCGACTCGGAGGCGATCACCGACCTTGCCGTCCCGGTCGACCCCGACCGCGACCACTGGCGGGGGCCGGAGGACGCGCCCGTCACCCTCGTCGAGTACGGCGACTTCGAGTGCCCCTACTGCGGCATCGCCGAGCCGATCGTGCGCGAGCTGCTCGCCGACTTCGGCGACCTGCGCTACGTCTGGCGCCACCTGCCTCTCTCCGACGTCCACCCGAGCGCCGAGCTCGCCGCCGAGGCCTCCGAGGCCGCCGCCGCCCAGGGGAAGTTCTGGGAGATGCACGACCTCCTGCTCCACCACCAGGACGAGCTCCGATTCCGCCAGCTGAGCGAGTACGCCGGGCAGCTCGGCCTCGACGTCGATCGCTTCGAGGAGGACCTGCGCCAGGGCTCGCACGCGGCGCGGATCGAGGAGGACGTCGACTCGGCCGACCTCAGCGGCGTCACCGGCACCCCGACCTTCTTCGTCAACGAGCGCCAGCACGACGGCGCCTACGACATCGACACCCTCTCCGCCGCGGTGCGGGCGGCGCGAGCGCGGGCGGCGATCAGCGCCTGAACGCACTCGGGCGAAGCCAGATGGCTCGCCAAGAGCGGCGGAGCGTCCTGAAGTGACGGTGATCGAGGGTGGCGATCGAGTCGGAGTCCGCCAGTACGGTGCTAGCCGCGGGGCGCTCCGGCGCCGGGGTCTCTGCTGCCGGGCAGACGTCGGCTTCCTCCTCGATCGGCTCGTCGTACGGGAAGATCGAGGCCGTGGATGCGACCAGAGGAGATCGGCGAGGACACCGAGTGCCCAGAACGGGTACGCGCCACCGACCGGCGGTAACGAGACCAGTCGCCGAGGCTGGCGGCGACGAACCCGATCACACGCCCGTAGGTACCGCCGGTGAACAGTGCGAACCCGGCGAAGAGCCGATGTCGCGATGATCAGAGTGCCCATCCCGAGGTGTGCACGCTGGCGACGACGAAGTGATTCTCGCCGACCCAGAAGTTGGCGTCGGCGATCGCGCCGATTCCGTCGATGATGTTGAGCGCTCCCGCTATCAGGAGCGGATCGCGAGCGAACACGGCCGCGGCCAACGACCGCCTCATGAATCAGTTCGTCCATAGCGTAACCGCTGCCGTTGTCTCGGATCGAGGTGCGCAGGGCTGCCGTTTCGGCTGTGCCGTCGAAGCTAGATCAGTCGTCTTGTGCATCACATCCATGGTATTCCCGCTCGAAATCGTGGCCGTTCTACGGAGGCTGATCAGCGCCTGAATCGGCTCCGCAGCAGCCCCCTCAGGTCGGCGACCGGCCCCAGGTGGCCGAGCTTGTCGGGGTTGACGACCGAGTTGATCGTCTTGATCTCGCCGCCGTCGACCTCGACGACCAGGGCGCTGATCAGCTTGCCCTCGGGGTCGTAGGAGAGCGCGCCGAGGCCTCCGTTGAGCTCGACGCGGCGCAACTCGACGCCGCCGAACTGGTCCGCCCTGCGGCGGAACCCGACCATCGTCCGCGCGACGCGGGCCCGTCCCCAGAGCGCCTTGGCCAGAGCCGGCGCCTTGCCGCCGCCGTCGCCGTGCAGCGAGACGTCGGCCGCGAGGAGCGATTCCAGCTCCTCGAGGTCGCCCTCTTCGAAGGCGTCGAAGAAGCTGGCCGCGAGCCGGTCGTGCTGCTCGCGCGAGGTCTCGAAGCGCGGCTCGCCCTCCGCCACGTGGCCGCGGGCTCGGACCGCGAGCTGACGGACCGCGGCCGGGCTCTTGTCGAGGACGTCGGCGATCCGGTCGTGGGGGTAGTCGAAGACCTCGCGCAGGAGGAAGACCGCCCGCTCCTCCGGGGTCAGCGTCTCGAGGACGACGAGCAGGCTGACCGAGAGCGAGTCGGCGATCTCGGCGTGCCGCGCCGGGTCGTCCTCCTCGGCGGTGAGGATCGGCTCGGGCAGCCACTCGCCGGTGTAGACCTCGCGGCGGGCCCGGGCCGAGCGCAGCTCGTCGATCGCGAGCCGCGTCACCACCGTGACGAAGTAGGCCTCGGGCGTCTCGATCTCGGCGCCCTCGTCGAGCTCGCGGTAGAGGCGGAGCATCGCCTCCTGGACCACTTCCTCGGCTTCGCTGGCGCTCCCGAGCATCCGGTAGGCGATCGCGAACCCCTTCGGCTGCAGCCGATCGAACAGGTCGTCCTTCATCAGTGGGCCCCCATCACCGGTCGACTACCCGGAATGGCCTGGCGCTCACGCCGCCGGCCCGCAATCGGGGTGAGCCTCCGCCACGCGCCGCGCACCAGCAGGACCGGCGCGGCTAGGACCGCGGCGACAATCGCTACCGCCGCTGCGACAACCACCAGCGGCAGCGCCGCGACGATCAGCAGCGCGACCATCGGTATCGCCAGCGGGAAGAGCGCCATCGTCAGGATCCCGGCGCCGACCAGGAAGCCGGAGGCCGTTTCGAGAAGCTCCGTCGTCGGTTGATCTGTTGTGTCGTTGTCGGACATGACTTCTCCTTTCTCGTTCTCAAGCGGGGGCCTCGGCCCCGTGACCGCGCGGCTCGACCGACTCGACCGGTTCGCGCTCGATTTCGTGCTCACGGACCAGCCAGACGGAGAGCGCCGCGCCGACGAAGCAGAGCAACCCGCCCAGCACCAGCACCTCGTTGAAGCCGGCGAGGAAGCCTTCGCGGGCCGCGTGGACGACGACGTCGTGGCTCTGCGGTGGCAGCCCGGCGACGGCCTGGCCGAGGTCGCCCGAGGAGGCCGCTTCGACCAGCTGGCGCGGGTGGTCGCCGTTGGCGGCCGACGTGCCCGCGGCGAGCGCGCTGACCTTGTCGGCGCCGCGGGCGATGAAGACCGCGCCCCAGACGGCGACCCCGACCGAGACGCCGACCTGGCGGAAGGTGTCCATGATGCCGGCGGCCATCCCGCTCCGCTCCTTCGGCACCACGCTCAGCGCGACGTCGCCGATCACCGGGTTGAGCAGGCCGCCGCCGACGCCGAGGACGACGAAGCCCGCCAGCAGCGCCGTCCACCCCGAGCCGGCGCTGACTCCCGACATCAGCAGCAGGCCGACGCCCGCAGTCGCCAGGCCGAATCCGAGCAGGATCCGCGCCGGGACCTTGGAGAGCAGCGCCCCGGCGACCGGTGCCGCGAGGAATGTCACGACCGTGATCGGGAGATAGCGGAGACCCGCCTGGAAGGGCGAGTAGCCGAGGTAGTCCTGCAGGTAGAGGCTGGTGTAGAGGAAGAGCGCGAAGACCGAGGCCGAGAGCGCGAAGGACGCCAGCTGGACGCCGGTGAAGGCCGGCCGCCGGAAGAGGCCGAGCGGCAGCATCGGCTCGCTGACGCGGCTCTCGACGGCGACGAAGGCGGCCATCAGCGCCGCCGATCCCGCCAGCAGCGAGACGATCGTCGTGCTTCCCCAGCCCTCGTCGTTGCCGCGCACCAGCGCCAGCACGAGCATGAAGAGTGCGCCGGTGAATGTGACGACGCCGGCCCAGTCGACCCTGGTCGCGTGGGGGTCGCGGCTCTCGCGCAGCTTGGCCTGGGTGATCGCGATCGCCGCCATGCCGATCGGCACGTTGAGGTAGAAGATCGACTGCCAGCCGAGGCCGTCGGTCAGCGCGCCGCCGATCAGCGGGCCGATCGCCACCGCGACCCCGATCGTCGCGCCGTAGGCGCCCATCGCCGTCGCCCGCTCGCGCCCCGCCGCGAACTCCTGCGCGATCAGCGCCAGCGAGACCGCGAACATCACCGCGCCGCCGACGCCCTGCAGCGCGCGCGAGAGGTTGAGGAAGGTCGCGTCCGGTGCCAGTGCGCAGAGCAGGGATGCGAATGAGAAGATCGCCAGGCCGGCGCTGAAGACCCGCCGCCGGCCCACCCGGTCTGCAAGCGAGCCCGCCGAGAGCACCAGCGCGGCCAGCGTCAGCGCGTAGGCGTCGACGACCCACTGCAGGTCGCTGAAGCTTGCGCCGAGGTCCTTGCGGATCGAGGGAAGGGCCACGTTGACGACCGTTATGTCGAGCAGCAGCATGAACGTCGCCACCGAGACCGCGATCAATGTCCACCACTTGCGTGCCATGCGGATTCCTCCAGTTCTCGTCTTCACACGTCTATGGGGGAGACGAGATGGCCGCCGACGATGTGACTCGCCACCGCGCTATGTGACGTGTTACCTCAGTCGGTGGCGGCCTGCGTCGCGCGCATAGGCGTCGAGCAGGAGGAGCTCTTCGGCGTAGAGGCGCCGCATGGCGTGGGGCGCCAGCAGGCGTTCAAAGAATCCGGTGACCCCCGACGCGCCCCAGGTGGTGGCGATCTGCACCCGCGAGCCGCCGTCCTCGGGGGTGACGGTCCAGGTCGTCACCAGGTCGGTGTCGGCGTCGGACTCTGTCATCACCCGGCCCGGCTCGGGCTCCTCGACACGCATCCGGAAGTCCCGCGTCCCGCCGCCCGCCTTGACCCTGAAGCTGGTGACGGTTCCGGCGCCGACCCCGCCGGCCTCGATCTTGAAATCCGAGAAGGCCGGCGGCAGGAAGCCCCGGTGCTTCTCGTGGTCGGCGATGCAGCGGTAGACGACGTCGGCCGGAGCCCCGACCCTGCCCTCTTCGACGACATCGATCCTCGTCATGGCCGTGCTCCGAATCTAACACCGGGCACCCGCCGCGGCGGGTGTCACAGCTGCGCGGCCCGCCCCGTCTTCTCTGGTGAGGAGACAGCAAACGAAGGAGGAGGTATGACATGGCTCAGGGATTCCCGGCGGGACGGATGCAACTGATGGAGGAGACCCCGAAGCAGGTGGCTCTCCTGGTCAGGCTCGGCAAGACGATCGACCTCGAGGAGCGCCTGCATCACATGCTCAGCCTGCGCGCCTCGCAGGTCAACGGCTGCGCCTTCTGCATCGACATGCACTGGAAGGACGCGCGCGCCGCCGGCGAGACCGAGGAGCGCCTCTACGCGCTCGATGCCTGGCGCGAGAGCCCGCTCTACGACGAGCGCGAGCGCGCCGCGCTGGAGCTCTGCGAGGCGATGACGAAGATCTCCGAGGGACACGTCCCCGACGAGGTCTGGGATCGGGCCGCCGCTGCCCTCGGGGACGATCTCGCGCAGGTGATCCTCGCGATCGCCATGGTCAACACCTGGAACCGGCTCTCGATCACGACGCGGGCGGAGCCGGGCCACTACGAGGCGGGGATGCTGGCGGCCGCTTGAGCCGGCCCGAGCGGGGTAATGCTCCCCAGAGGAGGCGAAATGCAGCAGCGGCGGGCACCAGAGGCCGAGATCGAGGAGCAGCGCAGGCTGACCTTCGCGATCGCCTACCGGATGACCGGCAGCGTCAGCGACGCCGAGGACATCGGCCAGGAGGCCTTCGTCAGGCTTGCACGCGCCCGCCGCGACGGCGAGACGCCCGAGTCGCCGAAGGCCTGGCTCTCGACCGTGACCACCCGCCTCGCGATCGACCATCTGCGCTCGGCGCGGGTACGGCGGGAGAGCTACGTCGGGCCCTGGCTGCCGGAGCCGCTTCTGACCGACGTCGACGAGCCGGGCCCCGCCGAACACGCGGTCGAGGCCGACACGGTCTCGCAGGCCTTCCTCGTCCTGCTCGAGACCCTCTCCCCGGTCGAACGGGCGGTCTTCCTGCTCCGCGACGTGTTCGGCTACGAGTACGCGCAGATCGCCGAGGCGGTTGGCAAGGAGGAGCAGAACTGCCGCCAGATCGCGGCTCGCGCCCGCAAGCACGTGGAAGGGCGCGAAGCGCGCTTCGACGCGGACCGGCGGCACGGCGACGAGCTGCTCGGCCGCTTCCTCGAGGCGAGCGAGAGCGGCGACGTCGAGGCGCTGAAAGCGGTCCTCGCCTCCGACGCGGTCGTCTACTCGGACGGCGGCGGCAAGGTCTCGGCGGCGCGGCGGCCCTTCTCCGGCATCGACCGGATCGCCCGCTTCATGGTGAAGATCACCCGCCGTCGCCTCGAGTCGGACGGCTTCCGCCGCCGGCGGACCAGCGTCAACGGCCAGCCGGGCCAGTTGATGATCGCCCCCGACGGCAGCGTCTCCGACGTGCTGACGGTCGAGGTGGCCGGCGGGCGCATCCGGACGATCCGCATCGTCCGCAACCCGGACAAGCTCCGGCACCTCCAGGCCTGACCGCCAGGGCCAATTTCATCTTCCTGGGAAGGATCGGGAGCTCGCGGCGTCCTTGCCTGTAGACCCGATCGCCGTCCGGGCGGTCGTGAACTCGATCCGGAGGTATTCCCAAATGTTCTCTCTCCCGAGACGGCTCGCACTGATCGCCGCGCTTGCGACGGTCGGTGTCCTGTTCGCTGCGAGCGACGCGAGCGCGACCGTCGCACCCCCAGTTGTCAACAACAACACGGTGACGGTGACCAGCGACGCCGGCGCCGACACGATCACGTTCGGCGTCGCCAACGGTTTCATCACCGTCAACGGCACGGCGACGACGCTCGAAGCGACCCCCGCCGCCGAAATCGTCGTCAACGCCGGCGGCGGCAACGACACCGTCGATGCCTCGGTACTCGGAGCGACGAACTACAACAACGCGACGATCAACGGCGGCGAAGGCAACGACCTGCTCACCGGCGGGGCGAGGAACGACCTGGTCGAAGGCGGGCCGGGCGAAGATCGCGTGGTCGGCTTCAAAGGCAACGACGTCCTCCAGGGCGGAGACGGCAACGACGTCCTCGTCTGGAACAACGGCGACGCCAGCGACCGCGACGAAGGCGGTAACGGCGTCGACGAAGTCGAAGTCAACGGTTCGCCGACCGCTGACGACAGCTTCAACGCCAAGCCCGACGCCGAAAAGCCGGGGTTCGTCTTCTTCGAACGCTCCAACCTGGTCAAATTCTCGATCGAATCCCAGGCCGAGCGGCTGACGGTCAACGGGCTCGGCGGCGACGATCAATTCATTCCCGATCCCGCGGCCGCGACCGGTCTTGCCGGCCTCACCGCCCTAACCCTCAACGGCGGTAGCGGCAACGACAGGTTGGTCGGCGGCGACGGCGCCGACCAGATCAACGGCGGCACCGGCGCCGATGAGCTGTTCGGTGAAGAAGGCGCCGACCAGATCAACGGTGGCGACGAAAACGACGTCATCAAAGGCGATGGCGGCGACGATCGGCTCGTCGGCGGCACCGGCAGCGACAGCCTGACCGCCGATGCGGGCGACGACACGATCGTCTGGAACAACGGCGACGGCAGCGATCCCGTCAACGAAGGCGGCCCCGGCTTCGACACGGTCGAAGTCAACGGCTCGGCGACCGCCGGTGACGCAACGCAGTTCGACGCAACCGCGACCGAAGCGTCGTTCGTGCGGACGAACCTCGTCGGGTTCACGCTGGAAATCGCAGGCGACAACGAGGTCCTCGCATTCAACGGCGGCGGCGGCAACGACACCTTCAAAGTGCACGATGAAGGGTCAGCGATGACGGTGGTCGCCAACGGCGGTGCGGGCAACGACGAACTCAGTGGCGCCGATGTGGCGGCGACCGCACGCTCGCCCAAGACCACTCAGCAGTTCGCCACGGACAGCTTCTTCGGCGGCTCCGGGAACGACACGCTCACCGGAGGCCCTGGAAGCGACCTGCTCGACGGCCAGGAAGGCAACGATCGGCTGTTCGCTCGGGACGGAGCGGGCGACCTGGTCCGCGGCGGGACCGGCGAAGACACGGCCCAGACCGACGAGGTCACCGTCGATGCGATCGACGGCGTCGAGACGGTCGATGCCACCCCGGGTCCGACTCCGGCTCCGGTGCCGACTCCGGTCACCGGCTCCGGTGGCGACCCCGGTTCCTCCCGCACCGCAGCAATCGGGTGACACCGTCGCGTTGCTTCCCAAGGTGGGGAAGTTCGCGGTGACCCACTCACATGGCAAGCTCATCGCCCGCGCGCCGGTCTCATGCCCGGTGGCAGAGGCGGGAGGGTGCCGCACGGCCCTGACCCTGGAGACGGCGAAGGCCGTCAAGCTGGGCAAGGCTCGCGCGGTGCTGGTGCTCGGATCGGCGACGGTAAGCCTGGCTCCCGGCCAGAGCAAGACCGTGCCGGTGCGAGTCAGTGGCGGTGCCGCGGCACTCGCCAGGAACGGCAAGCTCCCGACCCGTGTCCAGGTCTCGAGCTCCGACGCCGCCGGCAACACGGCGGCGGGCACCATCGACGTCGGCCTGCGATTCCCCGCTCGCTAGGCACGACGCAACGCCCCGAGGAAGGCCCCGCCGAACGCGGGGCCTTCCTCTTTCCGGCTCAACCCCGATGCCCCTCTCCCCACCGCAGATTTGGCCCACGAGCGCTGATAGCCTCGCCCCGGTGGCGGCCGACGGCCGGATCCTCGATCCCAGCACCCTGGGGGACCACATAGATCGACTCTTCCGAGCCGCCTGGGCCCTCTCGGGCTCGCGCACCGACGCCGAGGACCTCGTGCAGGAGACCTTCGCGCTGGTCCTGGCGAAACCGCGCCGGATCCGCAACGAAAACGACATCGGGTATCTGCTCGGCGTGCTGCGCAATACCTTCATCGACTCGCGCCGCGCGGCGGCGCGGCGGCTCAGGCCCGACGCGCTCCCCGAGGGCTTCGATCCCGTCGATCCCAGCGCAGCCACCCGGCCGGATCGGGCGGTCGAGGCCCGCGAGGTCTTCGCCGCGATCGCCGCCCTCCCCGACCAATTCCGCGATGCGCTGGTCGCGGTCGACGTCGCCGGGCTCAGCTACGGGGAGGCCGCCAACCTCCTCGATACCAAGGAGGCGACAATAACCTCGAGGCTGTTCCGAGCCCGCGCCCGGGTCGCGCGCGGGATGGAATCGACCTCAGATGACGTCCAAGCAGGTAGGGACTGATCCATATGCCTCACGAAGACGACACCCCGCTCACCGACGAGGAGCTCGCCCTGGCGAAGAAGGGCGAGGCGCTGATCGCCGCCGCGGTGGCGGACACCGAGGCGCCGCACTCGCTGCGCGAGTCGATCGAGCGGGAGCGCGAGCGGGCCCAGCAGCCGCCGCCGGCCTCGTTCTGGCGCCGCCGCTGGCGGGTTCTTGCGACCACGGCGACGGCCGCCGCGGCGCTGGCCGCGGTCCTCGTCGCGACTCAGGGAGGCACGACCGAGACCGGGGAACCCACGCTGGCCGACGTGCAGCAGGCGTCGGCGCAGGAGGCGACCGGGCCGGCCCCGGCGCCGGGCGGGGGCGATCCGCCAGTCCTCGCCGCCCGGGTCGGGCCGATCCCATTCCCGGACTGGCAGAAGAGCTTCGGCTGGAAGGCCGTCGGCGCGCGCACGGATGAGCTCTCGGGCCGCACGGTGAAGACCGTCTACTACCGCAATCCCGACGGCGCGCACCTCGGCTACTCGATCGTCGCCGGCGCCCCGATCGCCGAGCCCCCGCCGGGACATGCCGTCACCCACGAAGGAAACACCTACCACGTGGCGCACGCGGGAGAGCACACGCTCGTCACCTGGACGCAGCAGGGCCACACCTGCACGTTCGTCGCCTCCTCGAGCGTCCCCGACTCGCACCTAGTCGAACTCGCCGCGTCCCGCAACACCTGATCAGCGGCTGAGCCGGTAGCGGAGATAGAACGCGGGGGAGGCGAACTCCCGGCTCTCGACGAGCTCCAGGTTGATGCGCCGGTCCAGGGCCGGGAAGAAGGGCGTTCCGGAGCCGAGGACGACCGGGCTGACGAAGAGCTGGAAGTCATCGACGAGGCCGGCCTCGATCAGCGTGGCGGCGAGGCCGGCGCCGCCGACGGCGAGGTCCTTTCCCGGTTCCTCCTTCATCCTGGCGGCCTCCTCGACCGCCCCGTCGCGGACCAGCCTCGAGTTGCCCTCGACCTTCTCGAGCGTCCGCGAGAAGACGACCTTCGGCAGGGCCCGCCAGATGCCGGCGAACTCGCGCTCGGGCTCGGGCAGCGAGGACTCGTCGACGGTCTCCCAGTAGGCCATCGTTTCGTAGAGGCGCCGTCCGAGGAGCTGGACGCCGATCTGCCGCACCCGCTCGTTGTGGAAGCGATGGAGCTCTGCGTCCGGCGCCGACCAACCGATATCGCCGTCCGGCCCTGCGATGAAGCCGTCGAGCGAGATCGTCATCGAGTAGATCAGGTTCCCCATCGTCTCCTCAGAGATCCTCGCCTGTCAGCTCGGCGCTCAGCTCCCAGAGGCGGCGGCGGGCATCGGGGTCGTGGGCCTGCGCGTCGGCGGCGGCCTCGGTCTGGCGGTCGAAGAAGCGGCCGCTGACGCCCTCAAGCTCCGGCGAGGTCGCGAGGCGAACGGTCGCCTCGATTCCCGCCTCGAGGGTGTCGATCGGGTTCCCGTACTGCTCGATCACCATCTTGGTCGGCATGAAGGTGGAGGGGTGGAGGCTGTTGACGGTGACGCCGGTTCCCTCGAGGCGCTCGGCGAGCTCGGTCCCGAAGGTGATCTGGGCGAGCTTGCTCTGGCTGTAGGCGCGTTTGCCGTCGTAGGAGCGCTCGAGCATCGGGTCATCGAAGTCGAGCGGAGCCTGTCCTAGCGAGGCGACGTTGACGATCCGGGCGGGCGCCGAGCGCCCCAGGAGCGGCAGCAGCCGGAGGGTCAGGGCGAAGCCGGCGAGGTAGTTGACGGCGAAGCGGAGCTCGAATCCGTCGGCGCTCTCCTGGCGGGTGGTCAGTTCCGGCCTCCCCGATCCGATGCCGGCGTTGTTGACGAGCACGTGGAGGCGCTCGTTCGAGCGCTCGACCTCGTCGGCGAGCGCGCGAACCTGCTCGAGCGAGGCGAAGTCGGCGAGGTGGGTGCGGATCCCCGTGTTCCCCGTCGCTCGCTCGATCTCCTCCGCGGTCCTGGCCAGTCGCTCGGGGTCGCGGCCGTGGATGAGGACGGTGGCTCCGTCGGAGGCAAGGCGCTCGGCGACTCCGCGGCCGAGCCCGTCGGTCGCTCCGGTGACGAGCGCGGTGGTCTGCTCGATTGAGCGGGACTCCACCAACCTCACGATAGAGGGGCGGCGGCGGTAGCTTCAGGGCATCGAGGAGATGAGTGCGACGGTCAACTGGGGATTCGCCGGTGCCAGCCAGTGGGCGGCGCGGTACCTGATCCCGGCGGTGCGGGCGGTCGATGATGCGGAGGCGGTCGGCGTCCACTCGAGCTCGGCCGAGCGTGGGGCGGAGTTCGCCGAAAGGACGGGCCTTGCGCGCGCCTACGTGACGCTCGAGGAAATGCTGGCCGACCCGGTTATCGACGCCGTCTACATCGGCACGACCAACGACCTGCACGCCGGGCGCACGATCGCGGCGGCCCACGCCGGCAAGCACGTCCTCTGCGAGAAGCCGCTGGCGCTGAGCCTCGCCGAGTCGGCGGCGATGATCGGGGCCTGTGAGGAGGCCGGGGTGGTCCTCGCGACGAACCACCACCTGCGCGCGGCGCCGACGATCCGGGCGATGCGGGCCCAGGTGGAGGCCGGCGCGATCGGTGAGATCGTCGCGGCGCGGGTATTCCACGCCGGCTCGCTGCCGGAGGAGCTCCGCACATGGCGCCTGCGCAGGCCGGAGGCGGGTGGGGGAGTGGTCCTTGACGTCACGGTCCACGATGCCGACGTCGTCCGCTTCCTGCTCGACGACGAGGTCGCCGAAGTCACCGCCCTGACCGCGAACCAGGGCCTTGCCGTGCCTCCGCTCGAGGACTCGGCGATGGGCGTGATGCGGATGCGCGGCGGCCAGCTCGTCTCCTTCCACGACGCGTTCACCGTGCCCGACGCGGAAACCGGGGTCGAGTTGCACGGAACGGAGGGCTCGCTGATCGGCCGCGAGGTGATGACGCCGGAGCCGATCGGCGAAGTGTTCCTCCGCCGCCGCGATCAGATCGAGGAGGTCGCCGTCCACGAGCGGACGCCGATCTACGAGGAGGTGGTGCGCCGCTTCGACGCCGCGGTCCGCGGCGAGGGAGCGCCGCTCGCGTCCGGCGAGGACGGGGCGGCGGCACTGGCGATCGCCCTCGCCGCGCTCGAGTCGGCGCGCGACGGGCGACCGGTCGCCCCGCGTTAGGCTGGGTTCGTGCTGGCCAGCTTCCAGATGCTGCCCGAGCAGCCGGCCGACGAGCTCCTGGAGTCGATCCGGATCGCCGACGATCTGGGCTTCTACGGCTGCTACAGCGCCGACGAGATCTACCACAAGGACGGCTGGATGCTGCTCGCCGCCGCCGCGCGGGAGACCGAGCGGATCGCGCTCGGGCCGTGCGTCGCCCCGATCTACATGCGCGACCCGACCTACGTCGCGCAGCTGGCGGCGACCCTCGATGAGCTCAGCGACGGCCGGGCCGAGGTCGTCTTCGGGATCGGCAACATCGCGATGCTGCAGCAGTACGGGGTGAGGTGGAAGGGCACGCGCCCGATTGCCCGCCTGCGCGAGGCGCACCAGGTGATGCGCACTTTTCTCGACGAGGGCTCGCAGGATTTCGCCGGCGACTTCTACGTCTACTCGGGCGTGACAACGGCCGCCCGGCCGGTCCAGGAGCACCTGCCGCTGAAGATCGGCGCGATGGGCGGCCCGAAGTCGATGGAGCTTGCGGGCGAGGTCGCCGACGGCCTGATCACGGCGTGCGCCTACTCGACCGAGGCGCTGGGATACACGGTCGGGTGCTTCGATGCGGGCATCGAGCGCGCGGGAAGGAGCCGGGACGGTCTCGACCTCGGCGACTCGCTGCTGGGGGCGATCGCCGCAGACGGCGAGGCGGCGAGGCGCGCCGGCCGGATCCTCGCCGCCTTCTACATCCCCTCGATGCCGCCCGCCTTACTGGAGCGCCACGGAATCGAGGTCGATGAGGTCGCCCCGGTCAACGAGGCCTTCGCGGCCGGCGATGTGAAGCGCGCCCTCGCGTCCACGCCCGACGCGATCGCCGACCGCCTGGTCGTCGCCGGCACGCCCGAGGACTGGCAGCGGTGGCTGACCGAGACCTACGCCGCCGCCGGCCTCGACCACGCGCTCGTCTCCTTCACCGACCCGTTCACCCTGCGCTCGTGGGCGGGTGTCGAGATCGAGGGGCTGCCGCCGCTCCCCGAGCAGGTCAGGCTCTTCGGCGAGCAGGTCCTGCCGCACCTCAACTGAGGCCTCGCGCCCGGTGTAGATTGATCGGGCGATGAGCGACGACGCCGAGACCACGGTTCTCGCGGGTGGCTGCTTCTGGATCATGCAGCAGCTGCTGCGCCACCGCGACGGGGTCATCTCGACCCGGGTGGGATGGATCGGGGGCAGGAACGAGAACCCGACGGAGGAGAACAACGACGGCCACGCCGAGGCGGTCGAGGTCGTCTTCGACCCGGAACGACTGTCCTATCGGGACCTGCTCGAGTACTTCTTCCAGATCCATCGCCCCGATCTCGGCGCGGAGCTCGTCGGCCCTGGCTACCGCTCGGCGATCTTCTGCATGAGCGATGAGCAGCGCCGCGTCGCCGAAGAGATGATCCCCGACGTCGACGCGTCCGGTCACTGGCCCGGCATGGTCGTGACCGAGATCGGCGAGGCCGGTCGCTTCTGGGAGTCGGAGGTCGAGGACCAGGACTACTTCGAGCGCTATCCGGACGGCCGCGCAGCCCCGTTCCCGCGGCTCGACAACGTGAGTGGCTCCGCTGCGAGGGGATAGGCTGCCTCCGTGAGCATGCTCAGCAACGTCCTCGGCGTCCACGAGAAGGTCTACAAGGCGACCGACGGTCGGATCGGGCACAAGGTGCTCGGCGTCCCCTGCCTGCTGCTGCGGACCGAGGGCCGCCGATCGGGCGTGACCCGGACCAACGGTTTGGTCTACGCCGAGGACGGGGACGACTACATCGTCGTCGCATCGAAAGGCGGAGACGACAAACCCCCGGCCTGGCTGCTCAACCTGCAGGCGAAGGCCGACGTCGAGGTCCAGATCGGCCGCGATCGCCAGAAGGCCACGGCCAGGGTCGTCGAGCAGACCGACCCCGACTTCGATCGGCTCTGGAAAATCGCCAACGACAACAACGGCGACCGCTACAGCGCCTACCAGGCACAGACGGATCGGCTGATCCCGATCGTGGTCCTCACCCCTGTTTGAGTCGGAAGGGAGCTCGACAATCAGCGCAATCGATGAGCTGGTGAAGAACAACGAGGCCTTCGCCGAGGGCTTCGACAAGGGCGATCTGCCGCTGCCCCCGGCGAGGAAGGTCGCGATCGTCGCCTGCATGGACGCGCGGCTGAACCCCTATCCGATGCTCGGCCTCTCGATCGGGGACGCGCACGTGATCCGCAACGCCGGCGGTGTCGTCACCGACGACGAGATCCGCTCGCTGGCGATCTCCCAGCACCTGCTCGGAACCGAGGAGATCATGCTGATCCACCACACCGACTGCGGGATGCTGACCTTCAGCAACGAGGAGTTCCAGGAGATGCTCGAGGAGCATTCCGGTGAGCGGCCCGATTGGCACGCGATGAACTTCGCCGACCTCGAGCAGGATGTGCGCGACTCGATCAAACGGATCAAGGGGAGCCCGTTCATCCCGAGGACGGACGCGGTGCGCGGGTTCGTCTACGACGTCAAGACCGGTCGCCTCGAGGAGGTCAGCTGAGGGGCGTGGGATGGAGCGGGAAGCGGCGGCGGTTGCTGCCCTTCCTCGTTCTCGTCGGACTGGCCATCGCGGTGCCGGCCGAGGCCGCGGTGACCATCGGCCCGAACCCGCTGCCCGAACGAAAAGGGGTGTTCGGCGGAAGCCAGACGATCTTCATGACCAAGGTCCTGCCCGGCGTCGAACTCACATCCCCGATCGACGGCGTCATCGTCCGCTGGCGTGTCCGGCGCGGCAGCCCCAGCGGCCCCGGAGCCCTGGGCGCAGGCAAAATCAGCCTCAGGGTCCTGAAAAGCACCGCCAAAGTGAATCGGTACACGGCGGTGGGGACCAGCAGCGCGCATGAAGTTCCGTCCAGCATCGAAGAACCGGATGTAAAAATCTGGGTCTTCCCCACTCAGCTCCCGATCGAAGCCGGCGAGACGATCGGCCTCGAAACCACGGCGCACGACTTCCCTTACGTCGACAAAATCGGAGCTTCCTTTCTGGAACGAGTCAACCCGCTAGCCGACGGCAAAACGGGGCTTTTCGCCGAAGGCTCCCTCACGGACAAATTCGTCGACGTCAACGCCGACATCGAGCCCGACTGCGACCACGACGGCCTTGGTGACGAAACGCAGGACCCCTCGATCCCGCAGACTCCCGAATGCGGATTCGTCCCCCCGGCCCCCGTGGTCGGCCCGCCCTCGCCGCCCGGCCCGGCGGCCCCCGAGACGAAGATCGACAAGGCGCCGAAGAAAAAGATCTCCACGCACGGCAAGCACGCGACGGTGAAGTTCCGGTTCGGCTCCACCGACCCTGCAGCGAGCTTCGAATGCAAGCTCGACAGGGGGAAGTACCGGAGCTGCAGCTCGCCGCAGCTCTATCTCGTCAAGGCGACCGCGAACTTCAGGAAGCACACCTTCAGCGTCCGCGCCAGCAGTGCCGCGGGGGTCGTCGACCCGACCCCCGCCACCCGCACGTTCAAGGTCAAGCGGGTTTTCTGATCAGCTTCACGACCTTCGTCCTCGACGCCGGTGAGCCGCCGGTCTGGGTGAACGTGAACTTCGCCTTCAGCTTGACCCTGCCGTCGCGTTTGAGCGATCGCAACGCCTTGCCCTTGGCCTTCAGGAGGAGCTTCACGGTCCCGGCGGCCTTCGCTATCTTGCTCGCCTTCTTCACCTTCTTCGAGCTGGCGAGAACCACGGAACCTGGACCGGGAACGACGACGGCGACGGTCGCCGTCCCCTTCTTCTTGTTCAACTTCACCTTGCCGAAGTGGAACTGGTTCGAGGGCGGGGGCGGCGCCTGCAGGTCGAAGGCGCCGATGTCGGCGCCATTGGCGCCAGGCGCAGCGGAGATCGGGACTCCGGGGTAGAGGACGGGACGTGTTTGCCCGCGCTGGTCGCTCAGCAGCGCACCGCTTCCCCTGTTGACCGCGGGGCTGCTCGCGGTGATTGACATCGTTTCGGTCGGGCCGCCGTTGTCCTGGAGGGGGCCGAGCTGGGGGTCGACGCCGAGCAGGGTCAGAAAGGTAGCGGCGAAGCGCGTACATTGGGCTCGCAGACGAGCTGCCCGCCTAGCTCAACTGGTAGAGCACCGCTCTTGTAAAGCGGAGGTTTCCGGTTCGATCCCGGAGGCGGGCTTGGCTCAGGCGCTTTTCCGAAGCTATGTTGCGGAAAAGCGCCTGGCGTTCACCGTGAATTGGACTCCCCCGAGGGGCCGGCCTCAGCCGCCGGCCATCGCCGCCTGGGCCTCGGCCAGTTTCGCGCGGGTCGTGTCGAGGCCCTCCTTGAACTCGAGCAGCGGGCGCACCTCCCAGGTGCTGAGCCCGAAGAGCGGGAACTCGGCCATCAACTCGAGGACCTCGCGATGAGAGTCGACGTTCGCGACGCTGAAGCCTCCGCCCTCCAGGAAGCCGAAGACGCAGTCGAACGTGCCATCGTCGACCTTCCCCTCGAGCCAGGCGATGGCTTCGTCCAACATCTCGGGCGTGGGAGGCATCGGGCCGGGTGTAGCACTGACGAAGTACTTCATTGCATCCTCCTCCTCTAGGGGGTTCGTATGAGTCTCCCACCACGAAGGGGCCAGTCAAGAGGGACGTAACCGATTTCGATCCGGCCGCTGGACGACGGCAGCTACGGCCTCGACGCCACCCCTCTGGGAGCGAGCGAGACGATCCGCTTCGGGCCGCTGGGAGCCGCTGACCTGGGGACGGCTCTCGGCGCCTTCGTCCGCTAGTCGGACTCGCCCATCGCCCGCGCCTTTTCAGCCTGGAACTCCTCCTCGGAGAGCACGCCCTTCTCTTTGAGGTCGGCCAGCTTCGCGAGGCGGTCGAGGCGGGCGTCCTGGTCGTCGGCGGTGTCCGCGCCGGCCGCGGGCGCGCCGCCGGCCTTCTCGCCCCCGCCTTTGCGCATCTCCGGCAGCCGCAGGCTCTCCATCCGCTCGCCGATGTTGGCGCTCTTCACCGCACCGGCGACGGCCGCCCTGGTCCCGCCGAACAGGTCATCGAGCTGCACATCGGGGTTTTCGCGTTCGGACTGCCTTCGCAGCTCGTGGATCCCCGCCGCGGCCAGCCCGGCGAGGATCAGCGCGGTGAGGAAGCTCCGCAGGCCCTGCGTGGGAGCCGAGAGGAAGTAGATGCAGACGACGATCGCCAGCAGCGCGTAGACCCAGGGGGTGTAGTCGCGGAGGAACGGCGTCAAGACCCGCCGCGTCGATTTCGCGGGTTTGGTCGGCGAGGCCAGCCAACCGGCGACCCCGAAGAGGACGCCGAAGATGATCACCGTGATCGCGATGCTCACCATCAATGAGGTGGCGATCGTCCAGGCTTCTTCGGCGGCCGGCTTGACGGTTTCTTCGACCACCAGTTGGTCGACGATGATCCCGCCGGCGATGCCGCGGAAGACGATCACGGCGAAGCCCGCCGCGACCAGGCCGATGCCGCAGAAGAGGACGGTCACCCAGCGGTCGTCGCGAGACAGGTAGATCGCGAGGCCGAAGAAGAAGAACGTCAGCAGGGTGAGGACGATCGCGAGGCCTTTGATCGCTGTCGCGATCGTCTGCGCGGTCTTCAGCTCTTCGGACTTGAGGATCACGATCTGCCCCGCGTTTTCGGGCAGTTTTTCGGCCAGCGATTGGCCGATCCCGACTTCGCCGGCGAGATTGGTGACCAGGGTCGAGAGGTTCAGCGTCACTTCGCCTTCGCCGGTCGAGACGTTTTCCTTTTCGTTTTCGAGGACGGCGATCAGTTCTTCGTGCGCGGTCCGATTGGCGGCTCGCCAGAGCTCCTGCGCCCTCGCCGTCTGCAGGACCTGGTTGGCACCGCTGCCGGCGACGGACCGCACCGCGCCGGAGACCGGGCCGGCGAGATTCTTGGTTTCGCCTGGCAGGATCCCTTCGAGTTCTTTTTCGACGTCGACGTTTTCGTAGAGGGTGTTGACCAGGTAGTTGGCGACCGTTTCGCGGATCTTCGTGTTGGCGATCAGCTTGTCGCTGGTGTGGACCCAGTCGTCGGTGTTGAGCGCCTGGCGTTCGATCCAGATTCCGAAGACGCTGAGGAACGCGAAGACCGAGCCGAGGACGACCAGGACCTTGACCAGCCGTCTGCGTCCGCGGCTCATTGGTATGTGATGCTATACGGCAGGGATGAAGCTGGAGGGGATCCACCACATCACCTGCATCACCTCCGACGGCCAGTCAAACGTCGATTTCTACGCCGGTGTGATGGGGCTGCGGCTGGTCAAGAAGACGGTCAACCAGGACGACCCCACCGTCTACCACCTGTTTTTCGCCGACGAGAAGGGCGATGCCGGGTCCGACCTCACCTTCTTCGAGTTCCCGGGCGTGCCGCAGGGCCGCGCCGGCGCCGGCGACGTCCACCGGATCGTCTGGCGGGTCGCCTCGCCGGAGGCACTCGACTTCTGGGAGCAGCGGCTCGACGGTGTGGGGATCTCGGTCCACCGCGGCGAGGCCGCACCGAGCATCCACTTCGCCGACCCCGAGGGCCTCGTCCACGAGCTGCTGGTCGTCGACGTCCCCGACGCACCGCTGATCGCCGACCACCCGGAGGTGCCGGCCGAGGTCGCGCTCCAGGGCTTCCACGCAGTCCGCGCCTACTCGGCGGCGCCGGACGCGAGCAGGTCCCTGTTCGAAGCGCTCGAGTTCGAGCCGACCGAGGAGGGGGGAGGAGGTTGGGAGGCGCGCGGATCGCAGCGCGGCGGTCTCTATCTATATGACGAGCCTCCGCAGGAGCGTTCGCTGCAGGGCGCGGGGTCCGTCCATCACGTCGCCTGGGCCTCGTCGATCGACGAGCACGAGGAGTGGCGCGAGCGCGCGATCTCCGGCGGCGCCCACCCGACCCCCGTCATCGACCGCTTCTACTTCCGCTCGATCTACTTCCGCGAGCCGAACGGGATTCTGTTCGAGGTCGCGACCCTCGGCCCCGGCTTCACCGTCGACGAGCCGCTCGAGGAGCTCGGCGAAAAGCTCTCGCTGCCACCCGACTACGAGCACCTTCGGGACCGTGTCGAACCGAACCTGCGCCCGATAGTCAACCCGCGCGCCAAAGCTCACAGCGAGTGAGCGCGGAGCGAGCAAGCGTGCATGTCTGGTTCTTCGCGCAGCGAGCGAAGCGCGATCAATTGTCGTGAGCCGCGACTTCACCTGGCGGGACGCCGACCGCGTCGTCGTCTTCCGCCGCGGCGCCGTCGAGTCCGCGCCGCAGCTGCTCGACGAACAGGGCTTCAACAGCTTCGACCTGCTCAGCACCGAGCGGGCGCTGCTCGACGCCCCGGCGATCGGCGAGGCGGCGGCGACGACCCACCTCGTCGATCCCGGCCAGGTCCCGGAGACCTCGGCGGCGCTGCTCGAGACCGCCCGGTCGAGCAATCTGGTCGCCCTCGGCGGCGGCCGGGTGATCGACACGGCGAAGGCGATCGCCGCGATCACCGGAGCCTCTGTCGCGGCGCTCCCGACGACGCTCTCGGGCGCCGAGATGACCGGGATCCACCGGCTCCCGGCGGGGTCCGAGGAGCGGGTCACCGGCCTGGTCCGGGCACGGCTGGTGATCGCCGACCCCGAGGCGATGACGACCCACTCCGAGGCGCGGCTGCGGGCGAGCGCGATGAACGCCCTCGCGCACGGCGCGGACTCCCTCTACACGCCGTTCGCAAACCCGGTCTCCGAGTGGACCGCGCTGCGCGGCGCGCGGCAGATCGCCTCCTCCCTCGACGAACCGCGCGAGGCCCGCGACCGCCCGGCCCTCGCCGAGGGCGCAATCCTCTGCGGCTACGCGATCGACTCGGGCCTTTTCTCGGTCCACCACGTCGTCTGCCAGACGCTGGTCCGGGTCTGCGGCAGCCCCCACGCCGAGACAAACGCCGCGATCCTGCCCCGCGCCATGGCCTTCATGGAGCCTCGCGCGCCCGACGCGATCGCCTCCCTCGCGGAGGCGATCGGGTGCGACCCGGCGGCGATCGAACCGCGCATCCTGCAGCTCGGCGGCGACCCGGGCGGCCTCGGCGAAGCGGGCGCCGACCGCTCCCGGCTCGAGGAGGCGGTCGAGGCGATGCTCCAGCGCCCCGAGATCGCCTTCAACCCGCAGCCACCGACCGCCGCCGAGCTGACCGAGATGATCGAGCGCGCCTGGTAGCCGGCCGGTCCCGGATCAGGTCGGCGGACCGGGAAGCTGCGTGAGCTGGACCACCGAGAGGACCAGCATCGCCACCCCCAGAACCACCAGCGCGTACCTGCCGCCGCGCAGAGGGAAGCGCGTGCTGATCCCGATCAGGAAGAGGACGCTGGCGAGATAGACCGTCGAGCGCACGTACTTGTCCGAAGTCTCGCCGGCCGACTCGCCGGCGGCGAAGGCCTCATCCGCCTGGGCATCGAGCGCCTTCCCTCGGCCTATCCCGGGTTGTCGGTATTGCGGCATGTAGGTCGGCCCCCGGGGGGCGCTGGGATTGGTCTCGGGCTTTGTGGCGCGCCAGGCGTCGAATGCGACCCGGAACGCGGGGCGGAAGCGACGTTCGGCGAGGGCCATCGCCTGCCTGTTCCTGACGGTGTAGGCCGTGAACCAAGCGTTGAAGGTGGACGAGTCGAAGCCGCGAAGCTCCATCGCCGCAAGATTCGCGCGGTTGGCCTTCGTCCTCGCCGCTGATGCTTCGGCCAGGCCGACGCGCGACTCGGTGCTCCACTTTGCCGCCGCGTAGCCCGACCAGGCCGCCAGCAGCGCCACGATCGCGAGCAGGACCGCCTCGAGGATCGAGACGATGCGATCCCGTCGCTCATGGGCCTGCTTCTGGCTGCTCTCCTCGGCCTGCCCCGCGATCTCCTTGCCGACCTCCTGCGGGGAGAGACCCTCAGGCATCGCGGGACGACTCAGCCCTCACGCCTGGCCTCGTGCATCCCCCAACCGAGGATCGACATCGCGATTCCGTTGATGATGAAGCTGATCCCGACCAGTATCGCCAGGGTCGCGAAGCCGATGTTCGGGTTGGCGACGATCACGATCCCGGCCACGAGCTCGACGATTCCAGCCAGTGCATGCCACCCCCGGTTCCAGGGCTCTTCGAATGCGGTGACGAACCGGATCACACCGATGGCGATCAACCACAGCCCGATCAGTAGGGCAACGGCGGCGACGCCGCCGACGGGGTGCCGGATCAGGAGCACGCCGACGATCGCGGTGAGAACGCCGAGCAGCGCGACCAGGCCGCGGTTCTCTGTGCTGCGCATGAACGAGTCGGCCAGCTCTAGGATTCCGTCGACCAGTAGGAAGATGCCTGCGATCACGGCCAGCGTGGCGAGGCTGTCGCCGGGCTTGAAGAGGATGATCACCCCGGCAACGATGCTGATCAGGCCGACGAGCAGCAGAAGCCACCAGCCCCATGTGGCCTCGTTCCTCACCTCTGTTTGATACGTGCTCTCCATTTCTGACCTCCCCTCGCCGAGATGAACTCGGCACCGGTTGCTATACCACCGACACTACCTCTGCTGGACTAGGCTCTGCGCAGGCAGGCCGATGGAAGGAGTCCAGGTATGAGATTGAGCGACAGTGAGGTCATCGCGACGATTGCCGTCTCGGACATCGCCGCGGCGCGAGAGTTCTACGAGGGCACACTCGGCCTCTCAGGCGGAGAGGAGAAACCGGATGGGGGCGTCAGGTATCCCTGCGGGGGCACCGCGATCCACATCTACCCGTCGCCGGCCAATGCCGGCAAGTCGCCCGCGACCTCGGCGGCCTTCCAGGTCGGCGACATCGAGAGCGCGGTCGACGATCTCACGGCAAAGGGCGTGACATTCGAGCAGTACGACATGGACCCGATCAAGACCGACGAGAAGGGCATCGCCCACCTCGGAGACGGCGCCGGCGCCTGGTTCAAGGATCCCGACGGCAACATCTTCGCCCTCGACCAGGAGTAGGCGCCTATTCGAAGACGAACCCTCGGTCCCCTGGCTTCTTTGCGTCCCAGTCGATCGCCCTCGTGGTGCAGAACTCGGTGCCGGGAGCCCAGGTCGGGGTGGGGTTCTGCGGGGAGGGGAACGGGGTGGGCCCGTTGGCGGTTTCGAATTCGACCTCCCCGTGGAACCCCTTGCCCGGCAGCGTGATCCCGCCGGTCGGCGTCGAGGTCAGGTCGCGGACCTTGCCGCTGAATTTGCCGGTCTGACGCGCGGCCCCTTCGGGCCCCGGGCCGCCGATTTCGAATTCTTTTCCCTGCGGGTACTTCTTTGAGACCCCCCGCATCGGAATCGGCCCGCGGGTGATGGTGGGCAGTGGTTTCGTGTATTCGGGGTCGAAGATCACGACATTCCCCGTCGGTTTCGCCACGCAGTACAGCGTCGCCGCGGTGAGGGTGAAGTCGACGATCTTCGAGTCGGGGGTCATCCTGAAGCTCACGGTGCCGCCTTCCTCGGTGGTGCCCTTGTAGCTCCCGACCAGGCTGCTCGGCTTCTGATGGTGCTTCGAGTGCTGGCCCGGGCAGGGACAGGGGTACTTCTTTGCTTCTGCCGCGCCGAGGAATTGCGTGGCGGTGACGGCGGCCGCGAGGATGGCGGCGAACAGCGCGATCCGACCTCTGCTGATCCGACTTCTGCTCGTTGATTGAAGTGGATCGTCGTTCTCGATGGCCACCCGATGCTAGTTCACTTCACTGGGTCCGGGGGCGAATGGGCAAGGAAATCGGTCCAACTCGAGGGCGACCGCTCGTGCGCCTAGCCGAGTTCGACGACCACGATCCGCAGCTTGTCGAGCGTCGTGGCGCTCGAACAGAGCTGGTCGCCGAAGACCTTGGCCGAAATCGACTGCAGGCCGGTCTCGGTCAGGAGGCTGGTCGTGTAGCTGGCCTCCGGGAAACGCGAGTCCTGGCCGACAGGTGCGACCCCCGCGAAGATCCTGAGGAACGTCGTCGGAATCCCATTGACGTAGACCTGGACGCCTGGCTCGCACCCGTCGGAGGGTGCTTCGAATTGGGGATTGCCGACGAGCTCGGCCTGCAGCTGGTAGCTCTTGCCGGCGACCGGGGTGAACGACGTGGTCCCGGTGAGGCCGAAAGGCGTCGGGCCGGGCGGGGTTTCGGTCGTGGCGCCGGGCAGGTTGTCGCCGAGGCGTCGGCGACGATCACGCCGGGGAGGGTGCCCGGCGCCAGCGAGGTCCGTTGGATCGTGCCCGGCTTGATCTTCGCGTTGGTGATCGTCTGCTTCTTGATCTGGTTGGCGGCCAGCGTCCCCTTCTTGATCCGGTTGCCGGGGATCGAGTTCTTCTTGATCTGCTTGCCGCTGATCTTGCTGGCGGCCCAGACCGCGCCTCCGGTGAGCGCCAGGAAGAGCGCCAGGGTGGCGACGACGTTGGCGTAGGTGAGCCTGGGGCGGATGCTCATCGGGCTCCACCCTAAAGCCGCCCGCGCGCGCGATGAATGCAGCGCCCCGATCGCGAGCGATAGCTTGTCGCCGTGCCGAGCCTTGAGACCGACGACGGCCGTACCCTCGCCTGGCGCGAGGCCGGCTCCGGCCCGCCGCTCCTCTGCCACTGCGGCGGCCCCGGGTTCTCCTCGCTCTACTTCGGCGAGCTGCCGGAGCTGGCGGCCGAGCGCACGCTGCTGCTGCTCGACCCGCGCGGTACCGGCGACTCGAGCCGGCCGGCCGACGCCTCGGCCTACGACCTCGAGGACTACGTCGCCGACCTCGAGGCGGTCCGCGAGCACCTCGGCCTCGACCGCCTCGACCTGCTCGGCCACTCGCACGGCGGCTTTGTCGCGATCGTCTGGGCCGGGACCCACCCAGACCGGGTCGGCCGCCTCGTCCTCGCCAGCGCCGCCACCCGGTTCACCGACGAGATCCGGCAACGGCGAATGTCGCCGATCGCGACCCACCAGGGCCAGCCCTACTTCGAGGACTCGATCGCCGCCCTCCAGGACCAGCAGGCCGGCAAGTACGGGAGCGACGAGGAGCTGGCCGCCCTCTACGAGCGGGCCGGCCGGGTGCTGATGCCGCTGGGCACCGAGATCGAGCCGATCGCCCGGGCGCTGATGGCCGCCGGGATGAACTCCGACGCGCTGCGCCACTTCAACGAGACGATCGCCGGCGGCATGGACCTGCGCCCGTACCTGGCGCGGATCGAGGCGCCGACCCTGGTGCTCAGCGGCGGCCACGATGCCTTCGGCGGCCCGATGGCGGAGGAGATCGCCGCGGCGCTCCCGGACTCGACCAGCGCCGTCGTCCCCGGCGACCACTTCACCTTTCTGGAGCCCGGGAACCGGGCGGCCTGGTCGCAGGCCGTGATCGAGTTCCTCGCGTCCGCGGGCTAGCCGAGTTCGACGACGACGACTCGGAGTTTTTCGAGCGCGGTCCCGGCTCCGCAGGTCGAGTCGCCGAAGACCTTGGCGGAGATCGACTGGATGCCCGACTCCGTCAACAGACTGGTCGTGTAGCTGGCCTCGGGGAATCTCGAGTCGAAGCCCGGTTGTGTTTCGCTTGACCCGAAAATTTCGATGAAGGTGGTCGGGACCCCGTTGACGTACACCTGCACACCGGGGTTGCAGGATTTGGTCGGGGTGGGCACCGGATTGCCGACGACCTCGGCCTGGAGCTGGTAGCTCTTGCCGGCGACCGGGGTGAACGACGTGGTCCCGGCGAGGGCGAATGGGGTCGGGCCGGGCGGGGTTTCGGTCGTGGCACCGGGCAGATTCGTCGCCGAGGCGTCGGCGACGATCACGCCCGAGAGGGTGCCCGCCGCCAGCGAGGTCCGCTGGATCGTGCCCGCCTTGATCTTCGCGTTGGTGATCGTCTGCTTCTTGATCTGGTTGGCGGCCAGCGTCCCCTTCTTGATCCGGTTGCCGGGGATCGAGTTCTTCTTGATCTGCTTGCCGCTGATCTTGCTGGCGGCCCAGACCGCGCCTCCGGTCAGCGCCAGGAAGAGCGCCAGGGTGGCGACGACGTTGGCGTAGGTGAGCCTGGGGCGGATGCTCATCGATTCGACCTCCTCGGGACCGTGCCCGGGGCGGTCTCGGCCGCCCGGTGGGCAATCTGGAAAAACCCTACCTCGTCGCCTGGTAACCAGGGCCGCCGGCCCGTGTAGCGATCCCCGATGGATCGCCGCGGCAACCCCCCACGCCTGGCCGAGTCCGCGCGCGACGCCGCGCCGGACGGAGCTCGTGAGCGATGAGCGCCTCGCCCGCTACCACGAGTACACCCGCCGGCACGGGGTCAACTGGGTCCTCTACCTGCTGGCGCGGATCTTCATGACGCCGTTCTGCCTCGTCTACTTCCGCTACCGCCGCGAGGGGAAAGAGCACGGCGCCGGGCTGAAGGGGGGCCTGATCGTCGCCTCCAACCACCGCAGCTTCTTCGACCCGTTCCTGATCGGCGGGATCCTTCCCTGGCGGCGGCCGATGAACTACGTCGCCAAGGTCGAGCTCTTCCGCAACCCGGTTCAGGCCTGGCTGATCTCTCGCCTCGGTGCCTTCCCGATCCGCCGCGGCGAGTCCGACGAGGAGTCGATGGAGACCGCGCGCCGCGTCGTCGAACGCGGCGGGACCGTCTGCATCTTCCCCGAGGGGACGAGGATCCGCAGCGGCTCCCTCGCCCCGCCAAAGCGCGGCGTCGGCCGGTTGGCGCTCGAGACCGGCGCGCCGGTCCTGCCGAACGCGGTGATCGGCACCGAGCACGTCCGCCGCGGTTGGAAGATCCGCCCGCGCCGGGTCAAGGTCCGCCTCGGCCGCGCGATCCGGTTTCCGCGCGCGACCGAGCCCTCGCAGGCGCTGGCCGAGAAGGTGACCGAGCGGATCTGGCCCAACGTCCTCCTGCAGTGGGAAGCGATGGGTGGCCTGCCGCCGATGCGCCGCGCCGCGGTGATCGGCGCCGGCAGCTGGGGGACCGCGGTCGCGGTCCTGCTCGCCCGCGGCGGCCTCGATGTCCAGCTTGGCACCCGCACCGCGGTCCAGGCCGAGGAGCTCGCCGAGGAGCGCTTCAACCAGCGCTACCTCGAGGACGTCGAGCTCCCTGACTCGATCGACGTCCGGCCCGCCTCGGAGATCGAGCTCGCCGGCGTCGACCTCCTCTGCCTCGCGATCCCCTCCGGCTCGCTGCCGCAGGCGGTCGGTGCGATCGCCGACCGGATCAGCGACCGCTCCTCGGTCCTGCTCCTGACCAAGGGCCTGATCGCCCCCCAGGGCAAGCTTCCCTCCGAGTACGTCGGCGAGCGCGTGCGGGCGCGGGCGATCGCCTGCCTCGGCGGCCCGGCCCATGCGGGCGAGGCCGTCTCGGGGTCGGCCGCCCTCGTCCTCGGCTCGGCCGACCGCGACCTGCGGCAGCAGCTCGGCGAGGTCTTCGATCGCGCCGGCCTCGTCTGCGAGCGCTCGGGCGACGTGACCGGGGTCGAGATGGCGGGCGCCGCGAAGAACGCCGCGGTCCTCGCCGCGGCGGCGACCGAGCCCTACGGCCGCAACGCCGCCGGGATCGCCGCCGCCGAGATCTGGAGCGAGTGCATCGAGTACGCCGCCGCGATCGGCGCCGAGCGCGAGACCTTCACCGGCCTCGCCGGGGTCGGCGACCTGACCGCGACGCTGATGGCGCCGAACGGCCGCAACCGCCGCGCCGGCGAGCTGCTCGGCGAGGGCACGCCGGCGGACGAGATCCCGGAGCTGATCGGCCAGGCCTCCGAGGGCCTCGACACGGTGCCGCTCCTGGCCCACGCGGTCGCCGCCGCCGGCAGCCCGGCCGAGGCGCTGGCCGGCCTCGCGGCGTTGATCGAAGGCGAGATCGACGGCGACGAGTGGGTCGCCGGGCTGCGCCGGGTCGAGCAGGCCAGGCGCGCCGACGTCGAGACCGAGTACCCGAGGGTGGGGGCTAGGCTAAGTGGGTGAGCGAGGAGCGAGCGAGCGAGATCGCTGGGGATCATGAACGCGAGCGAGCAAAGCACGAGGAGTTGTCTTGAGCGAGGCCCCCGAGAATGTCGAGCCGGCGAGCCTTGCGCCCGCCGAGAAGGCGGAGGTCGACCGCGCGTTCGAGGAGCTCTACCGGGCCCACCTGCGCGACGTCTACTCCTATGCCTACTACCGGGTCGGCAACCCGCACGACGCCGAGGACCTGACCGAGCAGGCCTTTCTGCAGGCCTATCGGCACTTCCCGCGGGCGCGGGCGGAGTCCGACGGGCGGCCGCTGCGGCCGTGGCTGATCCGGATCGCCCACAACCTCGCCCTCAACTACTACCGCGACCGCTCGCGCCGGCCGCAGACCTCACTCGAGAGCGCCGACCCGATCCCGACCCAGCACGGGACGGAGGCGATTGCCGCCGGCCGCGAGGAGCTGCGCCAGGTGATGCAGCACCTCGACAAGCTGCCGGACGATCGCCGCGACGCGCTGATCATGCGCTTCGCGCTGGGGATGGACAACCGGGAGATCGCCCGCGCGCTCGGTCGCACCGACGGAGCGACCAAGGTGTTGATACACCGCGCAATCAAACAGCTGCAGGAGGAGATGGGTGACGATGAGTGAGGCCGCCGAGTCCGCCTTCCCGAGCGAGTTCGAGCGCCTGCTCTCGGACGCGCTGCGGCCGATCGAGCCGCCCGAGCGCCTCTCGGGACGGGTCGAGGACACGCTCGCCGCGGTGACTGCCGCCGCCGCCGAGGAGCTCTCCGACTGGGCCGAGGAGCTCTCCGAGAGCGAGCTGCGCGCCCTGCGCGACCCCCGCAACTGGGTGCGGCCGGTGATCGCCGTCGGCGCCGGCGGCATCGCCACCGGCGCCCTCGTCCTGCTCGAGATGCGCCGCCGCGGCCGCCAGCAGACCAAGGGCGGCCTGCGCTCGATCGCGGGTCGCGTCCGGCCCTAACCGCCGCCGCAATCGTCGCGCCGATCGCCCCGGCCGCGCTCGTCCACCCGGCGCGTGATCGCCATTTCATCCCAGGGGTGGATCAAATGACGATCAGGCTCGAGCGGAACAGGGGTGTGATCGCCATTTCACCCCGGGGGTGAATGAAATGGCGATCACCCTTCGGGGCGGGAGGTTGCGCGGGGCTACTCGGTCGACTCGGCCGGGCGCGTGGCGCCGGTCGATTCCGTCGATCCCGTGCGCCGCGGCGTCGCCACCGCGGCCGCGAGCCCGAGCAGTCCGAGCACCAGGTGCAGGAGGTTGTCGCCGAGGTTGGAGGGGATGAAGCCGAGGATCGCGTCACCGCTGCCGATCGCGAAGCCCCAGGCGGCGAGGGCGACCAGCAGGAGGCCGAGCCAGAGCGAGTAGGAGCGGGAGGCGAAGCCGGCGACGAGCAGGCCGATCGCGCCGAGAGCGATGTGGATGACATTGAGCCAGCCGTTGACGGCGAAGGCGCCGAGCATGTCGTCGACCCCGCCCGGGGTGCCGAACGAGGCGCTGTAGAAGAAGCCGAGAATGCCGAGGACGACGAGCAGCGCGCCCGTCAGCGACGCGTACAGCCGGGCCGGGCTCGGCGGCTCCATCCGGGTGTCGCTCTTCGGGGCCAAGGCGCCGCGATTGTAGGCTCAGCTGCCCGATGGACACCTGTTACCGCCACCCCGATCGCGAGACCCGCGTCTCCTGCTCCTCCTGCGGGCGCCCGATCTGCCCCGAGTGCATGACGCCGACCCCGGTCGGGATGCGCTGCCCCGAGTGCGCCAACCAGCGGACCCAGGTGCGGCGCGGCCCAGCCGCGCTGGAACCGACCGGGTACACGGCGACGATCGTTCTGATCGCGCTCAACGTCGCCGCCTTCCTTGCCGAGATCGCGACCGGCAGCGGCGGGCTCAGCAGCACCAGCGGCTCGGTTATCACGAACTTCGGCCTTCAGGGCCACGCGGTCGCCGAAGGCGAGTGGTACCGGCTGCTTACCGGCGGCTTCCTCCATGCCGGGTTGATCCACATCGGGTTCAACATGTTCGCCCTGTTCGTCCTCGGCCGCCTGCTCGAGCCCGCGATCGGCACGCCGCGCTTCGTCGCCATCTACTTCGCCTCGCTCTTCGCCGGCGCCTTCGGCGCGATCGCCCTGACGAATCAGTTCGAAGTGACGGTCGGCGCCTCGGGCGCGATCTTCGGGCTCTTCGGCGCCGCGTTCGTGATCGCTCGCGGCCGGGGCCTCAACGCGCTCGCGACCGAGCTCGGGGTGATCCTCCTGATCAACCTCGCCCTCACCTTCGGCATTCCGGGAATCAGCATCGGCGGCCACCTCGGCGGCATCGTCGGCGGCGTCATCTGCTCGCTGTTCATCGTCGCCGGCGAGCGCGGCAACCTCGGCCCCAACCCTCGCGCCGCCGAGATCCTGGGGATGGTGGCGGTCGCCGTCTTCTCGATCGCCGCCGCGATCAACATCGCCTGACGTCCCCGCACCTGACCACCTATGCGGTGGTCAACTGCCGGCACGTCCACGGGACTGGACTGCTCCGACCGCGGCGGCTACGCTGGACACCTGATGAGGTTCCCCACGGGGTGCCGGCTTCTCGTCCTCGCGTCTCTCGTCCTGATCGCGGCGACCGCCTTTGCCCCCGCCGCCTCGGCGAAGGGAAAGAAGGCGTCCTGCAAGGGGACCAAGGTGGCGGTGAAAGCAGGAAAGACGACCGCCTGCCTGCCATTCGCGAAGGTCTTCCCGCCGCCGCAGGCGGTCGACACCAGGCTCGCCTACATCCAGCAGGCGCTGAAATTCGACCCGGCGAGCGCGGTCACCGGCAAAAAGCGCAAACGGGTCAGGAAGCTTCAGAGCAGCTTCCGCGCCGCGGCCAAGCGGGGCCAGAAGAAGCTGCTGAAGGTCGCGCCGAAGGTGTTGGCTTTCATCGACCGCAAGAGCGGAGGCGCGGGTGCATCCTCATTCCCGGCGGGCCCCGCGCTTGCCTCGGCCGGCTGCCACCCGGGTCCGGCGGGCCCCACCGGAGGCTTTGAAGGTGCCTCAGTGGGCATGCTGGGGGACAACGGCGGCTACATGGACGTCCCGATCGGCGGCGGCCTTCACGCGAAGGTCACCTTCGTCTCCTGCGGCGGTGTCACCGCCTTCAACATTCCCGAGTGCCCGACCGCCAGCGGCATCGTCGACGGCAAAGGGAGGGGCGAATTCAGCGTCACCTTCGAAATCCGCAGCTCGAGCCACGTCTACTCCCGCAACACCGCCAATTTCGAACAGAAAGCAAAAATCCACGGTGAGGTCGGCCCCGATGCAAAGCTCAAATTCATCGACGTCGAGCACACCGAGGAACTGTTCATCGTCGCCTCCACCGAGGGTTATCCGATCGTGATCAGGGGCGGGGTCACGCGGAAGGTGCACATTCCGATGCCCGCCGGCAGCTATGACCCCGCCGGCGCCAGCGCCCGCTTCTTCGGCGACCCGCTCGATCCAAAGTCCGGCGCGGAGTCATTCGCGGACACCGCCAAAGCCGCGATCACTAGCTACAAAAGCGCCGAGGAACGCTGGAGCAGCTTCAAACAGCCCTACTGCGCCGAACCGGTCTTCGATCCCGACAGCAACGCGATCAAACTGAAAAAGGGCGACCCGAAGCAGGTCGCGATGTACGCCAAGGCCCGCGCCGATGGGGGGCGGGCGACGGAAGCGAGGTGGACCCTGCTGGGCCCGCTCAACGCCGACTTCTCGCCGACGTCTTCGCAGGAGTCTTCGCCGACGATCCAGTACATGGTCAGCAAAACTCCGGCCGGAGAGCAGGTGAAAGTCACGGCCAAAGTGACGTCCACCGCCGGGGTCGGCCAGAAGACATGGACGCAGCCGATCGAGGCGACTGGATTCGAAATCGAAGGGAGCTTCGGGGGCGAATTGTCTACCGAAACGCCCCTCGAAGTCCCGAGCGTCCAGAAATGGACAGGCGCGGTCAAACTTCACCTCCTCCTCGCCCAAGAAGGAGGGGGCCGCAACGGCGTCTATTCCGTCACCTCTGGAAATGTGTCCGGTGACCTCTCGGGCATCGAGTCGTCCGGGATCACGGGGTGCCATCAGTCGGGGTCTGCCCAGGGGCCGATTCCCGGCGGAACGATGACCGTCACCGGGACCGGCCCGGAAAATGGGCCGCCCTACGAATACGAAATCGACCTCTCGATGCCCTTCGTCCCCGTACACGCGATGCGGGTCGCTCCCTGCCCCAAAGCGGCACAGGAAGAAGGGTATGAAGGGACCGAATTCGAAACCGGGATCGCTTGGAAACTCTCGGTCAGCGGCCAGGAATCGGGCGACGGGGCCACCTTCACCGGGACCGAAGACGAAAGCTTCGGCTCAGTGACCTACGTCCAGCACTGGAACCTACACGGCACCGAATAGGTGATCGACGCGACGCGTAGCCGATTCCCACTATTGATCACAGCGATGGTGATGTTCATGGCGGCGGGCAACGCGACCGACGACGCCGAAGCCAAAGGCCGAGCGGTCTCCTGCAAGGGCACAAAGGTGGCCGTCACGGTCGGCAAGAAGACCACCTGTCAGCCGATCGCCAAGGCGATCCCAAGGCCGCGGGCGATCGACCCAAGGCTCGCTTTCATCGAGGAAGCCGTCAAACGTGCGCCGGCGAAGGGCAAGAAGGCGAGGAAGAGCGGGTTTCGCCCGAACAAAAGGGCGCAAAAGAAAATCCTGAAGGCGCTGCCGAAGGCGCTCGCGCTGCTCGACCGAAAGGCGAAGGGCAGGGCCGCCTCCTCCGGTCTCGATCCGGGGCCCGCGATCGCCTCTTCGTGTGCCGCCAACGGGCCGGCTGAGGGGGTGGGCAGCGTAGCGGGCATCGGAGTCGCGGCTGCCGGAACCAACGGTGGCCAGATGACGGTTCCCGCCGGGGGGCAGACCTACCGGGTCAGGTACGCGAGCTGTGGCGGGCAGGGGAGCCTCTACGTCCCGGAATGTCCGAATGCCGACGGCAGCGTCAGCGCCAGCAGCGGGGTCCAGAAGTTCGAGGTGACCGAGGAAACCCTTGAAGGAGACAGGGTCGTTTCGCGACGAAACACGAATATCGACTCGCAGGTGAAAACGACGGGCAGGGTCGCATCCGACGCGAAGCTCGACTGGATCGTGGTCGATGCGAGCGAGGAAGTCTTCATCGTCGCCACTGGCGGCGTCGTCCAGAGAGGGAGGACCGAACGCGAAGTCAGGGTCGATATGCGCAGCGGCCTCTACGACCCTTCGCAGACAAAGGTGAAAATCACCCCGGATGCGACGGTGAAAGACGGGGAGGAGAGCTTCGCCTCCGAGGCGGAAGAAGCGATCAAGGCCTACCGGGTCGGAGAAAACGGCGGAACCTTTCTGCGCGACGACGGCTGGGCGACCTTCAACCGCAAACGCGGCGGTTACTGCGCCGAACCGGTCTTCAACCCCGACAGCAACACGATCAAACTGAAAAAAGGCGACAAAAAACAGATCGGACTGTATGCCAAGGCGCGGGCCGACGGTGGCCGGGCCAGCGGCGCGAGGTGGACGTTGCTCAACCCCTCGAATGCGGACTTCACGCCGGGAACCTCGCAGGACGTATCGCCGACGATCCAGTACGCGGTCTTCAAATCGCCGCAGGGGAGCCAGGTCAAGGTCACGGTGAAATTCACCTCAACCGCCGGCGTCGGCGAAAAGACCTGGACCCAGGCGATCGAACCGTCGAACGGAAGCCAACGTCTGAGCGGGGAATTCGGCGGCGAATACAAATACTCGGTGATCGGTGGCCTGACGGAACAGACCTGGCACGGGACGATGACGCTCGAAGGGAGTCCGCGCGATGGCTTCGAACTGGTTTCCGGCAGCATCACGGTCGAAGCGTCCGGGGCCGACGCATCCCAATTGAGCGGGTGCCAGCAGGAAGCGGAATTCACCGAGGACGTGCTGGGCGCGGGTCTCTTCGTGACCACCTCCAAAGGTGGCGAAGTACCGGTTGAACCTCCCTACGAATATCTCCTCAACATGTTCACCGCGTCCCACGCTCTGATCATTCACCGGGTTTCCTGCGACCAAACCTCAAAAGAAGAAGGCTTCGAAGGGACGGAATACCCGATCAGCCCGCACTACGAATTGTTCGTCGAAGGCCACGTATCCGCTGACGGGATCGACTTCTCAGGAACCGAAAATCGGAGCGGGGGCGGAACCACCGACGTCCAGTACTGGAGCCTCCACGGCACCGAATAGGAGTTGGGCGCCAATAGCAGGGCGATCCTGAACAATGCCTGGATGCGAGTGCTCGCGATAGTCCAGGAGGCAGACGCCGGACCCGGCGTCTTCGCCGAGGCCGCTGCGGCGCGGGGCGATGAGCTCGAGGAGTGGCCGATAGCCGAGGGCGGCGATCCGCCCAGCGATCCTCATGGCTACGACGGTGCGATCGTCCTCGGGGGGGCGATGAACGTCGGCGATGTGGAGGAGCACCCGTGGCTCGCCGACCAGAAGCTCCTGCTGCGGGCGCTGCTGGTGAACGAGATCCCTCTGCTCGGCGTCTGCCTCGGCGCCCAGCTCCTCGCCGAGGCGGCGGGGGAGGGGCCGCGGCGGGCGCGGCAGCCGGAGATCGGTTGGCGCCGGGTCGAGCGCACCGGCGCCGGGGCCGAAGACCCGCTGATCGGGTCGCTCCCCGAATCCTTCGATGCGTTCCAGTGGCACAGCTACGAGATGGGGATCGGCGGCGGCGCGGCGCTCGCCCGCAGCCCGGTCTGCGCCCAGGCGGCGCGGTTCGGGCCGGTGGCGTGGGCGATCCAGTTCCACGCCGAGGTCAGCGAGCGCGACGCTCTGAAGTGGACCGCCGACTACCGCTCCGACCCCGACGCGGTCGCGATCGGCCTCGACCCCGACGCCCTCGCGGCCGAGATCAGCGAGAAGATCGGGATCTGGAACGGGATCGGCCGCGCACTCTGCACCCGCTTCCTCGAGCTCGCCGCCCAGAACCCCTGATTGGTCACTTAGGCACACCAGGGTGTGCCTAAGTGACCAATCGTTGTGGCGGGGGGCCGCTACTCGGGCGTGATGTAGGCGGCGGAGATGCCGCCGTCGACCATCATCGAGGAGGCGGTGATGAACGAGGACTCCTCGCTGGCGAGGAACAAGGCCGCGGCGGCGATCTCCTCCGCCTTCCCGAACCGCCCCATCGGCACGTGGATGAGGCGCCGGCGCGCTTTTTCGGGATCCGAGGCGAAGAGCTCCTCGAGCAGCGGAGTGTTGACCGGGCCCGGGCACAGCGCGTTGACCCGCACCCCGCGGCGCGCGAACTCGACCCCGAGCTCGCGCGAGAGCGAGAGCACGCCGCCCTTCGAGGCGGTGTAGGAGATCTGCGAGACGGCGGCGCCGAGGACGGCGACGAAGGAGGCGACGTTGACGACCGAGCCGCCCTCGCCGGCGAGCAGGTGGGGGATGCCGTGCTTGCAGCAGAGGAAGACGCCACGCAGGTTGACGTCCTGGACCCGCTGCCAGGCCTCGAGCGAGGTGTCGAGGACCGACTCGTCGTCGGTCGGGTTGATGCCGGCGTTGTTCATCAGGACGTCGATCCGGCCCATCTCCCCGCGGGCCCGGGCGTAGGCGTCGCGGACCTGGCCCTCGTCGGCGACGTCGGCCCGAATCGAGAGCTCGCCCTCGGTGTCCGCATTGAGATCGATCCCGACCACCCGCGCGCCCTCGGCCGCGAACAGCCGCGCCGTCTCGGCGCCGATCCCGCTGGCGGCGCCGGTGATCACGCAGACCTTGTCCTGCAGACGTCCGGCCATCAGCCCTCCTCGGTTGAGTAGTAGACGTTCTTGACCTCGGTGTAGGCGGCGAGCGCGTCGGGGCCGAGCTCGCGGCCGACGCCGGACTGCTTGAAGCCGCCGAACGGGGTCGAGACGCGGACCGAGGTGTTGGAGTTGATCGAGATGACGCCGGTCTCGACCGCCCGCGCGACGCGCAGCGCCCGCGCGCCGTCGCGGGTCCAGACCGAGCCCGAGAGGCCGTAGATCGTCTCGTTGGCGAGCCGCACCGCCTCCTCCTCGCCCTCGAACGGGATCACGCACGCGACCGGCCCGAAGATCTCCTCGCGCGCCGCGCGGTCGTCGTTGTCGACCGGGGCGAGGACCGTCGGCGGGAACCAGTAGCCGGGGCCGTCGGGCGCCGAGCCGCGGATCGCGACCGGGGCGTCGTCGGGGACGAAGGAGGCGACCTGCTCGCGCTGGCCGGCCGAGACCAGGGGCCCCATCTGAGTCCCCTCGTCGAGCGGGTCGCCGACCCGAATGGCCTCGACCCCGCCCCGGAGCGCCTCCATGAACTCGTCGAGCGCCGCCCGCTCGACCAGGATCCGCGAGCGGGCGCAGCAGTCCTGGCCGGCGTTTCCGAAGACCGCCATCGGCGCCGAGGCCGCAGCGGCGGCGATGTCGGCGTCGGCGAAGACGACGTTGGCCGACTTGCCGCCGAGCTCGAGCGTCACCCGCTTGATCGTCGTCGCCGCCCCCGCCGCGATCCCGCGCCCGACCTCGGTCGACCCGGTGAAGGCGATCTTGGCGACGTCAGGATGCTCGACCAGGCACCGGCCGCAGACGCTCCCCGGACCGACGACGACGTTCAATACCCCCTCGGGCAGGCCCGCCTCGACCGCGATCCTCTCCAGCTCGAGCGCGCTCAGCGGCGTCAGCTCGGCCGGCTTCAGGACGATCGTGTTGCCGGCGGCGAGCGCCGGCGCGACCTTCCAGGATGCGATCGTCAGCGGGAAGTTCCAGGGGACTATCAGGCCGACGACCCCGAGCGGCTCGCGAAACGTCATGTCGACACCGCCGGCGACCGGGATCGTCTGGCCGAGCAGGCGCTCGGGCGCGCCTGCGTAGTAGCGGAAGGTCTCGGCGACCATCCCGATCTCACCGCGGGCGTCGGCGATCGGCTTGCCGGCGTTCCGCGCCTCGATCCGCGCCAGCTCCTCGCGCCGATCGGCGAGGGCGTCGGCGAGATCGTGGAGGATCGCCGAGCGCTCGGCCGGGGCGACCGCCCGCCAGGCCCGGAACGCCTGCTTGGCCCGCGCCACCGCGGCGTCGGTCTCCTCGACCCCCGCCCGCGGCAGCTCCGCCATCTGCTGCTCCGTGGCGGGCTCGATCACGCTCAGCGTGCTCACGATGTCGCACTTCCCTTCACCTGTGGGAGGGAAGTGCGACATCCCATTCGGGCGGCGGAGACGAGGGCGCCGATCACCCGGTCGTCGACGTCCTCCTCCGGGTGCCAGATCACGCCGAGGGCGAAGCCCCCGCCGGGCAGCTCGATCGCCTCGATCAGCTCGTCCTCGACCGAGCGCCCGCTGACCGCGAGCCCCTCGCCGACCTCCTCGACCCCCTGGTGGTGGTGGGACTTGACCCCGACCCGCTCGGCGCCGGCGGCCTCGGCGGCGAGGCTGCCGGGCTCGAGCGCGACCTCGTGGTCGCCGAAGGTCCCGGGGACCTCGCGGTGGCGCTCGTGGCCGACGACCTCCGGCAGGTGCTGGCAGAGGGTGCCGCCGCGAGCGACGTTGAGGATCTGCATCCCGCGGCAGATGCCGAGCAGCGGCATCTCGCGCTCGATCGCGCTCCGCGCCAGCGCCAGCTCGAAGCTGTCGCGCTCGGGCCAGGTTCCCCTCGTCTCCGGGTGCGGCTCGGCTCCGTAGCTGGCGGCGTCGACGTCGGCGCCGCCGGCGAGGATCAGCGCGTCCAGCAGGTCGAGCATCCGGTCGGGCTCGGCCTCGGCCGCTGCGTCGGGCGGGAGCAGAATCGCGGTCCCGCCGGCCCGCTGCACGGCGGTCGCGTAGGAGCGGGGGGCGAGTGCCACCGTCTCCTCCCAGACCCCCCAGCGGGCGCGCTCCAGCGCCGCGCAGATCCCGACGACAGGCGAGCCCATCGTCATTCTGCTCCGCAGAAATGTTCGTTGCGAAATCGACCCGGACAGTGACGACCGGAGATCACCGTGTCGATTTCTCCACTCACAGCCTCTCGAAGCCCCGGAAGCGCTCCCAGTCGGTGACCGCGGACTCAAAGGCGTCGATCTCGACCTGGGCCCGGTTCAGGTAGTGGTCGACGACGTCGGAGCCGAACGCCTCGCGGACCATCTCGCTCTCGGCGAAAGCATCGCGGGCGTCGTAGATGTTGTGGGGGACGCGCGGCTTGTCGGACTCGTACGCGTTGCCCTCGAAGACCGGCTCGAGCGTCAGCTCCTTCTCGATCCCGTGCAGCCCGGCGGCGATCATCGCGCTCAGCGCCAGGTAGGGGTTGACGTCGGCGCCGGGCAGCCGGTTCTCGACCCGCTGCGCCTCGCCGTGGCCGACGACCCGCAGCGAGCAGGTCCGGTTGTCGCGGCCCCAGGCGATCGCGGTCGGCGCGAAGGAGCCGGCGGCGAACCGCTTGTAGGAGTTGATGTGGGGCGCGTAGAAGAGCGTCAGCTCCTTCATGCAGGCGATCTGGCCGGCGATGAAGTGCTCGAACAGCGCCTGGTCGGCGGCGAAGGCATTGGCGCCGCCCTCGGCGGCGAGCGAGCAATGGATGTGGCACGAGTTCCCCTCGCGCTCGTTGAACTTCGCCATGAAGGTGATCGACTGCCCCTCCTGGGCGGCGATCTCCTTGGCGCCGTTCTTGTAGATCGCGTGGTTGTCGGCGCTCTGCAGCGCGCCGTCGTAGCGAAAGTTGATCTCGTGCTGGCCGAGGTTGCACTCGCCCTTCGAGTTCTCGACCACGAGCCCCGCCGCCGCCATCTCGTTGCGGATCCGGCGGATCAGCGGCTCGACCCGGGCGCTGCCCAGCAGCGAGTAGTCGATGTTGTAGAGATTGGCCGGCTCGAGATCGCGGAAGCCCCGCTTCCAGGCCTCCTCGTAGGTGTCGAGGAAGACCATGAACTCGAGCTCGGTGCCGGCGTTGGCGCTGAATCCCCGCTCCTTGAGGCGCCCGAGCTGGCGGCGCAGGATCTGGCGCGGCGAGGCGACGACTTCGCGGCCGTCCTCCCACTGCAGGTCGGCCATCAGCATCACCGTGCCCGGGTGCCAGGGGACCGGGCAAAGCGTCTCGAGGTCCGGGCTCATCTGGAAGTCGCCGTAGCCGGTGTCCCAGGAGGCCATCGCGTAGCCGCCGACGGTTTCCATGTCGACGTCGACGGCGAGCAGGTAGTTGCACCCCTCGGCGCCATGCTCGAGCGTGTCGTTCAGGAAGTGCGTCGCGGTCAGGCGCTTGCCCTGCAGCCGCCCCTCCATGTCGGCGATCGCGAGCAGCACGGTGTCGACCGTGCCGTCCGCGACCGCCTTCTTCAGCTCCTCAACGGTCATGTCCGGCTACGTTCACCACCGCTGTCTACAGCGGGCCGCAGCTAGGGCGCCTCTGGGAACGAAGGTGGCGGCCCGATCGCTTCCTCGACCGTAACCTCGCGGATCGGCCCTTTGAAACTGCGTCGGGCGCTGACCAGCCACCAAAGGCCCACCGCGATGATGGTGACAAGGACCGTCAGGGGCGCATAGTTGAAGTACTTCCAATCGAAGGATGCGTCCCAGGGTACGGCCGCGGGCGCCGTCGGCAGGCTGAAAATGATCACGCAGATGATCACCCAGATAACCGCCGCAGGGTTGACCCACTTGTACTTACGTCCGAGGTTCCACGGACCAGGCTCGAAATCGTCGCCTTTTCGCCAGCGCAGGTAGACCGGGATCACGTAGGCGATGTAGAGGCCGATCACCGCAATGGAAACGACGGCGACAAAGGCGTAGGTGTAGTTGTTTTCGTCGCCAAGGAGCGCCGGTAGCGTCACCAGCCAGGCGATCAACGCCATGAAGAGAACCGAGAAGTGCGGGATGCGGTGATGGTTCAGCCGAGTCCAGATGCGATGTCCGGGCACAGCCCGGTCCCGGGAGAAGGCGTAGTTCATCCTCGAAGCACTGGTCAGGCACGACATTCCGCAGAAGAACTGGCCGATCGTCGCGATCAGGATCACCATCTTGGCGGCCCAAGGGTCGAGGGAGCTGGAGAAGATCGCCAGAGAGGAGCCCAAGCCGATCCCGTTTTCGGCGTCGTTGATGAAGCCGGTATTCGTCGCCGCGAAGGTGATCGCCAGCAGCACCGCCCAACCGATCACGCCGGCCCAGAAAACCGAGCGCCATACTCCCTTTGCCGCCCCGAGTGCGGCGCCTTTGGTCTCCTCGCTGATGTGGGCCGAGGCGTCGTAGCCGGTCTGCGTGTACATCGTCAGCAGGAAGCCGAGCGGCAGCACGTAGAACCAGAACATCCCATGGCTGAAACCGGTGTTGTTGATCGTGTGCCCGAACACGAAGCTGACGCTCTGGTGGTGTGAGGGAACGAGGATCAGGAGGATGATGATCACGGCCACGCCGAGGACGTGCCACCCGACCGAGATATTGTTGAGCATCGCGACCAACGGCGATGAGTAGATGTTGATCAGCGAGTGCACGATCAGGATCACGGTGAAGAGGCCGAATGTCTCGAGCAGCACATGGCTGCTGTCACCGAAGTTGACAAAACCGAGATCCAGTCCATAGAGGCTCAGGAGCGCGTAGAGGAACTGAGCGGAGGCATAGACAACGGAGGCGATGATCCCGACCAGGCCGATCAGGTTGAACCAGCCGGTGAACCATCCCCAGGTTTTACCTCCGAGGTCCGACGACCAGTAGTAGATGCCACCCGCGGTCGGGTATTTGGATACCAGTTCGGACATCGAGAAGGCGACCAGGAGGATCAGCCCGCAAATGATCGGCCAGCCCCACGAGATCGCGATCGGGCCGCCGCTGTTCCAGGCGACGAAGTAGGTCGTGAAACAGCCGGCGAGGACAGAGATGATAGTGAAGGAGATCGCGAAATTGGAGAAGGAGCTCCAGGCTCGGTCCAGGCGCTGTTTGTAGCCGAGTTCCGCAAGGCGTTGTTCGTCGCGGTCGACGGGCGGCGATGCGCTCTCCATCACTGATCCTCCTCTGTTTGCTCAAGACAGAAAAAGGTGTGATCACCACACCTATTACCCGCGCTGAGCGTATGCGGTGCGCCGCGCTGTTGTCAACACCCCCGGCCCGAGACGGCGCTTTGGCGCGGCAGCAGGCCGGCCAGGATGTGCTCGGTTCCCTCGATGTGCCTGCGCAGCAGGCCGACCGCGCCGGAGGCGTTCCCGCTGCGCAGCAGAATCACCAGCCGCCGGTGCTGGTCGTTGGAGCGTGTGAGGACCTCGGTCGGGTGGGCGATGAGCGAGATCAGGTCGCTCATCTGGCCCTGGACCTCGGTCATCGCCGTGACCAGCCGGGGCGACGCGGCCGCCTCTGCGAGGCCGATGTGGAAGCGGATGTCGAAGCGGCGGTACTCCTCGAAGTCCTCGGCGCCGGCCATTCCCGAGGTCAGCTCCTCGAGTCTGGAGAATTGTTCGGCGTTGGCGCGCTCGGCGGCGAGCAGGACCGAGCCGGTCTCGATCGCGACCCGGTAGTCGAGGATCGCCCAGGCGGCCTCGTCGAGGAGCTCGCCGGGGCCGCCCGCCAGCGGCGGCTGCTCGGCGACGAAGGTGCCGCCTGAGCGGCCACGCCGCGAGACCATATGGCCGCTCTGGGTCAGGGTCGTCAGCGCCTGGCGCAGTGTCGTGCGCGAGATCGCCAGTTTGCGCGCCAGCTGGCGCTCGGGCGGCAGCCGGCTGCCGGGGGCGAGCAGGCCGAGCCGGATCGCGGTGCCGAGCCGCTCGACCGTCTCCTCGAAGGTCGTCGGCGGTCGCACCGGCGCGAACACAGCCTCCTGGGCGGCGTCCTCGGTCACCGCGTGCCTCTCCTTTCAGACATCTCCAGGCGAACCGTACGCCTCCACAGCGTTCCGGTGTGAGTTTCCGTCGCCATCCGGGGATAACTCGCGCCGGAAGCGCGGAGGCTAGGCGCGGCCGGCCGGCGCCCGGACCTCGGCGAAGGCGACGCTTCCGGGCGGGTCGACGAGGTCGGGATGGAGCAGGTGGCCGAGCACTTCCACCCCGTCGACGAGGCGCGGGCCCGGCCGGGAGAAGCTCGCTGCGGCGTCGACCGCGAACACGGTGCGGGCGCCGAGCTGGGCGACCCGGTCCCAGTGCTCGAGCGCCTGCCTGCGGGCCTCCTCGGCGTCACAGCCACACGGCATCGCGACGACGACATCGGGGCGCAGCCCGCCCAGCTCGCCCCAGCTAACCTCGGGCGACTTCAGCCCGGGCGGTCCCGCGATGTCCTCGCCGCCGGCGATCGAGACCATCTCCGGCACCCAGTGACCGCCGACGAACGGGGGGTCGAGCCACTCGAGAGCCACAACCCTAGGCGCGCCGGACCCGGCGACGGCGGCGCCGACGATCGCCAGGCGGCCCTCGAGCTCGGCACGCAGCTCGCGCGCCTCGGGCTGCATCCCGGTCGCCTCGCCGAGCCTGACGACGTCTTCGAGAACCTCGCCGAGGGTGCTCGGGTCCTGCTGGAGGACGTAGGGCTCGCTCGGGAGGCGGGCGGCAACCTTCAGCACGTCCTCGTAGGAGACGGCGCAGACGTCGCAGATCGCCTGGGTGACGATCAGGTCGGGGGAAGCCTCGGCCAGTCGCGCCTCGTCGAGCTCGTACAGCGCGCGGCCCTCGCCGACTATGGCCTTCACGGTCGCGTCGATCTCCCCAGGCGCGATGTCGGGCGGCAGGACCGTGCTCGTCAGGTGGGGGATCGAGCGCGCCTCGGGCGGGTAGTCGCACTCGTGTGTCACAGCCACGACGCTCTCGCCGAGGCCGAGCGCGAACAACATCTCCGTCGCGGAGGGGACAAGGCTCGCGATCCGCATCGGCTTCCAATATTGCAGCAGCGCGGGTTCGGCGGGGCGCCGAGCTATATTGCGTGGGCCGAATGGCCGAAGACCTCCCCCGAAGTACCGGGCCACATAGCCGATGAGCGCACTGCTGCTCGTCCTGCTGCTCGTCCTGGTGGCAATCAACGGCTTCTTCGTCGCCGGTGAGTTCGCGCTCGTCCGCAGCCGTCGCGGCAAGCTCGAGCAGCTCGCCGAGGAGGGCGAGTCCGGCGCCGAGGCGGTGATCGAGCAGCTCGACCGGATCGACGAGTCGCTCTCGGCCTGCCAGGTCGGGATCACGATGGCCTCGATCGGGATCGGGTTCCTCGGCGAGCCCTCGCTGGCGAAGCTCCTGGAGCCGGCCTTCGGCGGCCTCTCGCACGGGGTCGCGGCCGCGCTCTCGCTGGTGATCGCATTCGCGCTGGTGACCGCAGTCCACATCAGCATCGGCGAGCAGGTGCCGAAGATGCTCGCGATCAGCCATGCCGAGCGGACCGCGCGCCGGATCTCTCGCCCGCTCAACTGGTTCCGGGTGGCGACCGCGCCGGTGACGAAGGGCCTGAGCGCGATCTCCAACGCAGTCGTCCGCCTGTTCGGAGTGGACCCGACGAACATCGAAGAAAAGCACTCGGCCGAGGACCTGAAACAGATAATCGACAGCTCCCGCGAGGGCGGCACCCTAGACCCCGGCGAGGCGGGGATGCTGGGTGGGGTCTTCCACCTCCACGAGCAGGACGCCCGGGCGGTGATGACCCCGATCCCGGCCGTGGTCACGGTCGACTCATCCGACACGGTCGAGACCGCGCTGCGGCGCTGCGTCTCCTCCGGCCACACCCGCTTGGTCGTAATCGAGGACGACAACCCGGACCGGGTCAAGGGGATCGTCCACAACAACAGCCTCGCCCGCCTCTACATGAACGATGGCCCCGAGGCCTCGCTCGACTCGGTCGTCCGCGACGCGCTGATCATCCCCGAGACCCGCCCGCTCGACGACCTCCTCCACGACCTCCAGGTCCAGCGCACATCGATGGCCGTCGTCGTCGACGAGTACGGCCGCACGGTCGGGATCGTCACCGTCGAGGACATCCTCGAGGAGGTGGTAGGAGAGATCGAGGACGAGACCGACCCCCGTGCCGCGGCGCTGCGGCGGCTGGCCGGCGGCGAGTGGTTCGTCCGCGGCCACGTCTCGCTCGGCGACCTCGCAGACGTCGGGATCGAGCTGCCGGCCGACCAGGAGGCCTACAACTCGATCGGCGGCTACGTCTTCGCCGAGCTCGGGCGGCTGCCGAAGCGGGGCGACACGATCAGCGCCGACGGCTACACGATCCGGGTCGAGTCGGTGCGCGAGAACCGGGTCGAGGCGGTCCGGATCAGCGGCTCCGGACAGGCCTCCCACGGCGCCGGTTCCGTCCGCCCCGACGCCTAGCTTCTCCGGGCAACCCGCGTCCTGCTCGATCCTGGAGGTATCGCATGTGGGTTGTGCGTTTTAGCGACAAGCAGCTTGAGGTGCTGAGAGCGCTGCTTCGCTCCGAGGAGCACCTGGGCCCGGCGCTGAGGGGGGCGGTCGAGGCGCTCGACCTGGCGCGCTGGGACGACCTGCCCGAGGCCGAGCTCCCGTGGGCCGAGATCGAAGAGGCGGCCCGCCGCCAGGGCATCTCCCCGGCAGACGTCATCTGGGACCTCGCCGGCAAGCGCTAGCGGAATTCTTGGCTCAGGCCTCGGAGTAGTCGTAGAAGCCGGCGCCGCTCTTGCGGCCGAGCTTGCCCTCGCCCGCCATCTCGACCATCAGGCCGGGGGGCTTGTGGGTCGGCTCATCGGAGTCGGCGTGGAGGGCGTCGCCGATCGCCTCGGCGACGTCGAGCCCGACGAAGTCGAGCAGCGCCAGCGGGCCCATCGGGTGGCCGGCGCCGAGCTTCATGCAGGCGTCGACCTCGCCGGCCTCCATCCCTGTCCGCTCCATCAGGCGCACGGCGTCGAAGAGATAGGGAAAGAGGAGCCGGTTGACGACGAACCCCGCCTGGTCTGGGACCTCGACCGCGGTCTTGCCGAGCGCCGCGCACCAGGCGAGAGCGCGCTCGCGCGAGTCCTCGCCGACGCCATCCAGGAAGCAGACCTCGACCAGTTTCATCCGCGGCACCGGGTTGAAGACATGGAGGCCGAAGAGCCTGCCCCCGATCCCCGCCGCCTCGGCGATCTCGGCGACGCTCAGAGAGGAGGTCGTGCTGGCGAGGTCGGCGTTCGGACACGCCTCAGCGACAGCGCTCAGGACCTCGCCCTTGGGCTCGAGCTCCTCGATCACCGCCTCGACGACGACGTCGCAATCGGAAAGGTCCTTGGGGTCGGTCGTGACCCGCAGCCGCGAGGGCTCGGCGCCGTCGATCTTGGCGCAGGCGGCGACGACCTTCTCCTCGGCACGCCAGGCGGATGCCTCGCTGCGGGCGAGCAGGATCGTGTCGGCCGTCGTCGTCGAGACGGCCGCCAGCCCGGTCGCGATCGCGCCGCTGCCGGCGATCCCCGGCGCCTCGTAGCCCTTTCCCCCGCTCATCATCTGGGTTCCTATCAAACAGCGCTCTCCGTGAGACGCGTCATCGACCTGGCTGATTGACGAATCAATCGAGTATTGTGATGAAACTGACATCGGTGGACCAACGGAGGCAACGATGAGCGAGAACGGCAGCGGCAAGTTCGGTGGGCGCGAGGTGGTCATCGTCGAGGCGGCGCGGACGCCGATCGGCAAGGGCCATCCCGAGAAGGGCTACTACCGGGACGTACATCCCTCAAATCTCCTCGCCAAGACCTTCTCGGAGCTGATCTCTCGCGCGGGCATAGACCCGAGCGAGGTCGGCGATGTCGTCGCCGGCTGTGTCCAGCAGTTCGGCGAGCAGGGCCTCAACATCGGCCGCAACGCCTGGCTCGAGGCGGGCCTGCCGCAGGAGGTCCCGGCGACCACCGTCGACCGCCAGTGCGGCTCGGCCCAGCAGGCAGTCAACTTCGCCGCCGCCCTCGTCGCCTCCGGCGTCCACGATGTCGCGATCGGCGGCGGCGTCGAGCACATGGGGCACATCTCCTTCGCCGACTCGGCCCAGGTGATGGACGAGCACGGCTTCGCCTTCTCGCCGGAGCTGCTCGAGCGCTACAACCTGATCCCGCAGGGCCTCTCGGCCGAGATGATCGCCGACAAATGGGAGATCCCGCGCTCCGAGCTCGACGAGATCGGGCTCCGCTCCCAGCAGCTCGCCGCCAAGGCGACCGAGGAGGGCCGCTTCGAGCGCGAGATGATCCCCTTCCAGGTCAACGGCGACACCTACATGACCGACCAGGGCCTGCGCGAGACGACGCTCGAGGGCCTCGCCAACCTGAAGCCGGCATTCAAGGAGGACGGCAAGATCACCGCCGGCAACTCCTCGCAGGTCTCCGACGGCGCCGCCGGGGTGCTGCTGATGACCCGCGAAAAGGCCGACGAGCTCGGGCTGAAGCCGCGGGCGCGGATCTTCGACCAGACGACGGTCGGCGTCGACCCGGTGATCATGCTGACCGGTCCGATCCCGGCGACGCAGAAGCTGCTCGAGCGCAACGGGATGACGATGGACGACATCGACCTGGTCGAGATCAACGAGGCGTTCGCCTCGGTGCTCGCGGCCTGGCGGCGCGAGCTCGATCCCGACATGGACCGGGTCAACGTCAACGGCGGGGCGATCGCGCTCGGCCACCCGCTCGGCTCGACCGGCGCCCGGCTGATCACCACCCTGCTGCACGAGATGGAGCGCTCCGACAAGGAGATGGGCCTGGTCACGATGTGCTGTGGCGGCGGGCTCGGCACCGGCACTCTGATCCAGCGGATCTGACTAGAGAGGGGGGATTTGGCTCTAGCGGGCCAAATCCCCCTTTTCGCGTCAATGAGGCGTCAACGGAATGTGCGGCTCGCTGCTCGCAAGCGCCAGGCCCGTGACCCGGTCGATGCCTACCTCGACGCCGCCGATCGCGAGGCCCGGAATGAGGCGGCAGTCGCCGCTTCCTGATATATCCCGAAGGCATGATCGACCTCGAAGCCGAACTGGCCCAGCTTGCCGTTGCCGCCGAAACCGAGGCGAAGATCGACCTGCTCGCGAAGCGACTCGAACGCGAGAACGGGGCCGGGGCGATTGCCGCCTACCAGATGATCGAGATCGAGCGAGCCGAGGCCGAAGGGCGCGAACCGATCCTGATGTGAACAAGGTCGCCGGGGATCGCGAACGGTGCTGGCGGGTGATGCAACGAAGGGGCCGAGCGGCGGCGCGGCGAACTGCTGCCGCCGAGACAACCCGGTCCCGGGAGTAGTTCGCTCGAAGGCGTCCGGTCCGCGACTCAGGATCGGACGCCTGGATGAACGCCGGAAGCCGGGCAACGAACCTGACGAAATGCGCCCAGTGTGGCGCGGTCCTCTTTCCGTTCAAGACTCCTGGGATCCGGCAGAGGCTTCGAGCTTCTCCAGGTTCTCGATGATTTCGTGACCCTGGCCGCGAAAGATGCGGTTGCCGAAAAGGCGGAAGGCCGTCCCGAAAAGCCGACCCCGCACCCCACGCTGGAACGTCCGGACCCACACCATCTCGACCTCGCTTCCAGATTCACTGGGTCGCGCAGTGATCTCCCAGCGGCTTCCCGCGGTGGCATAGACATTGGAGTCCGTGACTGTCGCGATGACGATCCCGTCCGTGGACCAGTCGTAGTCGCACCGCTCCCAGTTCGATCCGATGCCCGTCGAAGTTCCCTCCGTCACGTCGGCTGTGGTGCCGTCGATCTTGTGCACCTCCGTTCGATCCATCGAAACGGCGGGGAACACCTCCTCACGCCGTGAAGAGAAATCTCGGGCGGCCGCGAGGACCTGCTCCGGGTTCAAGGCGGTCTCGGCGATGACTCGGATCGTTGTCACGTCGAGGACTCTAGACTCCCTATCGATTCGAGTCCAGGTCCCGAGATGCGCTCGATCCGGTGCGCCAGTCGTGCGCCAGTCGGCAGCGTCTTCGTGCGCCTTCCTGCGTCTGACCCACGGAATGCCCCAGTGATGCCGTCCAAACATCCACTGGCGAGCGCCGACCGCACAAGCTAGATTCTCGGCCGTGGAGGAGCCAAGCGCGAGCGAGCAGGGCGCTGCGAAGCCTGCGGCTGGCTGGTTACCCGGACCCATCTCAGGCCCAGACCCAGCGGTATTGGGATGGCTCGAAATGGACAGACCAACGGGCGCCGCTGGCTTCCCCCGCGACAGCACCAGCCCCTAAGCGAGGGCTCTCCTCTCAGGCGCGAAGAGCGATCATCGGCGCCATTGTCGGGGTCGTCCTGGTCCTCTACTTCACAGGCAGCCTCGACCACCTGCTCTATCCGCTCGGGCTCAACCTCCATGAATGCGGAAAGAACGGCTATGGCTCTGTCTACTGCGGGAAGGAGCTGGACGAATATCGCGAACAGGTCCAGCAGCCCACAGAAGAAGCACAACGCAGGGCTCAGGAATCGCTCCGCTCGCTGGAACAGCAGTATCCCTAGGCCTCGGCGAGGTGCCAGCGGCGAAGAGCCGGGAGAGGCGGGTCTCTGGACTGGACGCGGTCGGCCCAGCAATGAAATGCTCCCCCCGTGTGGCGGGAGAAGCGAGCTTTTCGTAAGACCGCGAAGCGGGAAGCGAAGCGGATCCAGCCCGCAGTGCAGGATGCCGCCAGCGCCGTCAAAGGCGACGCGGAGGCCATCCAGAAGGAGCTGGATGCTTTCCCTGGCGGAACCCTGCGGTGCCCGCGATGTAGGTCACGGATGGCGCTGCGGGATGGTCCACACGGCCATTTCTGGGGCTGCCTCAGATATCCCCGCTGCCAGGGCTCCCGGAATCTCATTGGGCAGGGCGGCCGTGGCGGACTTTGAGCTTCCCAAACAAGCGCTTCAGCTCATTGAGGAAGTGCGCGAGCTAGAGAATCGGGCCACCACAGCGCGGGCGGCAATCGCATCAGATCTAGAGGACTTGCAGAAGCTAGGCGAGACAAGGCGCGACGAGATTGGAGCTCGCGAACTCGCCCTTGAGAGCAAGCAACGGGATCTTGAAGCGGCGGAACGAGAGCTTGAGGGGAAGCGACAGGCCGCTGACAATTACGGTGAGCAAATCAGGGGAGAGATCGACCGAGATCGGGCTACCGCCGACACCTTGATTGCCGACTCACTTTCTGGATTCGCGATCATCGGTGATGCGTGGGCCGACTACCAACGGGCGCTGACGGACGCGGAAGCAAACGCTCTCGAATACAAGACAAGGCCGGCGAGGGCTGCCGCAGCGACGCTCCGAGAAAAAGGCGCGAAGCTTGCCGAGGCGACTCGCCGCGCCAAAGCCGCAGAGTGGACCGTGGCGCTCTACGAGTATCACCTGCCTTGGATTTCGGAGCTGAGGGATCAGGCTGAGCAAGCGGCCTACGTCGAGGCCGCTGAGGATGGCGGCGAGGCCCGGCAATCTAATGAGGATCCCGCAGCCCGCTATCTGAGTAAGGACGAATACGCGGCTCTGTCAGAGGGCGAGCGTAATCAGCGAGCGCTCGACCGCTACCTGCGCTCCCGCAAGTCACCGTGGCAGCTTGGACGAGACTACGAGCGCTATGTGGGGTACCTCCGTGAGCAGGAGGGCTGCGAGGTCACCTACCACGGCATCATCAAAGGGCTAGAGGATTTGGGCCGGGACGTTCTGGCTGAGAGAGGCGGGGGGATCGAGGTCATTCAATGTAAGCGCTGGTCGCGTCAGAAGACGATCCATGAGAAGCACGTATTCCAGCTCTACGGGACGATGGTCCTTGCCCGACTTGAGAGCCCCGACACAGAGGTCACGGGCACCTTCACGACGACGACAATGCTCTCCGAGAAAGCTCGCGAAGTGGCAGCGCATCTCGGCATCACCGTCGAGGAGGAGTTCCCGCTCAATGACTACCCGAGGATCAAGTGCAACGTGGCGCGGCGGGGCGGTGAGCGGATCTATCACTTGCCCTTCGATCAACAGTACGACTCCACCGTCGTTGAGCCTCATCGCGGAGAGCACTACGTGGCGACCGTCGCGGAAGCGGAAGCGCAGGGATTTCGTAGAGCGTGGCGCTGGCGCGGAGACGGTTCGGCTGGACGATGAGCCGGAAGAGGGGCATTGCGACATGAATCGGGACATTGCGAGGCCCAAGCACCACTGGCGTTTGTGGCGCGACAAGGTAGCGACGGGGTAGGCTCGCCTTTCGGATGGATCTCGACTTCGTCGATCCGCCCCTTGAGCCGGGAATGGTCCCCTACGAGCTTGGCGTGGCACCTGAGCATGCAGCCGAGCGGCTGAGCGCCGTCGCCGATGAGCTGCGACAAGGCGATCGTCTGAGTTCCGAGGGGGCAAGGCAAGCCGCCGAGGGTCTTGAAGACCCATCAGCGGCGCGAGTCTATGCGGAGAACGCCGCCTTTATCGCCCGATTCATGACGATCGAGCTGGACACGGAGCACGACATAGGTAAGGGCATCGCACGCGTTCATCCGAAGGAGCCGCCGCCGCGATTCGGGGATAAGTTCCGCAAGCCGCTGCGAAAGGCCGAGCTTCGAGAGGCCGTCCTGCCGCTCATTGACCGCTACCTTTTCTATGGGTTTGCGACGGGCGCCGCCGGAAATGGACTACGGCGCGAGCCCCCCCTTGCGGTAGATGTTGGTGAGCCCATCGAGGAGCGCTGGGCGCGGTTCATGCGTCACGTCCCCATCACCTACGCGGCGTTTACAAAGGATCCATCCCCGGAGAATCCAGCGGCGGCAATACGGAACATGGTCTGCGCCCCGGTTGACGAAGCGTTTGACGGTGTCATCTCCATGTTCGCCAGACCGGGCCGCCGGACTCGGGCGATGACCTATTCGTGGTATTTCCCGGCTGTCGGCTGGTCTGCGTACTACGCGAGCATCCCGGACTCGATCTGAATCCTTCGGGGTCTATATCTGCACCATCTAGGCGATCCGCATGCCAGAGCGGATCGCGGCGCCGGCGTCAACCACGCGTCAACCGAGGGCGCGTGAACGCCCCGACTCTGAGCAATGAGCAGGCGACTGAGCTCCTCGGCGAGCCGTTGATCAGCGCCGAGCAGGCCGCCCGGTTCCTCGGCGTGTCGAAGCGCTACGTCTGGCGTCTGGCCCGCGAGGGGAAGCTGCCGGCCCACAAGGTCGGGAAGTACACCCGGTTCCGCCCGGATGCCGTCGCCGCCTTCCTCGAGGAGCGCCGCGTCGGCCCCCGGGCCCGCCGCGCTCATGTCGAAGCGCCACGAGAGCGGCTCGGGAGCCGGCCGCGGGAGACCACGACGCGGAGGAGGTTCTAGGTGACGGTCCCATTACGGTTGCTCACGACGCTGCTTCCGAAGCGGCAAGCGGCCGACCCTGTTGCCGGCCGCTTGCGCCTCAGCTCAGCTGCCCGCCCGGTAGGTGATACCGCTCAGCAGGACGGTTTCTTTCAGGGCCAAAACGGCGCCGGCTTCGATTTCTGTAGCGGCCGATCCAAAGATGTACACGCCGCCTCCTTTGCTCTGTTCGAAAACCTGAAGTGTGCCGCTTGCGGGACGGTAGCCGGGGGGAGGGTGAAGATCACCGGGGTGCCGCCGGCTTTCACTACCCCTTCGAGGTGAACGATCCCGAACGCGTCCTTGTAGAAGCCGGCCCGCGGAAAGCTGAGGCCCGAAAGTTCGTTCGGGGCATTGGTGGCGCCGTTAGCAAACCCCGGCTCACCCGGCGCGCCGATCAGATGGACCGGTTCGGCCGGCGGGATGGAGTCGGCGCTGGCCGCGTGCGTCGCGTCCGGCACGGTCCCCAGCTTGCTGAGGTTGATCTGGGTGCCGGTCAGCGTGCCTTTCTTGACTTTGGCGGCCGTGATCGCTTCCTTCTTCACTTTTGCCGTGGTGACGGCGTTCTTCTTCAGCTGCTTCGGCCCAACCGAGTTCTTGCCGAGTTGGGACGCCGCGAAAGCACTCGCACCCCCGACTGCGATGAACAGGGCGAGCGTCGCGACGACGTTCGCGTAGGTCAGCTTGGGAACCAGGGTCTTCATGTGTTCTCCATTTCGACGAGGGCAAGGGGGCGAGACCGATCGACTAGCTCACCCTGGTTTCGCGGTGCCGAGAGGATTACCTTGCCTCACGAGATTCATGAGCCCGGTTTCGCCGTCGAAGCCCTCCCGGGCCTCTCGAAAGCGCTGAAGGACCCAGACGGCCCGGTCGATCGTCAGGCCCCGCTCCTCGATGAATCGGACGAGGCAGCGGAGGGCGAGGGCCTCGAATTGGTCCGGGTCCTTGTCGACGGCGAGGATCGTCAGGCGGATCGCGTCGGCCAGGTCGACGTGCGGCAAGTCGAGCGCGATGTTGCGGGCCAGGCCGTAGCTACCGGTGTTCAGCGCGGTCCTGAATCGCCCGAAGTCGGTGCCGGCGTTCCCCACGAACGTATGTTCGCACCAGGGTCAAGATACGCGCTCGCTAGCGTCGCTCCGCAGACGTATGATGAGAGCACAAAAGCGGGGCGGCGCTGCGCAAACAGCCCGCCCCCGGCACCCGGCTTAGTTGGAACCAGGCCAGGTGCAGGGCGCAGGCTACCCGCCAGCACTGCCTCTCGAACGAGGAGGTATGAGCATGTCCAACACTGACATCGGGCTGATCGGGGCCGAGTCCTGATGGCGGCCCGAGGAAGCATCCAGCTCCGCCACCAGAAGCGGTGCAGCGCGAAAGGAAAGGACAGTCGGCGCTGCAAGTGCGGCCCGACCGTCTACGCGGTGCTGATGGGCGAGTGGTCGAAGATCGGCCACCTGGCCGAGGGCTGGCACCGGATGGATCTCCACGAGTTCGAGGAGCAGCTCGCGGATATGCGCCGCAAGCTGAACCTCGGCGAACCGTACAAGCCCGTCGAGCCGAAGCTGCTCCGCGAGTGGGCGACAGAATGGCTCGATGAGCTGTACGACGTCGCCAAGGCCGGCGACATCTCGCGGCTGACCTACAACACATATGAGAGCCATTGGCGGAACCATCTCGAGCCCGCGTTCGGTGACAAGCCGATCGGGACGATTACCTCGGACCAGGTGCGTCGCTACATTCGCGAGCAGATCGCGGCGGGCCTCTCACCGCGGACCGCCAACTCGACGATCACGCCGCTGTCGGCGATGTTGACCGACGCTCGGGACGCGGGGCACATCGCCTCAAATCCATGCCAGCAGCCGCGGCGAGCCCGACACGGAGCATCGCGGCGGCGGGCCCTACGCGCCGAGGTCAACGAAGAGAAGCCGAAGCACCTCGAGCCCACCGAGGCCCGGGCCCTCCTCGCGGCAACGCCCGAGCCGCATCGAGAGCTCGTCCTCGCGGCGCTCTCGACCGGGTTCCGCCGCGGCGAGTTGCTCGGGGTCCGCTGGGAGAACATCAACTGGGCCGACGGGTACATCGACCTGCGGCACCAGCTCCAGAATCGGAAGGAGGTCAAACCGAAGTACTCGAGCTACCGCGAGGTTCCGCTGTACTCGGGGCTGCGGCCGGTGCTGGCGAAACGCCGACAGGCGGAGGGCTACGTATTCTTGGCGCCTTCCGGCGAGCCCTGGGCAGACGCGGAGCCCGCCCGCGTCTTCCTCTCGGCAGCCTATGAGGCGGCTGGGTTGAGGCGCCCTGGGGTTCTGTGGCATTCGCTCCGTCACACCTACGCGAGCATCCTCGCGGCCGGCGGCATCCGCGAGGACGTCGTCGCGGTCCTCATGGGCCACAAGCGCCGCGGCACCACCTCGATCTACACGCATCTGTTCGCCGACGCGTTCGAGGGCGTCGAGGAGGCGCTCGACCAGGTGCTCGGCGTCAATGACGCGTCAACGGAGTGCAGTGTCACTACGGAGCACAACGGAAACGGGCGATCAGGCGACGATCGCCGCGATCCCGCTCTGGTGCGGGGATCTAGCGGGTCCTCATCGGGTCGCTAGGGTGCTGGTTGTGACACGGCACGCGATCCAGCGGGTCTGAGCCGGCGCCGATGTCGGGGCTGCTGGGGGACATCGGGACGATCGAGTGGAGCCGGCGGACTAAGGGGATCCTCGGCCGCGGCGAGCAGGCGCGGTTCATGGCCGCGGTCTGCCTGCAGACCGCGAAGGCGCTGCCGCGCGTCATCGGTTCGCGCGCCGGTCGAGGGAACTCGGGCCCGGACCCCTCGCTGGTGGCGCCGCCGGACTCGGCGTTCGCCAAGGAGGTCGTCGAGGCCTGCTCGGAGCTCGGCCCGGCGGTGATCGAGCACAGCTACCGCTCCTACGTCTTCGCCCGCGCTCTCGGTGTGGTCGAGGGAATCGAGTGCGACGAGGAGGCGCTGTTCGCGACGACGATGTTCCACGACTACGCCTTTCCGGAGATCGACTCGCTGACAGATCGCTGCTTCGCAGTCGCCGGAGCCGAGGAGGCCGAGCGGTTCCTCGAGTCCTCGCCGCTCTCGGCCGACCAGCGCCACGACGTCCTCGACGCGATCTGCCTCCACATCAATCCCTGGGTCGACCGCGAGCGGGGCACGATCCAGTACCTCGCCCACGATGGGATCGCGCTCGACGTCGTCGGCATGAGGGCCTGGGAGCTCGACAGGCCCGGGACCCGGCGCGTCTTCGACCGCCATCCTCGCCACGCCTTCAACGGCCTCGCCGACACGGCGCTGAAGCCGCACGGAAAGCGCGTCCACGGCTGCCGCGCCCAGGCCCTCTTCCGGACCGGCTTCGGCCAGGCGCTGAAGCTGAGCCCGTGGGCTCCGCTCGAAAACGACGGGCGGCCTGGCTGACTGGCCAGGCCGCCTGTATTGTCCCGGGCGATGGACCTGAGCCTGTCTCCATCCGAGCAGGAGTTCCGCGACGAGGTCAGCACCTGGCTCGAAGAGAACCACCCCGGGCCCGAGCCCGACGGCGGCCTCGAGGAGGTCATGGAATTTCGCCGCGAGTGGCAGCGCAAGCTGCACGAAGCGGGCTGGGCCGGGATCTCCTGGCCGAAGGAGTTCGGCGGCCGCGGCGCGACCCTGATCGAGCAGGCGATCTTCGTCGGCGAGGCCTCGCGCCTGGAAGCGCCGAGCCCCGCCAACGTTCTCGGACTTGCGATGGGAGGCCCGGTGGTGATCGCCCATGGGACCGACGAGCAGAAGGCCCGCTACCTGGAGCCGATCCTGACCGGCGAGGAGATCTGGTGCCAGGGCTTCTCCGAGCCGGAGTCGGGCTCCGACCTCGCCTCGCTGAAGACGAAGGCGGTCAAGGACGGCGACGAATGGGTCGTGACCGGGCAGAAGGTCTGGACGACGTTCGCCCAGTACGCGAAGTGGTGCATGCTCGTCGCCCGAACCGACCCCGATGCCCCCAAGCACCAGGGCCTCACCTACTTCCTGATGGACATGGAGCAGGAGGGGGTCGAGGCCAAACCGCTGGTCCAGATCACCGGCGAGGGGGAGTTCAACGAGGTCTTCATGGAGGAGGCGCGGATCCCCGACGCCAACGTCGTCGGCGGCGTCGGCAACGGCTGGACGGTCGCGATCACGACCCTGATGAACGAGCGCGCCGGGCTCGCCTTCGGCGCGATCGCCCAGATCGCCAACAATCTCAAACGGCTCGGGGCGCTCGCCGCCGAGACCCGGCACAACGGCGGCACCGCCGCCGATGACCCGGTTGTCAGGCAGCGGATCGCGCAGCTCCAGATCGAGGCCGAGACGATGCGCCTCAACGCCTACCGCGGCCTGACGAAGACGATGCAGTCCGGCACGCCGGGGCCTGAGGGCTCGCTCGGGAAGTGGCAGTGGGCCGACATCAACCAGAGGATCGCCGAGCTCGCACTCGACATCGAGGGTCCTTTCGGGCAGCTCACCCGCGGTGCCGAGCACGCCGTCGCCAACGGCGCCTGGCAGTACTCGTTCCTCCGCAGCCGCGCCAACTCGATCGAGGGCGGCACGACCGACATCCTCAAGAACATCATCGCCGAGCGCGTTCTCGGCCTGCCGAGGCTGCGCTGAGATGTACTTCGACCTGACCGACGAGCAGCAGGCGATCAAGTCGACGGCGCGGGACCTCCTCGCTGCCCGCTACAGATCCGAGCGGATCCGCGAGCTGGCCGAGAGCGAGGACGGCTTCGAGCAGTCCGACTGGCAGGAGATGGCCGATCTCGGCTGGCCCGGCCTGGCGCTGCCCGAGGAGTGGGGCGGGCAGGGGCTCGGGATCGTCGACCTCGCGGTCCTGTTCGAGGAGATGGGCTACGCGCTGGCGCCCTCGCCGCTGCTCTCGACGACCCTTGTCGGGCTGGCGCTCGCCATCGGCGGCTCCGACGACCAGAGGGAGCGCTACCTGCGGCCGCTCGCAAGCGGCGAGAAGCGGGGCGCGCCGGCGATCTGGGACGCCGGCTCGACCGCGACACCGGGCGCCTTCACGATGGACGCCAGGGCCGACGGCGACGATGTCGTCCTCGACGGCGAAAAGGTCCTGGTCCCCGACGCAGCGGCGGCCGACCTCCTGCTGATTGCCACCGATGACGGCCACCGCCACATCGTCGACCGCTCCGCGGACGGGGTCACCGTCAGCGCCGAACCGTCGATCGACCTGACCCGCCGTCTCTACACGGTCAAGCTCGACGGCGTCAGGGTCCCGGCGGCCGACACGCTTCCGGCCGAGGGGCGGGAGTACCAGCAGGTCTTCCTGCGGATCTGCGTCGCCCTCGCCGCAGAGTCGACCGGCGTCGCCCAGCGGACGATGGAGATGGCGGTCTCCTACGCCAAAGACCGCCAGCAGTTCGGGCGGCCGATCGGCGCCTACCAGGCGGTCTCCCACCGCTGCGCGCAGATGCTGCTCGAGACCGAGAATTCCCGCTCCGCCGTCTACGGCGCCGCCTGGGCCGCCGACTCCGACCCCGAGAGGCTGCCGCTCGCGGCCTCGATGGCGAAGGCCTACTCCTCCGACACGGGCTGGCGCGTCCCCGACGCCTCGATCCAGGTCCACGGCGGGATCGGGTTCACCTGGGAGCACGACCTCCACTTCTTCCTCAAGCGCGGCAGGGCCAACGCGGCGATGTTCGGCACCGCGGCCTGGCATCGCGAGCAGGTCGCCGACATGACCCTGGCGGCCGCCGGCGAGCCGGTTCCCGCCTGACCCCGCCGGCATGAGCGCTCTGGACCGGATCTCGGTCGCTGCGATCGGTAACTCGGTCGCCGATCTCGAGGCCGAGGCGCAGCGGGCGGAGGCCGCCGGCGTCGAGTGCGTCTGGGCGCCGGAGCTGTTCCGCTCGGCGGTCACCCAGGCCGCCTATCTCGCGGCGCGGACCGAGACGATCGGGATCGCCACCGGGATCGTCTGGGCCTTCACCCGCAGCCCTTTCATCGTCGCGGTCAGCGCCCTCGACGTCGACGAGATGTCGGGCGGGCGGTTCCGGCTCGGGCTCGGGTCGGGCGTCAAACGCTTGAACGAGACCTGGCACAACGCCTCCTACGGGAAACCGGCGCCGCACCTGCGCGAGGCGATCGAGGCGACGCGGCTGATCATGCAGCAGGCCGGGAAGGGAGAGCCGATTCGCTACGAGGGCAGCTACTACGACATCGACATCAAGGGCTGGATCCGCCCCCACCCGGCGCCGCGCGAGTCGGTGCCGATCTACACCGCCGGGGTCCAGGGCGGAATGTGCCGGATGGCCGGAGACGTCGCCGACGGCCTGATCGGCCACCCGATCCAGAGCCTGCGGTGGATCGACGAGGTGGTCGTCTCCTCCTTCGAGGAGGGCCTGAGGCGCAGCGACCGCGACCGCTCCGGCTTCGACTACCTGCCGACGGTCTGCTGCGCGATCGACGACGACGAGGCGAGGGCGATCGAGATGGCGCGGCGGACGATCTCCTTCTACGCGACGGTCAAGACCTACATGCCGCTCTGGGAGCTGCACGGATTCACCGACAACGCGGTCGAGGCGGGCCAAGCCTTCCGCCGCGGCGACCTCGCAGCCGTGCCGGCGGCGATCAGCGACGAGATGGTCGACACCTACTGCGCCGCCGGCCCGCTCGACAAGGTGCGCGCCCGGGTCGAGGAAACCGCGGAGCGCGCCGACGGCCTGTTCCTGACGCCGCCGACCTACTTCATCTCCCCCGAGGAGCTGAGCGAATACCAGAACCGCCTGATCGACGCCTTCGGCCCGGCAGCGCGAAAATGAGATGAGCGGGGCGGGGGAGACCCGCGAAGACGAGGTCCTGCGCCTGGTGCGGGCGATACCGGAGGGGTTGGTCGCCACCTACGGCGACGTCTCACCCGGAGCGCCCCGCTATGCCGGGACGGTGCTGTTCGGAGCCGACGAGCCCGACCTGCCGTGGTGGCGGGTGGTGCGGGCGGACGGGACGCTCGCCAAGGGCGCTCGCCAGCGCCGCCTCCTGCTCGCCGAGGGAGTCCCGTTCCGCGGCGATCGCGTCGACATGGGCCGAGCCCGGGTCGCGGCCTAGGGCCAGACCCGCTCGCGACCGCCGGCTGCGGGGACGGCGACGCAGAACTCGGGAGCCGGGCCGAGGACGAGCTCCCGGCGCCAGATCGTCGTCTCCGGCAGGTCGGCGAGAAAGGTCTGGGTCGGGATCAGCGGCGGCTTGTCGTGCCATTCGGCTCCGTCGGGAATCGCCGCCGGACCGCGCACGAGCAGGTAGATGCCGCCCCAGCCGGCGGCCGCGTCCGCCGCTGCCCGGTCGTGGGCGGGGCGTCGCACCGGGTCGACCGCGGCCTCGTTCAACTGGCCCAGAGACGCCCAGTCGTCGACCAGGTACCAGTCCTCGTAGCCGGGCTCGGGATCGAAAGGTAGCTCCGCAACCCGAAAGCTCGCCGAGGGGCTCTCGAGCTCGGAGTGGAATCCGCGCTGCGCCTCCTCGTACTCGTCGCGCTCCACCTCCGGGCCCGGCCGGTGCCAGAAGAGGTAGGCGAGCATCCCGGCCGCCTACTCGTCGCGCCGGGTGATCCGGAAGATCGAGACGACCTCGGCCTGCTTGGCCTCGGGGTGGACGACGTAGGCGCTGGGCCCGCCCCCGAACCATCCGGCGTTTTCGTTGTCGCCGACGAAGATCCCGGGGTGGTGTTTTCCATCACCGTCCTCGACCCAGACCGTGTCGCCCTCCTTGAACCCGTGCGGCGCGTCTTCGCTCATCTCACGGACAGCCTAGCCGCAGTCGCGGGACGGCCGGCCCCTCCGCGAGAGGCGGAGGGGACCGGTCGGTGTGCCCGTCCCTAGGGGCAGATGACGATCAGGTGGAAATCGGCGTCTTCGGGGGCGCCTTTGTCGTCCTTGGTGCGGACTTCGATCGCACCGGCATTGGCCGGCGAGGTGTTGGTCTGGGCGTAGCCGGAGCCCGGGACGGTCGTGCCGGCGTTGTTGCGGCCGGCGACGTCGGCGCACCCGGTCACGTTCTGCGGCATCTGGACGATCACCGCGCCGCCGCCCTCGGCCGCCGTGATGCCGGCGTCGCTCGCCCTTGCGAGGGCGGCGTTGCCGGGGCCGCTCGGATTGTTCACCACCGCCCAGTAGGTGTGCGTGGAGCGCGCAGCCGACGGAACGACCCCGAGCTTGGCGGTGTTGATCTGGAAGCCCGTCAGGGTCTTCTTCTTCAGCTTGCCGCCGCCGATCGTCTGCTTCATGATCGCGCCGCCGTTGATGTGCTGGGCGGCGTAGGCGGTGCCCCCCAACGCGACCGCCAGCGCGATCAGCGCCACGATCATCGCCGGTGACGGGCGTTTCCTCATCAGCCTCCTCATCGCTGCTCCTTTCGGCCGCAGGGGGCGTGTACTCACCTACCCCCGCGCGCGCCGGCCTAACCCCGGCCGTCTCGTCAGTAGTTGAAATTAGGTAACAGCTTCGACGCCCAGGAGTAGCGGTCCTGCCCCGCGGACTAATCCGGCAGCGCCTCCGCCCAGCGCTGGAAGCCATCGACGTCGGTGATCTCGGGACCGTGGCCGGGGAGGATCAGGCTCGGCTCGAGCGCGGCGAGCCTGCGGATCGATCGCCGGTTCTCGGCCGGGTCCGGGGTCAGGTTGCCGGGCGGCTGGGCGAGCTTCGTCCGCAGCGATAGAAAGGTGATGTTGCGGACCACGTCGCCGCAGATCGCGACCCGGTCGGGGTCGCGGAAGAAGATCACCTCGCCCGGGGAGTGGCCCGGCGCGTGGACGACTCGGAAGCCGGCGATCTCGTCGCCCTCGTTCAGCAGCCTGTCGACCTTGTGCGGCGGCCCAGCCCAGAGGCGGGCATAGAGCCTCGCCTGCAGCCCGTTGGTGGCCGCGACCGGGCGTCGTCCCTCCATCACGTCGACGTCGGCGGGGTGGCAGGCCAGGGGAATGCCGCGGGCCTCGCAGATCGCGTCGGCGCAGCCCTGGTGGTCGGCGTGGACGTGGGTCAGGGCGAGCATCGAGATCTCGCGCCGGTCGATCCGCTTGAAGATCCGGCGCCGGTCCCAGGTGCGGCCGGCGTCGATCAGGACGTCGCCGGCGAGGTAGACGTTGATCAGCGGCCGCGGCGACTCGTCGAGTCGCCAGACGCCGCGAGCGACGCTCTTCATCAGTGGCCGATGCCGAGCGTCCCGCGCGGGTCGCCGCTGTGCTCGGCGAGGTCTTCGAGTGCGGCGATCTTCCGTTCGCCTTCGGCCCGGGCAGGGTGACCGGCGGGAAGCGGCTCGATCAACCGCCGGATCCGGTTGCGGACCTGGAGGGCGAAGTGGGGGGTCGACGCGCCGGCCAGGGCGCGGATGTCCTCCGGCGTGATCTCGCGGTCCTGCCCCAGGAGATCCGGGTTCTCGGCCTCGCTCATTGCTTGCTTCCGATCTTCGCCAGTTCGGCCAGCTCGTCGATTTCCGCCTGTTGAGTCACGTCGATCGCGTCCTCGTCTCCGATCAGCCAGACATGGTTGTAGAAGGCGCGGGTCGGGTCGGTGCTGTACCCCGGCTTGACGTCGAGCAGGTATTCCCGCAGCGCCGCCGGAAGCGTACCGGCGCTGTCAGTGAGGAGCAGCGGCCCCCAGGTGCCCGAGGCAGAGAGCGGCGCCGCGGCGACCGCGTCGAGCGGCGAGTCCGAGCGGGCGACGACGAAGCCGTGGCCGGGGTCGTTGACGTTCCAGCCGAAGCCGCCGTCGAAGTAGCGGGCGAACGCGATCGCGTTGGTGACCGGGGTCTCCCCCGAGACCCGCCGGACGTTCCTGTCGATTGCGGCGATCTGGCGGACGACATTCGAGGAGATCGCCGAGGAGGGGCCGAAGACGTAGACCGGGACTTCGGGGTGGCGCTTCAGGGCCCGGACCGTCGGCGCCGGTAGCGATTCGGCGCCCGAGTAGAGGACGGGGTCCCCCGAGCGGGCCGCCCAGGCGGCGGCCGGCATCGCGAACTCCGGCTTCGCCGCGGGGACGACGACGACGTGCCGGGGCGGGCCGCCGAAGAGCTTGTCGCGCAACTGCGCGATCCTCGCCGCAGCGGCCGCGCCGGTCCCGTGGACCCGGGTCGTCTGCAGGCCGTGCGGCGCCTGCGCTTCGCCGATCACGAACGCCTGGGCACCGTGGGCGGCGGCCGATCCCGCCGGGTTCAGCGTCTGGACCGCGGTCTCGGTGACTTCGGGTACCTCGTCGGCAGCGGAGATCAGGAGCGGAGCTTTGATCGGTTCCGCCATCAGGACCGTCGCCGCGATCGCGCTCTGCCAGTCGCCTTCATCGACGAGGACTACCGCTTCGGGGCGCTGTTCGGGGGTCTGCGAGGGATAGACGGCGAGCGCGACCGCCGCCGCGTTCGACGCCGGGTCGGGCCCGCCGACCCTGGTCGTGTTGTTGGTCGCGAATTCGGGATAGCCGAGCGCTTCGGGCGATTCCGTCTGGGCCGGTTCGGAGGGGGCAGTGGTCTCTTCCTTGGTGCTCGTCGTCCTCCCGCCGCTCGGCGCGGCGCCGGGGATCGAGTTGCCTTCGTTGCCGCCGCCGAGAATCGCGGCGACGATGAAGACGACGGCGACGAGGACGAGCGCGGCGATCAGTTTGACCGCCGCCGGCACCGAGCGCCGAGCGCGCTGCGGCGGCGACGGGGGAGGCTGAGGAGGCGCGGGATCGGGCGGTTTCGGGCTCTGGGCCGGTTTCGCATCCCTCGGCGGTTTCGGGTCCTCCGCCGGTTTCGGGTCCCGCCCGGGTGACCCCACCGGCAGCGGGACATCGGCGTTGATCGGCTGGTTCCTGCGTGCCACGAAGCGCAACCTAGAGCAACCCAGAGCGCGATCGCCATTTCAGGCCCACAGTGCCCTGAATGACGATCCCGCCCGGGCCGGGCCCGAAACTGGCTGGTCAGTCAGCTAACCTTCCTGGAGCCATTGACTGACCAGTCAATCAACGACTGCCGCCGACCACGAGGAGACCGATGAATTTCGAACTTAGCGATGAGCACCTGGAGTTCAGGGACCGTTGCCGGGGGTTCGCCCGCGACGTGATCCGGCCGGCGGCTCGCAAGCACGATGAAGAGGAGAGCATCCCCTGGGAGGTGATCCGCGAGGCCCGCAAGCAGGGCTTCGGGACGCTCGAGTCGATTCAGCGCTCAGCGTCCGACGGCGAGGGCCAGATGCAGGTGATCTCAGCCGAAGAGTTCCACTGGGGCTGCGCCGGGACCGCCCTCGCGATCTCCGGCTCCGGGCTCGCCGCGGCCGGGGTCGCCTCGTCCGGGACGCCCGAGCAGATCGCCCGCTGGGTGCCGGAGTGCTTCGGCAGCGCCGAGGAGATCAAGCTCGGCGCCTACGCGGTGACCGAGCCGCAGGCCGGCTCCGACGTCAAGAGCCTGAAGACGACCGCGCGCCGCGACGGCGACGAGTGGGTCCTGAACGGGACCAAGGTCTTCATCACCAACGGCGGCATCGCCGACGTCCACGTCGTCGTCGCCACAGTCGACCCCGCGCTCGGCACCAGGGGCCAGGCCTCCTTCGTCGTCGTCAAGGGCACGCCCGGCCTGAGCCAGGGCAAGAAGGAGTCGAAGCTCGGGATTCGGGCCTCGCACACCGCCGAGGTCGTGCTCGAGGACTGTCGGGTCCCCGGCGATTGCCTGCTCGGCGGCGACGAGAAGCTCGAGAAGAAGCTCCAGCGTGGCCGCGAAGGCAAGAAATCGCGGGGCGCCGACGCTCTCGCCACCTTCGAGGTGACGCGGCCGCTGGTCGGCGCCTCGGCACTGGGTATCGCCCAGGCCGCCTACGAGTGGACTCTGGAGTACCTCGACGGGCGCAGCGAAGGGGGAATACCGCTGCTGCAGGCGCAGCGGGTCCAGCAGACGCTCGCCGATGTCGCGACCGAGATCGAAGCGGCCCGGCTGCTGGTCCAGCGCGCCGCCTGGATGGGGCGCAACGGGATCCCGATGCGCGGCGGCCAGGGCTCGATGTCGAAGCTCAAGGGCGGCGACGTCGCGATGTGGGCGACGACGACGCTGATGGATCTCGTCGGTCCCGATGCCTGGAGCACCGAGTACCCGCTCGAGAAGTTCTTCCGCGACGCGAAGATCTACCAGCTGTTCGAGGGGACGGCGGAGATCCAGCGGATGGTGATCTCCCGGATGCAGGCGTCCGAATACGCCGAGCGCCTCGGCTACGGCGCCGAAATCGCCGCCGCCGCGATCGCCGAGGAACCTGAGCCGGTCGCCGCCTAGCGGCGCCCCGCAACACCGGTTGCAGGACCAGGATTTCGCGGCTGGCCGCCGAGCACGGGTCGCTAGCCTGCCTCGCCATGCTCCAGACTCGCATTGCCCCGGCGGCGCTTCTGGCCGCCGTGGCGGCGCTTCTCGTGCTGCTCGTTGGGAGCGCGCCCGCGCCCGCCAAGGATCTCAGCTCGAAGCTCGAAGGCCGGGAAGCGAAGCTCTCCCACATGCGCGACCGCGCCGGTGTGCTGACGACGACGATCTCCCGCTACCGCGAGCGGATCGAACGGCTGACCGGCGAGGTCGCGGCACTGCGCGGCCAGGAAGACCAGGTCAAGCAGCGCCTCGACGCGAAGCAGGCCGAACTCGACACGGCGGTCGCGGAACTCGACGTCGCAAAGAAACGCCTGGCGGTCGTCAGGGCGCGCCTGGACCGCGCCCTGGTGGCGTTGCGCGAGCGCCTGGTGGCGATCTATGAGACTGGGACCACCGACATGCTGAGCGTGATCGTCGGCGCCCAGGGCTACGACGATCTGATCGATCGCACCGAATACCTCGACCGGATCCACGGCATGGACGAAGCCGTGATCGACAGGGTGCAGCAGCTGCGCGACGAGGTGCAGTCGACGGTTCGGAAACTGCGCACGGCGAAGCTCACGATCGAAGCAGCGCGCGACGCGATCGCCACCGAAAAGGAGGCGCTGGCCAGCGCACGCTCAGCCGTACAGACGCGCCAGTCGAAGCTGGTCGCCGCCCGGCACGAGCGCGAAGCAGCGCTCTCGAAGATCGACGAAAACGAACAACACCTCGAGGGCGAAATGGGCGAAATCCAGGCCGAAATCGCCATCCAGTCGGGCGCGGCGACGCCGCTGCCTGCAGGGCCGATCCGCTACGGATCGGGGCACCTGATCTGGCCGGTCGACGGCCCGGTCGTATCGGGCTTCGGGATGCGCTGGGGCCAGATGCACGAGGGGATCGACATCGCCGTCCCCGAAGGGACCCCGATCCGTGCCGCCGACGCCGGGACGGTCGTGCTGCTGCAGTCGGAGTCGGAAAGCGGCGGCTACGGCAACTTCACCTGCCTCGACCACGGTGGCGGCCTCCAGACGTGCTACGCGCACCAGTCCTCATTCGCCGTCAGCGCCGGCCAGACCGTCTCCCAGGGCCAGGTGATCGGGTATTCCGGGTGCACCGGGCACTGCTTCGGCCCCCACGTGCATTTCGAGGTCCGGGTGGGGGGCGTGCCCACGGATCCCCTCGGATATCTCTAAGTCGTAATACTCAGTCTTAGTTTGAACTCGGATATTGGTCTAAAAATCCAAATTTTTGGTATGGAGAAAAAGGGTTCACCTGCCAATGTTGGTACTAAGCAATTGGAGCGACGACGTTGAACCAGGAGGGGTTTCGTTGATACGTCACTCCCAGTCATATCTATTTGGAGCGATTTCGGGCACGGCGGTGATCGCGGCAGCGGTCGTCTTCTTCGTCCTGTTCGTGAGCGCGCAGGCGCTCCGTGACTGGCCGATCTCCTCTCTGAGCCTGCCCGGCAGCGACAACTCGACCGCGGTTGCGCCCGCGGAGTCGCTCGGCGGCAGCTCGGCTAACGCAGCGGCCCAGAGCCTCACCGGCCCGGTCTCGGTATCGGCCGCGACTGTCGCGCCGGCGGCCAAGGCCGGTGGCGGCGCCAACCACCACAAGGCCTCCGCCAACGGCAACTCGAACGGGAAGGTCGCGTCGCAGACGCAGATCCAGAGCAGCCGCGGCGTCGACTCCGCTCCCGTCCAGCAGCCCTCCAGCACCTCACCGACCCCCGCGCCGACGGGCGGAAGCGGCAATTCCACCGCCGGCTCGGGAACAGCTTCACCGCCCAGCGCCAGCGGCGGCGGCTCCTCGCCCGGGACCGAAAGCAGCAGCGGCGGCAGCTCCCCCGCAAGCAGCAACGTCGGCACCCGCACCGCGCGCCGGGTGACCAACACCGTCAAGGAAATCTCCAGCGCGGCCACCCCGCCGGCCCCTTCGCCCGTCACCAACACCGTCGGTGAAGTCGAAGAACGGGTCGCTCCCACACCGCCGCCGTCGGGAACGACGAGCGAAAAGGTGAAGGAAGCGATCGCGGGCATCGGCGGCAACTAGCTCCCTCAGGGCGCCCCACACGTCACAATGCCCGTCGACGATGGGCTTAGAGAGGACATCGGAGCACCCTACGCGCGGCCTGGCGCCGGTCGACCGGCGCGGTTCGGCGTCGTCGGGCGGCCGAATAGCGCTCGACTATTCGGCCTCCCTGCGTCCTGGTCCAGCCTGGTGAAGCGCTCGCCGGCCGCACACATGGAGCTCTCCGATGTCCTCTGAACTGGACCCCGGAGCCGCCGGCGCGCTCGCGGACCCGATCGCGGCCTCGCCGGTGTTCCCTGTCGGGAGCCGCATCGACGAGCGCGGCCGGATCGAGATCGCCGGCTGCGACCTGGTCGAGCTCGCCGCCGAGTTCGGCACCCCCGCCTACGTCTACTCCGAGGACGACCTCCGCGACCGCGCCCGGCAGACGGTGGCCGCCTTTGCCGAGCGGACCGAGAGCTTCGAGGTCCTCTACGCGAGCAAGGCCTTCGCCTGCACCGCCGCCTACAGGCTGTTCGCCGAGGAGGGGCTCTCCTGCGACGTCGCCTCCGGCGGCGAGCTCCACCTGGCGCTCGGCGCCGGGTTCGACCCGGAGCGGATCTACATGCACGGCAACAACAAGACCGAGACCGAGCTGCTGGCGGCGCTCGACGCCGGCGTCGGCCACCTGATCGTCGACTCGCTGGACGAGATCGAGAGGCTGGAGCGGCTCGCCGCCGGACGCCGCCAGCGGGTACTGATCAGGGTCACGCCGGGGATCCGGCCCGACACCCACGAGAAGATCGCCACCGGCCAGGAGGACTCGAAGTTCGGGATCCCGCTCGCGACCCTGCCGCTGGCGGTCGAGCGGTGCGAGGCGGCGGGGCTCGAGGTCCGCGGCCTCCACGCCCACGTCGGATCCCAGGTCTTCGACCTCGACGTCTACCAGCGGCTGGCCGAGGTGCTCGTCGCCGCCGGCGACTATCCCGAGATCAACATGGGCGGCGGTTTCGCCGTGGCCTACACCCGCGACCAGGCCCCGCCGCCCGCCGCCGCCTACGCCGAGGCGATGCTTGAGCGCCTCCCCGACGGGATCAGGCTCCTCTGCGAGCCGGGCCGCTCGCTCGTCGCCAATCCCGGCGTCTCGCTCTACACGGTCGGGACGGTCAAGGACGTCCCCGGCGGGCGCCGCTACGTCGCGGTCGACGGCGGCATGGCCGACAACATCAGGCCGATGCTCTACGGAGCGGCCTACGAAGCCGAGATCGCCGACCGCGTCGGCGACTCGACCCGGTGCCGCCTCGTCGGCATGCACTGCGAGTCCGGCGACGTGCTGATCGAGGAGGCGCGGCTGGAAGATCCGCGCGTCGGCGATGTCGTGGTCGTTCCCGCGACCGGCGCCTACGGCCACTCGATGGCGAGCAACTACAACGCCGTTCCCCGGCCTCCGGTCATCTTCTGCAGCGACGGCGACGCTCGCGTCGTCGTCCGCCGCGAGTCCAACCAGGACCTGACCGCGCGTGACGCATAGAGCTCAACCGAGCTCCGAGCCCTTCCGAATCGGGCTGCTCGGCCGCGGCACCGTCGGCGGCGCCTTCGCGGACCTTCTCGCGGAGCGCGGGGCGGCGGTCGAGGCGGCGACCGGGCGGCGGGTCGAGCTGGCCGGGACGCTGACCCGCAGCGAGGGCGAGTTCGGCGAGATCCTCGGCCGCTCGGACATGATCGTCGAGCTGATCGGCGGCACCGACCCCGCCCGCGATTACGTGCTCGAGGCGTTGCGCGGAGGGCGGCCGGTCGTCACCGCAAACAAGCAGCTGCTCGCCCAGCACGGCGAGGAGCTCTTCGGCGCCGCGCGCGATGCAGGGGTCCAGCTCCGGTTCGAGGCCGCGGTCGCCGGCGTGATCCCGATCGTGCGGGCGATCCAGGAGAGCTTCGGCGTGACCGAGATCGACAAGGTGTTCGGGATCGTCAACGGCACCACCAATTTCATCCTCAGTGAGATGGCGGCGAGCGGCGCGGCCTACGACGAGGCTCTGTCCCGCGCCCAGGAGCTCGGCTACGCCGAGGCCGACCCGACAGACGACGTCAGCGGCGCCGACGCCGCGGCCAAGATGGCGATCCTGGCCCGCCTCGCGTTCCATTCCCCCGTGACCCTCGACCAGGTCGCCTACGAGGGGATCGAGGCCGTGACGCCCGACGACATCTCCTATGCGCGCGAGCTCGACCTCTCGCTGAAGCTGCTCGGGGTCGCCGAGCGCCTCGACGGGGGTATCAGCGTCCGCGTCTTTCCCTGCTTCCTCTACGGCGGCCACCCGCTCGCGCCGGTCGGGGGCCCCTTCAACGCCGTGATGGTCGAGGCTCCGGCGATCACCGAGGTCACGATGTCGGGGCCGGGCGCCGGTGGCGTCCAGACCGCTTCGGCGGTCCTCAGCGACCTCGTCTCGATCATCTCCGGCGAGGCGCCCGTCCACGAGGCGGGCGCCGGGCTCGAGATCGTCTCCGATGTCAGCTCCTCCTTCTACCTCCACCTCGAGGTCGCCGACCGGCCCGGCGTCCTCGCCCGGATCGCGAAGGTGCTCGGCGACAACGAGATCTCGGTCAAGAGCGTCGTCCAGCAGGGGATCGGCGATGACGCGAGACTGGTGATGGTCCTCCACGAGTGCCGTGAGTCGAACTTCTCCGCCGCGGTGGCCGAGATGGCGCGGCTCGAGGAGGTCCGCTCGGCGCCCCGCGCGATCCGCGTAATCGAGGAGGAGTTTGTCTGAGCGCATGCGGAGCAAGCGTCGAAATCCGATCACCCGCGCAGCGGAGCCTGCGCGAAGGAGTCGGTGACATGCCCGCGTCGCTCATCGAGCGGTACCGGGACCGGCTGCCGCTCGAGGAGGGCGACCCGGTGGTGACGCTGAACGAGGGCTCGACGCCGCTGATCGAGGCCGAGCGGCTCTCGGAGCGGCTCGGGGTGAGGACACTGCTCAAGTTCGAGGGCGCAAACCCGACCGGGAGCTTCAAGGACAGGGGGATGACGGTCGCTGTATCGAGGGCGAAGGCGCGCGGCGCGGAGGCCGTGATCTGCGCCTCGACCGGGAACACGGCGGCGAGTGCCGCCGCCTACGCCGCACGGGCCGGCCTGCGCGGGGCGGTGATCGTCCCGGAGGGGAAGATCGCGATCGGCAAGCTCGCCCAGGCGCTGATGCACGGCGCCCGGGTCATCGCTTTGCAGGGAAACTTCGACGAGGCGTTCCGCATCGTCCGCGACCTCGCCGAGCGGCACCCGATCGAGCTCGTCAACTCGGTCAACCCGTTCCGGATCGAGGGGCAGAAGACTGCCGCGTTCGAGGTCCTCGAGGAGCTCGGAGAGGCGCCCGGAGCGCTCGCGATCCCGGTCGGCAACGCCGGCAACGTCACCGCCTACTGGCAGGGCTTCCAGGAGATGGAGACGGCGCCGGTCCTCTACGGCTTCCAGGCCGAGGGCGCGGCGCCCCTTGTCAATGGCGCTCCGGTCGAGAGCCCGGAGACGATCGCCTCGGCGATCCGGATCGGCAACCCGGCCCGCTGGGAGGAGGCGATGGCCGCGTTCACCTCCTCGCGGGGTCGCGTCGCAGCCGTCTCCGACGAGCAGATCCTCGACGCCTACCGCTGGCTCGCCGCGCACGAGGGGGTTTTCTGCGAGCCGGCCTCGGCGGCCTCGGTCGCGGGGCTGCTGGCGCACGGGCTGCCGGTCCTCGACGGCGAGCAGGCCCCGCAATCGGTCGTCTGCGTCCTCACCGGCCACGGCCTCAAGGACCCCGACACCGCCCTCTCGAAAGCGCCGCCGGTCGTCAACTGCGAGAACGACCTCGAGGCCGTCGAGCGCGCAGTCTTTGCATGACCTCGCGCCACCGGATAGTCCGCGTCCCCGCCTCTTCGGCGAATCTCGGCCCGGGCTACGACGTGATGGCGGCGGCGGTCGCGATGCACCTCGAGCTCGAGGTCGAGGAGACCGGTGAGTTCTTCCTCGACCCCGGCCCGCTCGATGTCTCCGGCGGTCGCGACAACCTGATCGTCCGCGCCTTCGAGAGCCTCCACCCGGCGGACGGGATCGCGTTCCGCCTGCGTGAGGGAATCCCGCTCGCCCGCGGGCTCGGCTCGAGCGCGGCGGCGATCGTCGCCGGCTTATATGCCGCTGACCACCTCTTCGAGCTGGCGCTCTCGCGCGAGGAGCTGCTGGTGCGGGCGAGCGAGATCGAGGGCCACCCCGACAACGTCGCGGCGGCGATCTATGGCGGCTTCGTGATCTGCGGCGAGGGCCCCGACGGCGCCCCGGCCGCGGCCCGCTTCGACCCTCCCGACGGCCTCGAGGGGATCGCGGTGATCCCGGCCGAGGAGGTCTCGACCGAGGCCGCCCGGGAAGCGATCCCGGCCGAGGTCCCTCTCGCCGACGCCGTCGCCAACGTCTCCGCTGCCTCGCGGCTGGTGCTGGGCCTCCGCAGCGCCGACCTCGACCTCGTCGCCCGTGGCCTCGATGACCGCATCCACCAGCCGCGCCGGCGCGAGCTCTACCCGCGCTCGATGGAGCTGGTCGACGGGGCCCGCGAGCTCGGCGCGCTGGGGGCGACGATCTCGGGCGCCGGACCGTCGGTCCTCGTCTGGACGACCTGGCAGGACGCCGGCAAGGTGGCCGAGGCGCTCGAGAGCCGTGCCGCGGGCTGGGCCGAGGTGCGCCGGCTGCCATTCACCCCGCTTGGCGCCGACGTCCCTGAGCTCTAGGCTTGGGGGACAGATGGCCGACGGCTACACGATCAAGCACCGCGACGAGTTCGAGAAGATGGAGGGGTCCGGCGGCGCGACCTGGCTGCTGGCGCGCAAGTCGCTCGGGACCGGGTGCTTCGGCTACAACCTTGTCGAAATCGCCCCCGGTGGCCAGATCCCCGAGCACAACCACGGCAACAGCGACGAGGTCGAGGTCTACGCGATCCTCGAGGGCGAGGCGATCATGCGCCTCGACGGCGAGGACCACCCCGCCCCGGCCGGCACCTTCGCCTCGATCGAGAGCCCGACCAGCCGGACGATCCTCAACCGCTCCGACGAGACTGTCACAGCGCTGCTGATCGGGGTGCTGCCCGACGGCGGCTACGAGCCGATGTCCTGGGGCTGAGCCCCGGGGCCGAACCGCCCTATAATTCTCCGACTCGTCAACCCGTCGCGCGCCCGCTCGGAGAAGGCGCGGATCCCGGGAGGTCAACATGAGCGGTACCCAGTCACCGAAGAGCAAGGGCGGTGGTTTTCGATATTCGCCCGAGCAGGCCTACAGGCCGCGGGTCTCGCCGCCGAGCGTCGAGGACAAGGACGCGTGCGCGATCTACGCATCGGTGCGCAAGGACGCGACGCCGAGCCACGACCCGATCCGCAAGGCGATCCCCGCCCTGCAGAAGATGCTCCACCGCGCCGGCAACGTCGACGGCGAGGGCGACGGGTGCGGCCTCCTCATGGATATTCCCCGCAAGTTGTGGGCCGAGGAGGTCCGCAGCGGCGGCCATGACCCCTCGCTGACCCTCGACGACGCCTTCGCCGTCGCCCACGTCTTCGTCGAGCGCACCTCCGACCTTCAGCGGGTCCAGCACGACGCCCGCGAGCTGCTCGGCCGGGGCGGCTTCCGGATCCTCGCCGAGCGGATCGGGGTCGTCGACTCGACCGCGCTGGGACCGACCGCGCGTGAGGAGGAGCCCCACTTCTGGCAGATCTCTGGCCTCGTCGCCGACGCCTCCCACCGCGACCGCGTCCTCTTCGACCTCCTCTGCGAGCTTGAGGCGCGGCTCGGCGTCCATGTCCCATCGTTCTCGGCGACCACCTGCGTCTACAAGGTGATGGGGGCGCCGAAGGTGCTCGCCGCCTACTACCCCGACCTCGGCGACGAGCGATTCGAGACGATCGGGTGCTTCGGCCACAACCGCTACTCGACCAACACCTGGCCCTCGTTCAAGCGGGTCCAGCCGTTCTCGGTCCTCGGGCACAACGGCGAGATCAACACGATCGAGCAGCTCCGCCAGGAGGCGCGGATGCTGGGAGTCCCGATCCCGCCCGGCAACTCCGACTCCCAGGACCTGAACCGGACGATCGAGACATTGGTCAGCCGCGACGGCCTCAGCCTCGCCGAGGCGATGGAGATGGTCGTGCCGCCGATCGTCGAGGAGATCCGCGGCCTGCCCGAGGAATTGCACAGCTTCTACATGTACCTGCACCAGGCGATGGGGCCGTTCGCCCAGGGCCCGGTCGCGCTGATCGCCCGCCACACCGACGAGTGCGTCTTCTCGGCCGACGCCCTCGGCCTGCGGCCGCTGTGGCAGGTCGAGACCGGTGACGACTTCGTCTTCAGCTCCGAGCCGGGCGTCGTCGCGGTCGGCGAGATGGTGGGCGAGCCGAAGCCGCTCGCCCCCGGCGAGAAGGCGCTGGTCGAGATCGACCGCGAGCGCAAGCGCTCGCTGCTCTGGCCCCACGACGAGATGCTGCGGATGGTCCGCGAGCGCTGGCTGAAGCGCAACGGGGTGGAGGAGGTCGGGCCGTACGCCCGCGCGCTCGAGACCGGCGGGCCGCTCGAAGGCGGCGAGGTGCCGGGCTACTCCGACGCGGGCCCCGAGGAGCCGGTCAAGGTCTCCGACCGCGTCCTCGCCGGCTTCGGCTGGCAGCGCGACGACGTCAAACTCGTCCAGCAGATGGCCTCCAACGGCGCCGAGCCGATCGGGTCGCTCGGCTATGACGGGCCGCTCGCGGCTCTCTCCCCAGAGCGCCAGAACCTCGCCGACTACTTCAAGGAGACCGTCGCGGTGGTGACCAACCCGGCAATCGACCGCGAGCGCGAGGTCGAGCACTTCTCGACCCGGGCCGTGTTCGGCCGGCGCCCCTCGCTGGCCGCCGCCGACGAGGACACGGCCACGATCGAGACGTCGCTGCCGATGATCCTCGGCGGCCATCACGAGATGGCGCCGCTCTCGGACAAGACCTATCGCGAGGTCGCGCGCCAGCACCGCACCTACCTGCTCGAGGACCTCTGGGAGGAGTTCCGCGGGCGGGCCGGCGCGGTCGACATCTCGCTGCTCGAGTCGGAGACCACGAAGGGCGCGATCGAGCGGATCAAGCAGGAGGCGGTGAAGAAGGTCCGCGACGGGGCCGAGCTCCTGGTCCTCACCGACCGAACCGTCTACGACGCCGAGCGCCGCTACCTCGACCCCCACCTGGCGACCTCGGCGATCGACCAGGCGCTGAAGCAGTTCAAGGTCGAGCCGGGCGAGGAGAACCTGCGCCGCCGCTGCGGCATCGTCCTCCGCGCGGCCTCGATCCGCAACGTCCACGACGTGATGCTCGCCCTCGGGCTCGGCGCCAACGGCGTCTGCCCGTACACGATGGTCGAGGTGATATGCGTCGAGGACTACGAGACCGACATCGGCAACCTCTGCTCGGCGCTGACCAAGGGGATCGAGAAAGTGATCTCGACGATCGGGATCCACGAGGTGCGCGGCTACGCCCGCCAGTTCTCCTCGATCGGGATCAGGCCGGAGCTCGCCGAGATCTTCCAGACCGAGGCCTTCGCCGCGTCGGAGGGCGGCGGCACCGGGTTCGCCGACCTCGACGAGGACACCAACGAGCGCGCCCGGATCCTCTCCGAGGACGACGACGCGAAACCGGCGAAGACGTTCCGCTTCTACCCGAAGGTCTACAAGGCCGCGATCGCGACCGCCAACGGCTCGGGGACCTACGCCGAATACTCGGAGAAGGTCCGCGACCTCGAGTCCCAGAGCCCGATCTCGATGCGCCACATCATGGGCCTCAAGGGCGACCGCGACCCGGTCGACCCGGCCGGCGTCGACGCCGGCGTCGGCCACCACGACTACCCGGTCGTGATCTCCTCGATGAGCTTCGGGTCGCAGTCGGAGCCCGCCTTCCGCGCCTACGCCGAGGCGGCGAAATCGATCAACATCCTCTGCGTCAACGGCGAGGGCGGCGAGATCCGCGACATGTACGGGCAGTACCGCAAATGGCGCGGCCAGCAGGTCGCCTCGGGCCGGTTCGGCGTCTCGGCCGAGATGATCAACTCCTCCTACGTCGCCGAGATCAAGATCGGCCAGGGGGCGAAGCCCGGCGAGGGCGGCCACCTGCCCGGCAAGAAGGTCTCCGAGAAGGTCGCCGCCGCCCGTAACGCGGCTCCCGGCACCGACCTGATCTCGCCCTCCAACAACCACGACCTCTACTCGATCGAGGACCTGGCCGAGCTGATCGATGAGCTGAAGACCGTCAATCCCGACGTCCGCGTCTCGGTCAAGGTTCCCGTCGTGCCGAACATCGGCACGATCGGCCTCGGGATTGCGAAGGCGGGGGCCGACATCATCACCCTCTCGGGCTTCGAGGGCGGGACCGGCGCCGCCCGCCAGCACGCGCTGCGCCACGTCGGCCTGCCATCGGACATCGGCACCCGCGCCGTGCACCGGGCGCTGATGGAGGCCGGGATTCGCAACCGGGTCGAGATCTGGGCCGACGGCGGCTACCGTACGGGCCACGACATCGTCAAGCTCCACTGCCTCGGCGCCAACCGCGTCGGGTTCGGGACGCTGGCGATGGTCAGCCTCGGCTGCACGATCTGCCGCGGCTGCCAGCTCGACACCTGCCACGTCGGGATCGCGACCCAGATCGAGACCGTCGAGCAGGCCCAGCAGCACGGCCTGAAGAAGTTCACGCCGCAGGAGGTCGACCTCGCTGCCGAGAGCTGCGCCCGCTTCTTCTCGGCGATGGGCGAGGAGGTCAAGGAGGTCGTCGCCTCGCTCGGGTACGAGCGCGCCCAGGACCTGGTCGGCCGCTATGACCTGCTCGAGCAGGTCTCCCACCACGACCGGATCGACCTCGCCCCGCTGATCACCCCGCTGGAGGAGTTCCTCGACCTCGAGCCGATCGACCTGCCGGTCGGCGCCGAGGTCGCCGATGAGCGTGCCGAGGCGGGCCTCGTCGTCGCCCGGCCGATCCGGATGGAGGCCAAGGAGGCCTCGAGCCAGATCGCCGCGCTCGCGCCCGAAGTCTGCTCCGGGCGCACCGTCACCTCCGAGTTCCCGCGGGCGACGGACGCCAACGACCGCGTCCTCGGGACAGAGCTCTCCGGCGCGATCTCCCGTGCCCGGATCTTCGAAGACGGGCCCGAGCCCGACGACGAGGTGCTCGCCAGCCTCAGCTTCAACGGCGGCTCGGTCGCCGGCCAGGGATTCGGCGCCTTCAACGCCTACGGCGTCTCGATCAGGGTCGAGGGCGGCGCCCAGGACGGCGTCGGCAAGACGATGCTCGGTGGGACCGTCTCGGTGCTGAAGGGCAAGGGCGCAAAGGGCCGGCGGCTGAACGGGTCGGTCGGCAAGTCCTTCGCCTACGGCGCCCAGCGCGGCCGCCTCTTCGTCCAGGGCTCGGCCGACTCGCGCTTCTGCATCCGCCTCTCCGGGGCCGACGTCGTCCTCGCCGGCGAGCCCGAGGGCGAAATCGACGACGGTCGCGGCTGCCTCGTCGATCGCGCCAACGCCAAGGGCTTCGCCTTCGAGTACATGACGTCAGGCCGCGCAGTCGTCCTCGGCGACATCGGCCCGTGGGCCTGTGCCGGGATGACCGGCGGCCGCGTCTACGTCCGCCAGAACGCCTTCGGGATCGATCGCGACGCGATCGAGCGGCGGCTCGGCGAGGGCGCCAAAGTCGAGCTCAAGGGCATCGACGCCGACGGCCTGCTCGACATCGACGACCTCCTCTCCCACTACGCCGAGGAGCTCCGGGCGACCGGCCAGGACGAGGAGGCCGCTCGGATCATGGGGCTCGCCGCGGACGCCGCCAGCAATTTCCTGATGGTGGTCCCTCACAGGGTTCAGGCCGACCCGAGCATCTCGACCGAGTAGGGGCGTCCCTCGCGGGAACCCGCGTCGAATCGCGCGCAGGGTCAAGACGGGCGGGCACTCCCTCCCCGGAACCCGCGTCGACGGCGGGGCCAGGGCGCTTGAGTCAGCGGCTCACAAGTTCCTGGGAGGGAATACCCGCCCCTCTGACCGGCGGCCGTCGCGTCGTCTGGTCAGGTGGATGGGTCGATCGGATCGGGTCAATTGACTGGAGGGTGGGGAGTCCGTACCGTCCGGTTCGATGAAATCCAGGCGTCCCAGCCACGCGACGGTCGTGGCCTATCTGGCCCTCTTTGTCGCGCTGGGCGGGACCGCGATCGCGGCCTCGACGCTGGGCAGGAACACGGTCGGGCCCAGGCAGCTGAGGAAAAACGCCGTCACGACCGCGAAAATCAAGGACCAGGCGATCACCGCGGCCAAGATCAGGGCGGGAACGCTGACCGGCGCTCAGGTCAACCCCTCGAGCCTGGGGACGGTCCCGGCCGCACAGACCGCCAACTCCCTCGCTCCACCGGAAGACTGGCACGTCGTCGGGGCCTCCGGCGAGCCCAAGTTCGAAGAAAAATGGAAAAACGAGGGACCTCCGCTGCTGAGCGTCGCCTTCTTCAAGGATGACGAGGGCGTCGTCCACCTGAGAGGGGTTGCAACGAACGGGAAAAACGGTCTCGTCTTCAAGTTGCCTCCCGGATTTCGTCCGGCCGACGAACGCGTCCTCGAACTTCCGGCGGCCTGCCTCGGCGGCAACTGCGGACCTGGCCCCGACACCCGAATCTATATCTGGGGCGTCGACGTCGGGTCCCCCAACCTCACCGGGGCGGTCGTCCTGCCGGAAGGAGCGAGCAACAGCATCAGCTTCGACGGCATCACCTTCCGCGCCGAAGGCTGATCCCGCCCCCCGGTCGCCGTTCCTCGGCGTGATCGCCATTTCGTCCCAACGGGCGGCCGAAATGGCGATCACGGTTGCGTGGACCAGGGCGTGATCGCCATTTCATCCCAGGGGTGGCAGAAATGGCGATCACGGGGGGAGGAGGGGGAAATTGCGCTATTTGCGGGTTCCGGCCTGTGCTGGACGTACGATGCTGGGCGTGATGGCCGATCGGGACCCGCGCAGCCCCGGCAACTCGGGAACTCCCGGGGAGCCGATACCGCTCTCCGAATCGCCGGCGATATCGGAGGCGGCGGAGCGGGCGCGCGAACGCCTGCACGAGGAGATCGAGCGGGTTCGCGTCGGGGTCGAGGAGATGATGGCCGAGCAGGGGGGAGGCGATGACGCCGCCCTGCGCCGCGAGCTCGAGTCGATTCGCGCTGAGACGCGCGACTACGTCAAGCGCAGGGTGCGCAAGAGCGAGAAGCGCCTCGAGAAGTCGATCGACCGGGTCGAGCGGCGGACGCGCAAGCTCGAGCATCGCCTCGACGCCGCCGAGCAGGATCGCCTCTACGCGGAATGGCGGATCCACACCAACACCGAGGCGATGCTCGATGGCCTGCTGCGCGAGGTGCGGGCGATCGCCGACCTCTTCGCCCGGACCCGCTAGCGCCCGGTGCGCTCAGGCCTCGAGGGCGAACAGCTGGTAGCGGCCGATCCGGAGCTCGTCGCCGTCCTCGAGCTTGCCCCACTCGATCTCGTCGCCGTTGACGAAGACACCGTTGAGGCTGCGGTCGTCGAGCACGCGCAGCGTCGTGTCCGGTTCGGAGATGATCAGCGCGTGGCGCCGCGAGACGCTGGGGTGGTCGAGACGGATGTCGGCGGCGACGCTGCGGCCGATCCGGGTCCAGCCCTCCTCGATCCGGAAGATCCGGATCGTGTCCTCGCTGCGGGCGACGAGGAAGCGCCCCTCGCCGGGCAGGGCCGTGCGCGCTTCCTCCAACCAGCCCGACGGAAGCTCCTGCGCCGGCGCCGGCAATTCCAGCGTCGTCGTGCCGTGGTCCTGCATCGGCTCGAAGATCGAGTCACGGCGGAAGACGGAACCACGACAACGTGCACAATGGGGCAGCGGATCGTCCTCCTGAAGGCACAACTGGGTTCCGCACTTGAGGCAAAAGAATGTTCCGGCGCCGGGCATCACCCCTGTCGAAAGGCTCTCGGACGTCCTTCTGGCGGTGCTGAAGATGGACTCCTCCTTCGCGGCGGGCTTGCGTTTGATCGTACCGGGCCTCCGGCCCGCTTGCATAGAATCGCCGTTCCATGAGTGCGGAGCGAGCAAGCATGCACACCGGTTCCCTGCGCCGCGAGCGAAGCACGAAGGTCCATAGATGGGTCCCGTAAGCGCCGCGGTCGAGATCGACGTCCCCCGCAGGCTCGCGTTCGACGAGCTCCGCGACCTCAGCCGCCGCCCCTCATTCACCGATCACTTCATTTCCGATCTGCGTCTGACGCGGATCGACCCGGTCGGCCTCGGCGCCGGGGCCCGCTTCCGCTTTGAGACGTTCCCGCGCCACCTCTGGATGGACACGACGATCACCGAACTCGAGGAGCCGCAGCGGATCGTCGAGCACGGCCGCGGTGGCCGGGTGAACCGCATCCCCTCGACGACCGTCTGGGAGCTGCTCGAGGGCCCCGGGTCGTTGATCACGGTCCGCGTCTCCTTCTGGACCGAGCCCTCGAACCCGCTCGACCGGGCGATCGACTCCGTCGGGTTGGCCTCGGTCTGGCTCGAGCGCGGCTGGCGCGAGGCGGTGTCTCGGCTCCGCGACAACCTCGAGTCCGCCGGTGGTGAGACGGGGCCCGTCGCGGTCGCCGGCGGCAATGCCCACGCCACCGGCATTCCCTGATCCGGTCTATATAGACTCACGCACCGCTGATGGCCCGCCTCCGCAAGCTCCTGCTGCCGCTGAGCGCCGCGATCCTCCTCGTCGCGGTCACCGCCGCCCTGTCGGCCTGCAGCGACACGGACAGCAGCGACACGAGCGTGGTCGAGGGTCAGTCGGTCACCCTCGGCGAGCTCCAGTACACCGTCGTCTTCTCGCGCTTCCTCAACCCCAACGACAGCGAGGACTCGGCCTACCTGGTCGGCCAGCCTCCGCCGAAGAAGGAAGCGACCTACTTCGGGGTCTTCTTCGTGGTCCAGAACGAAAGCGAAGAAGACCAGACTCTCGCCGACTCGTTCACGATCACCGATTCCGAGGACCAGACCTACGAAGCGCTCGATAGCGAAAGCCTCTACGCGCTGCCGATCGGCGGCGAAGTCGAAAGCCAGGAACAGATCCCGGTCCTCGACTCGACCCCCCAGCAGGGCCCGATCGAGGGCTCGGTAGTCCTCTTCGAACTGCCGGCGGCGGCCTCCGAGAACCGGCCGCTGACGCTCGAAATCCCTGGTCCCGGCGGCCCGGCTGAAGTCAAGCTCGACCTCTAGCTAGAGGCCGGCCGAGAGGATTTCCGAGGCGGCCGGCGCGGCCACTTCGCCGCCCGCCGCTTCGGCTTCGATCAGCAGCACGCCGACGACCAGCTTTGGGGCTTCGGCCGGCGCGAAGGCCGCGAACCAGGCGTCCTTGATCTGTTCCGGTTCGGGGGAGCTCTCCTGCCCTGGCTTCGGCCCGAGCTCGGCGGTCCCGGTCTTCCCGGCGACCTGGCCCTCCGGGATCGCTCCGGCGTACCCGGTCCCTTCGGTGACGACCCCGATCATCAGTTCGGTCAGCTCGTCGGCGATCTTCTTCGACATCACCCGGACCGGCTTCTTCTCCGGGCGCAGCTTCTTGTTCAGGACCAGCGATGTCGGCTCGAGCACGCCGTCGTTGGCGATCGCCTGGGCGATGCTCGCCATCATCAGCGGCGTCGCCAGCACTTCCCCCTGGCCGATCGCGGTCACCCCGAGGTCGACTTCTTCGCCGATTTCGGTCGGGATCGTCGGTTCTTCCGGTTCGATTTCTTCGAGGACTTCGGTCCTGTAGAGGCTTGGCGGCGAGTTGAACCCGAACCGTTCCGCGGCGGCGACGAAGGCGTCGTTGCCGATCTTCGGCCCGAGCGGGGCGAAATCGGCGTTGCAGGACTCGGCGAACGCTTCCCTGAAGGTGCCGCCGCAGTACTCGCCATTGGCGTTGCTGATGAAGCGGCCGCCGACGTTGGCGCCATTGGTGATTTCGAAGTTGTCGTCAAGCGATACGACGCCCTTCTGCAGAGCGGCGATCGTCGTCAGCATCTTGAACGTCGAACCGGGAGGTTGAGGGGCGGAGAAGGCCTGGCCGGCGAGCGCCCGGATGTCGCCGCTGTCGGGGTCGAGCGCCGCAACCCCGCCGGCGCGCCCGGAGAGCGCCGTGACCGCGGCCTGCTGGAGATCGGGATCGATCGTGGTCTTCACCGGGGTCCCCGGCTTCGGCGCCGCCCTGGCGATCACCCGGGCCGAGCCGCCGTTGTCGGCGACGGCGAGAAGGGTGCCCCCGGGGCGGCCGGCGAGGCGGGCGTTGAACGCCTGCTCGACCCCGCTGATCCCGACCGGGGTCCCCGGTGGGAAACCGCGCCTGGCGAGGTCCGCGAGTTCGTCTTCTTCCGCCATCCCGATTTCCCCGGTGACGTCGATCATCGCGCTGCCGAGCGGATGTTCGCGGGCCTCGGCGGGCCCTTCGGCCAGCGGTTCCCCGTCGGCCGCGAGGATCGGGGCCCGCGGGGCCAGTTCGATCCTGCTCTCGAGGTGCTCGCCCCTGTGCAGCCCGGGGAAGACCAGGCTCGGGTCCCAGGCGATGCCACCGTCCTCGTAGGGGACCTCGAGATCCTCTTCGACGGTTCCGAAGGCGACGGTCCGGGCCGTTATCGGGACCGGGACGAGCTCCGCGGAGCCCTGCTTCGAGGCATTGTCCGGGTCCTCTCCGCTGAGCGCCCGCAGCGTCGCCGTCTCGGCCGCTTCGCGGTACGCCTTGGAGAATTCAGCCGCCGAGACCCGCCCGCGGGCTTCTTCGTTCAGCTCGCGGTACATCGATTTGAAGTCCTTGTGCTCCCAGGCCTCGACGAAACTCCTCGCGGCATCCTTCGCCGGAGAGCCAGGGACACCCGAGATCGCGCCGAGGACGAAGGCGATGACGGCGACGACTGAGAGCGGGACCATTCGGGTGACCAGACGGCGGCGCCGCGCCACCTCGGGCGAGAGGTTGTTCACTGTGCGGGGAATTTACTTCTTGGCCCAGCTAGCCAACGCAGGGGCCGGTGTCGACCGGCGATGAGGCTTCGCCGAGGGCGGCGCGCACGATCTCGTTGGGGATCGCGAAGCCCCCGGCCGGCGCCGAGGTCGTCGAGGCGAACACGGTCGCCATCACCCGGCCGGCGGTATCGACCACCGGGCCCCCGGAGTTCCCGCTGTGCACGCTGCCGCGCAGGTAGGTGAGGCGCCGCTGGATCGGGCCGCGGCCGTAGGAGTCGTCGCTGAGCAGTGTCCTGGTGTCGCCGAGCCGGACCGGCGTCGCCGTGAAGGGGCCGTTTTCGGGATAGCCGAGCAGGGCGCCGGCGGTGCCCCGCCTGGTTTCTGGGGCGATCTCCAGTGGCGGAACAGGGGCTTCGATCCGAAGGATCGCGAGGTCGTTGCCGGGGTCGTAGTGGACCGGCGTCGCACCGAGCGAGGCGCCGGCCTCGGTAGTCACGGTGGTGTCGTCCTCGCCGGCGACGACGTGGGCGTTCGTGACGACGAGGTCGGGCGCCGCGACCCACCCCGAGCCCTCGACACCGAGCCCGCACGCCGTTCCCAGGACCCGCACGACCGAGCGCCTTGCCTCGATCACGTCCGGATCGCCGACGACCGCCGGGTCGGGGCGGGCGACGGGCCCGGTCGGGCCGGCGACGGTCGGCGCCGGGTCGACCCGGCTGAGGGCGTTCAAAACCGGGCCGGAGGGGGGCAGGAGGTCGTTGAGCTTGCGGAGGATCGCCGAGCGCTGAACGTCGTCGCGCAACTGGGCGGTTCCCGGAGCGTGGAGGGCGGCGGCGCCGAACACCCAGGCCAGTCCGAGCGCCACGGCGACGATCAGCGCCGCGCCGCCGATGCCGTCGAGCGCGGTCAGGGCGCGGCCGCGGATCAGGCGCTCGCGCAGGCCGAGGGCGATGCCCTCGAGGGCGACCGCGACCACCGCCCCGACCATCAGCGCCCCGATCGCGGCGAAAAGCGGCGAATAGGGGGACGCCGAGCCCCCGCTCAGCAGCAGCGGCCCGAGCCTGCTGCCGGCGAAGGCGCCACCGAGGAACCCGGCGAGGGTGAGGGCACCGACGATCAGCCCCTGGCGGTAGCCCCAGATCCCCATCGCCGCCGCGAAGGCGACGATGCCCCAGTCGAGCGCTGTCATGGCTGAATCCAACCAGGCGCGCCGCCCGCCAAGCCCGTCACTTACGTTGAGTAAGCTGGAACTCGAGTGGAGGCGACACGCGCAACAGAGCGGCCCCCCGGGGTCTGTCCACACTTCCATGCCGCGATAGAGCTGATCGGCAAGCGATGGACCGGCGCCATCGTCTGCGTGCTCGCGGAACGGCCCCAGCGCTTCGGCGAGCTGGGGAAGGCGGTCCCGGGCCTCTCCGACCGGCTCCTCTCCCGCCGCCTTCGCGAGCTCGAGGAGGAAGGCCTGGTCGAGCGCGAGGTCGAGGCCGGCAGCCCGGTACGGGTCACCTACTCGCTGACCGCCGCCGGCGCCGAACTCGGGCCCGCGATCGACGAGCTCCGAACCTGGGCACGGCGCTGGAAACGGGCCGGATGACGGACGCGGGCACGCCCGCCCCGCAGAAGCCAGAGACCCAGGAGCCGGAGCTGCCGGGCCCGTTCGCGGTCGGCCGCTACGCCCGCAAGCTGCAGGAAGAGCTCCGCCGCCGGGCGCGGGTGCGGCTCGTCGGCGAGGTGACCGGCGTCAGCCGCAGCAAGGTTCAGGCCTACTTCGAGCTCCGCGACGCCGAGGGCGCGGTTCCCTGCGCGATCTGGCTCGACGACCTCGAGCGCGCCGGGCTGCCGCAGGGCGGGCTGCGCGATGGGGCCGAAGTCGTGATCGCCGGCGGGCCTGACTACTACCCCGGCGGGGCCCAGGCCTCGCCGAGCTTCTCCTTCCGCGCGACCCACGTCCGGCTGGCGGGGGAGGGGGACCTGCTCGCGCGCCTCGAGGCGCTCCGCAAGCAGCTGCGCTCCGAGGGCCTCTTCGAGCTCCAGAAGCAGCTCGGGCGGCCGCTGCTCCCACGCACGATCGGCGTTGTCACCGCCGAGCGTGGCGCCGCCCGGCGCGACCTCCTGGCCGGCCTCGGCCGCCGTGGATGGGAGGGGACCGTCGTCTGGGCCTTCGCGCCGGTTCAGGACCGCCGCGCCGCTCCCGCGATCGCCGAGGCGATCCGCGACCTGGCGGCTCGACCCGAGGTCGAGGCGATCGTCGTCACCAGGGGCGGCGGCAGCCTCGCCGACCTCTGGGCGTTCTGCGACGAGACGCTCTGCCGCACGGTCGCCCTGCTGCGGGTGCCGGTGATCAGCGCCGTCGGCCACGAGCGCGACTCGACCCTGATCGATGACGTCGCCGCCGTCGCCTGCTCGACCCCGACCCACGCGGCCGAAGCGGCCGTGCCGCTCGACTGCCTCGAGGCGCGCCGGGACCTCGAGCGCTCGGCGGCCTCGCTCCGGCGCGGCGCCGATGGCGCGGTCGGCGCCCGCGCAAGGCACCTGGCGGCGCTCGCCCGGGGCCCGGCCCGCGCCCTACGTCGCGAGCGGGTCTCCCTCAACCAGCGGACGCGTGAGATCCGCGCCTCCTCAGACCGCGGCCTCGCCGAGCGTCGCTCGTATCAGCGCCGAATCGCCGTAGTCGTCCTCGAGCGGGCCCGTCGCCGGGCGGCCGGGGCCGAACTCGGCGGCCGCCGCGACGCGCTCAGGCGGATTGAGGTGGCGCTTCGGGCCCACGAGCCTGAGCACACCCTGGAGCGGGGCTACGCGCTGGCCGAGCGCCCCGACGGCGAGCCGCTGACCAGCGCCGCGGCCGCACGCGCCGAGGATCGGATTAACCTCCGCTTCTCCGATGGCAAGCTGCAAGTACGACCCGCCCGCGGCGGGCGCGGCCCGAGCGCGGAGCGAATGAGCGAGATCACCGGTGATGACGAACGCGAATGAGCGAAGCGCGAAATTGTCTTCAAGCGAGCGAGAGCAGAGCACGCGGGCGGAAATGAAGCCCGACTCCTATGAGGGCGCGGTCGAGCGCCTCGAGGAGATCATCGACCGGCTCGACTCCGGCCAGGCGGGTCTGCGGGAGACGCTAGAGCTCTGTCGCGAGGGCCGTGATCTCGTCGGCTACTGCGCCGAGGAGCTCGACGCCGTCGGCGAGGGGCTGAAGGAGCTCCGCCTCGACGAGCTGGCGGCGAGGCTCGAGGATCCGGCCGAGGCCGCTCAGGACGGCTCGTAGGGAGGCGCCTCGCCCCAGCCCCAGCGCGGCACCGGGGCGTGCTCGACAACCTCGGCGCCGGCCTGGGAGTTGTTCATCGCGAGGCGTGTCGCCCACTCGAGGTAGGCGACCAGGGCCGAGCGGAACTCGGGGTCCTCGGGGAGGCCGGCGTCGTCGGCGGCGTGGCTCATCAGCGCCGCGAACCGGAACCGCTGCTCGGTCGAGATCCCGATGCCGCGGTGCTTCTCGAGCATCCGCTCGTAGCCGCCGAGCTCATCGGTGTAACGCGGCGGGCCCCCGAAGACCTCGATCCACCAGGCGACGACGTGGTCGCGGTGCTCCTCCGAGACCCCGCCCGGGAAGAGCCCGCTGAGCAGCTCGTCGTCTTCGACGCGGTCGTAGAAGGCCTCGATCAGCCGCTCGAACGCATCGGCTCCTCCCGCCCATTCGTAGAGGGTCGGGGCCATCAGGATTTGGTCCGGTAGAGATGGTTGGTCAGCGGGCCGAAGACGGCGGTGAGCGCCGCGGCGGTCCCGAGCACGATCAGGACGTCGCTGGTCGCCGCGTTTCCCTCCATCAGGCCGCGTGAGGCGGTCGCGAGGACCGAGATCGGGTTTGCTTCGACGAACGCTTCGAGCGCGCCGGGCAGCGTCTCCGGTTTGACGAACACGTTGCTGAGGAAGGTGAGCGGGAATATCGCCATGAAGCCGGCGTTGGTAACCGCGTTCGGCGAGCGCAGCAGGAGACCGAGCGTGGTGAAGACCCAGGAGAGGGCGAAGGCGAAGACGATCGTCAGCGCCATTGCCGCCAGCACCCCGGGCGCCCCGGCGCCGGGGCGGAAGCCGAGGATCAGCCCGAGGACGACGATCACGGTTCCGGCGACCGCGTAGCGGACGCTGTCGCCGAGCAGCGCACCGACCAGCGGCGCCGGCCGCCAGATCGGGAGCGAGCGGAAACGGTCGACTACTCCCTTGGTGAGGTCGGTGTTGATCGCGACGCCCGAGTAGACGGTGGTGAAGAGAACCGACATGACGAGCGTTCCGGGGAGGATGTAGTCGAGGTACTGGCTGGTCGACCCTTCGATCGCGCCGCCGAAGACGGCGCCATTCGGGCCGAGGACGCCGTAGACCGAGCCGCGACGGACCGCGAGGTCGACGCCGTCGACGGCGCGAACGTCGTCGAATGCCTTGACGAGGCCGCTCGTCTCGATGGCAAGTGCGGTTTCCATGTCGCCTATGACCTTTGCAAACCGGCCGCTGCGGCCTGCCTGACCTGGCCGATCGCCGCCTCGAGCCGCTCGCGGCCCGCGGCGATATCGCCCGCCCCCAGCGTTTCGCCGACCGGCTCCTGCGGCCGCTCGAGGAAGACGTAGGCGACCTCGACCTCGGACGCGTCCCGAGCCTCGCTCACCGCCAGCGCGTAGATGTCGCGCTGGATCCCGTAGCGCTCGTAGAGCTCCCGCGGGGCGTGGCCGGCGAGCCGGTCGGTCTTGAAGTCGACGATCAGCGGCGGACCGGCGCCATCCTCGACGAGGAGGTCGATCGAGCCCCGCAGGACGGTGTCGGCGACCTCGAGCAGGATCGGGACCTCCGAGCGCGCCCCGGCGGCGCCCGCGACCCGCTCGGCGAAGAGGGGAGATCCGAGCCAGGCGCGGACCGGGGCGAGGAGTCCGGCGGCGTCGGCCGGGGCGACGCCGGCGGCGGCGCCGAACCTCCGCGCCACCTCGGTCGAGGGCTCCGTCCACCCATTCGCCCGGCTCCACTCGAGCAGGGAGTGCACCGCCGTGCCCAAGGCGGCGCCCGCCTCCGGGGTCGGGGCCCGCGGCTCCTCGTCGAGCGGCCCGAGCGGGGTGTGGCCCTCGAACGCGGCGATCGCGGAGTAGGAGAGTGGCCAGTTGGCCGGTCCGGCCGCGACGGGCCCGAGCAGCGGGGCGGGGCCGGCGCCGAGGTCGGGCGGCGCCGCCTCGCCGCCGCCGAGCTCGACGAGCTCGGCGGCGCGCTGCGGCGAGGCGAGGCTCACCCGCACCGCGATCTCAGAGTGCTCGAAGCCGGCGTCGAGGCCCTCGCGGGGGAGCGGCGGCGGCACCGTCACCGTCGAGTCCTCGCCGCGGTCGAGTTCGAGGGCGGACGCGATCCGCTCGATCACCGGCGTGCCGGGCGCATCGAGTGTGCTGACGGGCTCGGCCTTGACGACGCCGCTCAGGATCAGCCGCTCCTGGGCGCGGGTCGCGGCGACGTGGAACAGGCGCAGCTCCTCCTCGGCCTCGCGCGCCTTTGCCTCCTCCCAGAGGTCCCCGTAGGAGAAAAGGTCGATCACCGGCGCCCCGAGGCGCCGCAGCCGCAGCCCGACCCTGGGCGTGTCCTCCTCGCGGCCGAGGGTGAAGGGCGGTGCCCAGGAGCGGAGCAGGCGCCGCGCCAGCTGGGGGATCGCGACGACCCCGAACTCGAGCCCCTTGGCGCTGTGGATGGTCATGATCCGGATCCCGTCGTGACCCTCGATCGCAGTCGCCGCGGCGGCATCCGCGTCGGCGGCCGCGCGGGCGGCGAGGAAATCGAGGAGGCCGCGCAGGTCCCGCCCCTCGGCAGCCTCGAACTCAGCCGCCAGGCGCATCAGCTTGCGGACGTTGGCGAAGCGGGCCTCGCCCGAGGGCCGCATCAGCACCGCGAGGTCGTACCCCGTCATGGTGACCGTGACGTCGATCAGCTCGCCCAGCGGGAGGGCCGGCGCCCGCGAGCGGAGCTCGACGAGGGTCGCGGCGAAGTCGGCCAGCAGGGCGCGGTCGGCGGCGTCTATTCGGTCGATCATCTCGGGGTCGAACAGCTCAGTCTCACGGCCCCCGGTGAGGTGCGCGATCGCCGGCCAAATGTGCCCGTGCGGCCCGGCCGCCGCGCGCAGCAGCCAGAGCGTGTCCGGAGACACACCGCAGGCGGGCGAGGCGAGCGAGCCGAACAATGGGCGGTCATCGAGCGGGTTGGCGATCGTCGCCAACAGGGCGCAGACGTCGCCCACCTGCTGCTGGGACCAGTAGCCGCGGCCGCCGACGACGTAGGGCCGCAGCCCGGCCCGCTCGAGCGAGTCCTCGTAGGCGTCGAGGTGGGTGAAGGCGCGCAGGAGCACGACCATCTCGCCGCGCGGGACGCCGGCGTCGGCGAGCGCGCGGAGGCGGGCGGCGAGGAACCGCGCCTCGGCGAGCTGGTTCGCCGGGGTGCGGGCGTCGGTCGAGGGACGGAGGTCGATCCCGGGCTCGTCCCACCCCTTCTGGCTCGTCAGCAGGATCTCGACCGCCGGGCCCTCGCCCGGCGGCGTCGGAAGATCCGGCGCGGCCCCGACCCGCAGCGGCCGGTACTCGGCGGCGAGGAGGTGGCCTCCGATCTCGTTGACCGCGCCGATCACCTCCGGGCGCGAGCGGAAGTTGCCGCTGAGCTCGATCGCAAGTGAGCCGGGCTCGTCCTCGACCCGGTGGCGCTGTTCGCGGAAGACGTCGAGGTCGGCGTGCCGGAACCCGTAGATCGATTGCAGCTCGTCTCCGACCATCATCACCTCGGTGGCCGGCCCGCGCAGCGCTTCGATCAGCCGCAGCTGTGAGCGGTTCGTGTCCTGGAACTCGTCGACCAGGAGTTGGGTGAAGCGGGCGCGGTAACCGGCGCCGGCCTCGGTTCGCTCGAGGAGCCGGGTCGCGAGGATCTGAAGGTCCTCGAAGTCGAGGCCGGCGCGTCGTTCCTTCGCCGCCTCGTAGCGCTCCGAGAAGAGGTCGAGCAGCTCGCCGAGGTGGTGGTAGGCAAGGCCACCATCGCCCGCCTCGGCGACGGCGGCGACGGCCGCGTCGATCGCGTCGCGGTAGCCGGCGAGGGCCTGTCCGCCTCTGGTCGTCTTCAGGGCGGTCATCTCGTCGAGGTCGGGAGCCTCCGAATCGGCCCCCGCAAGCACTTCCAGAGCTCGCCCGAGCAGCTCGACCTGGCCGTTTGAGGGCTTCAGCTCGGAGAGTGCCTCCTGCGCGGCATCGGCGGCGCGGCGGAGCGCCCCGGCGACGTCCGGTGCAGGGGAGTCCGGGAGCGACGGCCTGGCGAGACCGCGGCTGCGGAGCTCGGCGTGGACCGCGATCACCGTCCCCCGCAGGCCGGCGATCTCGTAGGCGGCCACGGTCCGCTCGCGCTCCTCCTCGCCGCCGGCGAGGAACTCATCGAGCGCCTCGTCGAAGCCGTCCTGCGCGGCGCGGTCGGCCTCCGTCGCGTCAAGCACCCGGAACCGCGGGTCGATCCCGACCGCGACCGGGTGCGAGGAGAGGAGCCGGTTGCAGAAACCGTGGATCGTCATCACCCAGGCGCTGCCGAGCCCGTCGAGCAGCTCCCGCGCGCGCGCCGAGCCGGCGTCGGCACGGAGCTCGATCGCCGCCCGAATCCGTTGCCGGAGCTCCGCTGCCGCCTTGTCGGTGAACGTGAAGGCGAGGACGGAGCCCGGCGAGACTCCCTCCTCGAGGACGAGGCGGCAGTAGCGGTCGACCATCACGCCGGTCTTCCCGGTGCCCGCACCGGCTTCGACGAGCACCTCCTTCCCGGTGGCCGCGATCGCCGCGCTCTGCTCCGGGGTCGGCTGCCGCCGGCTCACCCTTCCTCCTCCTCGTCCTCGCGCGGCTCCTCGAAGGCGCGATCGCGCCGGCAGATCGGGGCGAACTCGCAGTAGGTCGGGCAGATCCCGTGGCCGCGGATCCCCTCCCTCGGGCCCGGATCGCGGCGGATGTCGCCACCCCGCATCCGGGCGACGATCGCCCCGGCCCGCGCCCGCGAGTCCTCGAGCAGCTGCTCATATTCGGGCTCGTCCAGGAGGTCGGTGCCGGTGACCCTGTAGGGGAGGTCCTCGGCGGCGTCGCGCAGCACCGCTCCACGCGGCTCCCGCTTCGAGGTCCCGCGCAGCGGGTGATAGAGGCCGCCGACGGTGGGGGCATTCCAGAGGTCGGCGACCGCAATCAGGTAGAGCTGGAGCTGGAGCTTCGCCTTCTCCTCGAGCTTCTTCAGCGCCGTCACCGAGCTCGAGAGCTTGTAGTCGAGGACGAGGGCCCGACCGTCGGGCGCCCTGTCGACGCGGTCGATCGCCCCGTGCAGGCCCCAGCCGTCGATCTCGAGCGCGGGCCGCTCCCGGCCCTCCTCCTCGCCGAACCCGGCCTCGAGCAGCCAGGGCTCGAATGGGCCGCCGCTGCGGGCTGCCTCCTCGCCGAGGAACCGGGCGAGCAGCGCTTCCACCCGCCGCACCATCGCCCGCTCGGATGGGTGCTTGCCGATCTTTCGCTCGGCGGCGATCTCGGCGATGAGCTCGGCGCCCTGGGCCCGCCAGGCGCCGAGAGAGCCCGGCGTCGGCTGACGGTCTTCGTCCGGGCGCTCCCGGTAGAGGCGGAAGAGAGCCTCGTGCATCAATCCGCCCTGGGCGAGCGGCTCGGGGTCGGGGTCGAGGTCCTGGGCACCGAGCTGGTGGCCGACGAACCAGCGATATGAGCAGACGTCGAACTCCTCCAGCGTCGTGCCGCCGTAGGCGGCGACCTGGCCGAGCGCCTCGAGGACTGCAGGATTCGAGAGCGGACCGGGCGTCCTCGTCGCGGTCTCCACCGCGCGCGCCCGCCCGACCCGGGCCGCGATCCGCTGGGCGATCTCCCGAGGCGGCGCCGCGACGGCCAGCGCCGAGTCGGGATCGGCACCGCCCCGTGCGGCAACCGCGCGGGCGAGCTCGTCCTCGGAGGGGGCTTCGCCGGGCCGAAAGACGACCTCGGCGAGGTCGCGCCCCCGGGTCAGCGCCGCCTCGACCGGGTCCGGCCGCTCCTCGCCGGCCGGAGGCTCGAGCAGGCGGCGCACCTGGTCGAGCAGCGGCGAGCGGGCCTCGGCGACGCCGTTCTCGTCGCTGTCGCGGTAGGAGAGGACGAGGCGCCGCCGCGGCAGCGCGAGACAGGAAGCGAACAGGTAGCGCTCCTCCGCATCGGTGTCGCGCCGGGGCTGGAGCCCGAGCGAGCCGCGCTGGGCTTCGGAGAGGAAGGGGTCCGCGCGGCCGTCGCGCCGCGGGAACTCGCCGTCCTGGAGCGAGCCGACGACAACGTGGTCGAAGCGGGCGGCGCGCAGCCGATATGGGTCGGCGATCCGAACCCTGCCCTCGGCCGGGCCGCGCCAGACCCGGACCTCGAGTTCGCCGAGGACGCGGGCCAGCCCATCAGGGGCCGGAACGAGGTCGCCGAGCGCCGATCGCTCGGAGAGGGCACTCCCGATCACGGCCGCCGCCGATTGCTCGAGGCCCGACCCGCGAGCGGCGATCCTGGCCGCCGCGCGCCCGACCTCGGCGGCGAGCTCGGCAGGGTTGGCGGCGAGGTCCCTCGCACTGGCGAGGTCCTGCGGCAGGTCGCCGAGGTCCTCTTCCCAGAGCTCGATCGCGGCGGCGGCGGTCTCGATCCGCCGCCGGCGGACCGACCGCTCGAAGGAGTCGACGACTCCCGGGGCGACCCCGCTCGCAAGGCGCAGGTATCTGAGCAGGTCGCCGGCCCGCCGCGCGCCCACTGTCGCCTCCAGCATCGCGATCAGGCCGCCGCCGACCGCCGTCGCCGCGACCGGCACCTCGGCCTCGAGCGCGACGGGGACCCCGCAGGACTCGAGCAGCGACGCGATCAGGCCGCCGCGCCGCTGCGGGTCGCGGAGGACGATCGCGATCTCGCTCGGCTCGGACCCGGAGGCGAGCAGCCGGACGACCTCGGCGGCGATCGCCTCGGCCTCGCCGCGCTCCCCGGCCGAGCGAAGGATGAGGAGGCTCTCGTCGGGCTCGGTTCGCGCCGGGTCGGGGGCGCCGAAATTGCGCTCGAGGCGGTACAGAAGTGGGGAGGGGGTGTTGGCCGGCTCGGGCTCGGTCGCAACCTCTGCCTCGACCCCGATCTCGCGCAGGCTCTCGAGCAGGGCAGGCTTCGCCGCGAGCGCGAGGTTCCCCTCCTCGTAGGGCAGGGCGACCGTCACCTCGGTCGCGGCCGCCAGCGCGCGGACCAGGTCGAGCTGGAGCGGGGTGAGGTCGTCGAGCCCGTAGAGGAAGACCGGCCGTGCCCTCCAGAAGCCGCCCGACTCGCCGACCAGCCCGATCGCCTCGCGCGCGATCCCGAACCCGTCGACCATCCCGAGGCTCTCGCGGACCTCGGCGTAGGAGGCGAAGAGCGCGGCGACGTCGGCGAGGTAGGCGGATCCCTCCAGGGTCGCGGCCGCCGCCTCGACGTCGGCCGGCTCGAGCCCGGCGCCCTGGAGCTCATCGAGCAGGCGCCCGAACGCGCGCGGAAAGCCGGGGCGAGAGGCCGAGCGCCCGAGTGGGCCGAGTCCGCCTCGGCCCTCAGCGATCGCCGCCGAGATCGCGCCGAGGCGCTGGGCCGGCGTCAGCTCGGCGCCGGGGGGCGACCCCGCCGCTGTCAGGATGGTGCGGAAGAGGCCGTTGAACGTCATCACCGAGGCGCCGAGCACGGCGCCGCTCCCGCAGAGCTCGCGCTCGAAGCTGTAGACGTCGTCGACGGTCGGCACGACGAGGACCGGATCCCGCTCCAGGACTGCGATCAGGGCACGTCTGACCAGGCCGGCGCGGCCGGAATTGGGGGGGCCGTGGATCAGTTTCAGAGGCATCGGTCGAGCGTTCAGCATAGGTCGGCTCCCGGCGCGCCCGGCCGGGGCGATTTGACGTCTTCCCGGCGCTCTACATTGGGCCGCGATGTCTCTCTGTTTCGTCGACCCAGCTGACGCGATTCGCGCCATCGCCGACTCGATCGGGCGCGAGGCGCGCCGCCAGCTGCTCGGCGAGGCGGTCCGCGCCTGGGTCGACGAGATCCCCGACAACGAGCTCGAGACCCACTACGCGAAGGCGCTCTCGGAGCTCGACGAGCACGACCTCTCGATGCTCGCCGCATGGCACGGCTCGCTCGAGGTCGGCCATCCGCTGCCGAACCGCGACTTCCTGATGGGCGCCTTCGGCTCGCTCGGCGACAACCGGCGCGAGGCGCTGAAGCTCGCCGCCGGGTTCCGCGGCGAGGAGGCGGTCGACGCCGGCGTCACCGAGGACGACGCGCTCGAGCTCGTCCTCAGCCTGCTCTCGCCGCCGCGGCTGATGGAGCTCGCCGTCGAGGCGGTCGAGCTCTACATCTGGGACCGCGCCGGCTCCGAGAATTAGGCGAGCGCGGCGCGGATCTCGGGGATCGCCTGCTCGTTGTCGCGGAAGTGGACCGCGTTGATGCCGGCCCGCTCCGCCCCTTCGCAGTTGACCTGGACGTCGTCGATGAAGAGACAGGCCTGGGGCGCGATCCCGATCCGATCGAGCGTCAGCGCATAGATCTTCGACTCCGGCTTGCGGTAGCCGACGAAGCCCGAGTCGACGACCGTCTCGAAGATCTCGTCGACGGGGAGCATCGAGCGCCAGAGCGGCTCCCACTCGCGGACGTTGTTGGTCAGCATCGCCATCCGGTAGCCGGATTCCTTCAGCTCGCGCATCAGGTCGATCATCTGCGGGTTCGGGTTGAGCGCCTCGAAGTAGATCTCTTTGAAGCGGTGCATCTCGGGGCGGTGGCCGAGGAGGGGCTCCAGAGCGTCGGCGATCTGCTCGATGAAGGCGGCCTCGGAGATCTCGCCGCGCTCGAGCTTGAAGAGCGGGTTCTCGCCGTCATCCCCGGCGCTCGCCTGCATCGCCTTGCCGAGGTTCTCGGTCGAGATCCCGGTCTGGTCCTGGAAGGCCATGAACGACTCGATCAGCGGCGTCGTCAGGACGCCGCCGAAATCGGAGATCACCGCCTCGATCCGGTCAGCCATCGAGCCACACGATCTCGTAGTGGCCGAGTCCCTCGCGGCCCTCGAGTGACCAGCGGAAGAAGGCGACCTCGGAGCTGAGGCCGGGGCGGCTGATCGAGCTGGTGCTGATCAGCGTCCCGGCGCCCCGCTGGGGCTGGCCCTCCTCGCCATCGACCCAGAGCTCGAGCGTTGCCCGGCGCTGCACCCCGTCAGGGCCGTACTCGGTCGAGAGCAGCGCCTCGGAGACCTCGACCGGGGCGCCGTCGGGGTCGCAGAGGACGGCCGCGAGCGTCTCGTCGCCGTGCTCGGTGGCGCCGTCGGGGCGCTTCGCCGAGAGGGCGAGCAGGCCGCCGTCGGAGAAGACGATCCCGATCGACCGTCGCTGGATCCTGTCGAGTGCGTCCGCCATGCGGCGCGGAGACTAGCCCGAATGCCGTGCCGCGGGATGGCGAGCGATCTCGCGCCCCTTGATCGCTGAAACTTCGAAATGCAGACGGAAGCTCCGCGTCAACTGGAATCGGCAGTTCAGGCTCATCGGGCTGCTCTCAGCAGCAGCCACAACCTTGAAGCCCCCGCCCCGACTGATCAAGAGTCGTGCGACCGGGTGTCGCGTTCTTTCATTTTCGAGACAGAAGGCGCTCGTATTGACGACGCAGGGGTACGTCACGCCCTTCTTGATTTCCCTTTGCAGATCGCAGGAGCCTCCGTCGGCGAACACCGAACCTTGCCTCGATGTCCCGACACTCAGGGTGCGCAGTTCATCCTCGGGTTTCGGCTTGTCGCTATCGCACCTCATGGTCGCGAAGTACCGCTCTTCCCAGAGAAATTTCAGTTCGCCCATCGAGTGCCGCACGGTGACCTTGCAGTCGCTCCAGTCGATGGGGGGGTTGGGGTCGGCGTTGCTTTTTCCTGGCCACAGCGCGAGCAACAGGCAGAGCAATCCCAGAAGCGCGAAAGTCAAGTGCACCCTCGACCACATTGCGTGGTGAGACTATCTTGAGCCCGGTGACCATCCGCAGCGCAGACCCGGAGCGTCGACGCCGCTGCCTGCGCCGCGATCTACGCCCCCCACGTCGAAGCGTCGCCGACGTCGTTCGAGGCCGAGGCGCCGACGGCGGAAGAGATGGGGGCGCGGATGACGACGATCGGCGCGACCCACCCTTGGCTGGTCGCCGAGCGCGAGGGCGATCGTGGTCGGATTCGCCTATGCCTGCGATCACCGCTCGCGGGCGGCCTATCGCTGGGCGGTCGACGTCTCGGTCTACATCGGCGAGGACGACCGCGGCCGCGGGGTGGGAAGGGGGCTCTACGAGGTGCTGTTCGAGCGCCTGCGGGCGCAGAGGTTCCGGGTTGCCTGCGCCGGCGTCACGCTGCCGAACGAGGGGAGCGTCGCGCTTCACGAGCGCCTCGGATTCGTCCCGGTCGGCGTCTACTGCCGGATCGGGTGGAAGCGTGGCGCCTGGCACGACGTCGGCTGGTGGCAGCTCGATCTGAGCCCGGACGCGGGAGACCCTCCGGAGGAGCCGCTGCCGCCCGGGTACCATTGAGACATGTCCGAGAACCAGACAGACGCATCCGAGAATCAGGCGGCGGTCGTCACCGAGGACGATGTCTTCGAGGCCCTCGAGGAGGTAATCGACCCCGAGCTGGGGCTCGACTTCGTATCCCTTGGCCTCGTCTACGATGTCGAGGTCGGCGGCGGCGAGGTCTACGTCACCTTCACCCTGACCACGCCGGCCTGCCCGATCGGCCCCCAGGTCTCAGAACAGATGCGCGAGTTCGTCGGCGACCTCCCCGGCGTCTCCTCGGTCCACCCGAAGATGGTCTTCGATCCACCGTGGTCCCCGGAGATGATGTCCGAGGACGCCAAGTTCGCACTCGGGTTCTAGGCAGGGTTTCCGGGGTCATAGAGGGTCATAGGGGGTCGGTCACGACCCCTGCCCGTACCCACGCCGTACCCAGGGCGCTTCCACCGAGGGGCAGCACCCCTGCGCAGCCGATAGGCACGCTGGCGGCAGCGGCCCGAGCAGTAGCGCCCGCCCCTGGCAGCCCGCCTGTTGCAGCACTCGCATTTCTTCCAAGTCATCGCCCCAGCATAGGGCGGAGGCGTAACGCAACTGTCAGGAGGGGCGTTACGAGAAGCCGTCGCCCGGGCGCAGGTGCGCCAGTCGGCCGGAGTGCCAATAGGAGGGGCTTTTGGACCCCCTCCAATTAGGTGTGCTGGTCCTCAGGATTCGGCGCGGAAGGTCACGCCGTCGAAAAAGACTGCGTTGACGGTGGCGTTGTTGAGAGTGACACCGCCGACCGGCCCTCCGACGGTGACCGACGCGGTTCCTGATGATGCCGGGCAGTCACATCCCACTGCGATCGTCACCAGTTCTCCCGCCGTGGGCCGGTAGCCCGGCGGCAGGCCGAAGATGACGTTGTTCGAGGTCCCACCCATTGCTGCGCCTTTGAGGTGCACCACTCCTTCGCGATCCTTGTAGAAGCCGACCCGATCGAGGGTTCCTGCGTTCTGCCAATTGTTCTGAAACGAAGGCTCCCCGGCCGTCCCGACCAGGTGCCAGCCCTCGGAGGGTGCAACGGAGCTGGCAAGGTTCGCAGTCTGTGCCGCCGGGACGGTTCCGAGGGTTGAGGCGTCTATCTGCCTTCCCGTCAGCGTTCCTTTCTTGACTTTGGCAGCCGTGACGGCTTCCTTCTTGATTTTCGGGGTCGTGACCGCGTTCTTCTTCAGCTGCTTCGTGCCGACCGAGTTCTTGCCGAGGGTGAAGGCAACGGCATTGCCCCCAACGGCCAGGACGATGGCGATGAGAGCAAGTATGTGAGCCGATGTGATGCGCTCTCTCAATTTGACCCCCCTTGCGGTGGCATTCGGCCTCGCCCACATGAGGGGCCTAGGCCCTGGCCCGACGCTATTCCTTCTCAGCCTTGACGGCAAGAGGGGGCGCTCTGGACCCCCTCTTACGTCCGGTGTGCCGCCCCTCAGGATTCGGCGCGGAAGGTGACGCCATCGAGGAATACGCTGGTTGCTCCTGCGGGTGCCCCGATCGCTCCATCCTCGGTGGGTTGCGAAGGGATGGTTCCGATCACCTCCATGTTGCCGAACGACGAAGCTCCGCATGAGCACGGCGTCGTGAATGCAAGCACCTTGCCGGTCTCCGGACGATAGCCAGCAGGCAGTTGGAAAATCGGGGTTCCCGGGGAACCCGAAACGGCTGATCCTTTGAGGTGAACTACGCCTTCGCGGTCTTTGTAGTAGGCAGCCGACTCGGTTTCGATCGCTTCCCCTTCGGGCGGGTGGTTGTTCCATCCATGCTGAAATGCCGGCTCTCCCGGAGCCCCGACCTCGTGCCATTGTTCGGAAGGAGCTACAGCATTCGCTGTAGTTGCGGTTAGAGCGGTAGGCACCGTTCCCAAGGTTGAGGCATTTATCTGTTTCCCGGTCAACGTACCTTTCTTGATCTTGGCCCCGGTGATCGCTTCGTTCTTGACTTTCGCCGTTGTGACGGCGTTCTTCTTGATCTGCTTTGAGCCCACCGAGTTCTTGCCTAGATGGAATGCGTAGGCGCTTCCTCCAAGGGCGACAAACAAGGCGAGGACCGATACGACGTTGGCGAAGGACAATTTCGGGCGCATCTGTCTCCTTCAGCTAGCCGGCATCGAGTGGACTAGACGGATCGACTCTATGCCGGTTGCAGGGCTGCGTCAATCAGGGAAGGCGAAAGGCGCGTTAGGGGGCTGGAGCCGGGGCGGGTAGAGTGTCAGGATTCAGCGCGGAAGGTGATTCCGTTGGGCAGTGCAGGGAGGTACCTACGGTGTAAGAATTAGGAACGGATAATCCTCGTCCGCTTCCGCGCTCCAGTCGCCGATCCGGACTTCGAACAACCCGGGCGCCTCGCTGCGAACGCCGATCGTCGCGGTGGCTCGGACGGCCTCAATTGCCCCCGCCAAGGTGGATGCCATTGCAAGCACCTCGGGACTGTTGTTAAATCGGACTTCGTAGTAGCCAGCAGCAATGCGGCGCGCTTCGACGGTACCTCCGCTGCAGTTGTACGGGGCTTCGACGCCGTTGGTCGTAAAAGTCGATGAGAATGTGGAACTCGCAATGACCCGGGCAAATCCCTTGATCTGCCCCGTCAACGATTTGCAGTCTTTCTGGGTGTAGCTGGACGCCGGAATGCCGCCGAGGGCGTTGGCGTTGGCCGCAATGCTCGCGTTGGTTGCGTTGGTTGCGCTCGGCACCGTGCCTAGTGACGCGAGGTCTACTTTCGAGCCGCTGACAGCGCCGTCCTTGATTTTCGCCATGGTCACGGCGTTCTTCTTCAGTTGCTTGGTGCCGACGCTGTTCTTGGGCAGCTTCATCGCCGCATAGGAAACGCCGCCGAGGGCGATGAACACAGCGATCGTCGCCATGACGTTTGCGTAGGTCAGGCTGGGGCGCATGGGTGCCGCTTCGAGCGCGTTTCCGTCATCCACGCGGACCCTAGACCCCCACAAGGGGTCCGTCAACGGGAGGTTCGGTTGTTAGCCGTAGAAGACGGCAAAGAATCCGGCTTTCTGATCCATCGAGCCTTCCCAGGTAAAGACGAATGCCTGCGTGCCCGATGGACAGCCAGAAACCGTTCCCAAGGCAAATTGAGCGCCATCATTGCGGGCAGATTCACGCTCATCGAGGGTCGCCTGACCTCCTTTGGGTGTAAAGGGAAGGCCTGAGAAGCAGTAGGTAGACCCTCCGCCCAGAGTTGTATCTCGGACTACCGTGACGTTCTTCGAATTGGTCGCATCGAGTTCGCCTTCTTCATTTACATGTGCGAAAGCGACGGGCTGAGCATTCGCCGCGTTCATGTCGTTGGCGGCATTTGTAGAGTTGGCGGCATCTGTGGCGGTGTCCGCGTTCATCGCGTGGTTGGCATTGGCGGCGTTTTGAACCGTTCCCAGGGTTGAAAGGTTCACCTTTTCCCCGGTTACCGCTCCATTCTTGATCGTCGCGGTTGTCACCGCGTTCTTCTTCAGCTGCTTGGAGCCGACGCTGTTCTTAGGCAGCTGCGTGGTGGCAAAGGCCGCACCACCGCTGAGCACCAAGAACACCGCCAGCGTTGACATCACGTTCGCGTAGGTCAGCTTGGGGCGCATTGCATCTCTCCTTGTTCGGCTCAAGGACGAGACGCACTATTCGACTCTATGCCCATTCAGGGCGGTCGGCAAGGGCAGCCACTCCTTGCGGCTTCTCAGCGCGTCGAGCCTTTGTGTAAGGCCCTCCTACCGCCTTTAACCGCTGGCTGGGTGTGTTGCAGCAAAGTAGGTGTTGCAGTCACAGGAGGCCGGAGACCGCGTCTGAGAAGGTGAATAGGAGGAGGCCGAGCCTGACCCCCTCCCCTATCCGGTGTGCGACTCAGGATTCGGCGCGGAAGGTGATGCCGTTGAGAAAACAGGAACTGTCGCCACATTTCACTGCCCCAGAGGCTGAATTCAACCCTGGACTCGTTGGATTTATTGCAACGATGGGGCCTTCGCCTGCAAAAGCAAGCGGGAACTCTTGAAGTGCTCCGGGGCGATAGCCAGTAGGCAGTTGAAAAGCAGTTTTTCCTTTCGACGAGCAGTCTTCGTAGTTGCCCTCAAGGTGCACTACACTCTCATGATCTTTGAAGAATCCGACGGGTACCACGCCTTCTATGTCATTGCAACCGTTCTGAAACTGCGGCTCACCGGCCGCCCCTACTTCGTGCCAGCCTTCTGGGGGCGCGAGCGAGTTCGCCACACTTGCCGAATTCGAGGTGTTTGCATTCTGTGCCGTTGGCACGATGCCCAGCGTCGAGGAGTCGATCTCCGTACCCGTCAGGGTTCTTTTCTTGACCTTCACGGCCGTGACGGCTTCCTTCTTGATCTGCTTGGTGCCAACGCTGTTCTTAGGTAGGTGGGTCGCGGCATAGGCACCGCTGCCGAGTGCGACAAAGAGGGCAAGGCAGGAGACGACGTTGGCGAAGGTGATCTGCGGACGCAGGCGTTTGGGCATCTTGACCCCGATTCGGTTGCGGCTTTCGGCCTCGCAACCCGAAGGGCCGAGGCCCCGTCGATGACGGTAGTCCTCGTGGGCCGGTGGGTCAATCAGAGGGATCGGGCCTACGAGCCGTATCCGGGTCCTTCCTGCGCTTCTCTCTCCTGGAACAGATAAACGTCACTACCCACTCGCCCGGGCCAGCTTGTCCTCCTCCGACATCGGGGAGAACCTTGGGTGAGCCTCCAGTATGGGTCGCTGCGGCTTGCTCTGTTTTCCATCGGCCTTTGGCATCGGGGATCAACCTCATCGTAGTTGCAGCCGAGACCAAGGATTTCATGGCGAGCGGCCGCGCTTGTTGGAGAACGGGAGCAAGAGGGGACCGCCCTGGACCCCTATTACGTTGGGTGTGCAGCTTCTCAGGATTCGGCGCGGAAGGTGATGCCATCCAGCCAAATGGTGGTCCCGGGGCTAGCGGGCTCCACCGCACCTTCGGATTCGGCGGTGCGACCGGGACCCAATATGAACACCGGACCCACCGGCCCGGTGCAGCCGGTGCATTGGGTGTTGATGTCAATCACCGCCTTGCTCCCGGGACGGTATCCGGGAGGAAGGTTGAATATGGGTTTGTTCGACGTGCCACCGATGACCACCCCCCTTAGGTGAACCACCCCTGTCTGATCCTTGTAGAACGCAGCCGTCTGAAAGAGGGACGGAGGAGACGGGGGGTTGTGCCAAGAGTTCTCGAACGGCGGCTGGCCCGGCGCTCCAACTTCATGCCAACCCTCCGAGGGAGCCAGGGAGTTCGCAGTCTGCGCTGTGGGCACGGTGCCGAGGGTTGAAGCATTGACCTGGCTTCCGGTAAGGGTCCCTTTCTTGACCTTGGCTGCTGTGATCGCTTCCTTCTTGACTTTCGCCGTGGTGACCGAGTTCTTCTTCAACTGCTTGGCCCCGACGCTGTTCTTCGGCAGATTCAGAGCCGCATAGGACGCGCCGCCGAGGGCAATGAATACAGCGATGGTCGCCATGACGTTGGCGTAGGTCAGCTTCGGGCGCATCTTGACCTCCGTTGGGTTGGCATTCGGCCTCGTCCACCCAAGGGCCGAGACCCCGTCGCTGACGCTAGCCCCGGTCGGCTGTTGGGTCAATCGACGGGAATGATCTGACCGTTATCGCGGTGGCCCAAGGAAGTGCGAATACCCTCGGCATCGCGCCTGTCAATCGCCGCGAGGATGTCGCGGTGGACCGAAGGCTCAACCTGGTGCCGGTCAAGAACATCGAGAATCGCCTTGACTGTGCGCCTGGTGTCCTGCTGGATCACCAGTCCGCTGAGGTCCCGTGGAAGGACGCCAACCCCGATCAAGAGGTCGGTTTGCATGCGCAATGCGTCGAGGGAGGTCCTGATTGCTCCAACCCTTGTCGCGGCGTGGGCGGTGCTCGAAGCGATGCTCGCAAGCGCATCCTGTGCGCCTTCGTAGCGCTCCAACATCTCGTCCAAAACGTCAATCGGGTCGCGGTGCCGGAGGCTGGGATTCGAGTTCCGGTACTGGGCCATGATCGATTCGCATTGACGCTCTGAAAGTTCGAACTCCGTGGCGATCGAACGCCAGCATCGGCCTGACATCTTCGCGGCGACGATTGCATCGTCCCGGGCAACGTTCTCCCGCGCTGTCAGTCGTTTCTTTTGCATTTTGGTCGCGATGCCCCCTGTGGGCCGAAGTTCAACTTCGGTCACAGCGTAGGTGCGAAAGCGCTCGAAACCCGTTTCGGTGTGTCGTGCTCCCCCGAACCCAAAAACCCCACCGGAGCGGGGCAATTGGGCGGTCTACGTTAGTTACGACCGGCGGTCGTTGTAGAACCAGCGCATTGTGAAAACGCTGGATGAACTTTACCTCGCGTGCCGGACCTGACGGCACCCCAGACCTCTTCACCCAAAGCCCCTCCTCTCGGAGGCGGTGCAGTTACGGAACCACCCCACCCACGCGGGACCAACCCAACGCTCAGTCCCAAGTGGGGGGGTGGCCCCTAGCCGATCAGCCAAGCGAAAACGACCCGCGAGGGGCGATGGGGGTTGACCCCAGCCGTAACGGCATATCGGGACCTCATCTCCGGAGGCACCGCGGCGAACCCCCTGCTAATCGGCGGTCCCGCCGGTGATCGCCAGCACGGTGTTGCCCGTGTCGGAGAAGCCCGACCACGCCCTCGGATTTACCCACCGGCCGTGAGGACTAACCGACATCGAGGTGGCCTCGGGGCCTCCTCTCAGGGTGCTGGGATCGTTGCTAGGTTGTCATCCCAGACGTTGCCCTGCCAGGTCTCGCCCGAGGCAAAGGAGGAGGCGTCAAGTCCGTAGCTGCCCGATTCCGGGTAGTAGCCGTTTGAATCGGGGCCGCCGGTGCAAACCCAATGGCCGCCGCTGACTTCGTGTGTGGCGGTAAGGCAGCGGGCAAAGTGAGTGTTCGTGACAGACCAGGTGCTCGATCCCGCGCTGGTCCCGTTCCCGCAAGGGTAGAGCGTGTAGCCGCCTCCGGCCAGCAGGCTGGTTTCAACCGTCAGGTGGTTTTGGCAGGTGCCGCCCGAGCCGCCGTTGACGTCACCGAAGATCACCGCGGTCTGCTCGACCGGGTTGAACAGGGTGCTATGGACCACCGAGAGGGTGCTGTCTGCGAAGTAGATGTTCTCAACGTGATCCGAGGAAATGTCGATCTTAGACAGCCCGAAGGTATCGACCATCCTCACGTTGCCGTAGTCGATCAGGTTCGAATCGCAGGCGTGAAGATACGAATCTTCGATGGTCACTAGCCCTTCACTCTGGTCGCGAATGTCCTGCTCGCACGTATCCCCGAAGACGGTGCGTGTCTCGACGTTGCGGATCACCGTCCCGCTGACGCCTTCGTTGATTTGGATCGCGGAGTTGCCGCAGGTGTTGACCGTTCCGCAGGTGCCGGTCTGCGTGACCCGGGTGTTCTGGATCGTGACATTGTTGGCAGTGACATTGATCTTGCCGGTCACGTCCCTGGCGCTGATCGTCTGTCCAGCGGTTGAGGCGGTGATCGAGCCAGAAGCGGTCAGTTTCGTCCCAGCCGGAACGCCGGTATTGGTCGGGTCGGGATAGCCGCACGCGCTCGGGGCCGAAAAGCAGTATTTGGTCTGGCCTGTCGGCCGGGGGGTCATCGTCGTTTGGGTTGGAGTTGTTGCCGGCGTAGTCTGGCCCCCGCCGCTCGTCGAGACGAACCTTGTCCAGTTGACGATCCGACGCTGTGCTGTGGCCAGCGAGATCGTCCGGTTGCAGACCTTGGCATTGAGCGAGTTCTCCAAGCCGTCCTTGCGGTAGGAGAAGGACGGGCTGTGGTGCGACTCAGGCCAGAGGTTGCGGATGTCCGAGGGCGCTCCGCCGAGCTTCAAGGAGATCAGGTGGTCGAACTCGTAGGCCGACGTGTCGGTGCCCAACCCGTATGCCTTCATCGAGACGAGCTTGAGGGGATCGGTGTAGCTGGTCGGTGGCCGGATGCGGCTCGTGTAGCCGGTCTTGCAGATCGTCCGGCCGATTGTCGTCTGACGCACGGCCGGGTTCAGGGCGCCCGGCGTGCATCGGCGGTCCTGGGCGCCCCCTTGAAGGGCGCACTTCGCCGGTGGAGTCGGGCAGGCAACGCCTGTGCGCCAGCTGCAATGGCTAACGACGTATGGTCCACGGCCGGGGCCTGCCGAGGCTGTCGAACCCAACAGCAGCACCGGCAGAATCAGGAAGCCGGACAGCAGGGGCAGGCGGAGTGGCCTCACGGCACGAAAGCTACTCTCCGGCTCTCCGCCCGCGCGGTAGGGTAGCCGCGATACCTGCGAGAGTCGGAAGTGTCCGAAGATCGCGATTCTCTTCGAGAGAGGAGAACCGGCGGCTGCTGTTCGAGTTCCTAGCGGTCACCGGCCTGGCCTGCTCGGAGGCGTTCGGCCTGACCTGGGAGCACATGGAGCTGGGGGACGTCTCCCGGATAAAGGTCCGCGAGCAGTTCTACGAAGGCGAGCGGAAGGGACTCAAGAGCAGTTCGGGTCGCCGAGACATTCCGCTGACGCCGGCGATGGCGGATCGGCTCCTCGCGCACCGACGCGACACCTACGGCGGGCCGAGCGCACCCGTATTCCCGTCAAAAACCGGGACGCCGCTAATCCGGGGCAGGGTGGCCGAGCGGGTACTGAATCCGGCGAGGGAGGCTGTGGGGCTGCCCTGGGTCAGTTTCCACGCCTGCAGGTATACCTGCGCATCCCTGCTGTTTGAGGAAGGCCTGAACATCCGCCAGGTGTCGGAGTGGCTGGGCCACGCTGATCCAGCCTTCACCCTCCGCACCTACGTCCATCTGCTCGATGCCGGCGTCGGCAGGGGCCTCGAGCTGTCCGGCGTGGGCAACGTTGGGCAACACAAGACACGTTGACAGCCGAAAAGCCGAAAGTGCCCGACACGGCTGAAACCCCGGCCTAGCGCCGATTCCCTCGGACAGCCGCAAACACCCGCAACCCCACGCACGTAGATGATGTCCGAGGACGCCAAGTTCGCACTCGGGTTCTGAGCAGGGTTTCCGCGGTCAGAGGGGGGTCATAGGGGAGTCCCTTTTGACGGCGCAGTGGCCGCCCAGCGACCCCCGCCATGACCGCCAGCGCCGTGAGCGCCACCGCCACCGTGTCCCCCGCCGTACGCCGAACCGTAGTGGTGGTGGCCGGTGCTGGAGCCGTCGCCGCCGCTGAGGTTCGGGTCGGAAAAGAACGGCACTTTCCAGCGCGCTGCGAGCGCGTCTCGCTCCGACTCGGGGCCCGTCGGCTGCACCGACCCAACTGGAACCATGTTGACAGTCGGCCCTGGCCTCGTACTGAACGGCGATGGCGCTGTCGTGGCTCCCACTGGAGCGACTCAGACAAGTCTCGAAGGAGTGAGCTTCCGCGCCGAATCCTGATCCTCCCGCAAGCCGCGTCGTATCGGCCTTCCTCGATTGACCCAGCCACGCGACAGGCATAGAGTCGGAGGCGTCTGGTCTACTGGATGCCGGCTAACTGGAAGGAGACTGCGTGCGCCCCAAGCTCACCTATGCCAATGTCATGGCGACGATTGCCGTTTTCGTTGCCCTGGGCGGTGCTTCGTATGCCGCCGTCAAGCTCCCCAAGAACAGCGTGGGCTCCAAGCAGATCAAGAAGAACTCGGTCACCACGGCAAAGATCAAGAACGCGGCCGTCACCGGGCCGAAGATCGCAGGAGGGGCGATCACCGGTGCTCAGGTCAAGGAGGGCTCGCTGACCGGAGCCAACGTGCAGGACGGCTCGCTGAGCGGAACGGACATCAACCAATCGAGCCTTACGAGTGTTCGCGCCTCGAACGTGTACGGGGTGGCGCTGAAAGGCAACTGCACTCCCGCCGCTCCGTTCCCGTCCGGCGTGTCGGCTTCACCGGCGGGCTCCGGATGCGTGACTACCTTGCCTTTCAGCGTGATCAACTGCGCCGCGACCGCGACGGTGGGAATCCGCACGAACCTGCTGATCCTCGCCGAAGACCGGGTCGTGGAAACGTTGAGAAATCCGGATAAACCGAGCGAGTTGAGGACCTTCCCCATCGGGAACGGCACCAAGAAACCTGAGCCAGTGGACGTGATGTTGGTGTGCTGACGGATCTCCTACTCGCCCGAGTAGAACTTCTCGGGGCTTTACGCAGGGGCCGCTGTGAGGCCGTAGGACCCGCCTAACGATCGTCGAGTCGCCACAGAGTCAGAGCGGCGGAGAGGCTACGATTGCGGCGGTTCCGAGATGAGACGAATCCGCATCAGTCCAGCGATGGGCGTTGCTCTGGCCGCATTGGTTGTGGCCGTCTCCGGGGGCGCCTATGCCGCGACAAGTGGCAACTCGGGCGACACGATCGCGGCCTGCGTGCGTCACAAGGGCGGCGCCCTCTACGTCGCTCACAAATGCGCCCATCGCGACAAGCGCCTGACCTGGAACATCGAGGGTCCGCGCGGTAGCGCCGGACCGAGGGGGGCGGCGGGCAAGGACGGCGGAGCGGGGCCGCCCGGCCCGTCCGGGACTACGGTCCTCGCCCAGCCAGCCGCCTGGATTATCCACAGCTCCGCGCCGCAGAGCGATTCGGTGTTGCCGGATCCCAGCTACAGCGACGGCTCCGGCGACGCCCAGGAGGACGCCTTCAAGTTCGGCGGCTTCGGCGGCCCGTTTACCGCGACCGGGCAGATGCAGCAGTTCCTGCTCAGCCCCAGCAGCCTCAGCGGGACCCCGGTTCGCCTCAGCTCGGTGGGTTTCTGCTACTGGGTCGGCCCATATCCACCCGGCAACACCTTGACGAACACGGTGATCAACCACGTCTGGGTCTACGAGCTGAACCAGGCCGACACGGGCACGGGCTTTCCGCCCTCGGCGGTTTCCACGCTCCTCGACCAGTCTGTATCGCTGGGCAACAAATCTCACGGCTGCCCGAGCTTCACCCTGACGAGCCCGCCTCCGATCGAACCCGGCGCGTTTCTCTTCCTCCGGGTCCGGGTGGTCGACACCCAGGGCAAAGGTGACAGCAACGGCGCGCTCGCGCAGCTGGGCAGGGTCACAGCCAGCTACACCCCCTGAGCCGCCTTTGGGTTTGACGCTCCATTGCATCGGGGCTAGGGTCGATGCCAAGGGCCTCGGCCCTTCGTGTGGGTGAGGCCGCGAGCCGCGAACCCAAACGGGGGTCAATATGTCCGAGCGCCTGCGTCCGCAGATCACCTTCGCCAACGTCGTCTCCTGCCTTGCCCTCTTCGTCGCGCTCGGCAGCGGTGCCTACGCAGCCACCCACATGTCGAAGAACAGCGTCGGCGCGAGGCAACTGAAGAAGAACGCCGTTACGACCCAGAAGCTCAAGAACGAAGCGGTGACCGCCGCCAAGGTCAAAAGGGGCACGCTGACCGGCGTGCAAGTCGACGCCTCGACGCTCGGCACAGTGCCGCAAGCGCAATCCGCGCAATCGGCGGACACCCTCGCCCCCTCGGAAGGCTGGCATGAAGTCACGGAATTCCTCGATGGGTGGGAAGGCTCGACGCCTGTCGTCGGTGGCCACCCGGAACCCGTGGCCTTCTACAAGGACAAGGAGGGGGTCGTCCACCTAAGGGGTGAGGTCAGCGAGGGAACGCCGAACACCGTGATCTTCCGACTGCCTCCGGGCTACCGTCCGGCCAGCGGCCGCTTCGTCGAGGAGCCTGTGTCGTGCTTCGGCGGGATCCGGTGTCCCTACGAAACGAACAGCGTGGCTATCACCGGCCCGAACTTTCCGAGTCCGGTGGGTGACGGCGCGGTCCTCTCTCCGGCTGAGACCGAAAACGTGTTCCTCGACGGCATCAGCCTTCCGCGCCGAATCCTGAGGCGGCCCCGATGACCCGGTTGACCCTCCAGCCCGATTTACCCGCCCCTTTCCGAGCACTACGGTCGCTGACCGGGCCCCTCCTATCGGGTCTGGCCCGAGCCGCGCTTCACCACCTGGAACTGCGACATCAGGCCGTGGTCCTCGTGATCGAGCATGTGGCAGTGGACGACGAACTTGCCGAGGTAGTCGCTGAGGTGGCCGGCGATCAGGAGCCTTTCGTTCGGGAGGATGAAGAAGGTCTCCTTGAGGCAGTCTTCCCAGGCGGGGGGCGGTTTGCCGTCGCGGGCGAGCAGGTACCAGTCTGTGTGGTGCACATGGAATAGGTGGGCGACCGAGGTCTTGTTGACGACCTCCCAGGTGACGGTGCTGTCGATCTCCGGGAAGGTGTCGGCCCGGGCTGGGTTGAAGCTTCGGCCGTTGATGACCCAGGTCGGCGTGAAGTAGCCACCGATTTCGATCGCCCACCTGTGGTCGGGCTTCCGCGAGACGTGCTCGGTCCAGGCGGGCAACGGCCGCAGCCGGTGGGGCACCTTCGTCCTGTCCGTCATCCGGCCTGGCCGACCCGGAACTGCATCAACGCCCCGACGTAGGGCCTCAGCCCCGTGACCGTCCTGCCCTCACGGTGGGGGGCGCTGCGCAGCTCGACCGAGTCCCCGGCCGCGCCCGAGAAGTCGACGATCAGCTCGACCCGCTCGGCAGGGCCGATCAGCACGCGGTCGCGCCTCACCGGTCGAGGCATCAGGCCGCTGTCGGTTCCGATCTGCGTCATCGGCATCCCGTTCGAGAGGTGGAGGTCGTAGGCACGGAATTGGGACGCGTTGAGGATTCGCAGTCGGTGACGCTGGGGCGTCACCCGGTGGTGCGGCATGAAGGCGCCGTTGACGAGGACGGTATGGCCGGTTATCCCGTCCGCCGGCGGACGGAGGTCGGTGAACGGGTCGGTGAGCTGGTTGTGGCGGTCGAAGGTCCGCTCGGCGATCATCAGGCTGACGTCGCGGTCGCCCGATGGCAGCGGCAGCGAGCGGTCGAAGTCGTCGTCGATGATCCACATCCCGGCCAGTCCGTGCCAGACGTTCTCGGCCGTGTGGTCGAGGCGGTGGTCGTGGTACCACTGGAACGCGGCGCGCTCCGGGCGGCCGTCCTCGTGCAGGTCGTAGACGTAGGTTTTGCTCTTCCCTGGATAGAGGAGGAAGTCGTTGCCCGACTCCTTCAGTGGCAGGCCCTGCGGGATGTCGCAGAAGAACGACTTCGGGTGCGACTTGGTCAGTCCGCCCGGCTGGCCGTCGAACTGGGTACGGTTGTGGCCGCCGTGGAGGTGGACGCTCAGCTCTCCGGCGCCGCGCGGCAGGCGGTGGTGGAAGGTGACCTCGGTGCGGTGGCCGGCCGGGCGCCGGATCGTCGGCCCCGGGAAGGTCCCGTCATAGGTCCACATCCGCGTCCTCGGCCCGGGCAGGACCTGAACCTCGGCCTCGCGGATCGGCATCTCGATCCTGGCGCCGTCGAGGACATGCGGAAGAGGCAGCCGCTCGCGGAAGGGAATCCCTCCGGCCCGGGCCGGGGCCGGCCCCGCCGAGAGCGGAACCGGCCCGGTCCGGGCCCAACCCGGGACGAACAGCGAGACGGCTCCGCCCCCCAGGGCGCCGAGGAACGCCCGTCGCCTCAATCGCGGTGACCTTGGGAGACGGCCGGCCGTCTCAGCCTCCTGTCGGAGGCAGCACTTCGATCGATCCGTGCATCCATGAATGGATCACGCACATGAAGGTGAGCGTCTGCGGGCCCTTCGACGTGTCGATTGAAACCGGTGCCGTGAAGGTGGCGTTCGGCTTCGACCCCGTGAACCACGAGTCGCCCTTCTTCGTCAGGCTTCCCTCGGTATCCCAACCTGTCTTGCCGGCCTTGGCCGGATTCTTGGTCGGCGGGCCTTCGCCCTTGACGCCGTGCCAGCCGGCGACCGCTTTGCAGATGTGCTTGGGCGTGAAACAAAGCTTCCGTTCCTTCTTTGTTTGCGGAATGTCGGCTTCGGTCACGAGCGAGAAGGTGTGTGGGCCCACCTGTTTCGCGTTTGTCTTGTTGGTGATCGTCAGGTCTTCGCCGGCGACGATTGTCTTCGGGTAGACGAAATGGACGGAATGGCCCTTGCCTTCGATCAGGACTTCGTTGGCGGGCGCGGCGGCTGAGTCGCTCCCGTTTGCCCAGACCGGCCCGGCGATCGCGATCGCCCCGAACGCGCCGATGGTCGCGACCACGGCCATACGGCAGATGATCTGCTTCAAGATTCTCTCCTTTTCCGCGGCCGCCGACTGGTGACGGCGCGTCTCCCTCGGTTGAATGGCGCGCGGGACGCTATATGCGGGAATGGGCGAGATCAATGCCTAATTTTGGGGCATTGTGAAAGGTCCGTGGCAGCGCTGTGAAAAGGCAACAGCCCATCACTCAACCTTCTCGCCGCCGCTACCGATACGGAATTCATGGATCCAAGAGAGACCGGGGCGCTGATCGGGCTCGCGCAGCGTCGGTTTCAGAACTTCTCCGAAGCCGCCGACTCGATTCTCGAGACGCTCACCGACGTCGTCCCCGGGGTTCTCGTCCTCGGCCGCCTCGACCACGATGAGCAGATCCACTACGTGATCGAGGTCAGGGGCGAGGAGGTCGCCGGCCTGCGCCGTGGCACGGCGCTGATTCCGGCCGACGCCGGCGTCAGTCCCGACTCGTTCCGCTCGCTTGGGGCCGCCGACTGGATCAGCGCGCCGCTGGAGATGACCGACGGCAGGATCGCCGGCGTCCTCTGCGCTGTCGCCGCCGCGCCGGACGCCTACCTGCCGGAGCACGCGGCCCAGCTCGGGCTGGCGGCCCGGCTGCTCGGCCATGAATGGGAAAGCGTTCAGCTGCGCTCCGAGCTGCGGCGGCTGCGGAGCCAGGTCAACGCCGGCCCGAGCACCGACATCGAAACCAGCCTTCCCGACCGCGACGGGTTTCTCGACCTTCTGCGGGCCGAGTGGAACGCCGTCGAGGAGGAAGCGGTCGAGTCCGTCCTCGTCGTCTGCCGCGTCGCCACCTCCGCCAACGGCAACGCGACCCCCGTCGCCGGCGACCGGCTCGCGCTGAAGCTCGCCGCCGACGTCCTCGAGGGGACGGTGAGGGGAGCGGACAAGGTCGGACGGGTCGGCGAGATGTCGCTCGGCGCGATTCTCGTCGGCTGCCCGCTGGCGGAGACGCCTGCCTTCGTCGCCCGTTACATGGGTGCGCTCGAGCGGGTCGCCAACGGCAAGCCGCAGGCAATCGAGGTCGCCTGCGGCGTCCAGCCGCTTGCGGGGACCTCGACCCCCGAGGGCGCCCTCGATCTCGCCGAGGCGGCTGTGGGCGACGATGACGACCGCCCCCCCTCCGAGAACCTGACCGCTCAGGGGGCCCACGAATGACCGACGTCGCGACCACCGAGAACCGGGTCAGCGCCGCGGGCTTCGACATCAGCGCGGCCGGGATCACGCCGCCCTCGAACCCGAACCGGCGCGGCGTCTTCCTCGCCGATGTCATCGTCGAGCTCGGCCTTGCAGACAAGGCGACGATCGACCAGGCGATGAAAGCCGCCCAGGAGACCGAGAAGAGCCTCGAGCGGTACCTGCTCGAGGCCGGCATCCTCGACGAGGCAAGCCTCTCGCTGGCGATCGCGGAGCGAAACGGACTCGATCTCGTCGACCTCGAACAGTTCGAAGTCGACATGGATGCCGCGCAGATGGTGGCCCGTTCGGCCGCCCAGCGCTACGGCGCCGTGCCGGTCGCCTTCGCCTCCGACGGGGCCCTCATCGTCGCAGTGGAGGACCCGTTCGACACCCTTGGGATCAGCGACATCGAAGTGATGACGCGAAGCTCGGTCCGGCCCGCGATCGCGACCCACACGGGCATCGAGGCATTGGTCGAGCGGCTGCCCGAGCAGGCTGTCGAGAGGCCGCCGACCGAGGAGCCGCCGACCGAGGAGACAGCAGTCGAGGAGCCGATCTTCGAAGAGGCTCCGATCGATCCGGTGCCGGACCCGACCTTGAACGGCCACCACTACGAGATGCCTTCAGGAATCGAGTTCGAGGCCCCGGGGGCCGAGACCGCCTCGGAGGTCGAGCCGGTTGTCGAGATTGGGACCGAGATCGAGCCCGTCCGCGAGGCCGGAGCCGAGCCGCATTTCGAGCCCGTCGTCGAGGCCGAGCCGCAATTCGAGCCGGTGGTAGAGGTTGAGGCTGAGGCGGAGATCGAGCCGGGTCCCGAGGAGCCGGAGCCGCAGGCCGAGCCGGTGATCGAGGCCGAGCCGCCGCTCGAGATCCTGCCCGAGGATGAGGTGGAGGCGGAGTCCGAGCCCGAGCACGAGCACGAGCTGGTCCAGTTTCCCGATCCGGAGCCCGTCGAGCCCGACCTCGAGCTGATCCAGTTTCCGGAGCCCGAGCCCGAGCCCGCGGTGCCGGCCGGGGGAGTGCCGGACCTCGAAGGCGAGCTCAGCTCGCTGCAGGAGACCGCCCGCCGCGCCGATGAGCTCGCGTCGAGTGTCGAGCGCCGGATCGCGGAGCTGAAGAGCGCCGACGAGCGTTCGGAGAGACTCGAGGCCGACCTGCTCGCCGCCGAGCGGCGGGTCGAGCAGCTCGAGGGGCAGGTGAGCGGAGTGGACACCCTCGCCGAGGAGCTTCGCGCGACCACGGCGAAGCTCGAAGAGGTCAACCGCGTCCTCGAAGGCAGCGTCCGCTAGCGCCCGAGCTGCGGATCCTCGCCGTCGACCTCCTCCGCCGTCCCCTCGAAGTCGTAGCTGCGCCCCGGCGGCGCCGGCCCGGCCCCTGCCGAGCGGAACGGGCCTGTCCCGACGACGACGAAGCGGCGGCCGAGGTAGACGCCCATGAACCTGCGGACGAGCGCCCGGGTGGGTGGGATCAGCAGAACCAGGCCGAAGATGTCGGTGACGAACCCGGGGGTCAGCAGCAGCGTTCCGCCGACCGCGATCATCACGCCGTCGGCGGCCTCGCGGGCGGGAAAGCGCCTCCGGGCAAGCGCCTCGTTGAAGCGCCGCCAGGCGCCCCGGCCCTGGTGGCGAAGCAGCAGCGAGCCGAGCAGGGCGTCTGCGAGCAGCAGCGCGATGGTAGGCACCGCCCCGATCGCTTCCCCCACCTGGATGATCACGAAGAGCTCGACGATCGGGACGACGATGAAGAGGATGACGAGAAGGGCCATCACTCCAGCCTAGAGATCACCCGTCGGCGGCTCCGAGGGCGGCGGCCGCCCGCTCGAGCTCGGCGAGCGAGTCGTCGATGCCCTGGGCGACGGCGACAACGTCCTCCATCGAGTCGTAGTCGGCAAGCAGCCCGAACCCGATGCGCCCGTTGTAGCTGATGATCGCCACGGCCAGACCGTGGTTCTCGGGCAGGAACGCGATCGGGAAGACCTCCTCCATCTTGCGCCCGAGGACGTAGAGCGGGATCTGCGGGCCGGGGACGTTGGTCACGATCAGGTTGAAGAGCCTGGTCGAGAAGTTGAGGCGCGAGGCCTGGGCGAGGAGCGTCATCGGCGCGAAGTCGTTGAAGCGGGAGATCACTTCGGCGCCCAGCGCCTGCTTCGAGCGCTTCAGGCCCTCCATCTGCTGGGTCACGACCCGCAGGCGCCGAACCGGGTCCTCGAGGTAGACGGGCAGCGGCCCGCGCATCACCGTGAGGCGGTTGCCGAGTTCGCCGCGCTCGTCCTCGGTGCGGATCGAGACCGGGACCAACGCCCGCAGCTCGAGGCCCTCGGTGCGGATCCCGCGCAGATGGAGCCAGCGGCGCATCGCGCCCGTGACCACCGCCAGGACGACGTCGTTGACGGTCCCGCCGAGCGTGTCCTTGATCCGTTTCAGGGTCGCCAGCTCGGAGCGGGTGAAGACGAAGCGGCGGTGGGGGCCGATCGGATCGTTCAACGGGACCTTCGGCGCCGGGTCCGCGAGGGCTCCGACAACCTCACCGACCCCCTCGAGCGCCGCGGTCACCCGTCGGGCGGCGGAGTCCGGCCGGCGCACGGCGCCGAGAGCCTGCTCCGCCAGTCGCAGCGGCGCGCCGGCGGCCTCGGACACGCCACGCGCCACCAGCTTGGCGCCGCTCGGCGTCGGTTGCGGCTTCCAGCCATCGCTGGCCGGTGGCGGCTCGGGCACCGGCTCGAGGTCGAAGAGGACGGTCCCGATGTCGACTCCCGAGATCCCGTCGACCGCGGCGTGATGGGTCTTGGTCAGGATCGCGAAGCGATCCTGCTCGAGGCCCTGGATCAGCCACATCTCCCAGAGCGGCTTCGAGCGGTCGAGCTGCTGCGAGAAGACCCGGCCCGCGAGGCGCATCAACTGCCGCTCGCCTCCCGGCTCGGGCAGCGCCGTGTGGCGGATGTGGTACTTGAGGTTGAAGTTGATGTCGTCCCCCCACAGCGGCCGTCCCGCCTCGAGCGGCGGCGTCACGAGCCGCTGGCGGAAGCGCGGCACCTGGTCGAGGCGCCCTCTGACGTGGTCGACCAGATCGAGGTAGGGCGGGGGTGGGCCCTCGAAGATCAGCAGTCCGCCGATGTGCATGTGGCTGGAGGAGGTCTCGTTCGTGAGGAACGAGGCGTCGGTGGCGGTGAGCCGGTCGAGGTGGCCTCCGTTGGTGCTCATGGTTCAAGGCTAGCCGGAAACCATCGGTACCCTGCGGTCATGGCTTCAGCGTCGATATCCGCCCCCCGCCGAGTCCTGCTCGCCGCCCCGCGCGGCTACTGCGCCGGGGTCGATCGTGCCGTCCAGACGGTCGAGCGTGCGCTCGAGCTCTACGGGGCCCCGGTCTACGTCCGCAAGGAGATCGTCCACAACAAGCACGTCGTCGAGGAGCTCTCTGCGCGGGGCGCGATCTTCGTCGAGGAGGAGACGGAGGTCCCGGAGGGCGAGATGGTCGTCTTCTCCGCCCACGGCGTCGCCCCGGCCGTGCACGACAACGCAGCCGCCCGCCGGCTGCGCACGATCGACGCCACCTGCCCGCTGGTGACGAAGGTCCACGTCGAGGCCCGGCGCTTCGCCGCCGACGGCTACACGATCGTCCTGATCGGCCATGAGGGCCACGAGGAGGTCGAAGGGACCACCGGCGAGGCGCCAGCGAACATCGTCCTCGTCCAGACGGTCGCCGAGGTCGCAACCCTCGAGGTGTCCGATCCTGAGCGGGTCGCATTCATCACCCAGACGACGCTCTCGGTCGACGAGACGGCGGCGATCATCGCCGCGCTGCGCTCGCGGTTCCCGGCGATCGTCAGCAGCAAATCCGACGACATCTGTTACGCGACGACCAACCGCCAGATCGCGGTAAAGCAGCTCGCCAGCGAGTGCGACCTCGTGCTCGTGATCGGGTCGACCAACTCGTCGAACTCCAACCGCCTGGTCGAGGTCGCCCGCGAGCACGGCGCCGCCTCGCATCTGATCGACAATCACACCCAGGTGCGGGAGGAGTGGCTCGACGGGGTCGAGACCGTCGGCATCACCTCCGGCGCGAGCGCCCCCGAGGAGCTGGTCGAGGCGCTGGTCGAGCTCTTCCGCGACCGTGGCGCCGACGAGGTCGCCGAGCTGCGGACCGTCGACGAGAACGTCCGCTTCATGCTGCCGAAGGAGATCCGGGAGGAGCTCGCCGCCAGGGCCTGATGCCCGAGTTCCAATCTCCAGCAGAGCACTACGACCGCTTCATGGGCCGATACACGGTCCCCCTCGCCCGGGCGCTCGCCGACGAGGCGGGAGTCGGGGATGGAATGCGGGTGCTCGATGTCGGTTGCGGCCCCGGCGGCCTCGCCTCCGAGCTGGCCGGCCGGGTCGGGGCCGGGAACGTCGCCGCGATCGACCCCGCGGAGCAGTTCGTCGCCGCCTGCCGTGAGCGCAATCCCGGGGCGGATGTGCGCCAGGGCGTCGGCGAGGAGCTGCCCTGGGGGGATGACGAGTTCGACGCCGCGCTCTCGTGCCTGGTGATGGCCTTCATGCGCGACCCCGACGCCGCGATGCGGCAGATGGCACGCGTGACCAAGCCGGGTGGCCGGGTCGGCGTCTGCATGTGGGACATCGCCGGTGGGGGGATGACGATGCTGCGGGTCTTCTGGGACGCGATGAAAGCCGTGAAGCCCGGCACCGAGAGCGAGCAACGGCGTGCCGGCACCTCGGAGGGGGACATCGCCGAGCGCCTGCGGCGCGCGGGCCTTGGAGATGTCGCCGGAGGGGCCCTCGAGGTCAGCGTCGAGTACTCCGGCTTCGAGGATTTCTGGGAGCCGTTCACGTTCGCGGTCGGGCCAGCGGGACAGGCGTTCGCCAAGCTCGAGGACGAGGCCAAGGATGCCGTGCGCGAGGCAATCCGGGCGGAGCTGCCCGACGGCCCGTTCAGCCTCGACGCCCGCGCCTGGTATGCGATCGCGACCGCCTAGGGCACGCCGGCGGCGAAGCTGACCGACCAGAGGCGGAGGCCGGGGGAGGGGCGCAGGGTCAGGGTGTGTTGCTCGTGCGAGGGGTGCTCGACGAGGCCATAGAGCGCCGGCCCGTCGATCGCCACCGGCTCGATCTCTGAGAGGTCGAGCTTGACCGCGATCTCGCCGGTGCCCTCGGCGGTGACATATGCCCCTCCCGCCTCGTAGGGCAGCTCCAGATCCGAGCCTTCCTCGCCGGCGACCCAGGGCCGCTCCCACGACCCGCCGGGGAACAGCTCCGGCGTCGGCGCGATCACGACCTCGCCGGGAGCGTCGGTGGGGCGGAGCGGCGCCATCGGCTCCGGCAGCTCGCGCACGGCGTTTATCTCCCGCAGCTCGGCCTGGATCGCCTCCTCGGTCGCGCGGTACTCCCCCTCGCCGAAGTGGAACCAGGCCAGCGCCCCGCCCTGGTTCCAGAGGAAGAGGCTGGGCCAGCCCTCGCAGCCGTACACCCGCCAGAGCTCGCGGCCGGCGTCGATCGCGACCGGGAACGGGACCGCGAGCCGCTCGAGCCCGACGGCGACGGCCGCCGGGTCGGCGCCGAAGGGGAACCGCGGCGCCTGGACGCCGATCGTGCTCAGGCCGAGCTCGCGATAGCGCGAGTCCCACTCGGCCAGGTACGGAAGCGTGCGGACGCTGTTGAGCTGGGCGAAGTCGAGGAAGTGGACCACGGCCGGCCCTGCGGCGGTCAGCTCGGGCATCGAGCCAGGGGCGGTTCCGACCCACTCCATCTCCGCCGGAAGGTCGGGCGCCGCGATGGTGTCACGCTCGGGTCGCATCGGCGGGGCCGGACGTTATCCTGGCCGCTCGGCACGGCGACGAAGGAGGACTGACGTGAGCAACGAAGTCTGGGAGAGGATCGAGCAGGCCCGCGAGCGCTGGAACGTTCTCGAGCACCCGTTCTATCAGCGCTGGTCCGCCGGCGAGCTGACCCGCGACGAGCTGGCCGCCTATTCGGGGCAGTATCGCCACGCGACCGTGGCGATCGCCCGCCTCAGCGCCGCCGTCGCCGAGTCCGCTCCCGAGGGCGAGCGCCCCGGTCTTCGCCGCCATGCCGCCGAGGAGGCGGATCACGTCGACCTCTGGGACGGCTTCGTCGACGCGGTCGGCGGCGAGCGCTCCGCCGCGCCGACGGCTGAGACCCGCGAGTGCGTCGAGGCCTGGACGGCCGGGGACGACCGCCTGGCCCAGCTCGTCCGCCTCTACGCGATCGAGAGCGGGCAGCCGCAGATCTCGCGCACCAAGCGCGAGGGCCTCGCCGCCCACTACGGGATCGGCGACGGCAGCGGCAACGAGTACTTCCGGCTGCACGAGAAGGCGGACGTCCACCACGCGGCCGAGGGGCGCTCGCTGATCGAGGCCCACCTCGCCGGCGCCGACCCCGATGCCCTCGCGGCTGCCGCGGAGGAGGCCTTCAAGGCCAACTGGCGGCTGCTCGACGGGATTTCGATCGCCGCCTGATCGAGCGAGGATTTAGGCTCGGCTTAGCCGCATTGCGCTAGCTTCTGCCGGCGATGATCGAGATCGTCCTGGCGGCGCTGCCGCTTCTGCTCCTTGTCGTCTCGCTGCTCTTCGGCCGCTACCCCGGTCTGGAGACGGCGATGCGCCTCGCGGAGCGGATCGCGACCCGCGCCCGCTCGCGGATCGCCACGGTGCTCAATGCACGCCGCCCCCGCCCGCCCGCGGCTCACGCCGCCCACGGCGGGCAGCTCCTCGCCTTCTCGATTGCAGGTCGCGCCCCTCCCGCCTAGCGCGAGACGAGACGCACTGCAACCTCGAGAAGGAAGAGAAACATGACCTACAAGAGAACCTGCGCGTTGCTGTTCGCGCTTGTCGCAGCCGTCGGGCTGGTGGCCTGCGGCGGGAGCAGCGGCGGCTCGACCACGGCCGGCCAATCCGGATCCTCGAAGGGCAAGGGCGAACCTCTGACGATCGTCGTCCGCAACGAAGAACCGGTCGACGGCGTCGAAACGCTCGAATACAGCGCCGGCGAACAGGTCGAATTCAAGGTCGAATCGAACACCGCGACCGAGGTCCATGTCCACGGCTACGAAATCGAAAAGGAGGTCCCCGCGGGGGCAACGGTCACCGTCTCGTTCCCGGCTGAACTCGAAGGCATCTACGACGTCGAGGTGCACCCGGCTGAGGAACAGATAGCGGAGCTGCGGGTAAACCCGTGAGCTTCAGCTTCCTTCCCTTCGCGCACGCGCTTGCGTCGCGGCAGGACCTGCCGCTGCCGGCCTGGCTGTTCGCGTGGACGGCGTCGATCGTCCTGATCGTCTCCTTCTTCGCGCTCTCGGTCGCCTGGCGCGCGCCCCGCTTCGAGGAGGAACGATGGCGTCCTCTCGGAGCGGGGCTCTCGCGTGTGCTGCTCGGCTACCCGGCCCAGGTCCTGTTCGGAGCGGTCGCGGTCTTCCTGCTCGGCTTCTCCGTCTATGCCGGGCTGCACGGGACCGAAGCCCCGGACCGGAACTTCGCGCTGACGTTCATCTTCGTCACCTGCTGGCTCGGCTTCCCGCTGTTCAGCGTCCTGATCGGCGACGTCTTCAGGCCGTTCAACCCCTGGCGCGCGGTCGGCCGATTCGTCGGCGGGATCTTCTCGGCGATCGCCGGCGAGCGGCCGGCGCACCTGCCCTATCCCGAACGGGTGGGGCGCTGGCCCGCCGCGATCGGGCTGATGGCCTTCGTCTGGCTCGAGGTCATCTACGGCGGCAGCGGTGGCGTCGCGGTCGGGCTCAATCCCCATGTGACCGCAGTCGCGATCCTCGTCTACAGCGTCTACACGCTGGCGATGATGGGGCTGTTCGGGGTCCAGGAGTGGTGCGAACGGGGCGAGATCTTCTCGGTCTACTTCGGGATGCTCTCCCAGCTCGGCTCGTTCGGGGTGAAGGAAGGAAGGATCGGCGTCAGGAGGCCGTTCTCGGCCGCGGTTCACTGGGCGACGATCCCGGGGTCGGCGGCGGTCGTGATCGCCTCCATCGCCAGCACCACCTTCGACGGCGCACAGGAGGGCGCCTTCAAGGGCGGCATCGAATGGCTGTTCGAACGGCTGACCGACATCGGCATCGGCGGCCTCACCGCGATTCGCCTCACCGACACGATCTTCATGATCCTCAGCTTCCTCGGCGTCGGCCTCGTCTATCTGATCGGCGTCCGTGGCATGGCGAGCGTCGACGGAGCCCCCTCGCGGGAGAAACTGCGAAAAGGGTTCATCCACACCCTGATCCCGATCGCCTTCGCCTACCTCGTCGCGCACTACTTCAGCCTCTTCGTCTTCCAGGAGCAGGCCCAGTTCACCTACCTCCTATCGGACCCGCTGGGCACGACGACGACCAACCTCTTCGGCACCGCCTCGGGCTCGATCAACTTCAGGTTGATCACCGCGAATCAGATCTGGTACGTCCAGGTCGGAGTCCTCGTCCTCGGCCACGTCCTCGGCCTGACGCTCGCCCACGACCGCGCCACCGCCTTCTGGGGCGACTACCGCCAGGCCGCCCGCTCCCAGTACTGGATGCTGGCGGTGATGGTCGCCTTCACCTGCTTCGGGCTCTACCTGCTCTCGGTCGCCAACGGATGACTCCGTATTCCGCCGCCTCCTCCGCTTCGCGTCCGGGGGCGGCGGCAGCGCGGAAAATCAGCGCCGCTCGCAGAGAATCAGATCGCGATGCTCGCTGGTCGGTTCTCCAGGCGGAGTACCTTGGGATCGTGCTGCCTCTCGCCCACGTCGGCCACTGGCTCTGGGTCCTTTACCTGCCGCCGGTCGCGATCGTCGTCTTCTCGCTCACACGAAGCAAGCTCTCCGAACGGAGCGAGCGCCGAGCCAACCGCCGCCGCTAAAGAATCTCGGCGAGGCGGCGCTCAAGCGCGGCCGAGATGTCCTCGCGGACCTGGCCCTCGGGCAGCCGCTCGACCAGTGCCTCGAGGAAGCCTTCGATGATCAGGCCCTTCGCCTCGGCCGGGTCGAGGCCGCGGGCGGTGAGGTAGAAGAGCTGCTCGCGGTCGATCTGGGCGATCGCCGCGGCGTGGGTGCAGCGGACGTCGTCGGCTTCGATCTCGAGGCCCGGGATCGCGTCGGCGTGGGCGTCGGGGGAGAGCAGGAGGTTGCGGCTCTCCTGGAAGGCATCGGTCTGCTGGGCGCCGGGGTCGACCCGGATCATGCCGCGCCAGACCGCCGTCGCCCCGGCGGCGAGGACGCCGCGGAAGGCGAGGTCGGAGATCGTGCTCGGGGCCGCGTGCTCCTGGGTCGTGTCGAAGTCGAGGTGCTGGCCCGGCCCGCCGGCGTAGCCGCCGGTCACCCGCGCCTCGGAGCCGGCGCCCGCCAGCTTCGTCTCCATCCGCACCTTGCCGCGGCCCGATCCGAACCCGAGCGCGGTCCAGTCGAGCCGGGCGTCGCGCCCGACCTCGGCCCGCTGGGTGGCGAAGATCCAGGCCCGCTCGGAGACGTCCTGGGTGTTGACGTATCGCAGCGCTGCCGCCTGGCCGACGTGGAGCTCGACCACCGAGTTGAGCAGCGCGTCAGTCTCGTCGCTCGCCGAGGCCCAGTGCTCCCAGACCTCGGCCTCGGCGCCCTCCTCGATGACGACGAGGGTCCGCCAGGCGATCGCGACGCCGTCCTCGTCGAGCGGGATCTCGAGCCTGATCGGCTCCTCGACCCTGACGCCGGCCGGGACGTGAACGAGGACGCCGTCGCGCCAGGAGGCCTCGTTGCGGGCGACGAACGGGTCCTCGGCCGGGACCAGCGACCCGAGCCGCTCGCGCAGCAGGTCCTCGTGGGTCTCGAGCGCTGTCGCGAGCGGGACCACCGTCGCCTCCCCGGCCGCCTCGATCGAGGGACCCGCCTCGCCCGGTGCGTAGGCGTCGATCTCGAGGTCGGAGAGGTCGGTGAATTCCCACCCCTTCGCCTTGTGGTCGGGCAGCGGCAGCTCCTGCGCGAGAGAGGCGCCCTGACGGCGCCTCTCTGCAAGCCATCCGGGTTCGGTCGCGAGCTCAGCCAATCGAGCCCTCCATCTGCAGCTCGATCAGCCGGTTGAGCTCGACCGCGTACTCCATCGGCAGCTCCTTGGTGACCGGCTCGATGAACCCGTTGACGATCATCTTCGAGGCCTCCTCCTCGTCGAGCCCGTGGCTCTGGAGGTAGAAGATCTGCTCGTCGCCGATCTTCGAGACGGTCGCCTCGTGGCCGACGTCGGCGTCGTTCTCGCCGATCCGGATCGTCGGGTAGGTGTCCGAGCGCGAGTCCTCGTCGAGGAGAAGCGCGTCGCAGACGACCTTCGAGCGCGATTCGGTCGCCCCGTCGGCGACCTCGAGCAGACCGCGGTAGGTGCTGCGGCCGCCGTCCTTCGAGATCGACTTCGAGAAGATCGAGGACGAGGTCCGCGGCGCCGCGTGGATGATCTTGCCGCCGGCGTCCTGGTGCTGGCCATCGCCGGCGAAGGCGATCGAGAGGATCTCGCCGTGGGCTTCGGGCCCGAGCAGGTAGATCGAGGGGTACTTCATCGTCAGTTTCGAGCCGAGGTTGCAGTCGACCCACTCCATCGTCGCCTTCTCCTCGGCGACGGCGCGCTTGGTGACGAGGTTGTAGACGTTCTGCGACCAGTTCTGGACCGTCGTGTAGCGGACCCGCGAGCTCGGTTTGGCGACGATCTCGACCACCGCGGAGTGCAGCGAGTCGGTCGAGTAGACCGGCGCCGTGCAGCCCTCGATGTAGTGGACGTCGGAGCCCTCCTCGGCGATGATCAGCGTCCGCTCGAACTGGCCCATGTTCTCGGTGTTGATCCGGAAGTAGGCCTGCAGCGGCATCTCGACCTTGACCCCGGCGGGAACGTAGACGAAGGAGCCGCCCGACCAGACGGCCGAGTTGAGCGCGGCGAGTTTGTTGTCGTTGGGCGGGATCACCGTCGCCCAGTACTCGCGGACGAGGTCCTCGTGCTCGCGCAGGGCGGTGTCCATGTCGGTGAAGATCACACCCTGGGCCTCGAGCTTCTCGTTGACCTGGTGGTAGACCACCTCGGACTCGTACTGGGCGCCGACGCCGGAGAGGAATTTGCGCTCCGCCTCTGGGATGCCGAGCCGGTCGAAGGTGTTTTTGATGTCCTCGGGGACCTCGCTCCAGTCGCGGCTGTTCTTTTCCGAGGCGCGGACGAAGTAGTGGATGTCGTCGAAGTCGATCTGGCCGAGGTTGCCGCCCCAGGTCGGGGTCGGACGCTCTTCGAAGTGCTTCAGCGCCTTCAGCCGGAAGTCCCGCATCCACTGCGGCTCGTCCTTGTAGGAGGAGATCGATTCGACGACCTCGCGCGAGAGGCCCTTCGGCGCCTTGTAGGCGTAACCGCCCTCCGGATCGTGGAAGCCGAACTTCTCCTTGTAGTCGGCATTGATGCCGGCGAGCTCTTTTTTCTCCGCAACAGCCTCGGGCGTTGCCATTACTGATCGACCTCCAGGGTGATGGTGTCGTCCACGACGGTCGCCGTGAACGTCCGCACCGGAGCATAGGCGGGGAGCGTCTTCGGCCTGCCGGTGGTCAGGTCGAAAAGAGAGCCATGGCGCGGGCACTCGACCGTGCAGGCGCCGGCGTCGAACTCGCCCTCGGCGAGCGGCCCGTCGTCGTGGGAGCAGCGGTCCTCGATCGCGTAGAGGGTGCCGTCGCAGTTGAAAACGCCGATCTTGACCCCCTCGTGCTCGACAAGGCGCATGCTGCCGGGCTGCAGCTCGGCGAGCGGGCAAACTGCGATCGATGTTCCTGCGGTCTCTGGCATTTGATTCGAGTTGCTCCGTCCTGCTCCCGCCATGAATAGTGCGAGTTGAGACTTAATCCTACTTCTACGGTCGGATTTTAGCGGCCGCGCCGGATCGGCCGATCCGCCGTAACGAGGTTTTTTCATCGCGCACCCGGGCACAGGGAGTATCGGGGGGCGATGACTTTCGGCGCAAGCCGGGGTCGTGTACTGAAGAAGCCTTCAACCAGAGGAGCACCAATGAGCGAGAGAACCACCTTCAAGCCCGGCACTCCGTGCTGGATCGATCTCGGCACGCCCGACCAGGATGCCGCCGGAGAGTTCTACGGCCGGTTGTTCGGATGGGAGCTGCACGAGGACGAGAACGCCGAGGAGACCGGCGGCTATCGGACGGCGCAGATCGACGGCCGCGCCGTCGGCGGAGTGATGAAACTGATGCAGGAGGGGCAGCCGCCCGCCTGGCTCACCTACTTCGCGAGCGACGACGCCGACGCCACGGTGGCGGCGGCCAAGGAGGCCGGGGGCCAGGCCATCGTCGAGCCGATGAGCGTCCTCGACTACGGCAGGATGGCTGTCCTCGCCGACCCGACGGGTGCCGCCTTCGGCGTCTGGCAGGGCGGCACGAACGTCGGCTTCGGCGTCGTCAAAGAGACCGGCGCCGTCAACTGGGCCGAGCTCAATACCCGCGATCCGGAGGCCGCCAAGGCCTTCTACGGCTCGCTCTTCGGCTGGACGTTCGAGGACCAGGAGTTCGAGCAGACCGGTACCTACACGGCGATCACGGTCGGCGATGAGACGTTCGGCGGCATGATCGACATCACCGATCGCGCTCCGGCCGAGGTTCCTGCCCACTGGCTGGACTACTTCACCGTAGAGGATGCCGAGGCGACCGTCGCGCAGGCGGAGGGCGCGGGGGGCGAGGCGGTCTTCGGCCCGACAAAGATCGAAAAAGCGGGCACGGTCGCCGTCGTCAAAGACCCGTTCGGCGCCCTCTTCGCCGTGATCCAGCCGGACCCGGAGATGCAGCCCGGCGCCTAACCGCCGTCGGATGGAGCGAGGTCGGAGACCGCCTCTGCGGGGTCGCCGGCCTCGCCCTCGTCCTCCCATTCGGCGGCCTTGCCGAGACTCGCGCTCTTGACCACCTTGAGGCCGAGCATCGCGCACTTCATCCGCGTCGCCGAGATATCGATCCCGAGCAGGTCGAGGACGAACTCCTTCGGCAGCCGCAGAACCTGCTCGCGGCTCTTGCCGACGAGCTCGTCGGTCAGTAGCGAGGTGGCCGCGGTCGAGATCGCGCAGCCCTTGCCCTCGAATGCGACCTCGGCGACCCGACCGTCCTCACCGAGGCGGATGGTCACGTGCTGCTCGTCGCCGCAGAACGGGTTGTTGTCCTCGTACTCGAGGTCGGGCTCCTCCAGCCGCCCGAAGTTGTGCGGCCGCTTGTAGTGCTCGAGGATCTGCTCGCGGTACAGCTCGTCCATTGCTTCGAGGCTAGCGAAGCCGCCTCGTCCTCAGGAGAGCGTAAGAGTGATGAGGCCGGCTGTAGCCGTGACGTCCCGGCAGTTGACGACCACTATGGTGGTCAACTGCAGGAACGTCGCCTTCCTTTGGAGGCGAAAGATGCCTAGAGCCCGAAGACGCGCCGCGCGTCCTCGAGGCCCTCGACCAGGCGGTCGATCTCCTCGGGGATCGTGTGGACGGCAAAGCTGGCGCGGGCCGTCGCGGCGACGCCGAGGCGGTCCATCAGCGGCTGCGCGCAGTGGTGGCCGGCGCGGACCGCCACCCCGTGGCGATCGAGGATCTCGGAGACGTCGTGGGCGTGAACTCCCTCGAGCTCGAAGGAGACCGGACCGGCGCGGCCGGCCCCGCGTGGCGGGCCGAAGAGCGTCAGGCCGTCGACCTCTCCGAGCTTCGCCAGGGCGTAATCGGCGATCTCGCGCTCGTGCTCGAGCACGGCATCCATCCCGAGGGCGTCGAGCCAGCGCAGCGCCGAGGCCATCCCGATCGCCTGCGCGATCGCGGGAGTCCCGGCCTCGAAGCGGGCCGGCGGGTCGGCGAAGGTCGTCCCCTCCTTCGTCACCTTGCGGATCATCGAGCCGCCGCCGAGGAAGGGGGGCATCGCCCGCAGCAGGTCGAGCCGCCCCCAGAGTGCGCCGATCCCGGTCGGCGCGTAGAGCTTGTGGCCGGTGATCGCGTAGAAGTCGACTCCCAGCTCGGCAACGTCGAGCGGCATCTTCGGCGCCGCCTGGGCGCCGTCGGCCAGGATCAGCGCTCCGGCATCGTGGGCAAGGCGGGAGATCTCGGCGATCGGGTTCTCGGTGCCGAGGACATTCGAGATGTGTGTCACGGCGACGAGCTTCGGCCCCCGTTCGAGCAGCTCGGCCAGGGTGCCCATCTCGAGCAATCCCTCGTCGGTGACCGGGACCCAATCGATCTTGGCGCCGGCCCGATCGGCCAGCTGCTGCCAGGGCACGATGTTTGAGTGGTGCTCCATCTCGGTGAGGACGATCCTGTCGCCCGCGCCGACGTTGGCGTCACCCCAGGCCCGGGCGACGAGGTTGATCGCCTCGGTCGCGTTGCGGACGAAGACGACCTCGCGCCGGTCGGCGGCGCCGATGTGGTCGGCGACGGTCGCCCGCGCGCCCTCGTAGGCCGCCGTCGCCTCGGCCGACATCGTGTGCGAGCCGCGGTGCACATTGGAGTGCTGCCTGCGCTCGTAGCGGTCGACGGCCTGGATCGAAGCCAGCACCCGCTGGGCGCTGGCGCCGCTGTCGAGGTAGGCGACGGGAACGCCGTTGACCTCGCGCTCGAGCGCCGGGAAGGAGGCGCGGACCTTCTCGATCGGGAAAGCCGGCGCGCGGGAGGCTTTTGTCGTCGCCGGCTCCATGCTCACCCGAGGCTAGGCAGCCGCCTCTACCTCCTCGCGGATCCAGCCGTAGCCCTTCTCCTCGAGCTGCTCGACGAGCTCCGGACCGCCCTCTTTGACGATCCGCCCCTCGAACATGACGTGGACGAAGTCCGGCTTCACCATGTGGAGGATCCGCTGGTAGTGGGTGATGATCAGGACGCCCATGTCGGGTCCGGCGAATTTGTTGACACCCTCGGCGACCGTCCGCAGTGCGTCGATGTCGAGGCCGGAGTCGGTCTCGTCGAGGACGGCGATCTCGGGCCGCAGAAGCGCCAGCTGCAGCAGCTCCATCCGCTTCTTCTCACCGCCCGAGAAGCCGTCGTTGAGGTAGCGGCTGGAGAACTCTTTCGGGATGTTGGCGAGCTCCATCGCCTCCTGGGCGGTCTTCGCGAACTCTTTGATCTTCACCTCCGGCTCGCCACGCGCCTCGCGCTGGGCGTTGAGAATCATCCGCAGGTACTTGCTGACCGAGACGCCGGGGATCGCGACCGGGTACTGGAACGCCATGAAGAGGCCGGCGCGGGAGCGCACGTCCGGGGCGGCAACTGTCACGTCCTCGCCCTTGAAGGTGATCGTCCCGTCAGTCACCTCGAAGGCGGGGTGGCCCATGATCGCGTTCGCGAGGGTCGACTTGCCCGATCCGTTCGGGCCCATCAGAGCATGGACCCTGCCCTTCTCGACGTCGAGATCGAGGCCGCGGAGGATCTCCTTGCCCTCGGCGCTCACGTGCAGGTTCCGTATCTCGAGCTCAGCCAATTCGTCTCCGTTTCGGTTCTTGGGGGGAATACCGCGCTCGCATGTTGCTAGGCGGCGGTGCCGACCGGCGCCGCGCGCTCCGTCGGACCGGGAACTCCGCCGGCGAACTCGACCAGCTCGGCGAGCGTCGTGCCGGCGAGCGCCTTGGTGACTCCGCCCTGGACCCGGGTCCAGAGCAGCTTCGTCGCGCAGGCGTGGTCGCCGTCGCTTTCGTGCGAGCAGAGGACCTTTCCCTCCGGGGTCTCGTGGAAGCACTCCATCGGGGCGATCTGCCCTTCGAGCGCCTCGACGACGACGTCGAGGGAGATCTCCTCGGCCGGCATCGCCAGCCGGTAGCCGCCGTGAGCGCCGCGGGTTGAGGTCACGAGCCCGGCCTTGCGCAGCCGGGCGACGAGGTGCTCGAGGTAGGAGAGCGGCAACCGCTCGGCCTCGGCGACGGCGCTGAGCGAGATCGGCGCCGCGCTCGGCTGGCGTCCGAGCTCGACCATCAGGCGCACCCCGTACTCGGCTTTGGTCGAAAACAGCATCTCTCTAAATCCTACAAGAGCGGTCGGTTATGCCGACGCGCCCTCGGCCGAGGTCTCTTTGCCGAGTTCGACGTGGGCGCGGCTGTCGGCGCCGCGGATCAGGACCAGCGTCAGGACGAAGCCGGCAAGCGCGAACGCCGCGCCGCCGAGGAACGCGTACTGGAAGCCCTCGGTGAGCCCCGTCACCTGGCTCACGTTGCCCGCAGACGTCACGTGGTCGGTGCGGGCGATCGCGATCGCGGAGAGCACCGCCAGCCCCAGCGCGCCGCCGATCTGCTGCGAGGTGTTGATCAGGCCGCTGGCGAGACCGGCCTCCTGCTCCTGGACGCCGGATACGGCGGCGATCGTCGTCGTGACGAAGGCGAATCCGAGGCCTGCCGCGGCGAGTACGGAGGGGCCGAGGATGTCGGTGAGGAACCCGCCCCCGACCGAGATCTGGCTGAACCACAGCAGGCCGGCGACGATGAAGAGCATCCCGGCGGCCAGCACCGGCTTGTAGCCGACTTTGGTGACGAGCTGAGAGGCGATCCCGGCGGAGGCCATGATCACCAGCGCCAACGGCAGGTAGGAGAGGCCGGCGTGGATCGGGCTGTAGCCGAGCACCTGCTGCATGTAGAGGGTGATGAAGAAGAACATCGAGAACAGCGACGCCCCGACCAGGAGGCCGACGACGTTGGCTCCGGTCAGGGTCCGGATCCGGAAGATAGAGAACGGCACCAACGGCTTCGCCGAGCGCAGCTCGATCGCGACGAACGTCGCCAGCAGAATCGCCGAAAACGCGATCAGGCCGATCGTCTGGAACGACCCCCAGCCGGCGCTGTTGGCGTCGACCAGCGCATAGACGAGGATCGAGAGGCCCGCGGTGACGGTGATGGCGCCGGCGGCGTCGAAGGCCCGGGTCCTCGCCTCCTCACGGCTTTCGGCGATCAGGCTCGGGGTGAAGGCGAAAGCGGCGAGGCTGACGGGGACGTTGACCCAGAGGACCCACTCCCAACCGAGGCCTTCGGTGAGGACGCCGCCGAGGAGCACGCCGGCGGCTCCCCCGGAGCCGGCGACCGCGCCCCAGACGCCCAACGCCCTGTTGCGCTCGGCGCCGTCGCTGAAGGTGGTAGTGACGATCGAGAGCGCCGCGGGCGAGATGATCGCGGCGCCGAGACCCTGGGCGGCGCGGGCGGCGATCAGCTGGCCCTCGGTCGCGGCGAACCCGGCGAGCAGCGAAGCGATGCCGACCACAAGCAGGCCGGCCATGAAGACTCGCCGGCGGCCGAGGAGGTCGGCGGTGCGGCCGCCGAGCAGGAGAAAGCCGCCGAAGGTGAGGACGTAGGCGTTGACGACCCAGGGCAGGTTTTCCTGCGAGAAGTCGAGCGCCCTGCCGATCGAGGGCAGCGCGACGTTGACGATCGACGCGTCGAGGACGACGACGAACTGGGCCGAGCAGAGCAGGATCAGTGCCAGCCACCGCTTCTCCTGGAACTGTCCGTTGGCCTCCATCATCGGACTGGGCCTCCCAGTCAAGCAAAACCGCGGCCTCGGCAGGCTCAGGGCTCGATCAGGCCGCGGCGGATCGCGTAGCGGACCAGCTCGACCCGGTCCCGCATCCCCAGCTTCCGCATCGCGTTGGCCCGGTGGTTCTCGACCGTCTTCTCGGAGAGGTGGAGGATCGCCGCGATCTCCTTCGTCGTGTTCGCCTCGGCGACCAGCTTCACGATCTCCTCCTCGCGCGGTGTCAGCTCCTCCTCGCCGGCCGAGCCTCGCTCGAGCACGTCCTTGATCAGCGATCGCTGCGCCTCGGGAGTGAGGAACGGCTCGCCGCGATCGACCGCCCGGATCGCGGCCAGCAGGTCGGTGTCCGCCTGCGCCTTGAGGACATAGCCGGACGCGCCCGCCTTCAGCGCCTCGAAAAGGTAGCGCTCGTCGTCGTGCATCGAGAGGATCAGGACCGAGACCTCGGGCGCCTGCTCCCGTATCTCGCGTGTCGCCTGCAATCCGGTCAGCTTCGGCATCCGCACATCGAGGATCGCCAGGTCAGGCCGCTCGCGGATCGCCAGTTCGCGCGCCTCGGCGCCGTCGGCCGCCTCGCCGATCACATCGATGTCCGGCTGCCGCTCGAGCAGCAGGCGCAGCCCGGAGCGAACGATCCCGTGGTCATCTGCGATCAGGACGCGCATCAGCGTCACAAGTCTCGCAACCGGGGGAGCGAGTCGGAGGGGGTTGGCGACCAACCCGTGAAATGGACGGGAAAAGCGCCAGGCTGGACCGGGCGCTGGCGAAGCTCGCGGGGCGCCAGCATGGGGCGGTCTCAACTTCTCAGCTGAAGCGACTTGGCATCAGCGAAGACAGCCGAGGAACGGGCGATGGCCGCTGTCCTCGCGGTCGGTGGCGGCAGCCGCCGTGAGAGCAGTTCGGTCCTGGATGTGTGGCCGGTGGGAACTTCTTCCGGGAGAGGGAGGACCCGTCGACGTGCTGGTTGTGGGATGCGACGGAAGGAAGCGACGGCGCGGCCTGCGGGTCCACCGATCGGCCACGCTCGCGCCGACGGAGGTAACGCTGCTGGGCGGTTTTCGATCACGACTCCCGATCGGACGATCGCGGACCTGCGGCTGGCACTAGCATCCGCCCTTCCGGGCGCTGTCTTCGAGCGCGAGCCGAACCGGGCAATCCGCCAGGCCAATGTGCTCGGCCTTCCGCTCGCCGAAGACGATCGCTCAGATAGAACCAGGAGCGACCTCGAGGCGGACTTCCTGCGGCTCTGCGCCCGCCATCGGGTCCCGACTCCCGAAGTCAATGTCCCGATCGGCCGCCATCTCGTCGATTTCCTCTGGAGCGTGGAGCGGGTGGTGGTCGAGACCGACAGCTACCTCTCTCACCGCGGACGCCAGGCATTCATGGAAGACGGTGCTCAGGGCTCTTCGTGGCCGTCGCTGAGAGTTCGTCCGACCTCCAGCCGCACGGTCGTCCCCTGACCCGGGCGCGACTCGATCGTCAGCTCGGCGCCGACGAGCAGCGCCCGCTCGCGCATGCCGCCGATGCCGAGGCCGCGCTCGGACTCCTCGAAGGCGAAGCCGCGGCCGTCGTCGGCGACCTCGAGCTCGACCCCAGGTCCGGATCGCCGCAGCCTCACGTCGATCCGATCGGCGTCGCTGTGGCGGGCGGCGTTCGACAGCGCCTCCTGGGCGACCCGGTAGACGACGAGCTGGACATCGGGGTCGAGGTCGGAGAAGTCTCCGTCGGTCTCCAGCACCGCCTCGAGCCCTGGGCGCGCGAGCTGCTCGACCTGGCCCGCGATCGCCGCGGTGAGGCCGAGGTCGTCGAGCGCGGTCGGTCGCAGCTGGCGGGCGAGGGCGAGCAGCTCCCGCATCGCCTGGTTGGCGAGGGCCTTCGTCTCGTCGACCTCCGCGGCGAGCTGCGGCGGCGCCACCTCGCGGACCGCCTCGAGTCGGAGCAGCAGCCCGGTCAGAGACTGGTTGACCTCGTCGTGGAGGTCGCGGGCGACCCGCGCCCGCTCCTCCTCCTGAGCGCGAAGGGCGGCGGACCCTGCCCGCCGCCGCTCGGCCTCGAGCCGGTTCATCATCCGCAGGAAGGCGAGCTCGAGGCGCTCGACCTCCTCGGTCTCGCCGACGCCGTCTATCGAGGCCGGCAGCACCGGCCCGGGCCGGCTCAGGTCCACCTTCTCCATCTCCTCGATCAGGTCCTCGAGCGGCGCGAAGCGCCGCCGCTGGGCGACGAGGGCGGCGGCGAGCCCCGCCGCGACGACCGCGAGCACGACGATGGCGGCGGTGCTCAGCGGAGCCTCCTCGATCGCATCGGCCAAGCGTAGAGCCGCCGATCCCGCCTGGGCAGCGCAGGGTGGGCGAATAGGGGTTGCCACCCATTGGCCATTCCGAGTGCCCCGGCAATACTCCTACCCACTCAATCCGACCAGGAGCGAAAGCGATGACCACCACCAAGCAATCCACTTTCGGCGCGACGATCCGCACGACGATCCTGCTGGCCTCGCTCACCGGGCTGCTGGTCGTGATCGGCGCCCTCATAGGCGGGCCCGAAACGGCCCTCACCTTCCTCTTCATCGGCCTTCTGCTCAACCTCGGCTCATATTTCTTCAGCGACAAACTGGCTCTGAAAATGAGCGGCGCCAAGCCGCTCGATGAGTCCGAAGCGCCGCGGATCTACCAGATCGTCCGCGAACTGACGACCCGCGCCGGCCTGCCGATGCCGCGCCTCTACATCATTCCCCAGGAACAGCCGAACGCCTTCGCGACCGGGCGCAACCCAAAGCACGCTGCGGTCGCTGTGACGCAGGGGATCACCAAACTCCTCTCCGAGGACGAGCTGCGCGGCGTTCTCGCCCACGAGCTCGCGCACGTCCAGCACCGCGACATCCTGATCCAGTCGGTCGCCTCGGCGATCGGCGGCGCGATCACCTACATCGCCTACATGCTGCTGTGGTTCGGCAACGACGACAACTCGCCGCTCGGCCTCGTCGCGTCGCTGGCGCTTGTCCTGCTGGCGCCGATCGCGGCCTCGATCATCCAGCTCTCGATCTCGCGCCAGCGCGAGTACGCGGCCGACGCCGGCGGTGCCGAGATCTGTGGCAACCCGGAGTCGCTGGCGAGCGCCCTGCTGCGGCTCGAGCAGGGGGCGGAAGCGATTCCGATGGAAGTCAATCAGGCCGCCGAGCCGCTGTACATCGTGAAGCCGTTCTCGGGCGGTGGGCTCTCGAGGCTGTTCTCGACCCACCCGCCGATCGAGGAGCGCGTCCGCCGCCTGCGCCAGATGCGCCCAAGTCTCGGCTGAGAAGTCTCGTCCCCGAATCCGGGCGCTATACTTATTGAAGTAAAAGCCGATCCGGATTCGGGGATTTGACCAGATGGCCACCAGCGCGCAGACCAAGCAGCAGATCGAGGAGATCGAGGCGTTCGAGGCGGCGGCTGAGATCGAGGGCGGCGATGTCGTCCTGATCGACACCCGCGAGCCGCACGAGTACCAGGAGGCCCACCTCGAGAGGGGCAAGCTGGTCCCGCCGGGCCTGCTCGCCGACGAGATCGCCGAGGCCGCGCCCGACAAATCCGCCCGCACGATCCTCTACTGCCGAAGCGGCAATCGCTCCTTCAAGGCGGCCGAGCAGATGCAGGAGCTCGGCTACGAGAACGTCGCCTCGATGGCCGGCGGGATCCTCGCCTGGCAGGAGCAGGGGCTGCCGGTCGTCGCCGCGACCGGGATGACGCCGGAGCAGCGCGACCGCTACTCGCGGCACACGCTTCTCCCCGAGGTCGGGGTCGACGGCCAGATCAAGCTCCTCAACGCCAAGGTGCTGCTGATCGGCGCCGGCGGCCTCGGCGCGCCGACCGCCCTCTACCTCGCCGCCGCCGGGATCGGCACCCTCGGCCTCGTCGACGACGACGTCGTCGACGCCTCGAACCTGCAGCGCCAGGTGATCCACAACACCGAACGGATCGGCGAGCCGAAGACCTCCTCGGCGCGGAAGACGATCGAGGCGCTCAACCCAGACGTCGACGTCGTCGAGCACAACCTCCGCCTCGACGCCGGCAACATCCTCGACCTGATCCGCGACTACGACGTGATCGTCGACGGCGCCGACAACTTCCCGACCCGCTACCTCCTCAACGACGCCTCGGTCCGGCTCCGCAAGCCGGTCGTCTCGGCCTCGATCCTCAGCTTCGACGGCCAGATCTCGACCTTCGTCCCGTTCGAGGGGCCGTGCTATCGCTGCCTCTACCCGACCCCGCCGCCGGCCGAGCTGGCGCCGAGCTGTTCCGCCAACGGGGTCCTCGGCGTGATGGCGGGGACGATGGGCACGCTCCAGGCCAACGAGGTGATCAAGCTCGTGCTCGGGATCGGCGAGCCGCTGATCGGGCGGCTGCTCCTCTACGAGGCGCTCGGCACCCGCTTCACCGAGCTCAAGGTCCGCCGCGACCCCGAGTGCCCGATCTGCGGGCCCAACGCCCCCGAGATACCCGACTCGGAGCTGGGGAAGTTCCCCGACTACGAGGCCTTCTGCGCCGGCTGAACCCGGTAGGTTCCCGGTCGAGATGGCGACGGTGAGGATTCCCCCTGTCCTGAGGCAGCACACCGGCGGCGCGTCCGAGGTCGAGGCGGCCGGCTCCGACGTCGGCGAGGTCCTGCGCTCGCTGACCGCCGAGCACCCGGCCACCGAGGAGCAGCTGTTCGGCCCCGACGGCGACCTCAACCGCTACGTGAACGTCTACCTCAACGACGAGGACGTGCGGGTGCTGGACGGTCTCGACACCGGGGTCGCCGAGGCCGACACGGTCGTGATCCTGCCGGCGATGGCCGGCGGCCGCTGATCCGTCCCTAGTGTGCGAGCACGAGGCCGAGGAAGCGCTTCGTGCGCTCCTCGTGAGGTTCGTCGAGCACCCGCGCGGGCGGTCCTTCCTCGACGATCGCGCCGGCGTCCATGAAGACGATCCTGTCGCCGACGTCGCGGGCGAACCCCATCTCGTGGGTGACGACGATCATCGTCATCCCCTCGTCGACCAGCTCCCTGATCACGTCGAGGACCTCCTTGACGAGCTCCGGGTCGAGCGCGCTGGTGACCTCGTCGAACAGCATCAGGTGCGGGTCCATCGCCAGCGCCCGGGCGATCGCGACCCGCTGCTGCTGGCCGCCCGATAGTCGTTCGGGGTACTGGTCGAGCTTGTCGGACAGACCGACCCGCTGCAGCAGCGCCGTGCCCTTCTCCCGCGCCTCCTGGCGGGGGCGGCCGAGAGCCTTTTCCGGAGCCATCGTCACGTTCTGAAGCGCTGTGCGGTGGGGGAAGAGGTTGAACTGCTGGAAGACCATCCCGACCCGCTGGCGGAGGAAGTTGACGTCCCAGCCCGACTCGCCCTCGCCGGACCCGGGCCCCCTGCAGATGTCGTGGCCCTCGAGGTAGATCTCACCCTCCTCGGGCGGCTCGAGGAGGTTGATGCAGCGCAGCATCGTGCTCTTCCCGGACCCGCTCGGGCCGATCACGCAGAGAACTTCGCCTTTCGCGACCTCGAGATCGATGCCGCGAAGAACCTCGAGGTCGCCGAAGCGCTTGTGGATGCCGTCGAGCTTCAGCAGCGGCTCGGCCATCTCAGGCGACCTCGATGTGGGAGCCGCGCGTGACCTTGCCCCTGTTGCGCGCGATCAGTTTGTCGACCAGCCGAGCGGCTGGAAGGATGATCACGAGGAACATCAGGGCGCCGAGAGTCAGAGCCGAGGCGTTGTAGGTGCGGGTCTGGATGTCGGTCGATGTCTGGATCACCTCGTTCAGGGCGATGACACTGACCAGGGTCGTGTCCTTGAGCAGGGCGATCAGTTCGTTCAGCATCGGCGCCGGGATCTTCCGCACCGCCTGCGGGACGATCACGTTGCGCATCGACTGAAAATGGCTCAGTCCGAGCGATCGCGCCGCCTCCATCTGGCCGCCGGGAACCGCTTCGATGCCGGCCCGGTAGACCTCCGCCATGTAGGCGCCGTAGGTGACGACCAGCGCCAGCGACCCGAGCCAGAAGGAGTCCGGCTTGCCGAACCAGTGCGGCAGCCGCAGGGTTTCGGGCAGGAAGCTGAGCGATGGGATTCCGAGGCCGAACATCAGGACTAGGATCAGGAGGGGGACCGCCCGGAAGACGTCGATGTAGGCGATCGTCAGGCCGCGGATCGGTTTCACCGGCCTTCCCGGGAGCTGTCGCAACAGCGCCAGAACCAGGCCCCAGGCGAGCGCGATGAGCGCCGAGATCGCGAAGAGTTCGAGATTGATCCTGAAGCCTTCGAGGACTTCGCCGAAGTGATCGAGCATGAAGCCGACGTTGAAGAACTGGTTGAGGAATTCCTGCATCTCTTCCCTCGATCAGGCGAATTGGGTCATCTAACGCTAGAGGGGCGCCGTTGCCGGCGCCCCTCTTCAACCGCTTCCGCTGCCGCTGGGTTGCGCTTCGCTAGGTCCCTTCGCTGCCTTTCACTTCGAGAATTTCCTTGGCGGGCGCCCGGTGGAAATACTTTTCGTAGATTTTCGTGTAGGTCCCATCTTCCTTCACTTCGGCCAGGCCTTCGTTCAGTTCTTCGAGCAGGGGTTCCTCGTTTTTGCCGACCGCGAAGCCATATTCTTCTTCGGTCGGAATCGGTGTTGAGACTTCGATCCCGGTCGTGTTCTTGACCGCGTTTTCCGCCACCGGGATGTCGATCACGACCGCTTCGACGACTCCCGACTTCAGCGCGTTGACCGCGTCGGGCCCCTGCGGATAGGTGCGGAGTTCGCCCCCTTCGACGTTTTCTTCGACGAATTCGGCACCAGTCGTGCCCTTCTGGGCGCCGATCGTCGCCCCGTTCATCGCTTCAACCGAGTCGATCTTGCCTCCTTCTTTGACCAGGATCGCCTGTTCCGCTTGGTAATACGGTTCGGTGAAGTCGACCGTTTCTTCACGTTCTTCGGTGATCGTCGTGGCCGAGGCGACCGCTTCGAATTTGCCCTGCGCGAGATCGACGAAGATCGTGTCGAAGGAGGTATCGGTGAATTCGGGTTCGCGCCCGATCTTTTCTCCTATCGCTTCCATCAGTTCGACGTCGAAGCCTTTGAATTCGGTCTTGGTCTGGCCGAATTCCTCGAACGGCGGATAGGGGACATCGGAGCCGACCGTGAGCTTTTCGCCACCGCCACCCCCGCCGGTTGTGCTTTCGCTGCTGCTGCTGCCGCATCCGGCGGCGACGAGCGCGGCCGCGGACACGACGAGCGCAAGGATCAATACGGTTAGCCGGGATCTTCCCATCAGGGTTTGCCTCCGTTCGATGATTCGGGCGGACGCGGCGAAAATACCCCTTTCCACGATCTTTCCGCAACCCAGGTGCATTGCCGACCCGCGGCTATACTTTTTGAAGTAAGGGATCTCGATGGCGCGCGACGAGTTACTCAACCGACCCTGCGGGGGGCGCTTTGGCGACATCGTCGAGTCGATCGGGCACACGCCGCTGGTCGAGCTCCCGGGCCTCTCGCCGAAACCCGGGGTGAAGATCTTCGCCAAACTCGAGGGTCGTAACCCGACCGGCTCGGTCAAGGACAGGGTCGCGAAGTCGATGATCGAGTCGGCCGAGGCCGACGGGCTGATCGACCCCGGCAGGACCATCCTCGAGCCGACCTCCGGCAACACCGGCATCTCGCTGGCGATGATCTGCCGCCGCAAGGGCTACCCGCTGAAGGTCGTGATGCCCGACAACGTCACGGCCGAGCGGACCCAGCTGCTCGAGATGTACGGCGCGGAGATCGTCTACTCAGAGGGGGCGAAGGGATCGAACGGCGCCGTCGAGGTCGCGCTCGAGATGGCCGATGACCCCCAGTACTACATGCCCTATCAGTACGGCAACGAGGCCAACCCGCGCGCCCACTACGAGGGCACCGCGGTCGAGATCCTCGAAGAGCTCGACGAGGTCGCGGCGTTCGTCGGCGGCCTCGGGACCGGCGGAACCCTGATGGGCAACGGGCGGCGCCTCAAGGAGCAGAATCCAGAGACGCTGATCGTCGCGGCCGAGCCGATGCAGGGCGAGATGGTGCACGGGTTGCGATCGCTCGATGACGGGTTCATCCCGCCGATCATCGATCTCTCCCTGATCGATCGCAAAATCATGGTCTCCAACCGCGACGCGGTCATCTGGACGAGGCGCCTCCTCGATGAGGAAGGCATCTTCGCCGGCGTCTCCGCCGGGGCGATCGCGGCGATCGCGGTCCGGATCGCCGGCGAGCTCGACGGCGGCAACGTCGTCTTCCTGATCCCCGACGACGGCTGGAAGTACCTCTCATCCGGCGTCTACACCAAGCCGATCGAGGAGATCGAGAACCTCGACTCCACCGTCTGGTGGTAGCTCGGCCCGTCCGCTAGCCTCGCCGCGATGCGGATCGCCCGGAGCCTGGTCGACGAGATCGTCGCGCACGCGCGCGAGGATCTGCCAAACGAGTGCTGCGGGATGGTCGGCGGCAGCGACGGTGAGGCGCGGACGGTCTACAGGGCCGAGAACGCCGAGGCGAGCCCGCTGCGTTACTCGATCGACGCGAAGGAACAGTTCCGGCTGATGCAGAGGATCGAAGGGGCGGGAGAGGACCTGGTCGCGATCTACCACTCGCACACGAAGTCCCCCGCGTACCCCTCGCAGACCGACGTCAACCTCGCCGGTTGGCCCGATGCGGTTTACCTCATCGCTTCCCTCGCCGACTCCGACGCCCCCGCCGTGCAGGGATTCTGGATCCGCGACGGCGGGATCGAGGAGACTGCTCTCGATGTCGAGTGAGAAAAAGCTGGTGAAGGTCGCCTACGCCCAGCAGCAGGCGGAGGGGGAAATGATCCAGGGCCTGCTCTCCGAGAACGGGATCCCGAGCCTGCTGCGGCGGGCGGCGGGTTTCGACGTCCCCGACTTCCTCGCCGCCGGCCCCCGGGAAGTCCTGGTCGCCGAAGAGATTGCCGACCAGGCCCGCGAGGTGTTGGAGGGGACGCCCGGCACCGAGTAGCGCGGGGGATTTTTCGCTGTCAGCGCGCGCAGGTCCGGTAGTGACGGGTCTGCTTGAAGCTCCGCCCGTCGCTCAGCTTGCCCCTGATCGTCAGCGTGTGGCTCGACCGGTTGCTGTGGCTGAGGTCGACCCTGGCGGACCAGCGTCGCCTGCCCTTGACGAGCTTCAGCCTGTGGCCATCGAGGGTCAGCTTCGCGCTCTTCACATGTGACTTGCGGGGATCGAGCTTGACCGTGAAGGCCGCCTTCGGCAGGCAGCTCATGTCCGGGAGAACGCTGATCGCGGCGGCGCCCGATTGCGAGGCGTGACCGGAGCCGGCGGTGGGCCCGGCCGCCGGGCTCGGGCAGCCGTTGCCGGCGCCGGCGAGGATTGGGCAGGCGTCGACTTCGTCGTTGAGGCCGTCGCCGTCGAAGTCGCCGACGGCCGGCAGGCTCCCGTTCAGCGTCGTCAGCTCGGAGGTCGGCCGGGAGACGCCCTGCCATCCGATGTGACCACCCTGCCCTCCGTAGCCGCCCTTGCCCACGGTGATCGCCGTGTCGGGAGCGACCGTGGCGCGGGCGTCGACGGCGAGGACGCCGACCGAGGCGCCGCCGCCGCCGCCCTGGCCGCCGTTGCCGCCCTTGCCGCCGTGGCCGCCCGAGGTTCCGGGCCATTCGCCGTTGTCGTAGATGTCGATTCCCGGTTCGCCGCCTTCGCCGCCGGCGCCGCCGGGCTGGCCGAGGCCGCCGGAGCCGCCCTTGCCGCCGCCGCCGGCGTGGATCGCGGAGCCGTCGAGGATCAGCGCGTGGGCGCCTTCGCCGACGAAGACGCCGATCGAGCCGCCGCCGCCGGAGCCGCCCTTGCCGCCGCTCCCTGGCCGCCCTCCGGCGCCGCCGCCGGAGCCGGGGATACAGGTGTCGGCGCCCATTCCCCCTCCGCCGCCGCCGGCGCCGCGGGTGCCGCCGCCGGCATCGGTCCCCGGCATCGGTGCGTAGATCAATGCCGCCCGGTTCAGGCTGTCGAGGCCGGGAAGACCCGGCGAGCCCGTGAGGCCGGGCGAGCCAAGGCCGCCGGGCCAGTACATTTCGCCGCCGATTCCGCCGCCGACACCGGGGTCACCCTGGCCGTTGGTGCCGCTGTAGGGATACGGTTTGAACCAATCGCCCCCGGTCCCGCCGGAGAGCAGGCCAGGCGCTTCGCCGCCCTTGGCGCCCGGGTTGAAGGTCCCCTTCAGCGCATTCGGGTCGCAGTTGGGGTTGCCGCCGCCCTGCTTGCCGTTTGGCGCGGCTTCCGGTGGGCTCTGGTAGGCGTTGGCGCCGTCGGAGCCGTTGCCGCCGGCGGCAGGTTCGACGGTGACCCTGCTGAGCGCGAACCCGCCCTGATTCCAGGCGCGGACGCCATAGGAGGTCGACCCTTCGTAGATCCCCTTGATCGTCAGCATCTGCAGGACGATCCCGGGGACCGCGACCGTGACCACCTGGTGCGCAGCCTGGAGGGTCGTGAGGTTGGCCGCCGAGCGGGCCCAGGTGGCCGGGTCATAGCCGCCGTAGATGCCGATCCCGCCGGTGCCGCCGAGGATCGAGACCTTGCCGCTGTAGGTCCCGGCCGCGACATAGACGTCCCTGTGGGCCGCGAGGGCCGCGACGACGGCCGCCGTGACGGTGGCCATCGGGTGGCCGAAGCTGCCGTCGTTGGCGTCGCTGCCGCCGGGCGCGACGAAGATCGCCGTGGCCTTGTCGCCGTCGATACCGTCGCAATTGGAGTCGACGAAGCCGAGGTCGGGCTTGTCGGCCGCGTCGGGCGTGCAGGCGGCAATGGCCGATGCCGGCGCGACGACGGCGAGGGAGAGGGTGAGCAGGATCGGGATGCGCTGCTGGATAAGTTTTTTCATGCGGCGATGATCTCCGCGCGGGGACCGCCCGGCTATTGGGGCGGGCCGCCATCCTGCGGGCGGAAAACCGACCCCCTACTCGGGGGCGGGCCTGGCGATCGAGCGCAGGTAGTCGCGCCAGGCGTCCTCGATATCGGCCGAGCGGGCGTCGAAGGCCGCTTCGAGGGTCGGGCGGCTCCCGCCCGGCAGCAGCTCCAGCGCCAACCGCTCGCAGGCCTCGGGCCCGCGCTCGGTCTCGAGCAGGTCGAAGATCGTGCCGCCGAGGATCACCGCGTCCCGCCGCGATGGGGGGAAGGAGGGCCGGGCGCTCTCGCGCAGGCGCCGGATGACCGCGGCCCGGTAGAGACCGACCTGGCGGGAGAAGTACTGCGCGGCGCCCTCCACCAGCCAGGCCCAGCCGAGATAGCGCGCGAACCGGCGCGGCGTCCAGGAGGGCGGAAGATCGGGGTTGTTGGCGGCGATCACGAGCTGGGCGTAGAGCCGCTCGGCGGTGCCCCGCAGAGCCTCGTGCGAGTCGTCGCCGGCGGCGCGGCGTTCCATGTGGAGGTCGTTGAGGACATGCAGCTCATTTGCCATCGCCCAGCCGGCGAGGTAGCGCCGCCCCGCCGGGGCCGCGGACCAGCGCGCGGCCGGCAGGAATGGGTGCGCCAGGGAGAGCAACGCCGGGTTGGTGTGGACGACGACCGTGACTTCGCCCGGGACGACCGCGAAGCGGTCCTCGAGCCTCAGCCGGAGTTCCTCCATCCGATCGAGGGTGCCCTCGGCGAAGGCGGTGTCACCGCTGTCGTGCCTCGCCGTGAAGCTCAGCGAATTCGTCTCGACCCACGGCATCGCAGGCGAGGCTACTCCGGCAGGCGGCTCAGACCAGTGCGGGCTCGCGGTCGGCGCAGACCGCCTGGATCTCCTGGCGGGCGCGCTCGTACTCTTCGTCCGCCATCACCGGGGTGCCCTCGAACGGCAGTTCCCGGTCGATCTCGACCCATGAGTGGCAGCCGTGGTACTCGTCGCGGACGCGGACGGTCACCGGGCGGGGGATCCTGTGGACCCGCAGCAGGAGGATGTGAAGCGGGTGGCGCCGCTTCCAGTTGAGCCTCTTCTCGGCATAGTCCGGCGTCCAGACGTAGAACGGAGAGAGGTCGTCGACCGCGCGCGGGCTGTTGATCGTGAAGTGATCGGTCACCTCGGCCCAGCAGCGGAGTCGGACACGGTCCGGCTGCGGAATGCCGCCGTCCTGAAGGAGCGCCCGCGGCGGCGGGTCCTCATCGGGCCAGACACCCTCCTCGAGGGCGCGCCGGAGCTCGGGGTGGTGGGACTCGCGGACCAGGTTGTTCCGCTGATGGTCGAAGGTCGGGTAGAGGAAGAAGCGCTCGTGGTCGAGCTCGAAGTGCTTGTTCTCCTCGCGGATTCCCCCCTTGCGAAGGGTCAGCAGTTGCTCGCCCTCGGCGAGAGCGCGGACCGTCACGGCCCATTCCTTTAAAGCGATCGGCATTTGAAAGCAGTACCTGAGAGTCGAATAATTCCGCGACTGGGGAGGAAGGCGCCCCGGAACACAGTCCAGGCGGAAGCCCCGTCCAAGGCCCGGCATTCTAGACCAGGAGCGCCGAATCTCAAAATCGAGCTTTCGTTAAGAACGCCCTCCGCCGCCTGGGGTCTCGATCCTCAGCACGTCTCCGTGATCGATGTCACCCTCGACCTTCCCGGACAGCTCGGCGCCGTTCAGGAGGTTGCGCCCGGGCGCCCCGTCGGAGCCGCCGCCGCGGCCCCGCGGGGGATGGCGGCGGCGCTCGGTGATCAGTGTGAATCGCATCGGGGCCAGCGCCTCGATCTCGCGGACGATCCCGTCGCCGCCGGCGCGCTCGCCGTCGCCACCGCTGCCGCGCCGGATCGAGAGCTCGCGGACCCGGAGCGGGAATTCGGCCTCGAGCGCCTCGGTCGGGGTGTTCAGGGTGTTCGACATCGCGACGTGGATCGCGCTCGGGCCATCGGCGTCGGGGCAGGCGCCCTGGCCACCGCCGATCGTCTCGTAGTAGGCGAACTCCTCGTTTGCGAGGGTCAGGTTGTTCATCGTTCCCTGCCCCTGGGCCGGGACCGGGCGGGCGCCGGCGAGGGCGCTGATGACGAGGTCGGCGACACGACTAGAGGTCTCGACGTTGCCGGCGGCGACGGCCGCCGGCTCGCGGGCGTTCAGCAGACACCCCTCCGGGGCCAGGACCTCGATCGGGCGATAGGCGCCGGCGGAGGGCGGGGCGTCGGGGTCGGTCAGTACCCGGATGGCGAAGTACGCCGCTGACTTGGTCACCGAGAGCGGGCAGTTGAGGTTGCCGCCGACCTGCGGGTCGGTGCCTGCGAAGTCGAGCCTGAGCGAGTCGCCGGCGATCGTCGCCTCGACCCGGAGGACGATGTCGCGCGGGGGGCCCCCGGCGTCGTCCTCGAGGACGTCCTCGGCCCGGTGGGTGCCGTCGGGCAGGGCGGCGAGGGCGGCGCGCGTCCGGCGCTCGGCGTAGGCGAGGATCTCGGCCATCCCGGCGCGCAGGCGGTCGATCCCGTGGCGCCGCGCGAGCTCGGTGAGGCGCTCGGCGCCGACCCGGTTCGCGGCCCGCTGGGCGCGGAGGTCGGCGAGCCGCTGCTCGGGGAAGCGCATCCGCGCGGCGATGTCGCGGAGCTCGTGCATGCTCGCCGGCATCGGCGGGATCACCACTCCCTCGTCCTCGAGCCGGGTCGAGTTGGCGGGCATTCCCGCGGGAGTCGGGCCGCCGACGTCGGCGTGATGGGCGCGGCAGGCGGCAAAGCCGAGCAGCATCCCGCCGATGAAGACCGGGGAGACGATGGTTATGTCGGGAAGGTGCGTCCCGCCGCGGAAGGGGTCGTTGAGGACCCAGGACTCTCCCGGCCGCTGTTCGAGGTCGAGCACGGCGGCGACCGCGTCGGGCATCGAGCCGAGGTGGACCGGGATGTGCTCGGCCTGCATCACGAGCTCGCCGCCGGCGTCGAACAGCGCCGTCGAGCAGTCCTGGCGCTCCTTGATGTTGGCCGAGTAGGCGGAGCGGATCAGGGTTGCGCCCATCTCCTCGCAGGCGGCGCGCAGGCCGCCGATCATCACCTGGAGGGTGATCGGGTCGAGTCCGCTCATCGCTCCCTCTCCCCGCTGATCGTCCCCGTCTCCTCGACCCGGGCGGACCACCCCGGCGGGACCAGGAACGTCGCCTCCGGCAGCTCGAAGACGGCCGGGCCCTCCGCCTCGAGTCCCGCGGCGGGCTCCCCGCGCAGGACCGCCGTCTGCGCCCAGGCGCCGTCGAACCGGATCCGGCGGCTGCTCTCGGCGAGCTCGTCGCCCGCTGCGGCGGCCAGCGCCGGCCTCGGGCCGGGCGCGACCAGTGCCAGCCTGATGTGGACGAGGACGACCTCGCCATCGGGATCGCGATGGCCGTAGCGCTCCTCGTGAGCCAGCTCGAACCGCTCGACGAGGTCGGCGGGGTCGGGGCGCGCGCCTCCCGGAACCGCCAGCTCGAAGGCCTGCCCGGCGTAGCGCATCTCATAGACGATCTCGGGCTCGGCGTCACCGAGGTCGTCGCCGCCGAGCCCGGCGATCAGCGCCTCGATTTCGGCCGCGATCCGGTCGGCCGTCAGGTCCTCTCCACCCAGCATCACGGTCAGGGTCGTGTCGCGGCGCTGGTCCGACGCGCAGAGCCCGAGTGCCGAGAGGACGCCGCCCGCGCGGGGGCAGAGGATCCGCCCGATCTCGAGCTCGGCCGCGATCGCGGCGGCGTGCATCGGCCCGGCGCCCCCGAAGGGCAGCAGCGCGAAGCGGCGCGGGTCGACGCCGCGCTCGACGGTTACGACCCGGAGCGCCCGCACCATCTCCTGGTTGGCGATTCGGACGATGCCCTCGGCGGTCTCGAGCTCGCCGAGGCCGAGCGAGCCGGCGAGCGCGGAGACCGCAGCCGCGGCGGCGTCGGCGTCGAGCTCGACGCCGCCGGCCAGCGTCGAGTCCGGGGAGAGGACGCCGAGCAGGAGGTTGGCGTCGGTCACAGTCGGCTCGGTGCCTCCGCGCCCGTAGCAGGCGGGGCCGGGGACCGCGCCCGCCGAGCGCGGCCCGACCCGAAGCGCGCCGCCCGGGTCGCGCCATCCGATCGAGCCGCCGCCGGCGCCGACAGTGTGGACGTCGACCATCGGCAGCTGGATCACGCGACCCTCGAGCGTGCGCGACTCGGTCCTCCTTACGCGGCCGTCCTCGACGACACAGACGTCGCAGGAGGTGCCGCCCATGTCGAGGCCGATCGCGTCGCCGCCTCCCCCGGCGCCGGCGATGAGCCTCGCGCCGACGGCGCCGCCGGCGGGCCCGGAGAGGACGCTCCAGGCGCCGGCGCGCGCCGCCTCGGCCATGTCGGCGACGCCGCCCGAGGACTGCATGACCAACGGTCGCGGCAGGCCGGCCTCGGCGGCGGCCTCCGCGAGGGCATCGAGGTAGCGGCCGAGGAGGGGGGAGAGGTAGGCGTCGATCGCGGTCGTCGAGCAGCGCTCGAACTCGCGGTGCCGGGGGAGGACCTCGTGCGAGGCGGAGACGTGGACTCCGGGCAGATCCCGCCGCAGGCGCTCGGCGATCTCGCGCTCGTGGGCGGGCTCGAGGTACGAGAAGAGGAGGCAGACGGCGACCGACTCGGCCTGCGCCTTGCGGACGAGCTCGACCAACCGCGCGGGCTCGTCGTCGGGCAGGGCCTCGACCACGCCCTCTGGCCCGATCCTCTCGGCCGCCTCGAACCGCAGGTCGGGCCCGATCAGGGCCGGCGGCTTTGGCGCGCAGAGCCGGTAGAGCTCGGGGCGGTTCTGGCGGCCGATGTCGAGCAGGTCGCCGAATCCGGCGGTCGCGATCAGTGCCGTCCGTGCGCCCCGTTCCTCGAGCAGGGCGTTGGTTCCGACGGTCATCCCGTGGGCGAAGACCTCGACCTCGCCGGCATCACCGGCGCCCAGCACCTCCTCTACCGCCGCAATCACCCCGACCGACTGGTCCTCGGGCGTCGTTGCGACCTTCGCGGTGTGGATCCGCTCGCCCTCGACCAGGACTGCGTCGGTGAAGGTGCCGCCCACGTCGACCCCGAGGAGCATGCGGTCAGTCCGGCCTCAGCGCCATGCCTCGCGGCGTGTCTCGCCGTCGGGGCCGACGACGATATGGAGCCCGTCGAGCGCCGGGTCGAGGTGGGGGAAGTCGGCCCGCAGGTGGCCGCCGCGTGACTCCTTGCGCTCGAGCGCGGCGGTTGCGACCGCGACCGCGAGCGGGTAGGGGTCGGCGAGCAGCTCGCGGAGAAGCTCTGGTTGCCGCATCGGCCCGGCGAGGCGCCAGACGGCATCGCGGGTCGCCTCTGCCGGCGGGTCAAAGCGGCGATCGGGGAGAGGCGGGCGGGCCCGGTCGAAGGTCTCCCGTGCGGCCGCCCGGCCCGCCCGGCCGCCGAAGACGAAGCACTCGCTGAGCGAGTTCGAGGCCAGCCGGTTGGCGCCATGGAGGCCGGTGCAGGAGCACTCGCCGACGGCGAAGAGCCCCGATAGCGATGAGCGTCCCTCGATGTCGGTTGCGATCCCGCCCATCGTGTAGTGGGCGGCGGGGGCGACCGGCACGGGTTCGGTCTGCGGTGAGAGGCCGGCCTCGGCGAGCGAGGCGAACACGTTGGGGAAGCGGGCCGGGTCGATGTCGCGGAGGTCGAGGCGGACGCTCTCGACCTCGTCGGCCTCGATCCGGTCGAGGATCGCCGCGGTGACGGCGTCGCGCGGCGCCAGCTCGTCGGTGAAGCGGCGGCCCGCGGCGTCGAGCAGGATCGCGCCCTCGCCGCGCACCGCCTCGGTGATGAGGATGCCGTCGAACTCGGTACCGGGCAGGGCGAGCGCCGTCGGGTGGAACTGGCAGAACTCGAGGTCCGCGAGCTCGGCGCCGGCGGTCGCCGCGATCACCGGGCCCGCACCGATCGCTCCCCGCGGGTTCGTCGTTCGCCGCCAGAGAGCGGCGGCCCCGCCGGTGGCGAGCACCGTCGCCATCGCCGCGACCGGCTCCTCCTCGGTGACGACCCCGTGGCAGCGCGCCCCGTCGCTCCAGAGCGCCGTCATCGATGTCGTCTCGCGAACCTCGATCCGCGCCTCTGCCGAGACCATCGCGGCGAGCTTCGAGGTGATCTCGTGCCCGGTCTGACTGCCGCCGGAGTGGACGATGCGGCGGCGGGTGTGGCCGCCCTCGAGGCCTAGCTCGAGCTCGCCGTCGGGGCCACGGTCGAAGGCGACACCGCGCTCCAGAAGCTCGCGAACGATCCCTGGCGCCTCCTCGACCAGCGCCGCGACAGCGGCCGGGCGGCAACAGCCGCGCCCGGCGGCGATCGTGTCGGCCGCGTGGCGGGCCGGCGAGTCGCCGGGCTCGAGCGCCGCGGCGAGACCTCCCTGGGCCCAGTAGCTGGCGCTCAGCGACAGCGGGGTCCGGGAGATGAGGCAGACCTGTGCCCCCGCCTCGGCGGCGTTGATGGCGGACCAGAGACCGGCCGCGCCACCGCCGACGACGGCCACGTCGAACTCGCGGCCGGGGCCTATTTCCGCCTCGCCTCCTCGCGGATCGCCTCGATCTGCCCTCGCAGCCAGGCGGCGGCTCCTTCGCGGGCACGGGCGTCGGCGTCGCCGCCGGCCCCCGAAGCCTCGCTCGCGCGCCGTTCGGCCTCCTCGACGCGCCGCTCCGCCGCCTCTGCCTGGGTCTCGATCTCGGCCAGCCTGCTCTCGGCGGCGGCGATCGCCTGCTCCTTGGCGGCGCGCTCGCGCTCGATCTCCTGCTTGTTGGACGAGCGCAGCCGCTCGAGCTCGTCGGCATGGTGGGCTCGCGCCTTCTCGAGCTCCTCCTGGGCGCGCAGCCGCTCGCTCTCGAGGTCGGCTTCGAGCGACCTGATCTCGGCGGTGGTCCGCTCGCGGGCCGCCTCAGCGGCCTCGGACGCCTGCTGAAGCTGGCGCTCGGCCTCATCGGCCCTGGCGCCCAGGCTCTCGCCCGACTGGTCCTGCTCCGCGCTCACAACACAGGCTCCCGCTTCGTTCCCTCGCGAAGAACCAGATATGCCCGCTCGGTCGTCGCCGCGCTCACGGCTTCAATCTATCGTCACCAATTAGGGCGCGATAGGCGACGATCGTCCGCTCCGCCATCCGCGCCGCCGAGAGCGACGCGGCCTGCGCGGCGCCGTCGACGCGGGGGTCGTCGGCGTCGAGGTGGGGAGCGAGGCGTTCGAGCCAGGCGCCGGTCTCGAACGGGGCGCAGAGGGCCCCGGCGATACCCGCGAGTGCGAATGGGGCAATCCCGACCGGAGTGGAGAGGACGGGGACGTCGCAGGCGAGGGCCTCGATGCAGGCCATCCCGAACCCCTCGTTGTCGGAGGTGACGAGGACGGCGTTCGCGGCGTTGATCCAAAGTGGCATCCGGTCGGGCTCGATCGCGCCGCCGGTGAGGAGCTCGGCCCCCGCCGCCGCGGCCAGCTCCTCGGCGCGGTCGGCCCGCTTCTCGGGGCGGGCGGGATTGGCCGGGAAGAGGGCGTAGCGCCCTCCGGGATCGAGGTCCAGCTCGGCGCGGGCGCGCTTGCGCGCGATCGGGTGGAAGCGGTCGAGGTCGGGGCCGCAGGGGATCACCGCGGAGCCAGAGATGGCGGGGAGGCCGGGCCGGCCATGCTCGGGTGAGAACAGCGCGCGGGAGACAGCGGCGACGAGGTCAGCCCGCCATGCGAGCCGGCGCGACATCGGCCCGACGAGGTGGTGGCGGACGTCGGTGCCGTGAAAGGTCACCATCAGCGGTGCCGCACCGGCGAGCTTGGCGCACCAGCCGGCGAGCCCGTAGTGGGCATGGACGAGGTCGAATCTCTCCTCGCGGAGGAGGCGGCGGAGGCGTCTGGTCGCGGGCACGTACTCGCTTCGACCGGGTGGGAAACCGAAGAGGTCGACCTCGACTCCGGCGCGGCGGATCTCATCGATCTGGTCGAAGACCCAGCGCCCGCGCTGCGGAGCCGACGCATCGGGCATCAGGTTGGTCACGACGAGGACCCGCATCGGCGCTGAGCGTATCCGCCGCATTGCCGAATCCGGGTGCCAGGGAAGTTTTCACAGGCCGGTTCCCGAGATGGCACATCCCGGTCTGGATCGGTGACGCGGGCTGTCCGACGATCGGCGAAACCAGCGACAAGGAGGTTTCGATGATCTACATGCTGATGGGACGGGCGCACGCCGCGATCGCGCGGCGGCTGCGGGGCATACAGGAGCTGGCCGAGGGCGAGCGGGGGCAGGGGACGGTCGAGTACGTCGGGTTGATCCTGCTGGTCTCGCTGCTGATGGTCGGGATGGTCGCGGCGATGAAAGGCTTCAACGGCAAACAGGGGACCGAGCTCGCCGGCGTCATCGTCGACAAGATCAAGGAAGCGGTCGACAAGGTCAGCTTCAAATGAGGGCTGGGCGGCTCCCGTGAAAGACTCGCCCAAATGAGCGCGGAGCGAGCAAGCGTCCATACCTGTTTTCGCGCGCGGCGAGCGAAGCGGGAGGCTTGGTAGTGGCAACGGCATCGCGAAGCTACGACCGGGCTCCCGCCGACATACGTCCGGTGACGATCGACCCCGGCTATGTCGCGACGGCGGACGGATCGGCGCTCATCTCCCAGGGCGGGACGCGGGTGATCTGCACGGCCTCCGTCAACGAATCAGTGCCGAAGTGGATGCAGGGTCGCGGCAAGGGCTGGGTCACCGCCGAGTACGCGATGCTGCCCGCCTCGACGGGAGATCGCAAGGCGCGCGACATCTCCCGTGGCAAGCAGGACGGGCGCGGGGTCGAGATCCAGCGGCTGATCGGTCGCTCGCTGCGGGTCGTCGTCGACTTCGCGGCGCTGGGGGAACGGAGCGTCTACGTCGACTGCGACGTGCTCGAGGCCGACGGCGGCACCCGCTGCGCCGCGATCACGGGCGGCTACGTCGCCCTGCGGCTGGCGTTCCAGAAGCTGCTCGACGAGAAGAAGGTCGCCGAGATGCCGCTGAACGGGTCGGTCGCCGCGGTCAGCGTCGGGATGGTCGATGGCCGGGCGCTCTGCGACCTCGACTACTCCGAGGACTCGAAGGCGGAGGTCGACGCCAACGTCGTGATGACCGGCGACGGTGGCCTGGTCGAGGTGCAGGCGACGGCCGAGCGGACGCCGCTCTCGCGAGCCTCGCTCGACGAGCTCCTCGGGCTCGCCGAGATGGGGATCTCGCGGCTGCGCCAGGTCCAGGAGCGGGCCGCCGGACAATGAGCGCGAGCGCCTACTTTGATCTTCGCCACCGGCAATAGGCACAAGCTGCGCGAGATGCGCGAACTCCTGCCGGGCGTCGAGCTGGATCCGCTGCCCGAGAGCGTCGTCCTACCGCCGGAGGACGGCGCCGATTTCGCCGAGATCGCGCTCGAGAAGGCGCGTGTCGCGCACCGCGGCACCGGGGAGGCGGCGATCGCCGACGACTCGGGAATCGGAGCGCTCGCGCTCGGCGGCCGCCCCGGGATCCTCTCGGCCCGCTATGGCGGGGCCGGCGCCAGCGACGAGGAGAATCTCGAGAAGCTCCTGGTCGAGGTGGCGGCGGCCGCGGGCAGCAGACGGGCGTACTACACCTGCGCGCTGGCGCTGGTCGACGAGGACGGCGCCGAGCGGGTGTTCGAAGGCCGTTGCGAGGGCAGCCTGATCGGGGAGCCGCGGGGCGAGGGCGGATTCGGCTATGACCCCGCCTTCGTTCCCGACGCGACCGGTCCCGGCGATGGGCGCACGATGTCGGAGTTGAGCCAGTCCGAGAAGAACGAGATCAGCCACCGGGGTATCGCCGCCCGGCTGCTCGCCGAGCACCTCGGCGCGGGCGCTCGGCCACGGCCATGATCCGAACCAAAAGCGGTGCCGCGGGCCTCTCGATCGCGTCGAACTCGCTCCTGATCGCGATCAAGCTCGCGGCGGGCGCGATCACCGGGTCGATTGCGATCGTCACCGAGGCGGTTCACTCGCTGATCGACCTGATCGCCTCCGTCGTCGCCTTCGTCTCCGTCCGCAAAGCCGACGAGCCCGCCGACGCCGATCACCCCTACGGACATCAGAAGGTAGAGAGCCTGGCGGCGACGATCGAGGGAATGCTGATCCTGGTCGGCGCCGGGATCATCGTCTATGAGGCGACCCACCGCCTGGTCGTCGGCTCCGAAGTCGAACGGCTCGGCGTCGGTATCGCCGTGATGGGGTTCTCGGTCGTCGCGAACCTCGGCGTCTCCTCGGTGCTCTCGCGTCAGGCCGAGGCCCACGAATCGCCGGCGCTGGAAGGCGATGCCGCGCACCTGCGGGCCGATGCGCTGACCTCGCTCGGAGTCCTGGCCGGGTTGCTGCTGGTCCAGATCACCGGAATCGCCGCCTTCGACTCGATCACGGCGCTCGTCGTGGCCGTCGCGATCGTCGCCGCCGGGGTGCGGATCCTCCGCCGCTCCTCGGGCGTTCTCGTCGACGAAGCTCTGCCGGACGAGGAGATGGATCGGATCGAGGCCGCGATCGCTGCCGCCCGCACCGCGGAGGTCGCCGGGTACCACAAGCTCCGCGGCCGCCGAGCAGGCGCCGGCCGCCACGTCGACCTCCACGTTCAGTACCGGACGGGGACCAGCCTCGAGCGTGCCCACGAGCTCGCGCACGCGATGCGCGCGGCGATCGAGGACGCGATCCCCGGCGCCGAGGTCCTGATCCACGCCGAGCCCGAGACCTCCTGGCGCGAAGAGGAAGGCGGCCCCTACCGCTCGGGCTAGGGATTCGGAAGAAGATTGACGGCGGCGGCGATGCCGACTGCGGCGACGGTGATCGCGTACCCGGTGTAGCTGCCGGCTGCGAGGAGGATCGCCGATATCGCGCAGATGACCACGACCGTGGTCCAGGAGGCTCGGGCCAGGCTCACGGGTCGGTATTTTGGCCGAAGTGGCCGACGACCTCTCCAGGACTCCCGAGATGGCGACAGCCGGCGCGCCGGCGGAGAGGGCGCTCGCGTTCCTCAACGAGATGTCGCCGGACATGCGCGGCGCCGCGATCCTCGGCGCCGACGGCTCCGTCCTCGCCGCCGACGGGGACGCGAATCGCTGGCGCGAGGACGCCGCGGCGCTGTTCGCCGCCGCCGATCGCGCCGACGAGGAGCCGGCCGAACAGATCCACATCGGCACCGAGCAGGGGGAGGTCTTCGCCCTGCGGCACTCAGGCCTCGCCGCGGTCGCCGTGACCGAGCGATTCGCGCTGGCCTCGCTGCTCCTCTTCGACATGCGCGCCGTGCTGCGTGAATTCGCCGCATCGAACGGGAGCGCATGACCCCCCCGAAGCCGCACCGGGTCTTCCTCGATCGGGTCTCCGGCTACGCCGACGAGGCCGCGGCATACATGCGCCGCCGTCGTGCCTCGCGGCGGCCGTTCGCCCGCCTCTACTACCACGGCGGCCGCGCCGTCGACCGTGCCGCCGACGCCGAGGCCGCGGCCGAGCTCTTCGTCGCCGCCGGGCGGCTGATCGAGGTCGCAGGAAGGAAAAGGGGCCTTGAGCGGCGCGCCTGAGCTGTTCGAGCCAGACGTCGCCGAGCGCGTGCTCGCGCGGGCCCTCTCCTCAGGCGGCGATTTCGCCGAGCTCTTCGCCGAACGGCGCGGCGGGCTCTCGATGTCGATCGACGAGTCGAGGATCGAGTCGGTCCAGACGGGTGCCGAGGAGGGAGCGGGGGTGAGGGTCGTCAATGGCGGCACCACCTACTTCGCACACGTCGACGGCCTCGACCCGGCCGACCTCGAGCGCGCCGCGGACGAGGCTGCCGCCGCCCTGCGCGGCGACCGGGTCGAGCCGCGGCCGCTGCAGCCCGTGGCGAGCACTCCGCACCCGATCGCGGTCAGGCCGGAGGACGTGCCGGCCGAGCGCAAGGCCGAGCTCCTGCGCGAGCTTGACGAGCGCGGCCGGGCTGCCGGCGGCGAGATAGCGCAGCTGCTCGCCTCCTACGCCGAGGCCCGCCGCGAGGTGACGGTCGCCAACTCGGAGGGCCTCTTGAGCGGCGACGACCGGACCCGCACCAGGCTCGCCGCCCAGGCCGTCGCCCGCCGCGGCGATCGGGTCGAGACCGGCGCCGAAACCCTCGGCGCCCAGCGCGGCTTCGAGCTCTTCGACGAGGACCCGGCGGAGATCGCGGCGAGCGCCGCCGGCAAGGCCCGGACGCTGCTCGATGCACGCCCGGCCCCGACCGGCTCGATGCCGGTCGTCGTCGGCGGCGGGTTCGGCGGTGTCCTCTTCCATGAGATGACCGGACATGGCCTCGAGGCCGACCACATCCAGAAGGGGGCGAGCGTCTATGAGGGAAAGCTCGGGCAGAGGGTCGCACAGCCCCTGCTCAGCGCCTATGACGACGGACGGATGCCGAACGAGTGGGGCAGTGACGCGATCGACGACGAGGGGACCCCGACCCAGAAGACGCTGGCGATCGACGAGGGAACCCTCACCTCCTTCCTATACGACAAGCTCCGGGCCGACCGCGACGGCGTCGCCTCGACCGGGAACGGCCGCCGCCAGAGCTTCCGCCACCTCCCGATTCCGCGGATGACCAACACCTACATCGCGCCCGGCGAGGCCGAGCCCGAGGCAATGATCGGCGAGGTCGAGAACGGTTTCTACGCGGTCTCCTTCGCCGGCGGGCAGGTCGACCCGGCGACCGGCGACTTCGTATTCGGCGTCTCCGAGGGCTACCTGATCGAGGGAGGGAAGGTGACCGCGCCCTGCCGCGGCGCGACCCTGATCGGCAACTGCCTGCAGGCCCTGGACTCGATCGACGCCGTCGGAAACGACTTCTGGATGAAGACCGGTGTCTGCGGCAAGGGAGGCCAGAGCGTCCCGGTCGGGACCGGCCAGGGCCACGTCCGGATCGCGGCGATGACGGTCGGCGGGACCGAGACATGAGCGCAGAGCCGGCGGCCGTCGCCGCCCGCGCCGTCGAGGAGGCGCTCGCCGCCGGTGCCGACGACGCCGAGGCCTACGCGTCAGAGGAGTCCTCGCGCGAGGTCCGGGCCCACGGGGGAGAAGTCGAAAGCCTGACCGCCGCGACCGGCCGCGGGGTCGGGGTGCGGGCCTGGATCGGCCGCCGCGTCGGCTACGGCTACGGCACCGACCTCTCCGAGGAGGGGATCCGGCGGATCGCCGCCCGCGCCGCCGAGGCCGCGGCCGCGGCCGACGAGGACGAGTTCGCCGGCCCGCCTCGCGACATCCCCGTGGAGATGGCTGCCCCCGACGGCCTCGTCGACTCCTCGGTCGCCGAGTGGCCCACCCAGCGGGCCGCCGGTCTCGCCCTCGAGGTCGAGAGAACGGCGCTCGAGGCCGACCCGCGGGTCGTCGGGGTCGAGACGGCCGTCTATGCCGACGCCACCGAGCGGGCCGCCATCTCCTCCTCGGCCGGGGCGAGCGGCGGGTTCGAAGCCTCGAGCTGTTACGCGTACCTGCAGGCGCTGGCCGAGGGAGACGGCGGCCGCGAGACCGGGCTCGGCTTCGGCCTCGCCCGCGGCCCCGCCGGCCTCGATCCGGCGGCGATCGGCCGCGAGGGCGCCGAGCGGGCGACGGCGATGATCGGCGCCGGCAAGCCCGAGTCGCGCTCCTGCCCCGTAGTCCTCGACCCGACAGTCGCCGCCTCCTTCGTCGGTCTGCTCGGCTCGACCCTCGGCGCCGACGCCGTCCAGCGCGGTCGCTCGCCGCTCGCGGGCAGGCTCGGGGACGAGGTCGCCAGCGAGGCCTTCGTCCTCCACGACGACGGGCTCGACCCGGCCGGCTTCGGCACCTCCCCGATCGACGGCGAGGGGCTGCCCCGGCGCCGCACCGCGTTGATCGAGGGCGGGCGCCTCCGCACCTACCTCCACGACACCTACACGGCGCGGCGGGGAGAAGCCGAGTCGACTGCGAGCGCCGGCCGCGCCGGGTACCGCTCACAGCCGTCGGTCTCGGCCTCGAACCTCATCGTCGCCCCGGGGTCCTCGGGCTTCGAGGAGCTGCTCGCCGACGCCGAGGGCGGGGTCTGGATCAGCGACGTCGCCGGCCTGCACTCGGGGGTCAACCCGGTCAGCGGGGTCTTCTCGGTCGGCGCCTCGGGGCGGGCGATCAGGGACGGCGCCCTCGCCGAGCCGCTGCGCGAGTTCACGATCGCGAGCGACCTCGTCTCGATGCTGAGGGCGGTTCTGGCGGCCGGGGACGAGCCGCGCTGGGTCCCGTTCGGGGGCTCGGTGTGGACCCCGCCGCTGCTGATCGGCGAGATGGCAGTGAGCGGTTCCTGAGCGCGGAGCGAGCAAGCGTCGAACTCTGAGGAATCGCGCAGCGAGCGAAGCGCGATTCATTCGTTCTGAGCGGGGCCACGCACTCACGCCGAGCGCGCTGTTAGATTGCCGCCCGACCTCAACGACGACGGAGGAGCTTCGACGTGACTAAGGCTGAGTTTCTGGACCGACTGGCAGCGGACGAGCGCGTGGGCAGCAAGAAGGCCGCAGGTGATGCGGTCGACGCGGTGCTCGACACGATCACCAACACCCTGGCAAGCGGAGGCGAGGTCAGCTTCACCGGCTTCGGCAAGTTTCACGTCGCCGAGCGCGGCCCCAGGCAGGGCGTCAACCCGCGGACCGGCGAAAGGATCACGATTCCGGGAGGCAAGGTTCCGCGCTTCTCCGCCGGTTCGGCGCTGAAGTCCAAAGTCAAGGGCTGAAAGGGCCCTGACCCCGTTCGCGGATCGGCTGGCGGCGCTCGTTGAAGAGCGCCGCAGCCAGATCTGCCTTGGCCTCGACCCGGACCCGGCCAGACTCGGATCCGACGATGCCCCCGCCGGCCCCGGTGCCGGCCCCGCCGAGGCCGCCGCGGCCGCCATCGCCGCCCACTGCCGGGCGCTGATCGAGCGCGCCGGCCCCGCCTGCGTCGCGGCGAAGCCCCAACTGGCCTGCTTCGAGCGGCTCGGGGCGCCGGGCTGGTCGGCGCTCTCGGACGTCTGCCGGGCGGCGCGGGCCGCCGGCCTTCTGGTCCTCGCCGACGGTAAGCGCGGCGACGTCCCGGTCACGGCGAGCGCCTACGCGCAGGCACTTGTCGGTGAGACGCCGACGCCGTGGGGACCGGTCTCGGGCCTCGGCGTCGACGCCTTCACCGTCAACCCGCTTCTCGGGGCCGACTCACTGGAGCCGTTCGTCGCCGCCGCCGAGGCGGCGGGGGCCGGAGTGTTCGCCCTCGTTCGTACCAGCAACCCCGGCGCCGCTGACGTCGAGGATCTGCCCGCCCCCGAGGCGCCTCTGCACGAGCGCCTTGCCGAGCTGGTGGCGGGCCTGTCCGACCGGCTCGACGGGAGCGGCGACCTCAGCGGCATGGGCGCCGTCGTCGGCGCGACCGAGCCCGGCCACATCGCCCGCCTTCGCGAGCTGATGCCGCGCGCAATCTTCCTGCTGCCGGGGGTCGGGGCCCAGGGGGGCCGCCCCGAGCTGCTCGGAGCCGCCTTCGCGCCCGGCGCCGCAGCCGGGTTGGTCTCCGCCTCGCGGAGCATCGCCACCGACGCCGATCCGGGCGCCGCGGCGGAGCGGCTTCGAGACGCCGTCTGGGAAATTTCGACCAGCTGAATCGACGTTCAGCGGCTATACGATCCCCTGCCCGATCAGGATTCCGGCCTCCGACAATGACCAAGCGCTCCTCAGCTCCCGCTCGAGTTATTGCGGTGACCGCACTCGTCTGCGGCGTCGCGGTGCTGCTGTTCGTGGTCGCGACCTCACTCAGCGACAACGGCGGCGGCGCGGCGAAACCGAGCGGGAAGAATCAGGTCGTGAAGGAAGATAAGGGCGGCAAGGGCAGCATCCCGGGCGCCTACGTCGTCCAGAACGGCGACACCCTGACCTCGATCGCCCACCAGACCGGCGTGCCGGTCTCCGAAATCCTCAAACTCAACCCGGGCGTCGACCCACAGATCCTCATTTCCGGCGAAAAGCTCAAGCTGCGGTGACCAGCACCCTGCGCAGGGTCCTCTTGCTCGCCGGACTGGCCGCCCTGGCCGCGGGTCCTGTCGCCGCAGGGGACCCCGCACCCCCTGCGGTAGCTAAAGCTTCCTCGGGGGCGGGTCCCCCTACGGCGCCACCCGCAGCCACAGCGCATGGGCCGCAGTTCGAAGCCCGTGCGTGGGCGCTGATTGACGCCGACACCGGCGCCGTTCTGGCGTCGCACGCCGCCCACCGATCGCTCCCGATCGCGAGCACGACGAAGATGATGACCGCCTACGTGGCGCTGCACGACATGCCGCTCGACAAGGTCGTCCGCGCCGTGCCCTACCACCCGATCTACGGCGAGTCGCTGCTCAACCTCCGCCCCGGGCAGCGGATCAGCGTCCGTGACCTGCTCTACGGCCTGATCCTCCGCAGCGGTAACGACGCCGCGCACAACCTCGCCGTTGCGGCGGCTGGGTCCGACGCCGCCTTCGTCCGGGCAGATGAACCGCCACGCGGCGGCCCTCGGCCTCTCCGACACCCACTACGCGAACCCGGTCGGGCTCGATGAGAAGGGGAACTACTCGAGCGCCTACGACCTGACCACGCTCGGCCGCCGGCTGCTCGAAATCCGGGCCTTCGCGAAGATCGCCGACTCGCGCTCGGCTGTCCTCCACAGCGTCCATCCGGAGCGCAGGATCGAAACGATCAACGACTTCCTGCTCGAAGTCCCGTGGGCGAATGGAATCAAGACCGGCCACACGTTCGCCGCTCAGTACATGCTCGTCGGGGCCGGCAGGCGCAAGGGGGTCGAGTTGATCTCCGCCATGGTCGGTGTCTGGACCGAGTCCGGTCGCGACATCGACACTCGGCGCCTTCTCGAATACGGCTTCTCGCTCTACCACCGGCGAGCGCCGGTCCGCGCCGGCCAGGTCCTCTCGCAGGCTGACATCCGCTACGAGGACGGGACACTGCCGCTGCGGGCCTCGCGGACGGTCAAGGTCGGCGTCCGCCGCGGCCAGCGGGCGACGGTCTCGGTGCGGGCGCCGCAGGAGATCGAGGGCCCGATCCGCCGCGGGGCCGCGCTCGGCTCGGCGACCGTCAGCGTCGGCGGCCGGAGGGTCGCGAGAGTTCCCCTGCGGGCGGCCCACGCCGTCGAGGAGGCGAGCGTGGTCGACAAAGCCCGCAGCTTCATCGCCGACAACGCCCTCTGGCTTGCGCTGGCGCTGTCGGGGATACTGGTCGCAGCAGTGATTCTCCGTCGCCGCACACGATGATCCTGACGGTCACCCTCAACGCCGCGATCGACAGGACGGTCGCGGTCCCGAACTTCCGCCTCGGCCACCGCCACCGGGCCGTCGAGAGCCGCACGGTCGCCGGCGGCAAGGGCGTCAACGTCGCCCGCGCGATCGGCCTCCTCGGCCGGCCCGTGATCGCCACGGGGTTCGCCGGCGGCCCGACCGGGAACCGGGTGCTCGAGCAGCTCCGCAAAGAGGCGGTCCTGACCGACTTCATGACGATCGCCGGCGACACCCGGATCAACCTCGCCGTGATCGACCCGACCTCGGGTGAACAGACCGAGATCAACGAGCGCGGGCCGGCCGTCAGCCCTGAGGAGGTCGAGCACTTCGTCGAGCGGCTCGCCTATCTCGCCGGCGGCGCCCGCCTCTGCGTGCTCGCCGGGTCGCTCCCTCCCGGCGCCCCCGAGGATCTCTACGCGCGCCTCGTCGCCGAGCTCCGCGAGCGCGACGTCGAGGTGATCCTCGACGCCGACGGGGAGCCGATGCTGGCGGGGATTCGTGCCGGCGCCTCGCTGGTCACGCCGAACGAACTCGAGGCCGAGGAGCTTGTCGGCCAGGAGTTCTCGGACCGCGACGACGTCGTCAGCGGGCTGACCGAACTGCTCCGCCTCGGGGCCGGCGAAGCGGCGATCACCAGGCCCGACGGCTGCGTCGCCGTCGTCGGCAGCGGCGCCGAGCGCGCCTTCATCGAGGCCCGGACGCGGCCTCTGGACCCAGTCTCCACGGTCGGCTCGGGCGATGCCTACCTGGCCGGTTACGTTGCCGCCCGCTACGACGGGATGGAGCCCCGCGAGTGCCTCGCCTACGCGGTCGCCTGCGGGGCCGAGTCGACCCAGCATTTCGGCGCCGGCGTCGTCGACCGAAATCAGGTCGAGCGCCTCCTCGATCAGGTCGAGGTCAGCGACTTGGAGGTCCACGCGGAAGTGTAGTCTGGCTGTTCAACGCCACCCCGCCCTGGAGGACCTATGGAGATCGACATCGGTCGAGGCAAGAAGGGGAGGCGCGCCTACGGATTCGATGACATCGCGATCGTTCCGTCGCGCCGCACCCGCGATCCCGACGACATAGACATCAGCTGGACCCTCGGCCCCTATCGCTTCGAGCTGCCGCTCGTCGCGTCGGCGATGGACGGGGTCATGAGCCCCGACACCGCCGCCCTCGTCAACCAGCTCGGCGGCCTCGGCGTGCTCAATCTCGAGGGGATCTGGACCCGGTTCGAGAATGCCGAGGAGCAGCTCGAGAGGATCGCGGCCGCGCCCAAGCATCTGGCGACGCGGACGATGCAGGAGATCTACGCCGAGCCGGTCAAGCCGGAGCTGATCGGGCAGCGGATAGCGGAGATCAAGGAGCGTGGCGCGGTGGCGTGCGGCTCCCTCACTCCGCAGCGGGTGCGCGAGCACTACGAGATCGCGGTCGAGGCCGGGATCGACATCCTCGTCATCCAGGGCACGGTGATCTCGGCCGAACACGTCTCTACCACGGTCGAGCCGCTGAACCTGAAGGAGTTCATCTCCGAAGTGCCGGTGCCGACCGTGGTCGGCGGTTGCGCGTCCTACTCGACCGGGCTCCACCTGATGCGGACCGGGGCGGTCGGCGTGCTGGTGGGCGTCGGGCCGGGGGCGGCGTGCACGACCCGGGGTGTGCTCGGGATCGGCGTCCCGCAGGCGACCGCGATCGCCGACGTCGCCGCCGCCCGCGCCCAGCACATGTTGGAGACCGGCGAGTACGTGAACGTGATCGCCGACGGCGGCATGCGGACCGGGGGCGACGTCTCGAAGGCGATCGCGGTCGGCGCCGACGCGGTGATGGTCGGCTCGCCGCTGGCCCGGGCCAAGGAGGCGCCGGGGCGGGGCTTCCACTGGGGCATGGCGACGTTCCACCCGTCGCTTCCGCGCGGCACCAGGGTCTCGACCAAGCAGGACGGGACGATGGAGGAGATCCTCCTCGGCCCCGCCCAGGAGAACGACGGCACCTTCAACCTGATGGGAGCGCTGAAAACCTCGATGGCCACCACCGGCTACGAGGACATTCGCTCCTTCCAGCGGGCCGAGGTGATGGTCGCGCCGGCGCTCCAGAGCGAGGGCAAGAAGCTCCAGAACGAGCAGTCGGTCGGAATGGGATCCAACGGCCGTGCAGCCGTATCCGCGGGGGTTGCCGTATCGGATGACTGACGGGGATGGCCGGCGGGTCCTGTCGCCGGGGACAGCACCTCGTCCTCGCAAGCTGCGGGCGAGGTCCTGCCCCCGACGCCACCCGCCGGAGATGCCGTGAGTGACACAACTACACAACCCCGGGCGAGCGACGCCACAGCAAGTTCGGCCCAGACCGACCCGGCTGCCGACGGAAGCGGGCGGCTGGAGGAGGTGCTCGTGTTGGACTTCGGGGGGCAGTACTCGCAGCTGATCGCGAGGCGGATCCGCGAATGCGGCGTCTTCGCCGAGATGCTTCCGGCAACCGTGTCGGCAGACTCGATCCGCGAGCGGGGGCCCAGGGCGCTGATCCTCTCCGGCGGGCCGGCCTCGGTCTACGAGCCGGGTGCGCCGGGGTTCCCGACCGGGCTGATCGAGCTCGAGATCCCGATGCTGGGCATCTGTTACGGGATGCAGGCGATGGTCCATGCCCTCGGCGGCAGGGTCGAGGGAGCCGAAGCGGGGGAGTTCGGTCGCACCGAGCTGACCCTGCGCGACGGGGGCGGAACTCTCCTCGCCGGCCTGCCGGAGACCCAGAGCTGCTGGATGAGCCACCGCGACGCGGTCTTCGAGCCGCCCGAGGGGTTCGCGCCGCTCGCCTCGACGCCGGGCTCGCCGGTCGCCGCCTGCGAGGCGCCCGAGCGCGGCCTCTACGGGATCCAGTTTCACCCCGAGGTCGTCCACACCCCCTACGGGACCGAGATCCTGACCCGGTTCCTGCGCGAGATCGCCGGGTGCGAGGAGCAGTGGTCGCCGCAGTCGGTGATCGCCGAACAGGTCGCGAGGATCGGCGCCCAGGTCGGCGACGGAAGGGTGATCTGCGGGCTCTCCGGCGGGGTCGACTCCTCTGTTGCGGCGCTGCTCGTACACCGCGCCGTCGGGGAGAGGCTGACCTGCGTCTTCGTCGATCACGGCCTGATGCGGCTGAACGAGGCCGAGCAGGTCGTCGAGGCGTTCGAGGGGTTCGGAATCCCCCTGGTCCACGTCGACGCCGAGGAGCGGTTCCTGACCCGACTCGCCGGCGTCGATGAACCCGAGCGCAAGCGGAAGATCATCGGCGAGGAGTTCATCCGCGTCTTCGAGGAGGAGGCGGCGAAGCTCGAGGACGCGCGGTACCTGGTCCAGGGGACCCTCTACTCGGACGTGATCGAGTCGGGCGGCAGCGACCACGCGGCGACGATCAAGTCGCACCACAACGTGGGCGGCCTCCCCGACGACCTCGAGTTCGAGCTGGTCGAGCCGCTGCGGATGCTGTTCAAGGACGAGGTGCGCGCCGTCGGCGCCGAGCTCGGCCTGCCCGAGCGGATGGTCTGGCGCCAGCCCTTCCCGGGGCCAGGGCTGGCGATCCGGATCGTCGGCGGCGAGGTCACGAAGGAGCGCCTCGACATCCTCCGCGGCGCCGACGCGATCCTCCAGGAGGAGATCCGCGCCGCCGAGCTCTACCGCCAGCTCTGGCAGTCGTTCTGCGTGCTGCCGGTCGTCCGCTCGGTCGGGGTCCAGGGCGACGGCCGCACCTACGCCTACCCGATCGTGATCCGGGCGGTGACCTCCGACGACGCGATGACCGCCGACTGGGCGCGCCTGCCCTACGACCTGCTCGAGCGGGTCTCGAACCGGATCATCAACGAGATCGGCGGCGTCAACCGCGTCGCCCTCGACATCTCCTCGAAGCCGCCGGCGACGATCGAGTGGGAGTAACGGCGGGCTAGGGTCGGGCGGCGATGCCGTCCTTCCCGATCTCGATCGCGACGCTCAGCCTGCTGCAGGCGGCGCTGGTGGCGCTGCCGCGGGCGCGGCCGGCCGCCTGGGCGGAGTCGCTCCGCAGCCCCTGGTGGGCGGTGATCCCCGCCGCCTCGATCATCGTCGTGATCGGCATCGTCGCCGCCACCCCGGGCTCGGCGACGGCGCTCTCCTACCTTGCCCTCGTCGCCTGCCCGCCGCTCGCCGCCTTTGCGCTCGGATGGCTGATCTGGGGGGCGCAGCCCGCCTGGGCGCTGGCGGCGGTTCCGCTCTTCGCCCTCGCCTGGGTCTCGAAGGGGGCGCTCGCCGGCGAGGCCGCCGCCGCCGCCGTCTCCTCGCTCGCCTGCGTCACCCTCGGCTGGGTCCTCGCCTCGGCGGTGCCGGGTCCCTGGCTTCGGTGGGGGATCTACGCGATGGCGACGATCGATGCGATCCTCGTCGCCGCCGAACTCCTGCAGGGGCCGAACGGTGTCCTGGTCGCCGCCCACCCGGGCGCGCTGCCGCGGCTGCAGCTGATCCACTTCGGCTCGGCGCAGATGGGGTTCGGCGACGTCTTCGTCGCTGCGACCACCGGCTGCCTGCTCGCCGCCGAGCGCCGGCGCCAGCTGACCGCTGCCGGACTCGCCGCGGCACTCGGCCTCGCGTTCGACCTCCTCTTCTTCGTCCTCGACACGCTGCCGGCGACGGTCCCGGTCGCGGTCGCGCTGGCGCTGACCCAGAGACTGGCGCCCGAGGCCGAGCGAGGACGAGGCCGCGGTCAGACCCCCGCGAGGCGGGTGATCCCGAAGATCAGCGCGAAGCCGGACGCGGTCAGCCCGACTTTCCGCCAGGAGGCGTGGGCATGGGCCTCGGGCAGGAGGTCGGTCGCGCCCATGTAGAGGAAGAAGCCCGAGTAGAGGCAGAGGATGTAGCCGAGCGCCTCGTCGGAGACTGTCATCAGCGAGCCGACGATCGCTCCGAGCAACGGCGCCAGCGCGTCGATCCGCAGCCATTTCTTCGCCTGCCCTCTGTTGCCCGACTGGCTGAGGACGAAGCTGACCGTGTTCAGGCCGTCGGCGAAGTCGTGGCTGATCACGGCGATGAAGACGAGGAACCCGGTCGTCGTGTCGAGGCCGAAGGCGAGGCCGATGCCGAGGCCGTCGATGAAGCTGTGAACAGAGAGGCCGAGCGCGCCGAGGACGCCGACACGGTGGTGGGCGCGGGCCTCGTCCGGGTCGTCGCGGTGGTGGAGGACCAGGGCCCGCTCGGCGAAGAAGAAGGCGAGGAAGCCGACCGCGACGAGGGCGGTCGCCCGGCTCGTGTCGCCGACGTTTTCGATCCCCTCGGGCAGCACGTCGAAGAGCGCGACGGCGACGACGACGCCGCCGGTGAGGGCGATCACGGTCGGCAGGGTGTGGGAGAGGCGTAGCGCGATGAGGCCGCCGACCAGCGTCGCGACGACGGTCAGGCCGGCGAGGGGGATCGCGAGGGCGGGCACCCGGCCTCAGCGCCCGTCGGCCTCACCGCAGCGGCGGCAGGTCCCCCGCAGTACGACGTCGTGGGCGGCGACCGCGAAGTCCGATTGGCGGCTGACCGCCTCGATCGCCTCCTCGAGGGCCTCGCTCGCGAAGGGAGCGAGCCGCCCGCACTCCTCGCAGACGATGTGATGGTGGTGAAGGGCGGGGTCGACGCGCTCATAGCCGGCGGCGTCGCCGCCGATCTCGACCCGCTGGACGAGGTGGAGCTGCTCGAGCTGCTCGAGGGTCCGGTAGACGCTGGCGCGGCCGACGGAGTCGAGCCGGCGGTCGATCTCGAGCGCCGTCACTGCGCAGCTCTCGCGGTCGAGGAGGTCGACGACCCGGCGGCGCGACCCGCCGCTCCGGTATCCGGCCTCGCCGAGGCGCCGTATTGCCAGGTCAGCCCAGCTCATGGCCGAAAACTATCAGAGAATGAGAACCAGTCTCATTCTTCTCGTAGGCCCAAGGACGTGCTAGCTGTAGCGGTCCCAGCGTTCGAGATAGGGCAGCGGGTCGATCGGGCTGCCCCCTTCGTACCAGCCCGGCGGTTCCCACATCTCGAAGTGGAGATGGCAGCCGACCGCGTCGCCGGTTTCGCCGACCAGCCCGATCGGCTGTCCCGTGCGGACGGTCATCCCTTCCTGCAGGGCCGAGGGTTCGCTCATGTGCATGTAGACCATGTCGAAGCCGGTCCCACGCCCGTCGATCACCACGTAGTTGCCGGCGGCGCTCTGGTAGCCGGCGTACTGGACGCGTCCACCGCGGGCGGCGACGATCGGGGTGCCGCACTTCGCGAGGATGTCCTGTCCCTCGTGGGTGTGGCCGGAGCGCGGCGCGCCGAAGCGGTCGGCGGCGTCGCCGAAGTCGTGGGCTCCGATCAGCGGGAACGCGTACCCGTAGAGGGCGAAGCCGAGGCTGACCGGCGGCGCTTCGGACGAGGAGGCGCGGCGCTTGGCCCGCAGCGGTTCGGGGCTGGTCTGGGGCATCACCCTGAAGGTGTAGCGGCCGTTGGGCGCGGGCTTTCCGGTCACGGTCGCCCCCGACCATCGGACCCGGTCTTCGACCCCGGGCGCGACGTCGTTGCGGTAGAAGCTCGCCATCACTTCACCGGCGGCGTCGACGACGTCGATCCGGAGGTCGTTGAGCGGCTGATCGCTGCCGATGATGTAGCGGAGGCTCGGGTAGCGGATGCCGTAGAAGAAGGACTTGCGCGGTGTCACTTCGGCCGATTCCAAGGTCAGGTTGCCGGCGCTCGGGGTTTCGGCCGCCGGCTTGCCGGTCTGGCTCGGCGGGGCCGGCGCCATCCCGGCCGGGGTCGGGGCGCCGCCGGTCTCGGCCGCGGCCGGCGCGGCGCACACCAGTGCAGTCGCCACTACGGCGATCGATCCAAATCCGGTTTGCCGAAACCAGGCACCCGTCCCGCTGCGCGCCACGAACACCCTCTCTTTCGTTCGCCTACGGAGTTAGCTGTCGGGCTCGCGCTGAAAGAGCTGCGCTACGGACCTGTTTCGGCCGATTCGCCCCTGGGACCTGCAACGGTCCCTGCGGTTCCTCCGCTCCCACCGGCTGGCCCGGCGGGATTAGGCATTGCTGGCGCGGCAGTATAGACCGGTGTGCGGCTATGATGCTGGACCGCCGCGCCGGGTTGCCCGCGCGGCTTTTCAACGATGAAGACCTACGTAGCGACACCCGCCGATCGCCAGCGCAACTGGTATGTCGTCGATGCCGAGGGCGAGACCCTGGGCCGGCTGGCGACCCGGATCGCCGATGCCCTGCGGGGAAAGCGAAAGCCCGAGTACACGCCGCACGTCGACACGGGCGACTTCGTCGTCGTCGTCAATGCCGAGAAGATCCAGGTCACCGGGAACAAGCTGGAGCAGAAGCGGTACTGGCGCCACAGCGGCTACCCGGGCGGGATCAAGTCCCGGACGCTGGCCGAGATGCTCGAGAGGCGCCCGGAGGAGGTGATCCGCAAGGCGGTCAAGGGAATGCTGCCCCGCAACCGCCTTGCCCGCCGCCAGCTGACCAAGCTCAAGGTCTACGCCGGCCCGGATCACCCCCACGAGGCGCAGAAACCGCAGCCGATGGAGACCGTGCGATGACCGAGGACGAGAAACAGAACGAAGAGACTTCAGAGGAGTCGGAGGAGACTCCGGCGCAGGACGACGCTGCCCAGGCCGCGGGTCCTGACCCGGAGGATGACTCCTCGTCCTCGCGGGACGACGCTGCGGGCGAGGAGCCATCCTCCGCGCCACCCGCGGCAGAGGCGGAGGCATCGGACGCCGAGGAGACGCCCGCCGACCCCGGACGCGAAGCGGAGGAGTCGGCGGTTGATGGCGAAGCCGCAAGCCCGAGTGAGGAGGAGTCGCAGTCTGATTCCCCTGCGACGAGCGAGGGCGACGAGTCGCCTGCGGCGTCCGAGGATCAGCCGACCGACGACCAGGCGCCGGAGGAGCTCGCTGAGGACGCGGCTGTCGAGGCCGAGGAGCCCGAAACCGCTGAGGAGCCTCGGGCGGCGGATCGGAAGAAAGCCGACGTCATCCCCGGGGCCGACCTCGAGCCGATCTCGGTCGAAGAGGAGGAGCGGCCGCTCAGCGCCGAGGAGCAGGCCCGCCGCGAGGCCGAGGAGGAGGAGCGCGCCCGCCGGGAGGCCGAGCTTTCCGGCGAGGGCGGCGGCGAGGACGAGGACCGTCCCGCGCCACGCGAGCCCGCCAAGCTCGAGGGCGACGCCCGCTACCTCGCGACGGGGAAGCGGAAGAGCGCGATCGCCCGCGTCACCCTGCTTCCCGGCAGCGGCGAGATCGTGATCAACAGGCGCCCGCTCGATGAGTTCTTCCCGCGGCCGCTGCACCAGACGATGGCCCGCCAGCCGCTGGCGACCACGGGCTACGAGGGAAGCGTCGACGTCCGCGTCCGCGTCCACGGCGGCGGAATAGGCGGCCAGGCCGGCGCCGTCCGCCACGGGATCGCCCGGGCGCTGACCGAGGTCGACCCGGAGCTGCGGAGCGAGCTCAAGCGCCGCGGCTTCCTCACCCGCGACGCCCGCGTCAAGGAGCGCCGCAAGGCCGGCCTGAAGAAGGCCCGTAAGCGTCCGCAGTTCTCCAAGCGCTAGGAATCAATTTGGCGGCGGAGCGCAAGCTCTTCGGAACCGATGGGGTCCGAGGGGAGGTCGGCGCTTTCCTCACGGCCGAGCTCGCGATGTCGCTGGGCAAGGCGGCCGTCGCATCCCTCGACGTCGACCGGCCCCAGGTCCTGATCGTCCGCGACACCCGCGAGTCGGGGCCGATGCTGGAGTCCGCCCTTGCCTCCGGCGTCGCCGCAGCCGGCGGGGACGCGGTGCTCGGCGGCGTCCTGCCGACGCCCGCCGCGGCGATCCTCGTCAAGCGCCTCGGCCTCGACCTCGCCGCGGTCGTCTCCGCCTCCCACAACCCGTATCGCGACAACGGGATCAAGTTCTTCTCCGCCGCGGGGACAAAGCTGAGCGACGAGGCGGAGGCGGGCATCGAGGCCGCGCTCGAGGACACCTCGACCGCGGAGCGCGCCGGCAGCGTTCGCGAGCTGAACGGGGCGATGGAGGACTACATGCGGGCGCTGGAGACGGCGTTCCGGCTCGACCTGAGCGGGGTGACCGTCGCCCTCGACTGCGCCAACGGCGCCACCCACCGGGTTGCGCCGGCGATCTTCGAGCGGCTCGGCGCCACGGTCGAGCCGATCGCGGTCGAGCCCGACGGGAAGAACATCAACGATGGCTGCGGCTCCACCGACCTCGACCACCTGCGCGCTCATCTCGCCGGCTCGGACGCGAGCGTGGGGTTCGCCTTCGACGGCGACGGCGATCGCGTCCTGGCCGTCGACAGCTCCGGCCGCGACCACGATGGCGACGAGCTGATCGCCCTCGCCGCCCGTGGACTCGAGGCGCGGGGGGAGCTCGGCGGCGGCGTCGCCGTGACGGTGATGAGCAACTTCGGGTTCCACCGGGCGATGGAGGAGGCGGGAATCGAGGTGGCGGTGACGCGGGTCGGCGACCGCTACGTCCTCGACGAGCTCGAGCGGCGCGGTTGGGCGCTGGGCGGCGAGCAGTCCGGCCACATCATCGACACCCGCTTCGTCGCCACCGGCGACGGAATCGCCGCGGCGTTGATGACGATGCGCGAGCTGGGCGGCGGCGACCTCGCCGAAACGGTTCCGATGGAGAGGGTTCCGCAACGGATGCTCAACGTCGAGGTTGGCGATCGCGACGCGCTGCAGGGGGCGACGGCGGTCTGGGACGCGGTCAGAGATGAGGAGGCGCCGCTCGAGGGCAGGGGCAGGATCCTCCTGCGCCCGTCCGGCACCGAGCCCCTCGTCCGGGTCATGGTCGAGGCCCCCGAGGCCGAGGAGGCCGACGCGATCTGCGAGCGGCTCGCGGCTGTCGTCAGACGCGAGCTCGTCTAGAGCCGGCCTCCGGCCTCTACCCTTAATCGCCTCTATGTGCGGAATCGTCGGATACGTCGGGGGCCGTCCCTGTCGGGACCTGCTGGTCGCCGGCCTCGAGAAGCTCGAGTACCGGGGCTATGACTCCGCCGGCGTCTCCGTGATCGAGGACGGCCATGTCGAGAGCATCCGCGCCGTCGGCAACCTGGCCAACCTCCGCGCCGCGATGGAGCGGGAGGAGGGAGGTGGCGGCGTCGCCGTCGCCGCCCCGCCGGCGACGACCGGCATCGCCCACACCCGCTGGGCGACCCACGGCAAGGTCACCGAGGAGAACGCCCACCCGCACAGCGACAGCTCCGACCGGGTCCACATCGTCCTCAACGGGATCGTCGAGAACCACGCCAAGCTGCGCCACCGGCTCGAGCAGGAAGGACAGGAGTTCAGCTCCGAAACCGATGCCGAGGTGGTCGCCCACCTGATCGCGAGCCACTACGACGGCGACCTCGCCGCCGCCGTCCGGGCGGCGTTCGGCGAGCTGCGCGGCCACTACGCGTTCGTGGCCATGCACGCCGAGCGGCCCGGGGTCCTGGTCGGGGCCCGCAAGGAGTGCCCGTTGGTCGCCGGGGTCGGCGAGGGCGAGAGCTTCCTCGCCTCGGCGATCCCCGCGTTCCTCGCCGAGACCCGCCTCGCCGTCGCGATCGAGAACGACGAGATCGTCACGATCGACTCCTCCGGTGTCAGCGTCACCGACGCCGAGGGCAACCCCGTCGAGCGCGAGCCGGAGGAGATCTCCTGGGATGAGACCACGGCCGAGAAGGGCGGCTACGAGACCTTCATGCTGAAGGAGATCCACGAACAGGCCGACGCGGTGGCGGAAACGATCGCCGGCCGGCTGCCCGGCGACGAGGGGGTGGACCTCTCTGAGGTCGATCTCGACGACGCCTTCCTCCGCGAGATGCGGCGGGTCGTGATCGTCGCCTGCGGCACCTCCTACCACGCCGGCCTCGTCGGCCGCTACGCGATCGAGGAGTGGGCCCGGGTACCGGTCGAGATGGACATCGCCTCCGAGTACCGCTACCGGAACCCGGTCGTCGGGCCCGGCGACCTCGTGATCGGGATCACCCAGTCCGGCGAGACCGCCGACACGCTGGCGGCGATGCGGCTCGCTCGCGAGCGCGGCGCCAAGGTCCTCGCGATCACCAACATCCGCGGCAGCCAGGCGACGCGGGACGCCGATGCGGTGCTGCTGACGCGCGCCGGCCTCGAGATCAGCGTCGCCGCGACCAAGACCTTCGTCGCCCAGGCGGCGGCGATGTACCTGATCGGGCTGAAGCTGGCCGAGCTGCGCGAGACGATGCCGCGGGAGCGCCTGGCCAAGCTGATCGCCGAGCTCAAGCACCTGCCTTCGAAGATCGAGGAGACGCTCGCGAGCTGCGAGGAGCACGTGCGCGAGGTCTGCGCCAAGCAGAGCGCCCAGGGGTTCTTCCTCTACCTCGGCCGCCACATCGGCCTCCCCGTCTGCCTCGAGGGGGCGCTGAAGTTGAAGGAGATCTCCTACATCCCGACCGACGCATACGCCGCCGGCGAGATGAAGCACGGCCCGATCGCCCTGCTCGACGAGTCGACGCCGGTCGTCTGCGTCGCCACCGAGAGCCCGGTGCTCGACAAGGTCCTCTCCAACGTTGAAGAGGTCCGGGCACGCGGCGCCTCGACGATCGCGATCGCCACCGAGGGCGACGATCGGGTCGAGGCGGTCGCCGACCAGACGATCGCCGTGGCGCGCACCGACTGGATCATGCAGCCGATCGTCGCGATCCTTCCCCTGCAGCTGCTCGCCTACGACATCGCCTCCGCGCGCGGCCTCAACGTCGACCAGCCGCGCAACCTCGCCAAGACTGTCACCGTCGAGTAGCGTCGGGCCGAGCCCGCGATGGAGCCCTGGCTGAATCCCCTCTACGACGCCGACGGGATGCGCGCGATCGACAGCTGGGCGATCGAGGAGCGCGGGGTGCCCTCGCTCGAGCTGATGGAGGCGGCCGGAAGGGCGGTGGCGACCGCTGTCGGCGACCTGGCCCCCGCTGGCCCGATCCGGGTCCTCTGCGGCAAGGGCAACAACGCGGGAGACGGTCTGGTCGCGGCGCGCTATCTCGCCGAGGCCGGCCACGAGGTCGAGGCGCTGCTGCTCTGGCCCGCGGCCGAGCTGAGCGGCGACGCCGCCGCCAACCTCGAGCGCTTCCCGGCCACCCCTCTGGAGGGCGACCCCGCGGCGCGGCTGGCCGGCTCGGGCGCGATCGTCGACGCGATCTTCGGGACCGGGTTCTCGGGCGCTCCGCGCGAGCCCGCGGCGGCGGCGATCGAGGCGATCGGCCGCTGCGGGGCGCCGGTGGTCGCCTGCGACATCGCCTCCGGGGTCGACGCCTCCAACGGCGAGGTGGAGGGCCCCGCGGTCGAGGCGGCGGTCACCGTCAGCTTCCACGCGACCAAGGTCGGCCACCGGGTCGCGCCGGGCAAGTGGCACACCGGTGAGCTTCGCGTCGTCGCGATCGGGATCCCCGACGGCGCCCCGTCGGCTCCGGTCGCAGGGGAGATCGGGGCCGCGGTGCTCGCGCTCGCCCCCGCGCGGGGACCGCGGTCGACCAAGTTCAGCTCGGGCCAGGTGACGATCGCCGGCGCCTCGCGGGGCCTGACCGGGGCCGTCCAGATGTCCTCGCGGGCGGCGATCCGGGCCGGCGCCGGTTACGCGACGGTCGCCGTTCCCGCCGACCTCGAGGCGGTCTTCGAGGCCGGCCAGCCCGAGGTGATGTCCAGCGGCTGCCCGGGCGGGGACGGCATCCTCGCGCCGGCCTCGGCGAAGGCGGTCCTGCGCGCCTTCGAGCGGGCCGCCGCCGGCGTCCTCGGGCCCGGCCTCGGGCGCGATCCCGCCTCGGTCGAGCTGGCGCGTGAGGTGATCGGGGCGATCGAGTGCCCGCTGGTCATCGACGCCGACGGCCTCAACGCGTTCGCGGGCCTGCTCGATCGGGTCGCCGCGCGCGAGGCGCCGACGGTCCTCACCCCCCACGCCGGGGAGCTCGGCCGGCTCCTGGAGACGGGGCCGGAGGAGATCTCCGCCCATCGCCTGGCGTTCGCGCGGATGGCCGCCGCGGCGGCCGATTCCGTCGTCGTCCTCAAGGGCGACGACACGATCGTCACCGACGGAGACCGCGTCGCCGTCAACGTCGTCTCGGCGCCGGCTCTCGCGACCGCCGGGACGGGAGACGTCCTCTCGGGGATCCTCGCCGCGCTACTCTCCCGCGGACTGGAGCCATTCGCGGCCGCCTGCGCGGCGGTGCTCGCGCACGCTCGCGCCGGAAACGACGCCGCCGGTCGGATCGGCGCCGCCGAGTCGACGATCGCGACCGACGTGATCGACTCGATCCCGGCCGGGCTGCGGCCCAGGTAGGGCGCCGGTTCAATAACCTCGCACTCCAATGGTCAATTGCTTCGCGTCGGTTCCGGTCGCGAAGAACCAGATATGCACGCTCCCTCCACCGACACTCGCCCGCGATGACGACTGCCGCCGAGATCATGGACAAGACCGTGCCCACGGTCTCCCCCGACGCCGACGCCCGCGACGCGGTGCAGCTGCTGGCGAAAACCGAGAAGGGGGCGATCCCAGTCGTCGACGAGGAGCGCAAGCTGGTCGGGATCGTCAGCGAGTCCGACCTGATCATCGGCGACGAGGAGGCCGACCTACACCTGCCGCTGTTCTTCGACCTGATGGGCTCGCCGATCTTCCTCGGCTCGCTGAAGGGCTTCGAGGCGCGGCTCGACAAGGCCTTCGCGACAAAGGTCTCGGAGCTGATGACAGCGGACCCGGAGGTCGTCGGAGTCGATGACGACGCCGAGACGGTCGCCCGAAGGGTCGCCGAGACCCACCACAATCACCTGCCCGTGGTCGACGGCGACGGCCGGCTCGCCGGCCTCGTCACCCGGGCCGACGCGCTGGCCGCGCTCGTCGGCGACTAAATGACGCGGGCGACCGCCCGGATCGACCTCGGCGCGGTTGAGCGCAACTGCGCGCGGCTGAAGGAGGAGGTCGGGAGCGACGTCGAGCTCTGCGCGGTGGTCAAGGCCGACGGCTACGGCCACGGCGCCGGCCCCTGCGCCGACGCGGCACTCGCGGGCGGGGCGACCCGCCTGGCGGTCGCGACCGCCGCCGAGGCCGAGCGCATCGGCCATGCCTTCCCCCACATCCGGCTGCTGACGATGGGCGCCCTGACTCCGGAGGAGCTCGACGTCGCGCTCGGCGCCGGGTCGGAAATCGCGGTCTGGCGCGAAGGATTCCTCGGGCTCGCGGCCGAACGCGCGCGTGCCTGGGGCCGGCCGGCACGGATCCACGTCAAGCACGACAGCGGCATGGGCCGCCTCGGCAACCGCGACCCGGCACGGGTGATCGCGATCGCCCGTGCCTGCGCAGCGAACGAGGGCCTCGAGCTGGCGGGCGTCTGGACCCACTTCGCCACCGCCGACGAGCCCGACTCCGAGTTCTTCGACGACCAGCTCGAGCGCTTCTCGGTGGTCGCGGAGGCCCTGCGGGGGGAATTCCCCGAGATCGTCGTCCACGCCGCCAACAGCGCCGCGGTCCTCCGCGACCGGCGCTCCCACTTCGACATGGTCCGCTGTGGGGTCGCGATCTACGGGCTCGACCCGTTTCAGGGGAATCCTGCCGAGCAGGACCTGGAGCCGGCGCTCTCGCTGTCCTCCTACGTCGCCGACGTCAAGCGTTTCGCCGCCGGCGACAGCGCCGGCTACGGGCGGACCTGGCGGGCCCCTGCAGACACCAACGTCGGGGTGCTGCCGCTCGGCTACGGCGACGGGGTGCGCCGCGGCCTCTCCAACAACGCCGAGGTCCTGATCAGGGGACGCCGCCACCCGCTCGTCGGAACCGTCTCGATGGACAACATCACGGTCGACCTCGGCGCCGAGACCGACGTCGAGCCGGGCGACGAGGCGGTCCTGATCGGGACTCAGGGCGACGACTCGATCCTCGCCGAGGAGGTGGCCGGCCGGCTCGACACGATCAACTACGAGGTCACCTGCGGGATCTCCGCCAGGGTTCCGAGGATCGCGGACTGAGCGTGGAGCTGGTGAGCGTCGCCGATCGCCTCGAGTCCGCGCCGCTGGTGACGATCGCGCGCAGCGCGCTGGACGGTGGCGACCGGGTCTGGATAGCCGGCGGGGCGGTGCGCGACGCCGCCCTCGACCGTGAGGTCACCGACCTCGATCTGGCACTCGCCGGTGACCCCGCGGCGGCGGCAAAGGCGATCGCAAGCGCGGCGGACGGGCACGCGTTCGAGCTCTCTGCCGAGTTCGCGACCTGGCGTGCCGTCGCCCGGGATGGCGAGTGGCAGGTCGACCTGACCGCGCTCCGCGGCGGGACGATCGAGGCCGACCTGGACGAACGCGATTTCACCCTGGGAGCGGTCGCCGTGCCGCTCGCCGGCGGCGACCCGATCGACCCCCACGGCGGCCTCGTCGACCTCGAGCGCGGGATTCTGCGGGTGGTGGGCCAGGGCAGCTTTGCGGCCGACCCGCTGCGGCTCCTTCGCGCCGCGCGGATCGCCGCCGAGCTCGAGCTCGAGATCGACCCGGGCACCCGGGCGCTGGCCCGCTCCGAAGCTGCGCGGGCGTCAGAGCCTGCCGGCGAGCGCCAGCTCGCCGAGCTGCGGCGGCTGGTCGCCGGCGTGGACCCCGTCCGCGGCGTCGCGCTCCTCGACGACCTCGGCCTGACCGCCGCTGTCCTCCCCGAGCTCGAGGCCCTGCGCGGGGTCGAACAGGGGCCGAACCACCACCTCGACGTCCACGGCCACACGATCGCGGTGCTCGAGCAGACCCTTGCGGTAGAGGCCGACCTCGATCGGTTCGCCGGCGAGCGGGCCGGCGACGTGCGCGCGCTGCTCGACGAGCCGCTGGCCGACGATTTCAGCCGCGGCGCCGCTCTCCGCCTCGGCGCCCTCCTCCACGACATCGCCAAGCCGCAGACCCGCGGCGAACGGAGCGGCTACGTCACCTTCATCGGCCACGACAAGGTCGGGGTGGAGATGGTCTCGGGGATCTGCGCGCGGCTGCGGGCGAGCCGGGCGCTGACCGACCACCTTCGGGCGCTGACCCTGCACCACCTCCGGCTCGGCTTCCTCGTCCACGAGGCACCGCTGCCGCCGCGGCGCGTCCACGAGTACCTTCGTGCCACCGAGCCGGTCGCCGCCGACGTCACGCTGCTCACCGTCGCCGACCGCCTCTCGGCCCGCGGCGGCGGCCCGTTCGCGACCGAGGACGCGATCGAGGCCCACCTGGGCCTTGCCCGCGGGATGCTGGCGGCGGCGCTCGACTGGCGCCGCGACGGCCCGCCCAACCCGCTCGTCCGCGGCGATGAGCTCGCAGCCGAGCTCGGGATCGAGCCGGGGCCCGAGCTGGGCGAGATCCTGGCCGAGCTCGAGGCGGCCCAGTACGCGGGTGAGATCGCCACGCCCGAAGAGGCGCTGGATCGAGCCCGCGCGATCCGCGGCTGATCGCCGCGAGGACCTGTCAGCCGTACCAAGTTTGTCTAGGCCATTCGTCTGCAGACGGTGCCCCATGAGTAGTTGAATGGAGTCGATGGCCCTGAGACTGCTGCTCCTGATTGTCACCGGTTTGGTCATGGCGATGGGGCTGGCGCCGGCGAGTGGGCAGGCCGCTGAAACCACCATCGGCTTCGACGACCAGGCGAACGGCACGGTCATCGGCGACCAGTACGCGTCGCAGGGGGTCACCTTCAACGTCAGGCCCAGCGGTCCCGCCGAACTGCACCCGACCGTAGTCGAACCGCCCAGCGGCGAGCCGCACTCGGCGCCGAAGGCGCTCGATGTGAGCCAGAAATGCGGCGGCGAGTTCGCCGAAGCACACATGTGGGCGCGCTTCGCGGCCGCTCGCGGCTACGCCGACATCTACGTCGGACACGTCGAACCGACGGAAGGCCTGCCGGGATCGATCACATTGCAGGGCTATGACCTCGGCGGGAACCCGATCCTCGCCGCGAAAGACACGAGGGAAATCTTGGGCATCGGGATCGGTACCAGGCTCGAAATCTCAGACCCGGAATCGGACATCAGCTTCATCGAGCTGAGCAGCCCGGCTCCCACGCCCTGCCACATCGCGGTCGACGACCTGACCTTCGAATCTCTGCCGAGCATCATTCCTCCGGACTTCGGCCTGTCCGCACCAAGCCTCGCGACGACGCTCACGCCGGGGGGCTCGGCGAGCGTGCCGCTGGTCCTGCATCGGAACTCGACCTCTGTCGGACCGATCAGCTTCGTGGTCAGCGGGCTGCCGCCCGGAGTGAGCGCAATTGTCAGCCCGAACCCGAGCAGCGGTCCCGATGGCAGCGGGCTGAGCCTCGACCTCTCCGCAAACGCCAACGCCCCGCCGGTCTCCAACGGCCTCGTCACCGTCGAGGGCGTGCCGAGCGCGGGAGCGGGCGAACTCGACCGCTCGGTGAAAGTCCCGGTCTCGGTCGCGGGCAACTACGACCTCCGGGCACAGGGACTCGAAGTGACCCAGGGGATCCAGCCCGAAGGCGACCTGACGCCGAGCGGCACCAACATGTCGGGCGGCGCCTACAACTGGCTCTCGCTGGTCGCGCACAAGCAGACCGCGGTCCGCTTCTTCGCCGACGCCCACGGTCAGATCGCGTCGGGGATCAAGGAAGTCGGAGCTCTTCTCTACGGCTTCAGGGACGGGCGGGAACTGCCCGGCAGCCCGCTCCGGCCTGACTATGGCCCACCCTCGACCCAGGGCAAAGGGCCCGGGTTGACCAGCGTCCAGGAGGACGATCCCGCTCCGGTGCTCGAAGCGGAGCGGACCAGCAACGAACACGCCTACACGTTCACCCTGCCCGTCTCCTGGACCTCCGGCACGATCAGCCTGCGCGGGAGCGTGTTCCAGGAACCGGGATTCCCGCAGCCGGGGCGTCGACCCGAGTGTTCAACGGATGGCTGCAAGAGCAATAACAGCTTCACGATCAGCGGCGTCAGCTTCTTCGACACCAAGACCGTCGAGCTCGACACTGTCGAGCTCACCGCCAACGGCAAATCGCCGGTTTCGGCGAGCGCCGCCCTGGAAGACGGGAAGCTTGTCGCCCCATTGGCGGACCCCGGCTGGAACCCGCGCAACCCGAACGACGGCTTCACCGTGCTCCCATATCAGGGAGTCATCGACATCAGCGACATCGTCAATTCGAGCAAGAACGAAACGGACAAGGGTGGGGACGCGCACGGTCGGGTCAAGGACTGGGCCTCGGCGATGGGCAACCCGAACTTCTCCACCATGGGTATCGGCAAGGAAGGTTTTCGCGGCACCACGGGAGGCGGCCCCGAAAGTGCATTCGGCCACTTCGGGAACGTTGCCGCGACCACCTTCGACCCAACCACAGAATCCGGCAACCGGCCGTTGTCGGCCGTTGCACATGAGCTGTTTCACCAGTTCGGCCTGGACCACGCGAGCAGAGAATGCGGCGGCGGCGGGACGCCGTGGCCGCTGAAGGGGGGTGAGACCCACGCCTCTGAGGCGGCCGCGCTGGGGCTGTTCAGCCGAGACCCGAACTCGACCGAAGGGTTCGGCCAGCTGCTGGGGGTCGGGTTGAGGATGGACTCCTTCCCCTACCGGATCGTGGCCGACGGCGTGAGCTGGGCCCAGAACATGGACCTGATGTCCTATTGCGTCAAGGAAGCAGGGGGCTGGCTGAACGGCGACCCAGGTGTCTGGATCTCGCCGATCAACTGGGACGCCGTCTATCGCAGGTTCGCGACCAGCGGCGCCGCCTCGAGCTCGGCAGGGCACCGGGCCCGCCGTCCCGACGTCCGCATCAACCGCGGACGCCTGCGCGTGCTCGGCTACCTCACGGGGTCGAAATTCACCTTCACCACCGTCGGTCCGCAGGTCGGCCCACCGCTGAAGTCCGGGAGCTCGGGCTTCACCCTTCTCGCCCGGGGCCGCCACGGCCAGATCCTGCACCGCACCTCGATGGCGGCGCAGGAGATCCACCAGGACGAGGTCGCTGAGCTGCAGGAACTCTCGGCGGAAATTCCCAGCGGGGGAGTCGCGAGCGTCGAAGTGCTCGACAACGGCGTCGCGGTGGCGAAACGGAAGCGCCCGGGCCCTCGACCCAAGGTTCGACTCATTGCCCCGCGGCGGGGGGCGACGGTCGGGGGGCCGCGGACTGTGGCCGTGAGTTGGAGAGCCGTCGGTGCCGGCGGCAAGGACAGCAGCGCCTCCGTCGACTTCTCAGGAGACGGAGGGCACACCTGGCAGTCCGTCTACATCGGACCGGATCGCGGCAGGGCACGGATCCCCGGGAGCTACCTTGCGGCATCCCGCCGAGCGCGGCTCCGGGTGCGCGTCAACGACGGTTTCGACGAAGCGGTCGCCACCTCCGACATATTCACCAGCCGCGCATCTCCGCCGGTGGTGACGATCGCCAGGACCCCCAAGGTGCTGCCCGGGGACACCCGCCTGCAGCTGACCGGACAGGCATTCCAACCCGGGCCGCAGGCGCTCAGTGGAAAGAGGCTGCGCTGGTTCGACGGCTCCGTCCCGCTCGGCAGCGGGCCGTCGATCATGGCGGGCCCCCTCCCTCCGGGCAAGAACCACATACGACTCGTCGCTCACGGAGCCGGTGGATCGACCGCGACGGCGAGCGCGGTGGTCAAGGTGACCCCCGTCCGACTTCCGTTCCTGCGGGTCTCGCTTCCGAAGAAGGTTTCCCCAGGGGCGAAGAGGATCGTGCTTAGGGCACGCTCGGCCGTGCCGACCCTTCTCACGGTCAACAAGACCAAGTTCAAGGTCGGGGAGAAGGCAAAGAAGCTGGTCGTCGCGATCGGGCGACGAACGCCCGCCTGGCTCCAGATGACGGTCACGGCAAACGGCGTCCGCACCCCCTTCGCCGCGATTGTCAGGAGGGGCGCCGTCTGAATCTGCTGCGGACGAAGCCCGGCCAGGCTCGCGGGCGCCGCAGCAGGGAAAGTACGAGGGGAAGTGAGTCGAAATAGGTGAAGCGCTCCGTCGCCCGACCGTTCTCGTCGAGGACGAAGCGGTCGACCGACTCCCAGGAGACCGCGGCTCCGCCGGCAGTGCCCCGAACCGTGAACTCGATCAGGACCCCATCTCGGGTGGCACCCCAACGGTGAACTTCGGCGGTCATGTCAGGGATCAGCTCGAAGAGATCGGCGAAGGCGCGCCTTCCTTCCTCCAAACCGTATGTCGTCGCGGTCATCGGGGCGGAAAGGCGGACGTCGGGCGCCAGCACCGTGTCGAGCCGCTCCACCGTCGGTGCCCGCCAGAACTCGGTGAACCGCCTGACGAAGTCCACCGCCCGCTCTTCGTCCCGGCCCATGCCCAGACCGTATCGAGGGCCGCAATCGCCGCGAAAGCCGACACCGTCGGGTCTCCCCGGTCAGGTAGCCTCTCGGTCGAATGGCCAAAGAGGAGAAGATCGAGATGGAGGGCGAGATCACCGAGGCCCTCCCCAACACGATGTTCCGCGTCAAACTCGACAACGAGCACGAGGTGCTCGGCCACATCTCCGGCAAGATGCGCCGCCACTACATCAGGATCCTTCCCGGTGACAGGGTGAAGATCGAGCTCTCGCCCTACGACCTCGACCGGGGTCGCATCACCTACCGATACAAATAGCCGCCTGGCTGCGTCCTTGCCAGATTGGTTATTCGGTCATCTCCGCGACCAGGGCCGACCAGGCGAAGTCGACCGCGCCGAGGCCCGTACCGTCGCGCGGGTCGTAGTACTCGCGCAGACCCTCTCGCTCGACCGCGCCGAACAGGCCCGCGGCCAGCCGCGCGGCCTCGGCCTCATAGCCGAGCCGGCGCATCCCGATCCAGACCATCCAGGCCGAGTTGACCCAGGTCGGTCCGCGCCAGTAGCGGCGGATCGGGCCGCGACCGCCGCCCGGCTCGTAGCTGGGCTCGCTGGCGGCGACCGAGGGCGGCGCGATCGGCGTCGCGAACTCGCGCGCGGAAAGCAGGTGCTCCTCGACCAGCCGGCGCCCGATCTCCTCCGGTAGGTCGGGCAGCGCCAACGGCGCCAGCGATGCCCATGTGATCGTCCGCGGCCGCAGGCCGCCGGGCTGGGCCTCATCGATGAACAGGCCTCGCCTCTCGTCCCAGAGGCGGGCGACGAGCGCCGGGGTCGCCGAGGGCCGGCCCAGCGCCTGCAGCGAGAGCGACCAGAAGGTGTTGACCAGCACCTCGCAGAGGAGGGGCCCGCCGGCGTCGCGGACCCGCGCCGCGTCGAACCCGAGCCGGCGGTTGCGCCGCACCAGACAGGGGAAGCCGATCCTGCCGTTGGCCCGCCGGCCCCAGACCTCTTCGAACTTCGGCGAGGCGTCGAGGCCCGACTCGTCAGGCTGGAGGATCCAGAGCAGCCCGTCCGCCTCGATGTCCCTGTGGCGCGCCAGCCACTCGACCTGGGCGGAGATCCGCGCCTCCTCCAGAGGATCGCCGACGGCCGTGCGCCAGGCCCAGGCGAGCAGCGGCGGCTGGATCGTCTCGGTCTGGAACGAGCGCCGCGAGGCGACGTTGTAGAAGGGCAGCCGGCCGAGTGAGACCGGCCGGTCCCAGAAGATCGTGTGGCCGATGAACCCGTCCTCACGCTGGGCCGCGAGCAGGCTCTCGAGCTCGCGACGCGGGCGGGCGGGGTCGAAACGGCGCCAGACGATCGCCGCGAAGCAGGAGTCCCAGTACCACTGCCACGGGTAGCGGTTGGGGCTCGGCCGCGTGTAGGCGAAGCCCGTTCCGTCGCGCTCGCCCTCGAGCCAGTTGCCGCGCAGCACCCGCTCGGCGATCTCGACGACTGCCGCGCCGGCCATCAGATCGCCGTCCGCCGCATCCCCCGCAGCGAGAGCGCTGCGACCACGGCAAGCATCCCGGCCACGGCGACGAAGCCCGGCCAGGTTTCGGCCCACGTGATCGAGCCGACGAAGCCCTGGCGGACGGCGTCGACGACAGCCGTCATCGGGTTGATTTCGGCGACCGTGCGCAGCCACCCCTGCAGCAAGGCCAGCGGTGCGTAGGCGGTGGTCAGGAATATCAACGCCAGCATCCCCGCCTGCATCAGCGGCGCCGCCGACTGGCTCCTGTAGCGGAGTGCCAGCGCCGAGGCGTAGCAGGCGGCCACCGCGGCGGTTGCGGCGACCATCGCGTAGGTGATCAGAATGCCGCCCACACCGGGCCAGTGGGCGCCGATCACGAAGGCGACGGCCAGCACGAGGGTCGCCGGGATGAAGGCCCGGATGCTGGCCGAGAGGACGGTCCCCGCCAGCAGTACCCAGCGCGGGGCGGGGGAGGCGAGCAGCCGGTCGAACCATCCCTGTTCGATGTCGCGCGCGAGGTTGACCCCGGTGGCCGCTCCGGTGAACCCGGCCCCCTGGAGGACGCTGACCGGGATCACGAAGCTCGGATAGCTGTCGGTGGTGAAGCCGGTCAGCGCGGTCAGGCTGCCGAACACGCCATTGATGCCGAGGAAGAAGATCGTCGGTGCCAGGACTCCCGGGATCGCCGCCCCAGGGACGCGGATCAGCTCGTTGCGGGCGCGGGAGGTGAGGGCGCTGATCGTCGCCAAGTTCCGGCGCCACATCTCAGCCTCCCGTCCGCAGGCGGTGGCGTAGGGCGCGGGCGCTGAGGGCGAAGGAGACGATCGCGATTCCGAGGATCGCGATCGCGGCATCCAGCACGTCGCCGCCGTTGAGGCCGGAGATGATCGGCTCGCGAATGCCTTCGACGACGAAGCTCATCGGGTTGTAGGCGGCGATCGTCCGCGCCGGCTCGATCATCAGCTCTTCGGGGAAGAAGGCGGTGGAGAGGAAGAGGACGACGAAGACAAGCGGAAAGAGGCCCTGGACGACGCTTGCCCTGCCGGTCCGCAGCGCCACCGAGGACCCGATGCCCCCGATCGCGACCGCGGCGGCCATCGCGACCGCGATCGCGACCAGGGCGCCGGGCACGCCGCCGGCTATTTCGGCGCCGAACACGAGGCCGATCGCGAGGAACCAGAGCGCGCCGACAAGCCCGAGGGCGGCGGTGCCGGCGAGGCGGCCGAGGACGACCGTATAGCGCGAGATCGGCGCCGCGAAAAGGCGGTCGGTGAAGCCCACCTCGATGTCGACGGCGAGCGCGATGCCGCCGCTGTTGGCGGCCAGCATCAGCGACTGCATGATCGCCCCGGCGAGCATGAACTGGAGGAAGCTCTGGACCGGCGGGAAGCCGGGCAGGTCGATCGCCGAGCCGGCGCCGCCGGTCTGGACCGCCAGCAGCAGCGTCGGGAAGACGAGGATCGGCGCCAGCAGCTGCGGGCGGCGGAACGTCTGCAGGACCGAGCGGCGACCGAGCGCCCACACGACCCGCAGGTTCATGCCGAGATTCATTCGGGCTCCAGGGGAGCCGAGTATCCGGTCGGAACTTGGACGTGGCGGCCGGTCGTCGCGACGAAGACGTCGTCGAGCGTGGGGTGGACGAGCTCGAGCGAGGCCACCTCGATTCCGGCCTCGTCGAGCGCCCGCACGACCCGCGGGATGTCGGCGGCGCCATGCTCGACTTCGACCATCACCGTGCGGCCGTCCACCGGGGGCATCAGCTTCCCGATCTCGGCGCAGACGCGCTCGGCGTCGGCGATCGAGCCCTCCTCGAGCTGAAGCTGGATGTGGGGGTTGCCGATCTGGGATTTGAGCGAGCTCGGGGTGCCTTCGGCGACGATCCGGCCCGCGTCGATGATCGCGACGTTGTCGGCGAGCTGGTCGGCCTCCTCGAGGTACTGGGTCGTGAGGAAGACCGTGGTGCCCTCGTCGTTCAGCTCGCGCACCTCACCCCAGATCGTTTTGCGGCTGACCGGGTCGAGGCCGGTGGTCGGCTCGTCGAGGAAGAGGACGCGCGGGCGGTGGACCAGGGCCGCGGCGAGGTCGAGGCGGCGCTGCATCCCGCCCGAGTAGCCGCCGACCCGGCGATCGGCCGCATCGGCGAGGTCGACCCGTTCGAGCAGCTCGTCGGCGCGCCCTCGGCCCTCGGCCCCGCTCATCCCGTGCAGGGTGGCCTGAAGCCGCAGCAGCTCCCGCCCCGTCATCAGCGGATCGAGCGCCGCCTCCTGGAGCGCGACACCGATCGCGGAGCGGACCTGGCGGGCCTCGGCGACGACATCGTGGCCGGCGACGGTGGCGCTGCCGCCGGTCGGCAGAAGGAGCGTCGTAAGGATCCGCACCGTCGTCGTCTTTCCGGCGCCGTTGGGGCCGAGGAACGCGTAGATCTCTCCCTCCTCGACGGCGAGATCCACTCCGCAGACCGCGCGCACGTCTTCGAAGGCCCGTTCGAGCCCCTCGACGACGATCGCCCGCATCAGCGGCCGTCGGCTGCCGCGGGAGCGGTCTCGGCCAGCGGCGGCCGGGCATCGACCCAGCGGCGGCCGTTGGCCCGCTCGAGCGCCTCGGCCGCGTCGAGCAACAGCTCGTCGCGTCCCCAGGCCGCCTCGAGCTGGAGGCCGATCGGCAGCCCCCCGGAGCTGAGACCGGCCGGGACGCTGATCGCAGGCGTGCCGGTCAGGTTGGCGAGGGCGCCGCCGCGGACGTTGGCGCGATCTGCGGTCTCGGTGCCGGAGGGAAGCTTGACGATCGGCGCCTCGAGCGGCGGCGCCGGCGCCGGAACCGTCGGCCAGGCGAGCACGTCGACGTCCTCGAAGAGGGCGGCGAGACGGCGCCGGGTGAGGGTTCGGACCCGGTGCGCCTGGGATACCGCGACCGCCGGGATCAGCATCCGGTACTTGAGCACGCCGCGGTTGATCATGCTGATCTCCGGGTCGAGGCAGTTGAGCCGCTCCGGGGTGACCCCGCCGAGCCCGTCGCTGTTGGCGATCAGGATCGCCGCGATCGTGGCCTCGGCGAGATCGGGAAGCGCGACCTCCTGGATCGTGCCCCCGGTCTCGGCCCGGAGCATCTCGATTGCCTCATCGCAGGCGGTGCCGACCTCGGGGTCGACGTCCTCTGAGGGGACGTCGCGAACGACGCCGATCCGCAGGCCGGAGGCATCGCCCGAGGCAAGGCCCTCGCCGAAGAGCGCGCCGGCTAGGAGGCGGCAATCGGCGGCGTCGACGCAGAGCGGGCCGGAGACGATCGTCGTCGTAGTGTCCGCCGCATGGTGGCCGTCCATCGCCGAGCGGGCGAAGGTCGGCTTCAGCCCGGTCAGGCCGCAGTAGGCGGCGGGGTAGCGGACCGAGCCGAGGCCGTCGGCGCCAACGGCCCCGGCTATGAGGCGGGCGGAGACCGACGCGGCTGGGCCGCTGGAGGAGCCACCGGGACAGCGATCGGTGTCCCAGGGGTTGTGGGCGGGGCCATAGACGGAGATCGCCCCGGTGCTGCCGGAGCCGAGCTCTTCCATGTTCCCGACTCCGACGATCACGGCGCCGGCGTCGCGGAGGGCGCGGTAGGGGCCCGACTCCGCGGGCGCCGTCGGCTTCAGCAGTTCCGCGCTGCCGAAGCGCTGCGCCCGCCAGGGCAGCGGCCACTCGTCCTTGATCAAGACCGGGACGCCGCGGAGCGGGCCGGGAGGCGCGGTGGCGATCATCTCGCGCGAGCGCTCGGGGAAGGTCTCGACGACGGCGTTAAGGGCCGGGTTACGCTCCTCGATCCGGGCCAGGGCTTCGTCGAGGAGGTCCGAGGGGTGTGCCTCGCCGGAGGCGACGGCCTCCGCCTGCCCGCGCAGCGAGAGGTCGATCGATCTCACGAGGCCTCCTCCGCCGCCGGCGCCTGTGAGAGATCGGGGTTCCGCTCGGGGCTGACCGAGCCCGCGTCGAACTCGATCAGCTGGCGGATCGCGGGGCCGAAGACCTGGTGGACGCCGGTTATGACCGCGAGCTCGGTCTCATCCGCATCGATGCCCAGCGAGGCCAGGCCGGCTGCGATGAATTCCCCTCCGCGGTCGGGCGCGTCGTTCATCCTCGGCGGCAACCCTAGAGGACAGCCGGGGGCGCCTTCCTGGCCGGGATTGTGCAAATCGCGCTGCCGGCGGGCATTTGGCCCTGCGTCCAGGCAGAATCGGAGCCGCAACCCTGCCCTCGGGGCGGGGTTCCAGGTGAGTCTTGCTGACCGTTACCGATAGCCGAACGCAGCGCAGCCGGGCCGCCGCCGCCCTCTGCCTCGCCTGCGCGCTGGTCGCTCTGATCGCTTTCGCCCGCCCCGACGCCGCCGACTCGGCGCCCTCGCGGGTGATCGTCCTCGGCCAGACCGACGTCTCGCCGCCACCCTCCTGCCCGGGCAAGACCGTCAACAACGTCGAGATCGTCCCCTGCCGGGTCGAGGGTCACGTGACGGGATTCCAGGTCAACGCCGGCGGGGTGCCGGAACCGTACGTCGTCCCCTTCGACGGCAAGATCGTCGCCTGGTCGATCGCCCTCGCACGGCCCTCGCGCGAAGCGACGACGAAGACCACCGACGAGGTCGGGTTCTTCAACGAATTCCTCGGCTCGCCGTCGAAGGCCCGGATCGGGGTCCTGCGACGGCTCGAAGGGTCGAAACCGCCTCGCTACAAGCTGGTCCGCCAGAGCCCGCTCGTGACGCTCAACCCCTACTTCGGGAGCACCCCCGTCTTCGCCCTCGACCATCCGCTGAGCGTCGTCCAGGGTCAGGTCGTCGCCCTCACGGTCCCGACCTGGGCGCCGATGTTCGCCTTCAACGTCTCCGAAACGAATACCTGGCGCGGCAGCCGGGCGCCCGGCCACTGCGCCTCGAAGGAAGACATCCAGACCGGCCACCCCCAGCAGGGCGTAGGCAAGGTCAAGACCTACGGCTGCTTCTACTCCTCGGCGCGGCTGCTCTACACGGCGACGATCGTCAAGGGCCCCTGAGCCCTAGATCGCCTCTTGCCGCAGGCCGCAGTACGGGCAGTCGCTGACGTCTAGGCCGATCAGCTGGTCGCAGCGGCGGCAGGCGCGGAGGTTCTCGGGCGAGCGCGGCAGCGAGGAGGCCGACGGGGCGAGCGGCAGCACGGCGGCCACCGGGACCATCTCCTCTTCGGTCTCGCGATCGGCGTAGACCGAGCCCGGCTCGGCGTGGGCGAGGGCCTCGCGCCCGGACCCCGGCGCCCGCATCCGGTATAGCTGCCGCTGGTTCATGAGCGCGCACAATATCCCAGCCGCCACCTCCTCTGCTCTCGCTCGGGCCAGAAGAAACAGAGATGGACTGGCCCCTGCTCCCGCGTCCGGGAGTGGCGGACCTATGTCCGAGCTGCGCCCGACGATCGGAGAACCGATTAGCGAGCATCGAATTCTGATTCTCTGCGAGCGGCGCCGATATGGCGCTTGCCGCCGCCCCCGGACGCGAAGCGGAGGAGGCGGCGGAACATGAAGGTTCTCATCTTCCACGGCTACATGCTGCGCGGCACCGGCAGCAACATCTACGCAGCGAACCTGGCGGCCGCTCTGGCCCGGCTCGGGCACGAGGTTCACCTGATCTGCCAGGAGCGCCGGGTGCGGATCGAGGGGGTCGAGATCCACAACCCCGACATCCACGGCCTGCTGCCCGTCTACCTCAAGGACCCCTATGAGGGGTTCGAGGTCAAGGCCTTCCCCGAGATGACCGAGGCAGAGCTCGACCGCTATATCGAGGACAACGTCGAGGCGGTGCGCGAGGTCGTGGCCGGCGTCGGGCCGCCCGACTCCGCGCTCGCCGGCCACCTCGTGATGGGGCCGTGCATCCTCGCCCGTGCGGGGATCGGCGAGTTCGCCGCCAAGATCCACGGCTCGGCACTCGAGTACACGGTCAAACCCGATCCCCGCTTCATTCCCTACGCCGAGGAGGGGGTGCGATCCGCCTCATGCGTCCTCACCGGCTCCCACCACACCGCCGAATCGCTCTGGGACGCATTGCCGGGTGTCGAGGGGCTGCGGGAGAAGACACGGCTGGGGCCGCCGGGCGTCGACACGGAGCGGTTCCGACCCCGGGACGGCGCGGGGGAGAGGGTGCCGCTGGTCGCATTCGTAGGCAAGCTGATCGTCTCCAAGGGGATCGACCTCCTGCTCGCCGCCTGGCCCCTGGTTCTGGCCAGGAACCCGGCGGCGCGGCTCAGGGTCGCCGGGTACGGCGCCTATGAGGATGGCGTCGAGCGGCTGCTCGCGGCCCTCGACCGCGGCGACCTCGACGCGGCCCGCGAGGTCGCCCGGCTCGGTCGCGGGCTCGAGGGCGGCCCCGAGCAGCCGCTCCCGATCCTCTCGGACTTCCTGGCCGCGCCGCCCCTGGGATATCTCGACGCTGCGCGCGGGATGGCCGCGTCGGTCGAGCTGATCGGGCGCCTCGAGCACGACCAGGTCGCCGCCCTGCTGCCCGAATGCGAGGCGCTGGCGATGCCGAGCACCTTTCCCGAGGCGTTCGGGATGGTCGCCGCCGAGGCCGCCGCCTGCGGCGCGCTGCCGGTCTCGGCCGGGCACTCGGGGATGCTCGAGGTCTCCCGCAAGCTGGCCGAGGCGCTGCCGCCCGAGGCGGCCGGACTGACCTCGTTCGCGGTCGAACAGGGGGCCGTGGAGGCGATCGCCGAGAGGCTGAACAGGTGGCTCTCGCTGCCCGAGGAACGGCGAGTCGCGGCCCGCGAGGCCCTGGTCTCGACCGCTCACCGGCTCTGGAGCTGGGAGGGCGTGGCCCGCGGCGTCATCGCCGCCTCACGGGGCGAGCTAGACCGTCTGCCGGATGCATAGAATCCCCGGCGCCCATGAGTCCGGAGCGAGCAAGCGTGCATATCTGGTTCGTCGCGCCGCGAGCGAAGGACAATTTCTGACAAATGATCGGCCGCCTCCCGATATTGAAAATGTTCGCCGTCACAATCGCCGCGACGGCGGTGATCTCGGTGGTGATGCTGCAGATCCACTGGGACGGGGAACAGGCATCGACCGCGGCACCGGAAATCGATCGCCTGCTCGACGTGATGATCGTCCTCTCGTCCTTCGTCTTCTCGCTGGTGATGGTGATGCTCTTCTACGCGCTCTGGAAATTCAGGGCCAAACCCGGCGACGAGTCCGACGGCGAGCCGATCCACGGCAACACCCGGCTCGAGGTCGCCTGGACCCTGATCCCGACGATCATCGTCCTCTTCGGAGCCGGCTACAGCTGGGTCGTCCTCGACAAGATCGAAAAGACGGAAGGGAACCCGCTCACGGTCGACGTCTTCGCGCAGCAGTACGCCTGGAGCTTCGGCTTTCCAGGCAAAGGCGACGTCTGGTCGCAGGGCGTGATGCACGTCCCGGTCAACCGCCAGGTCCAGTTCAAGATGCACGCCCAGGACGTGATCCACTCGTTCTGGGTTCCCGAGTGGCGGATCAAGAAAGACGCGGTCCCGGGGATCACGACGACCGCGATCGTGACGCCCGACAAGGTCGGCACCTACCAGCTGATCTGCACCGAGCTCTGCGGCTTCGGCCACGCGAGCATGCGGGCGGAGGTCGTCGTCGAGTCGGTGCCGGAATTCCGCAAATGGGTCGAAGGGCTGAAAGAGAAGGTGCCGAAGCCGCTCGAGGACTCGGTGGTCCAGGACACCGAAACGAACCCGGTGCCATTGCTCGGGGCAGGAGGGGCATAATGGAGGCCAGCGCCAGATGGTGAATGCGATCAAGCGACCCGGGTGGATCAGGGGCGGGCTCGGACTGATTCTGGGTGCCGCCTTCGGCTTCGGCCTCGTCGTCGCCCTGCGCGCGGTCTCGGGCCTGCCGATCTGGCAGACCGAACAGACCGGCTACCCGCATGTCGTCGTGCCGCTGGTCAGCGGCCCGCTCGGCTTCCTGCTCGGGTTCGGCTGCTTCGACTACTGGCTGCGGTGGGCCTTCGGCGCGCCGACGATCCCCGAGGACCACTCTCAGCACGGAGCGACGAGCTGGAGGGACTACTTCCGCTTCAACACCGACCACAAGGTGATCGGGATCCAGTACATCGTCACCACCTTCTTCTTCTTCTTCGTGGGCGGCCTGATGGCGATGCTGATCCGGGCCGAGCTCGCCCAGCCCGGCCAGCAGATCGTCGACGCCTCGACCTACAACAGCCTCTTCTCGACCCACGCCGTGCTGATGATCTTCGTCTTCGTGATCCCGGTCTTCGCCGGCATCGCAAACTACGTCCTGCCGTTGATGATCGGCGCGCCGGACATGGCGTTCCCGCGGCTGAACGCGCTCAGCTTCTGGATGCTGCCGCTGGCGGGCCTGCTCTTCATCGGCAGCTTTCTCGCCCCGGGGGGAGCGTTCGACGCGGGCTGGACCGGATACGCGCCGCTATCGACGGGCGCGCCGTTGGGGCAGTCGTTCTTCAACCTCGGCGTCCAGTTCGCAGGCGCCTCCTCGATTGCGACCGCGCTCAACTTCCTGGTCACGATCATCACGATGCGGGCGCCCGGAATGACCTTCTGGCGGATGCCGCTGCTGGTCTGGGCCAACCTCTCGACCTCGCTGCTGGTGGTCGCCGCGACGCCGTTCATCGCCGGCGCCCAGTTCATGGTCCTCTTCGACCGCATCCTCGGCACCCAGTTCTTCGAGTTCTCGGGCGGCGGCGACGTCGTCAGCTACCAGCACATCTTCTGGTTCTACTCGCACCCGGCGGTCTACATCATGATGCTGCCCGGGTTCGGGATCATCTCCGAGGTCATATCGACCCATGCCCGAAAGCCGATCTTCGGCTACCGGCTGATGGCGCTGGCGCTGATCGGGATCGTCGTCCTCAGCTACTCGGTCTGGGCGCACCACATGTTCGTCGCCGGGATGTTCAGCTGGCTGCGGGTGCCGATGATGATCACCACCCTGCTGATCGCCGTCCCGACCGGAATCAAGATCTTCTCCTGGCTGGGGACCCTCTACTTCGGCAAGATCCACACCTACTCGACGGCGATGCTGTTCGCGCTCGCCTTCATCGTCACCTTCACGATCGGCGGCATCAGCGGCGTGATGCTGGGCATGGTCCCGCTCGACATCCATGTCTCGGACACCTACTTCATCGTCGCCCACATCCACTTCGTCCTCTTCGGCGGCTCGGTCTTCACGATCTTCGCCGGCATCTACCACTGGTTCCCGAAGATCACCGGGCGGATGTACGACGAGAAGCTCGGCCGCGTCCACTTCTGGGGGACGCTGCTCGGGACCTGGGGCACGTTCATCCCGATGCACTGGATCGGGATGGACGGGATGCCGCGCCGCGTCGCCGACTACGCATCGCAGTTCGGGAACTGGAACCTGCTGATCAGCTGCTTCGCCTTCATGCTCGGCGCGATCCAGCTGGTCTTCCTCTACAACATGATCGTCAGCTGGCGATACGGGCCGCGCGCCGTCTCGAACCCCTGGCGGGCGAACTCGATCGAGTGGCAGGTCTCCTCGCCGCCGCCGATCTTCAACTTCGACGAGATTCCGCGCGTCGTCGGCGGGCCGTACGAGTACGGCGTCCCCGGCGCGCGCCACGCGATCATGGCCGGTGAAGGCGCCGAGGTGACCCAGCCGGAGCCGGCGAAAGCCGGGGCAACATGAGCGCGGATCAGGCGCAGGAGGCTCGACCGCTGCTGATCTTCCTCAACGAGGTGGCGGGCGGCCGCAAGCTGATCAACACGGTCCAGGACCGCGCCGGAAAGATCTCCTCGGTCGTCGTCGCGGCGCCGCAGAACCAGCCGGCCGCCGGCCAGATAATCGACACCGGCGAGCTTCGCGACGCCGCCCGTGCCCGGGTCGAGGTGACGATGTCGGTGCTCTCCGAGTACGGGGTCGACTCGATCGGAGAGGTGATGGACCCCCATCCCGCGCTGGCGCTCGACGACGTCGTTCGCGCCCATAACCCGGGCGAGGTGCTGCTCTCCTGCCTCGACGAGACCCGCTTCGGGTTCACCCGCAAGGACCTGGTCGAGTGGGCGCGGAACCGGTTCGAACCGGACGTCACGGTGACCCACATCCCGGTCCGGATCCAGGACGACTCGATCCGCTGGGACGTCAGTCACACGCTCGTTGTCGCGACCCAGACGGTCGCCTCCCCCGACCTCGTCGCGCGGTTGAAACAGCGCGCCGCGGCCCGGCCGCACCGCTTCACGATCATCTGCCCGCGCGCGGAGGGCGTCGCCGAGCCGGTCGTCGCCCGCGACCTCGCCTCGACTCTGGCCGAGCTCTACCGGGCCGACATCGACGCCACCGGGCAGCCGATGAGCCCAGACCCCTTCCTTGCGGTCCAGAACGCGATCAGGCACTACCGCGTCGACGAGGTCCTGATCTCGACCTTTAGCGGGGAGCAGTCCCGTTGGCTCGAGGAGGACCTGGTCGGCCGCGTGCGGGAGATCACCGAGAAGCCGGTCGAGCACCTCGAGGTCGGCCGCGCCGCCGAGAAGGTCGCCGCCGCCGTCGCCGAGGGAGAGGAACACTGATGGAGAGCGCCTCGGTAGCCCTCGGGCACGGAGACGGCCACGCCGCCGAGGAGCATCACGGCCCGCCGGAGGCGAACCAGAGCTCGCGGATCGACCGCCAGACGCTCGGGATCCTTCTCTTCATCGTCTCCGAGATCATGCTGTTCGGGGCGTTCTTCGCCTCCTACTTCTTCCTCCGGGTGGTCGTCAACCCGCCGACCTGGCCGCCGGAACCGTTCGAACTCCCGGTCGCCGTCGCCGGCGTCAACACGGCGATCCTGGTCTCCTCGAGCTTCACGATCCACTACGCGCTGGAGTCGATCCGGCGCGGCAACCGCCGCGGGCTCAAACTCGGCCTGGTCCTGACCTGGCTGCTCGGCGCCACCTTCCTCTTCATCCAGCTGAACGAGTACGCACACATCGGGTTCAGCGCCCGCGACCTCGCCTTCGGCTCGATCTTCTACGGCCTGACCGGCCTTCACGGCGCCCACGTCTTCATCGGCCTCTGCCTGTTGAGCTTCGCGACGATCCGCGCCTTCCGCGGCCATTTCGGCCCCGAGGAGAAGGATCACCTCGGCGTCGAGGTGCCCGGCATCTACTGGCACTTCGTCGACGTGATGTGGATCATCGTCTACACGACGGTCTACATCCTCTAGCTCGGGCCCACCTCTCATGACGGCGTGGTTGAACCGGAGCGCCGGCCGGGTAGTACAACTTGCATATGCACAACCCTCTGAGATCCGAGGCTGACGCGTTTCGCTGGCTCGTGGTGATCGGAGGGGGAGCGGTGGCCGTGATCGCCCTGACGCTGCTGACGCGGCCCGTCTTCGGCGTCGTCCTCGCGGCGGGGCTGATCGGGTTCGGTTGCGGGGTGGCCTGGCGCAACTCGCGCGGCGCGATGCCACGCAACCTCGAGCTGACGCGTGGCCGCGACGGCAAGCACCGGATCCTGGTCGTCGCCAACGAGACGGTCGGTGGCGAGGCGCTGCTCGATGAGATCGCCAACCGCACCAGGGGCCGTGACAGCGAGGTCCTCGTCGTCACCCCGGCCCTCCCTGGCTCGAGGGCACAGCACTGGGCCTCCGACACAGACGGCGCGACCGAGCTGGCGCGCCAGCGGATGGAGCTATCGGTGATCGAGCTCCAGCGGTTGGGCCTCAAGGCCCGGGGAGAGATCGGCGACGCCGACCCCAATACCGCGATCGAGGATGCGCTGCGCCTGTTCCCGGCGGACGAGATCGTGCTATCGACCCATCCCCCCGAGCGCTCGCACTGGCTCGAGCGGGGCGTCGTCGAGCAGGCGCGGAAAATCGAGCTACCGGTCACCCACGTCGTCGTCGATCTCGCGGCCGAACCAAGCGTCCACTAGCCCAACGCCGGCTCCTTCATCGCATCGCCGGCTTGAGCGTCAGGCCTTGCGTCTTTGGCGGCATGCTGCGGCTCGAGGCGGCCCGCAGTGGCAACCGTCCAGAGCATCGCCAGCCAGGTCGTCGTCGCGACCGCGACGTGGAGCCAGACCAGCTCCGACGGCAATTCGAGGAACCACTGGACGCCTCCTATGACGCCCTGGAGGGCGAGCAGGCCGATCACCACCCCCAGTGGGCCAGCGGCTCGCCTGTCGCCTCCCTCGCGGCGCAGGAGGAACCAGACGGCGATCGTCGCCAGGCCGAACACCGTCGCGATCGCGGAGTGGCGCTGCACGACCCATTCGAGCGTTCCCGTCCCCTCGAAGTCGAATCGGTGGACCAGCTGTCCTTCGTGGGCGCCGGCGTGGGGCCCGGAGCCGGTCGAGATCGTCCCGGCGAGGATCGTCAGCTGTCCCAGCGGGATCAGGGCGCGGACCGACCAGACGCCGAGCCGGTCGCTCGAGGCGCGCCTCGCGCCGGGCTCGTAGCGCGAGCACCAGGCGAGCGCGAAGGCGGCGTCGAGCAGCAGCATCGAGAGTAGGAAGTGGCACATCACGAGCCCGGGGGCGAGGTCGAACTTGACGACCAGGGCCCCGAGGATCGCCTGGGCGATGACCCCGAGTGGGAGCATCGCCCCGAACAGCGCCAGGTGCCACCGGAACGGGCGACGGAACCAGGCGAGGACGCTGGCGGCGATCACAGCGATCCCGACGAAACCGGTCAGGACACGGTTGGTGTACTCGATCACCGCGTGGGATTCGAGCGGGGGCGCCGTCCCGCCGTAGCACTTGGGCCAGTCAGGGCAGCCGAGGCCGGAGCCGGTCAGCCTCACCGCCGCGCCGGTGAGGACGATCAGCGCCAGCGCCGCCAGCGCCACCGCCGTGACCCGGGCGTAGAGCTGCGGCGAGATGTTGAGACGCTCGCGCATCGCCCCCAGATCATGCCCCACCAGCGCGTGCGGCAGGGTCCCCGCGGCCCTACTTCGAGCCGCCGCCCTTCTTCGAGGTGGAGCTGATCAGGTATTCGACCAGTTGTTCGATTTCTTTCGGTTTGATCGATTCTTTGAAGTTGCCGGGCATCACGTTGGAGGGGAAGCCCTTGGCGATTTTGGCGTTCGGATCGACGATCGATTCTTCGATCATGGCGGCGCTCTGCCCTGGCAGGACTTCGTCGAGGTTGGGCCCGACGGTCCCACCGGCTTCGGCGGCGGCGAGCGTGTGGCATCCGCTGCAGCCGTTGGCCGCGAAGACCTGTGCCCCTGGACCGCCCGGAACTTCCGGCGGTGCCGCGCCGGGGACACCTGCCCACTTGCCGACGTAGGCGGCGACATCGTCGAGATCCTGCCCGCCGAGGATTTTCGGCGGCATCGAGACCGCCGGGTTGTCGTTCATCGGGCGCGGGAACTCGACCTGGCCTTTGACGATCCCCTCGATCGTCGAGTCGGGCTCGCCGGCGGAGCGCGCCGCGGCGAAGGCGTCGTCGAGGTTGGGGCCGATCTGGGCCGAGGTCCCGGCCTCGGCGAGGGTGTGGCAGGTGCCGCAGTTTTTGATGAAGAGGGCGCGGCCACGCGTCACGTCGCCGCTGCTGGTGCCGCAGCCGGACGCCGCGATCAGGACCGACCCCAGGGCGAGCAGGGCGGCGAGGGCGCGGATTTGGGTGCGTGATCTGGGCATCTCAGAGCGGCGCGAAGCGCGCCGGAGTCTATATGCCGGCCCCCCGCGAAAGAGGTTCGCGGACCCCCCTCGGTCGGGTACGCTTGAGACGATCAACACGATCTCGCAGTCCCTACGATGGAGGCTTGATGCAGGTACGGGATGGGATGTCCGAGGTTGTTCTCACGGTCGGCCCGACGCACACACTGCGGGAGGCGGCCGCGATGATGGTCGAGAAGGGGACGGGGGCGGCCCTGGTCCTCGACGAGGAGGTGCCGGGCTCGAGCATCATCACCGAGCGCGACCTCCTCAACTCGGTCGGTCGGGGCGAGGACCCGGACTCCGAGCTGGTCTCGGCGCACATGACCGACTCGATCATCACAGCCTCCCCGGGATGGAGCCTCGAGCGGGCGGCGGCGGAGATGTCGAGGCGGGCGATCCGCCATCTGGTCGTCGTCGAGGACGGAAGCCTCGTCGGGATGCTCTCGATCCGCGACATCGTCCGCGTCTGGACGTCGGACGGCGCGACGTCGGAGGTTCCGGCGGACTGACTAGCCCTTGGGCGGGCTGATCGTCTCGACGGGGAGGACGGCGCCGCGGGCCCGCTGCCGGCGCGGCAGGCGGTAATACTCGGCGCGGGCGCCGGAGACCATGCTGCGGAGGGCGGCGAGGAGGATCACTCCGCCGATGATCGAGAAGACCCAGGGCGGGACCATGAAGCCCCCGGCGAAGATCCCGCAGACGGCGGCCGCGGCGCCGAGAGCGAAGAAGGCGGGCGCCCAGGACGGGCGCGGCGCGTAGACGAGCTCTCCCGGCTCCGGTATCTCACGATGCTCCGCGGTCATGACAAGGCTGCCCGCTTCGCTCGCGGCGCGGAGAACCAGATATGGACGCTTGCTCGCTCCGCGGTCATGACAAGGCTGCCCGCTTCGCTCGCGGCGCGGAGAACCAGATATGGACGCTTGCTCGCTCCGCGGTCATGACAAGGCTGACCCGCTTCACTCGCGGCGCGGATGAACCAGATATGGACGCTTGCTCGCTCCGCGGTCATGACGCTATGTAGAGAACCGCGACGACGAAGCTGAGGGCGAATACCGCTGCGGCGATGCCGCCTGCGACCAACCCCGCCGTCATGTTCCTTTTCGCGGTCTCCCGGTCCATCAGATGACTTCGCGCTTCACTCGCGGCGCGATGAACCAGATATGGACGCTTGCTCGCTCCGCGCTCATTCTCGGATTCCTACCAGAGAGCGCGGTCGATCGGCATCGAGATGAACAGCAGCGCCAGGAAGGCGAGCGAGAAGAGGTAGGTGCGGAGCGCCCAGCGCCGGTCGGCGCTGCGCAGGAGGCGGACCGCGCAGTAGATGAAGGCGCCGCCGAGCGCCATCGAGACGACGAGGTACTCGAAGCCGAAGGCTCCGGCGCAGAAGGGGAGCTGGGTGACCGCGTAGAGAAGGATCGTGTAGAGGAGGATCTGGCGGCGGGTCTCGTTCTCGCCGCGGACGACCGGGAGCATCGGAACCCCGGCCTTCGCGTACTCGTCCTTCATCAGCAGCGAGAGCGCCCAGAAATGGGGCGGGGTCCAGAAGAAGACGATCGCGAAGAGGAAGAACGCGGTGCCGCTGAGGCCGCCGGTGACGGCGGCCCAGGCGACAAGCGGGGGAACGGCGCCGGCGGCGCCGCCGATGACGATGTTCTGAGGCGTCGCCCGCTTCAGCCAGAGCGTGTAGACGAAGACGTAGCCGAACAGGCCCGAGATCGAGAGCGCCGCGGCGAGCGGGTTGACGGCCAGCGCCAGCAGGGTGAAAGAGGCGACGCCGAGCGAGGCGCCGAACGCGAGCGCGGCGGCGGGGGAGATGCGTCCGGCCGCCACCGGGCGATCCGCGGTGCGGGCCATCAGGCGGTCGATGTCGCGATCGACCGCGTGGTTGATCGCCCCCGCGCCGCCGGCCGAGAGGGCGCCGCCGAGGCAGGTGAGGAGGACGAGCTCGACCGAGGGGTGGCCGGCGACGTACATCGTCGTCACCGTCGTCAGCAGCAGCAGCGACTGGACCTTCGGCTTGGTCAGTGTCAGGTAGTCGCGAAGGACCGCGGTAGCCGCCGCGGGCCCCCGCGAGACCGCCGCTGCGGTGGCCTCCAACGGTGTCACGCCGTTAGGCTACCGGCTGCGACTCGCGAGCGGGCTGATCGGGGCTGCCGGTCCGATGTGAGATCGCCTCGCGGATGTCGCGCATCGGCCGGGCGCTGCGGACGTCGGGCAGGACGTCGAAGTTGTGCGGCTCCGGAGGCGAGAGCGCGAACCACTCGAGTGAGTCCGCGCCCCATGGGTCGTGCGCGGCCTCGACGCCGACCGCACGGCTGAGGACCGCGTTGACGAGAGTCAGCAGGATCCCGATCGCGAGGATGAACGACCCGATCGTGGCGACCATGTTGTAGCCGTTGACCCCGGTGTTGTCGAAGAACTTGTAGGCGTCGGCCACCTGCCCCTCGAGCGAGCCCGCGAGGAACAGCGGGATGAAGGTGACCAGGGTGCCGACCGCGATCGTCCAGAACGAGAACCGGGCCATGTTCTCGCCCAGCGTCCTTCCGGTCAGCTTCGGGAACCACCAGTGCAACGCGGCGAAGCCGCCGAAGACGGCACCCCCGATCAGCGCGAAATGAGTCGCCGCCGTGCTGTCGGTCGTGTGCTGGACGCGCCAGGCCGAGGCGATGAGCGAGTGGCAGATCTCGGCCGTGAGGCCGATCGAGATCGACGAGAGGGCGCCGGCGGCGAACAGCAGCGGTGCCCGCATCCTCGCGGCACCCCCGACCAGGGTCGCGATCAGGTTGAAGAAGACGAGGCCGAAGGGGACGATCAGCGCCAGCGACATCACCATCGCGAAGTACTTCCACCCGATCGGAATCGGAGCGGTCAGCATGTTCTGGGGCCAGGCGAGGGTGCCGAGCACGGCGATCGCGACCAGCGACCCGATTGTCGCGTTGCGGTTGAAGAGCGGCTTGCCGGCGAATGCCGGGACGATTTCGGCGATCGCGGCGAGGGCCGTGATCAGGATCAGCATGTAGGAGCCGGTGTAGAAGATCCAGCTCAGGTGCTGCCAGAGCAGGGGGGCGCCACCGGCGTCGCCGGCGAAGAAGACGCCCCCGAAGTTGCGGTCGATCAGGAGCATCGTCACCGCCGCCAGGAACACCGCCCCCAACACCAGCATCAGCCAGGAGCCGATCGCCGCCGCCCAGGCGAAGACCGGCAGCCGCCGCCAGGCCATGCCCGGAGCCCGGCACCCACGGATCGTCGCGACCAGGTCGACCGAGATCAGCACGAACCCGAGCGTCGCCAGGCCCGCCGCCGCCGCCCAGGCGTCGATCCCGTTGTTTTCGAGGAAGGCCAGTTCGTTCAGCGGGGCCAGCGGGTTGACGCCTCCCTCCGACGGGGTGAAGAGGAGGCCCGCGTAGAGGACAACCGCGCCCGAGAGGTACAGCCAGGCCCCGAGCTGGCCGACTCGCGGCAGGGCCGTTCCGCGGGCGCCGATCTGCAGCGGCGCCAGGTAGTAGAAGAAGCCGAACGCAAGCGGCAGCGCGAAGAGGAACAGCGCGGTCGCGCCGTAGAGCGAGAGCATCCGGTTGAAGAGGACCGGCGTCAGGAAGGTGTTCTCGGGAATCGCGAGCTGAAGCCGCATGATCAGCAGCTCGAGGACCGCGATCGAGAGGAACCCGAGGGCGGCGACGATCATCATCCGGCCGACGTCCTTGTGGTCGGCGCTGGTCGCGATCTCGACCCAGCGCGCCCGGCGCCGGGGGAATCCGTCGACGACCAGCTCGGGCGGCTTGCGCGAGGAGCTCATGTCCCTTTCTTCTTCAGTTGGGCGACGACTCTGTCCTGGGCCGCCTGGATGTCCGATTTGGTCTGTTCGACGAAGGCTTCGTATTCCTCGGGCGAGACGACTTCGACTTCGGTCCGCATCGGCGCGTAGGCCTGGCCCGAGAGGGTCGCCGACTGGCCGCGGTAGGTGCCTTCTTCGTCGGCCCGGAAGATGATGTGGTGGTGGCGGCCGGGGACGGCGTCGGCCTTGCCGGCGAGCGAAGGGACGTCCCAGGTGTGGACGACGTCGGTCGAGACGAGGTCGAGGTCGACGGCCGTGTCGACCGGGACGACCAGCTTGTAATAGCTGAACGTTTCGTTGGGGTAGGCGTAGCGCCACAGCCACTGCTGGCCCGTGGCCTCGATTTCCAGCGTTTCGCCGCCGCCACCTTTCTTGGACTGCAGGCCATCCGGGCCGGTGGTGGGCGCCTCGCGGGCCTTGGTCGTGTAGACGGCGCCGAGGACGAAGACGACTATCGCGAAGGCGGCGAGGCCGCCGCCGACCCGCAGCTGGATGCCGCGGCCGCCGGTGACCTCCCTCGGCTCGGTCCCGCGCCCGGCGCGGTAGCGGCCGAGGGCATAGAAGAGGGCGACGTTGATCGCGACCGCGAGGATGACCGCGGCGACGAAGCCGATCCAAAGCAGCGTGTCGATCTGGTCAGTGCCAGGAGAGTGGGGCGACAAGGCGCGGCCATTCTAATCACGCGGGCCGCCGTCGCGGACGGCCGCGAGGTCGCTCGGCTGCTCCTATACTCGCCGACTTGAGCGCGGAGCGAGCCAGCGTCCATATCTGCTTCTACGCGCCGCGAGCGAAGCGCGAGCAGTTGTCATGAGCGCGGAGCGAGCCAGCGTCCATATCTGCTTCTACGCGCCGCGAGCGAAGCGCGAGCAGTTGTGATGCCGAAGCGGACGCGCCGATCCCCGGCCCTGCGCACCGCCGTCCGCGCCGGAGCGGCCGGGGCGCTGGCGGCGGCGGTCGCCGTGCCGCTCCTCCGCCACCGTCTCCGCATTCCCGCGCCGGTGACGGTGGTCGCCTGCGCCTCTGGGCCGCTCGCCCTCGCTGTGCTCTTTCCGCGCTCGCGCAAGCGCGACGTCGGCCTCTACATGCTCCAGATGTGGGGCTTCACGATGGTCCACGAGCTGCCCTACGACGACCCCGACCGGCTCCGCAGCCGGCTCCGGACTCAGTACCCGATCGTCGCCGACCGCGCGATAGGCCTCGGCCGGCTCCCGAACGCCCGCCTCCAGCGCGGCCTCGCCCGGCTGCCGGGGGTCGCGGTCATCGATCGCTTCCTGACCTGGGTCCACTGGCTCTGGTTTCTCGAGCCCTACGCCTCCCTCGTCTACATCCTCGTCCGCCACCCCGACCGCTTCCCGCGAGCCGCGCGCCGACTCGCTGCCGTCTTCGACGTCGGCTGCATCGGCTACTTCGCGGTGCCGACCGCGCCGCCCTGGTGGGCCTCCGAGCAGGGCCTGACCGACGAAGAGGTGCGGCGGATCATGGTCGAGGTCGGGGAGCAGACCTGGCGCGGCGCCTGGCCGCGGATGTACGCGGCGCTCGGCGGCAACCCCTGGGCGGCGATGCCGTCGCTCCACTTCGCGACCTCGACCACGGCGGCGATCTCGCTCGCCGAAGCCGGGCGCGGGCCGGGCGCGGTCGGATGGGCCTACGCGCTGACCCTCGGGTTCGCCCTCGTCTACCTCGGCGAGCACTACGTCACCGACCTTGTCGCGGGTGGGGCGCTGGTGGCCGCAGTGCGACGCGGAGAGCTGCTCGCCGAGCCGGCCGTCGAGGGCATCAACGCCGGCCTGCAGCGCCTGGAGAGAATCGCCAACTCGCAGATCATCTAGCGTCTAGGACGTGTCTCCAGAGGGCTCGGCGAACGGCAACGGCGCCGCCGGTCTTCCGCTTTTCACGACGCGGCGCCTCGTGCAGACGATTCTGCTCGTCGTCGTCCTGCTGGTCGCGATCTATTTCCTGTTCCCGAAGCTGGTCGGCCTCGGCGACTCGCTCAGCAAGCTCGGCGACGCCGATCTCGTCTGGGTCCTGGTCGCGATCGGATTCAGCGTCGCCGCGATCGCGACCTACATCGCGCTGTTCAAGGCGGTGGTCGGCGGCAAGGCGCTGCGGCTGACCTGGGGCGAGACCTACGAGATCAACATGGCCGGGGTCGCCGCGACGCTGCTCTTCTCCGCCGGAGGGGCCGGCGGGATCGCGCTCACCTACTGGGCGCTGCGCAAAGCCGGGATGGAGCGGCGCGACGTCGGGCGCAGGATGGTCGCCTTCCTCGCCCTCCACTACGCCTTCTACCCGCTGGCGCTGATCACCTTCGGGATCCTCCTGCGGACCGGGGTCCTGCCCGGCAAGCACTCGGTCGAGCTGACGATCATCCCCGCGGCGGTTGCGGGCCTGATCATGGTCGGCGGGGCGCTGATCGCGCTGATCCCGACCGATGTCGGTCCGCGGATAAGCAGCCACTTCCACGGCGAGCGCACCCACGCGATCGTCGACTCGATCGCCAAGGTCCCGGCGACCGTCGGGGAGGGGTTGCGGTTCGCGCTGCGGCTCTTCACCCATCCCTCTCAGGGAGGGCTCGCCGTGCTCGGGGCCGCCGGCTTCTGGGCGGCGAACATCGGCATCCTCTGGGCCTCCTTCCGCGCCTTCGGGATCCAGGTCCCGATCGCGGTCGTGATCCAGGGCTTCTTCCTCGGAATGGTCGCCAACCTGTTTCCGCTGGCGCCGGCGGGCGTCGGCGCGGTCGACGCCGGGATGATCGGCGCCTTCGTCCTCTTCGGCATCCCCGAGGAGACGGTTTTCCCGGCGATCCTGATCTACCGGCTGGTGGCCTTCTGGCTGCCGATCCCGCCCGGGATCGTCGCCTTCTTCCAGCTCCGGGCGAGGGTCCAGCGCTGGGAAGAGGAGGGGCTCCCGATCGACCGCCGCCCCCCGGCCCAGGTCGAGCCGGCGGCGGCAGGGGCCGAGCGTGGGCTCGAGGGCGGCGCGCTTGACAGAGCGCGGTACTATAAAAAGTAAAGTATTAGACTCCGGCGGCAGAAAATGAGCGACGAGAAGAAGACAGAGAACGTGATCATCATCGGCGGCGGGCCGGCCGGCTACACGGCCGCCCTCTACACCGCCCGCGCCAACCTCGAGCCCCTCGTCTTCGAGGGATTCCAGTGGGGCGGCCAGCTTCAGAACACGACCGATGTCGAGAACTATCCCGGCTATCCCGAGGGCATCATGGGCCCGGAGATGATGGGACAGTTCCGCGCCCAGGCCGAGCGTTTCGGCGCCCGCCTCGTGACCGACGACGTCGACCGGGTCGAGCTCTCCGACGGCGGCGTCCAGCGGGTCCACGTCGGCGAGGAGGAGTACCTGGCGAAAACCGTGATCCTCGCGATGGGGGCCGAGCCGCGCCGGCTCGGGGTCCCTGGAGAGCTCGAGCTCTCCGGCTGCGGGGTCTCGACCTGCGGCGTCTGCGACGGCGCATTCTTCAAGGACAAAAAAGTGATGGTGATCGGCGGCGGTGACTCGGCGATGGAGGACGCGATCTTCGTCTCGAAGTTCGCCTCCGAGCTGACGATCGTCAACCGCCGCGACGAGTTCCGCGCCTCGAAGATCATGAGGGCGCGGGCCGAGGAGCGACCCAATATCTCGTTCAAGACCCCGTTCGTCGCCGAGGAGTTCGTCGGCGGCGAGGAGAGCAGGCTGACCAAGGTCCGGCTGCGAAACGCCGAGACCGACGAGGTCGAGGACGTCGAGACCGAAGGGGCCTTCGTCGCGATCGGCCACATCCCGAAATCGGAGATCGTCGCCGAGCAGATCGGAACCGACGAGGACGGCTACATCCTCACCGAGGGCCGCTCGACCCGGACCAACCTGGCCGGCGTCTTCGCGGTCGGTGACGTCGTCGACCGCACCTACCGCCAGGCGGTGACCGCCGCGGGTACGGGCTGCATGGGCGCTCTCGACGCCGAGTGGTACCTGCGCGACACGCCACCCTCGCCCGAGGCTCACTGGCAGCGTGGCGGCGAGCCGACCGAGATCGCGCCGACCCCCGGTTCCTGAAACCCTAGACGAGCTTCTGGACGACGAAGGTCTTTGCCCCGCGCGGGGTCTCGACCTTGACGGTCTCTCCGACCCTCGCATCGCGGAGGGCGCGGCCGATCGGCGACTCCGCGGACAGGCGCCCGGCGGCGAGATCGGCCTCGGTCGAGCCGACCAGCGTCCAGGTGTTGACGGCGCCGCTGGCTTCGTCGAGGACCTCGGCGGTGAGGCCGAAGGCGAAGGCGTCGCCGGAATCCCCGACCTCGACGACTTCGGCGTTTTTGAGCCGTTCGCGCAGGCGTTTGATTCGCGTCTCGAGGTGGGCCTGGTCCTCCTTGGCGATGTGATACTCGGCGTTCTCCTTCAGGTCGCCGAGCTCGCGCGCTGCCTTGATCCGCGCCGCAAGCGCCGTCCGCGCCGGGCCTTCCAGCTCCTCGATTTCCTTCTCGAGCGCGGCAACGCCGTCCTTCGTGATCGCCTCTCCGTCGGCCATGGGCGGCACCTTTACAGATGCGCGCCGCCGGCGTCAGCGGTTGGCTAGGGTCGGGGCATGGCCGGCTGCACCCACTACCGCGAAATCGAGCTCTACGAGCTCCCCGAGGAGATCGCCGGCTGCGAGGAGTGCCTGGCGCAGGGAATGCAGTGGGTCCACCTGCGGATGTGCCAAACCTGCGGCCACATCGGCTGCTGCGACAACTCCCCGGGGAAGCACGCGACAGCCCACAACCAGGAGACGGGGCACCCGATAATCCGCTCGGCCCAGCCCGGCGAGGACTGGAGCTGGTGCTTCGTCGACCAGGTCCTGTTCCGCGTCAGCCCGCCGCCAGACGCAGGGTGATCGACTTCATCCGCCGCAGCGGCGCGCCGCCGGTCGGCGTGTACGTGATTTTTACCCTCAGTTTCGATCTGCGTTCGCTCTGAAGCCTCCCCTTCGCCCTGCCCTTCGGCTTGACGACCAAAGTGCTGATGAGGACGTTGGCGCGTTCCTTCACCGTCACCTTCCGAAATTTCACGCCCTTGCCGGAGAGCGCGAGGGTGCCGGCACCTGAGACGCCGACGGGAAGCGACGCTGTGCCATTCCTGTGGTCGATCCTCGGTTCGCCCAGCTTGAAGCCGGCCGAGATGACCACCGGTGCGCTGTCCCTCGAGGTCGATCCGGCGGCGTTGGCCGCGGTGACCCGGCAGGCGTAGGTGCCGACCTCGGTGGCCGGATAGGAGCTGGTCGCGGCGTTTGATACTGGATTCCCGTTGCGGAGCCACTCGAAGGAGAGGGTGTGCGGCGCGCGGTAGAGGAACGACTCAAGCACGTCCGGCGCCCATGAGCCCTGCGTGCAGCTGAGCGTTCGCCTGTGCCGTTCGATGACCGGCGCCCTGAGCGGAAGCTTCGCCCGGGTCGTGTCGCCGGACATCGGGAATGCGCCCATGGTTGGCGCGCCGGTGTTGACGGGATCCTGCTGCAGGACCGGGTACGACGGATTGTCGACGGTGGCAACCGTCGTGTCGACGACGCCGAACGGCCCCCCCGGGTCGAAGCCGGAGAAGCCGATGATGTCGGATTGCTGCTCTGCCCAGTAGATCGTCCCCCGGAACGGATCGATCGCGATCCCTTCCGGCGGGTCGACGGGAAGCCCACGGGTGTCGACTTTGCCTCCGTTGCCGCCGTCCGCACTGGCGAACCCGATCGAGTTGCGGTTGGCCCAGTACACCCGGTTGGTAAGCGGGTCGATCGCGATCCCCTCCGGCATGTCGACTTCGGCCCCGGTCAGGTCGAGCGAGCCGCCTTCGCCGGTTCCGTCGAGGTTGGCGAAGGCGATCGGGTGGGTGCTGTCCTCGAAGTTCGCCCAGTAGATGCGGTTCTGCGTCGGATAGACGGCGAGGCCAACCGGTGTTTCGACGACCGCCCCGGTCGTGTCGAGTTCGCCTCCCCCCGAGCCGTCGAGGGCTGCGAAATAGACTGCGTTTTCGGTGAAATTCACCCAGTAGATTCGGCCGAGGCCCGGGTCGATCGCCAGGCCGATCGGATCTTCGACGGGGGCGGGGGCGGTGTTGAGGACGCCTCCACCGGGGCCGTCGAGGTTCGCATACCGGATCGAGTAGGCCATCCCGTTGTGGTCGGCCCAGTAGATCTTGCCTGCGGCGGAGTCGATCGCCAGTCCCGCCGGGTGGTTGACGCTGACCCCGGTGATCGGAATCTCGGCGCTGTCTCCACCGGCGACGTTGGCGTGGGAGATGCTGTTGTCCCCTTCGTTCCCCCAATAGATCTGGTCGCCGGCGCTCGCCGAGGCCGCGGTCAGCCCGACGACCGTCATTGCGAGGCAGGCGCAGCAGACCCAACGTAGGGCGTTCATCGCACCCGTTGTATCAGTGCTTGAGGCGCAGGGTGATCGACTTCGTCGCCAGGAGTGGGCTGCCGTTGGTCGGGGTGAATTCGATTCTCGCCTTCGCCTTCAGCCTCCCCTTCTTCTTCAGCCCCTTCAGCGACTTGCCCTTCGCCTTCACGACTATCGTCCCGGAAAGGGGAGCCGAGCCCCCGGAGGGCGATTGCAGTATCCGCGATTTGAAGGCCCTGCCCGAGAATGCGATGACGCCTGAGCCCGATGTCGCGACCGGGACTTTCGCGGTGCCCTTCTTTCTGTCCACGGTGGTTTTGCCGAGGGCGAAATTAGCCTGGATGTTGGCGGGAGCGCTGTCCTGGGCGGTCGGCCCGGCGCCGTTCGTCGCCGTGACGCGGCACGCGTAGTCACCGACTTCGGTCGCCGCGTATGAGCTCGCCGTGGCCCCTGGGATCGGCCTTTCGTTGCGAAGCCACTGGTACGAGAAGGACTGCGGCGCGCGGTAGAGGGACGCTTCGTTGAGATCGGATGCCCATGTCCCCTTGGTGCACTCGAATGTCTCGGCCTGGCTTTCGACGAAGGGCGGCGCGCCTTTGCCGGAGCTCGCAGGGACCGCAACTAACTTCGGCGCCCTGCTGATCGCCGGTGCCGCCGTGTTCACGGGCGTTTTCAGGAGTACCGGGAACGCGGGATAGCTCGGTTCGATGCCGGTGGTGTCGATCGCGCCCTGTCCTTCGCCGGTGAGGCTCGAGAAGCCGACCAGTTTCTCGGTGTGGCTGGCCCAGTAGACGCGATTGGCGGCGGCATCCAGCGCCAGTCCCTCGGGCTCGATCCCGGCCAGTTCGAAGCCCCCGCCTTCGCCGCCGGCGAGACTGGCGCTGCCGATCGATTCAGTGGCCGAGTTGCCCCAGTAGATCCGATGCGCGGCGCCGTCGATCGCCAGCCCGATCGGGGAATCGTCCGACGTCACGTCGGTGTCGAGGTCATCACCACCCGACCCGTCCAGGTTCGCGTAGGAGATCGAGTCGCTGGTGTCGAAGTCGTTCGTCCAGTAGAGGCGGCCGCCGGCGGGGTCGATCGCGACGCTGAACGGTTCGGAGACCGTCGCTCCGGCCGTATTCAGATCGCCGCCGCCGGATCCGTTCAGGTTGGCGTAGGAGATCGTGTCGGCCGGAGGCCCGGCGCCCGATTCCGAATTTGCCCAGTAGATCCGGCGCGCGGCGGGATCGATCGCCAGGCCCGAGGGGCCGGCGACGGTGGCGCCTTCTGTGTTGAGCAGGGCGGCGCCGCTGCCATCGAGGTTGGCGACCCCGATCGAGTCGGTGTTCCAGTTCGTCCAGTAGAGCTTGCCTTCGGCCGGGTCGAGGGCCATTCCATACGGGCCCTCGATCAGGTCGGCGGGGATCGGTAAGTCGGTGCCGCCGCCGCCGCCGATACCGGCATGGGAGATCGCCCCCCTGTCGTAGTCGACCCAGTAGACGCTGTCGGCGGCGACTGCGCGAGGGGCCGCAACCGAGAGGAGCGCGATCGCGAGGCCGATAGACGAGATCCAACGGGTCATCCGCGTCGAATCTAATCAAAACCAGGTAGTGCCGATCGGCTATCCGTCCACTGCCGAGAGCAGCCGGGGGGCCGGCGCGTAGGCGTCGCCGAGGCGCTGCCTGAGGTCCTCGAGCAGGGCGACGGCGGCGCCGGCCCCGATCAGCTCCGAGAACCCGACCGGGCCGAGTGGCCAGTTGAAGCCGAGCTTCATGGCGGTGTCCATGTCCTCCGGCGCTCCGACCTCCTCTTCGAGGGCGAAGGCGGTCTCATTGGCGATCTGGGCGACGAGGCGGGGAAGGACCTCGCCGGCGGCGGGATCGATGCGCGCCAGGTCTCCCGGGTCCAGTGTCGGCGCCCTGACGCCTGGGTCCGGGTCCTCGGCCCGGTGGCGGCCGTCGCCGTAGCGGTAGAAGCCCTCGCCGCTCTTGCGGCCGAGGCGCCCCGATTCCACCATCTCCGCCTGGATCGCGCTCGGCCGCCAGCGCTCGGGGTGGCCGCCCTGCTCGTAGAAGGAGCGGGCGACGCTGAGGTTGACGTCGAGGCCGATCAGGTCGATCAGCTCGAACGGGCCCATCCGGAAGCCGCCGGCGAGGCGGCAGACGCGGTCGATCGTCTCGGCGTCGGCGACTCCGTCGGCGAGCATCCGCAGCGACTCGAGCGAGAACGGGCGGGCGAGCCGATTGGCGATGAAGCCGGGGGTGTCCTTGGCGCTGATCGGGGTCCGCCGCATCCGCTCGACGACCGCGCCCGCGGCGGCGAGCGCGTCAGCGGAGGAGGCGTCGGTCGCCACCACCTCGACCAGCTGCATCCGAGTCGGTGGATTGAAGAAGTGCATGCCGATGACCCGCTCCGGCGCGGGGGTCCTGGCAGCGATGTCGGTGACTCGCAGCGAGGAGGTGTTCGAGGCGAGGATCGCCTCCGGGCCGCAGGCCTCGGCGAGCTCGGCGAACAGCCCCTGCTTCAGGTCGAGGCGCTCGGGCGCCGCCTCGACGATGAGGTCGCAGCCGGCGAGGCCCTCGACCCCCTCGACCGTGGTGAGCAGGCCACCCGCCTGCTCGGCCTCGTCCTCGCTCCATCCCCTTCCCGCGCCCTTCGCCAATCCCGCGGCCGCGATCTCACCCGCTCGCCCGAGGACCTCGGGGTCGGGGTCCTGGATCCGGGTCGGGTACCCGCCGAGGCACGCCATCGCGGCGATCCCGCTCCCCATCGTGCCGGCACCGACGACGCCGACGGTCTCGATGTTCACAGTCCCCGGTACTTCGGCTCCCGCTTCTCGAGGAAGGCCCGCATCCCCTCGACCCGATCCTCGGTCGCCATCGCCAGCTCGTATAGCCGGCGCTCGTTCTCGATCCCGGCCGAGAGCGCGGTCTCCTCGGCGGTGAGAACCGCCTGCTTCGCGAGCCGCACGGCGATCGGCGGCCGCTCGGCGACTGTGCGGGCAAGCTCGTGCGCCTCCTCCAGCCAGCTCTCCTTGTCCACGACCCGGTTCACGAGCCCCATCCGCTGCGCCGTCGCGGCGTCGAAGCGGCGGCCGGTGAGGACGTACTCCATCGCCAGCTGCTTGCCGACCGTGCGGGCGATCCGCTGCGTCCCGCCGCCGCCGGGGATGATCCCGAGCATGATCTCGGGCTGGCCGAAGAGGGCGCCCTCGGCGGCGACGATCATGTCGCAGGCGAGGGCGAGCTCGCAGCCGCCGCCCAGCGCGTAACCGGAGACGGCGGCGACGAGCGGGGTCTTGATCGCCGCCACCCGGCGCCAGAACGAGGCCGCCGGGTGGCGCAGCGCCTCGGCGAAGGTCCGCTCGCTCATCGCCCTGATGTCGGCACCGGCGGCGAAGACGTCCTCGGAGCCGGCGATGACGACGCAGCGGACCTCGGGGTCGGGGTCGATCCGCTCGAGCTCGGAGGCGATCTCCTCCATCATCTCCGGCGAGAGGGCGTTGCGCGCCTCGGGCCGGTCGAGTTGCAGCAGGGTGACGCCGAACTCGTCGGTCGAGAGCTCGATCAGGTCACTCATCGGTGCTCATCGGAGTCATGGCGTTGATTCCCGTCGCCGCGCGGCCGATGATCAGCTTCTGGATCTGCGAGGTCCCCTCGTACAGGGTCGTCACCCGGGCGTCGCGCAGGTAGCGCTCGACCGGGTAGTCATCGACGTAGCCCGAGCCGCCGTGGACCTGGATCGCGAGGTTCGCGCACTCGACCGCGGACTCGGTCGCGTGCAGCTTCGCCATCGAGGTCTCGACCGTGTTCGGCTTGCCTTCGTCCTTCAGAACTCCGGCACGGAGGACCAGCATCCGCGATGCGTCGCGCTTCAACATCATGTCGGCGATCATCTCCTGGACCAGCTGGAAGCGAGCCAGCGGAACCCCGAACTGCTTGCGCTCGGTGGCGTAGGCGACAGAGGCTTCGACGCAGCCGTCGCAGATCCCGACGCAGCCGGCGGCGACGCTGTAGCGGCCGTTGTCGAGGGCGCTCATCGCGACCTTGAACCCGTCGCCGATCTCACCCAGCATCGCGTCGTCCGGGACCTCGACCTCGTCGAGCGAGATCTCGGCCGTGTCGGACGATCGCAGCCCGAGCTTGCCGTGGATCTCCTGGGTCGAAAATCCCCGGCTCTCGGTCGGGACCAGGAAGCAGGCGAGGCCGCGGTGTTTCAGCGAGGGGTCGGTCTGGGCGAAGATCAGCGCGACCTCGGAGACGTTGCCGAGCGAGATCCACATCTTCTGGCCGCTGATCGACCAGCCCGACTCGGTCTTCGTCGCCCTCGTCCGCAGGTTTGCGGCGTCGGAGCCGGTGTCGGGCTCGGTCAGCCCGAAGCACCCGAGCGCCTCGCCCGAGCAGAGCCGCGGCAGCCAGCGCTGCTTCTGCTCCTCGCTGCCCCAGCGCTCGATCGAGCCGGCGACCAGCGAGGTCTGGACCGAGACGACGGTGCGGGCGGATGAGTCGGCGCGGCCGACCTGCTCGACGATCAGCCCGTAGCCGATGTAATCGAGGCCGCGGCCGCCGTATTTTTCGGCGACCGGCGCTCCGAGGTAGCCGACCTCGCCGAGCTTGCTCGCCAGCTCGCGGTCGAAGCGGGCGGCGCGGTCGTTCTCGCGGACCCGTGGGGTGATCTCGCGATCGGCGAACTCACGCGCCGTTTCGGAGATCAGTCGCTGCTCGTCGCTCAGCTGGAAGTCCATCTCACCTCTGCTCTTTCGTCGTCGTGTGGATCGGTCAGAGCTCCCTGCCGAGAGTCTCCTGAAATGCCTGTTCGGCCTCGCGCGTGCGCGTGCCGGGGGCGGCGGCGAGCTCGGTGCCGTCGATCGCCGCCACCGCCTGGATCTCGCGCGTGGTCGAAGCGAGGAATGCCTCCCGCGCCGCGCGGAGGTCAGCCACCGGCCAGGCGCCCTCCTCGACCTCGAGGGCCCTGATCAGGCGGTCGCGGGTGATCGACTCGAGGACGCCGTTGTCGAGGGCCGGGGTCCGGAGGCCGCCCTGCGGCGAGACCCAGAAGATCGAGGAGGTCGGTGGCTCGAGCACGGTGCCGTCGGGCTGGACGAGCACGGCCTCGTCGGCGCCCTGGGCCTGCGCGAGCCGGGTCGCCTGCATGTTGGCCGCGTAGGAGAGCGACTTGACCCCATTGAGGATCACGGTCGGGCAGTAGGTAACGGTTGCGATCCGGACCGTGTCGGGGTGCTCGGGGATCGTCTCTGTCGCGGCGATCCGGCGCCCGCCGCGGGTGACGATCAGCCGCAGCTGGCCGTCGATCTCGCCGGCCTCCGCCAGCAGGGCCGCGATCTCCCGCTCGAGGGCGGCGCGGTCGAACTCGAGCTCGATCGCCGCCGTCGAGCGCTCGAGCCGGTCGAGGTGATCGCCGAGGGCGAACGGACGGCCCTGGTAGAGGCGGATCACCTCGAAGGCGCCGTCGCCGCGGTAGAGCCCGTCGTCGCGGAGCGGGACCGTCGCCTCGGCCGTTGCCGAAATCCTCCCGTCGACGCTTGCGAGTTCAGTCGCCATCGCCGGGCGAGGCTACCGGTTCGAAGTGCCGCGACCTGCCTGCAGTTGACCACCGCATCGGTGGTCATCTGCAGGGACCCCCGCGATGACACCGCCATCCCGGGTGGGCGGCGGCTGGTTCAAACCGCCTCGAAGACCGTCGCCAGCCCCTGGCCGACGCCGACGCACATCGTCGCGATCCCGTAGCGGCCGCCGCGGCGGCGGAGCTCGTGCAGGAGTGTGGTGGTGAGTCGGGCGCCTGTGCAGCCGAGCGGGTGGCCGAGCGCGATCGCGCCGCCATTGACGTTGAGGCGCTCCTCGTCGATCCCGAGCTCGCCGACGCAGGCGAGAACCTGTGAGGCGAAGGCCTCGTTCAGCTCGATCAGGTCGATCTGGCCGAGCTCGAGGCCGGCGGCGGCGAGCGCGCGAGGGATCGCCTCGACCGGGCCGATTCCCATGTAGGCGGGGTCGACCCCGGCGACGCCGGTGGCGAGGACCCGGGCCAGCGGCTCGGCGCCGAGCTTCTCGACGCCGGCCTCGGAGGCGATCAGGGTGCAGGCGGCGCCGTCGTTGAGGGTCGATGCGTTGCCGGCGGTCACGGTCCCGCCCTCGCGGAAGACGGGCCGGAGCTTCGCCATCCGCTCCAGCGACGCGTCGGGCCGCGGCCCCTCGTCGGTCCCGACCACCACCGTCTCACGACCGTGTGGCGCCTCGATCGGCGCGATCTCGGCCGCGAACGCGCCGCGCTCGGCGGCGGCGACCGCGCGCTGGTGGCTGCGCAGCGCGAAAGCGTCCTGTGCCTCGCGCGAGATCCCGTAGCGCTCGGCGACGTTCTCGGCGGTCTCGCCCATCGACTCGGTCGAGACCCCGCGCTCGGCCATCCGCGGATTGACGAGGCGCCAGCCGAGCGTCGTGTCGTGCATCGTCTGCTCGCCGCGGGGCAGGCCCCGGTCGGGCTTGGAGACGACCCACGGCGCCCGGCTCATCGACTCGACGCCGCCGGCGAGGTAGAACTCGCCCTCGTCGAGCTTCGTCGCGCGGGCGGCCGAGTTGACCGCCTCGAGCCCCGACGCGCAGAGGCGGTTGACGGTCGCTCCCGGGACCCTGTGGGGCAGGCCGGCGAGCAGGGCGGCCATCCGCGCGACGTCGCGATTGTCCTCGCCGCTCTGGTTGGCGGCGCCGAAGTAGACGTCGGTGATCCGCTCGGGGTCGACGCCCGTGCGCTCGACCACCGCCCCGATCGCGTGGGCGGCGAGGTCGTCGGGACGAACGCCCGACAGCCCCCCTCGGTAGGAGCCCATCGGAGTGCGGACCGCGTCGACGACAAATGCCTCGGACATCGCGCGGAACCGTATCCTGGTTGCGAGCAAAGCACGAAAGGTGTGTGAAATGGGTTTCGTCCTTGGCACGGTCGCCCTGCTGCTGGCGCTGGCCTTCATCCTGGCGTGGGTCGCACACGTCAGCCAGCGCCGCGACGTCGAACTCGTCGACTGGAAGCCGACCCGGTCGCCCGAGCTCGAGGCGCAGAACGAGATCGACGACGTCCGCCAGATGGTCGAGGCGCAGAACGAGATGCGCCGCCGCCGCGGCGCCTCCGATCTCGACGAGGGACGGTTGCGCTCCGAGGTCGAGGAGGAAGAGATCGAGCGGCTGCGCCGCGGCGACCCCTTCCGGCCCGACTGAGACACGGTGGCGCGGGCGCTTATCGTCGGCTGCGGCTGCCGCGGGCGCCTGCTCGGGGAGCGTCTGATGTCCGCGGGCTGGGCCGTCCGCGGGACCAGCCGCACCGAGGATGGGCTCGCTCCGATCCGCGCCACCGGGATCGAGCCGGCGATCGCCGACCCGCTCTGGCCCGAGACGGTCCTCGACCTGGTCGGCGACGTCGCCCTCCTCGTCTGGGCCCTCGGCTCGGCGCGCCCCGACGGCGCCGACGGAGAGGGGGAGGTGAGGGAGCTCCACGGCGAGCGGCTCGAGCGCACGCTGGAGCGTCTCGTCGAAACCCCGGTCCGCGGGTTCCTCTACGAGGGGGCGGGCTCGGTCGACGCCGAGGCGCTTGCCGTCGGGAGGCGGGCGGTCGAGAGCGCGGCGGCGAGGTGGCGGATCCCGGCAGAGACGATCGAGGCCGATCCCGTCGAGCATGACCCCTGGGCGTCCGCGATGGCCGCTGCCGCGGCCCGGCTGGTGGCCTGAGGGTCCGCGCCGACGAGGTCAAAGGTCTAAACTCGGATAGGAATTTAGGTGAATCGCACATAGCGCATCCGCACCCGAAAGAAGGAGCGATCGATGGGTCTCAAACTTGGCGACGTAGCACCCGACTTCGAGGCTGAAACCACCGAGGGCCCGATCAAGTTCCACGACTGGATCGGCGACTCCTGGGCCATCCTCTTCTCGCACCCGAAGGACTTCACCCCCGTCTGCACGACGGAGCTCGGCTACATGGCCAGCATCGAGCCCGAGTTCGAGAAGCGCAACGTCAAGATCATCGGCCTCTCGGTCGATCCGCTCGAAAACCATGAGGAATGGGTCGACGACATCGAGGCGACGCAGGGCTCGAGGCCCGAGTACCCGATCATCAGCGACGCCGACTTCCACGTCTCGAAGCTCTACGACATGCTGCCCGCGGAGGCCTCGGGCGATCCCGGCGACCGCACCCCGGCCGACAACCAGACCGTCCGCAACGTCTTCGTCATCGGCCCGGACAAGAAAATCAAACTGATCCTCGTCTACCCGATGACGACCGGGCGCAACTTCGACGAGGTCCTGCGGGTGATCGACTCGCTGCAGCTGACCGCTCACCACAAAGTCGCGACCCCCGCCAACTGGAAGATCGGCGACGACGTGATCATCGCCGGCTCGGTCTCCAACGACGAAGCAAAGGAGATCTACCCTGACGGGTGGGAGGAGCCGCGTCCCTACATCCGGATCGTCCCCCAGCCGGAGGAGGAGAAGGTCTAGCCGAGGCGGTCGAGGAGCTCGGCGAGGATCCTCGCCGTCGCCCCCCAGATCAGGTGGCCCTCGACCTCGTAGGTCGGGGTGTGGATCGGGACCCCGCGCCGAATCAGGCGGCGCATTGCGTAGCCCTGGGCGAGGACGTCGAGTGAGAGGGTGAGCAGGGTCTCGACCTCGCCGGGATTTGGCTCGAGCCCGAGCCCGGCGGGGTCGGGAATCCGGCCGACGAAGGGGTGGATCCGGTATCCGGTGACGAAGGTCGAGGTGGGGGGCAGGGCGCCGCTCAGCTCGACGTCGTCGGGGGAGAGCGCGATCTCCTCCTCGGCCTCGCGCAGCGCTGTCCCCGCCAGGTCCGGATCGGCCGGGTCCTGGCGGCCGCCGGGGAATGAGATCTCGCCGGCGTGCCGCCGCAGGTCGGCGCGGCGCTCGGTGAAGATCAGGCCGGGGCTCTCGGGCCAGCCGTAGAGCGGCAGGAGGACGGCGGCGTCGGTGTCGCCGCGGACCTCGATCGCGCGCGCCTCCTCGGGCGAGAGCAGTAGCTCGGCGAGGGGGGCTGGCGCTTTACCCGTCATATGGACGTGAAAGGCGCCAGGCCGCCCTCAGATGATCCCCTGGACGGTGCCGCCGTCGACCGACCAGGCGGCGCCGCTGACATAGGAGGCGCGCGCCGAGCAGAGGAAGACGATCGCCGCGGCGATCTCGGCGACCTCGGCGAGGCGGCCGATCGGCCGTTTCGACCCGGCGGCCTCCAGCGCCTCCTCACGGCTCGCCGCTCCCGAGAGCTCGCGGGACTGGTCGAGGAGGCCGCCGGGCTCCATCCATAGCTCGGCCTTGACCGGTCCCGGGCAGATCGCGTTGACGAGGACGCCGGCGCTCGCGTAGCGGTCGGCGAACAGCCGAGAGAGCGACAGCTCTGCGGCCTTCGCGACCGAGTACTCGGGCATCGCCGCCGAGGGGCGCTTGCCCGCGGTCGAGCAGACGTTGACGATCCGTCCCCAGCCGCGATCGGCCATCGGCGGCGCCGCGGCCCGCATCGCCCGCAGCGGCGCCATCACGTTCAGCTCGTACTGCGCCAGCCAATCCTCGTCGGGGACGTCATCGAGATCGCGCCAGCGGGCGGCGCCGGCGTTGTTGACGAGGACGTCGAGCGAGCCGAAGCTCTCGGTCGCGCTCGCGAGCATCCGCTCGCCGGCGTCCGCGGCGGTGACGTCGAGGGCGAGGGCCTCCGCCCGGCCGCCGCCGTCCGCCCCGGCGGCGGCCTCATCGGCCGCCTCGGCGAGCGCGTCGGCGCTGCGCGCGACGAGCAGGACCGAGGCCCCCTCGGCGCAGAGCCGGCGCGCAGCGTCGCGGCCGATGCCCCGGCTCGCTCCGGTGACGACGCAGGCCCTGCCGCCCAGGCCGAGGTCCATCAGTCCTCTTCGACCCGGTAGGAGATGGCGACCTCGGTCTCGTGGGCGAGCACACGATGAACAGGGCACTTGCGGGCCACCCTCAGCAGCGCCTCGCGCTGCTCCTCGCTGAGCTCGGCGGGAAGGTGGATCGAGGTCGAGAACGAGCGCGGAGTGAAGCGCTCGTACTCGACGTCGACCGTGACCTCGACGTCTCCCAGCTCCCAGCCCTTGCGCTGCGCGTACATCTCCATGGTTATCGCGACGCAACTCGCGAGCCCGGCGGCGACCAGGCGGGTGGGGGCCGGGCCGGCATCCCCGCCGCCGGCCTCGGTCGGCTCGTCGACCACCAGTCGGTGATCCCCACCTTCGATGTCGACGTCGTGGACGTAGCCCTCGCGCCGGCGTGCGACGACCCGCATACCGCTAGGACCGGCGCCGTCCCTCGAACAGCGCCGGCTCCTCGACGTCGGCGAAGCGCGCGAGGGCGTAGACGTAGTCCGAGGCTCGGTTGACGAAGTGGACGACGGTCTCGCCGGCCAGCTCGCCCGCCTCGTTGAGGGCGCTGAGCCGGCGCTCGGCCCGGCGGATAGTCGTCCGCGCGACGTCGAGCTGGGCCGAGAGCTGGTTACCGCCGGGGATTACGAATTGGGGCGGCAGCTCCACCTGCTCCATGTAGAGGTCGATCAGTTCCTCGAGCTCGGCGACCATCGCCTCGGTCGTGCGGCTGACGCCGTCTTCGAGCCGCTCGGCCGCCTCCGGCGAGGTCGCCAGCTCGGCGCCGGCGACGAAGAGGTCGTCCTGGAGGCGGAGGATGTCGGCGGCGAGCTTCGCCTGGTCGGCGGCGCAGAGAGCGCGGGCGACGCCGAGCTGAGAGCAGGCCTCGTCGAGCGCGCCGTAGGCCTCGGTGCGGCCGTGGTGCTTCGGGACGCGACCTCCGTACCAGAGCGACGTCGTGCCGTCGTCGCCCTTCTTGGTGTAGATCTTGACCACGGTTTGATCCTACGCCGCGGCCTGGTCCCCGCCTCAGCCGACCGGGTTGAAGACCAGCCCCGTCATCACCTTGGGGAAGAAGTAGGTCGACTTCGGCGGCATGTTCTCGTCGCTTTCGCAGATCGCGCGGACCTGGTCGACCGGGATCGGCCGGAGAATGAAGGCGACGTCGTATGTGCCGTCCTCGATCAGGGCGAGCGAGTCCTCGATGCTCTTCGCGTAGCCGATCCCGCGCTTGGCGAGGATGTCGTCTTCGCTCATCCCGGCGATGCCCTTGAGGACGAGCGTCTCGAGGATCGCGGCGTCGAGGCGGCGGTAGGCCTCGGGCTTGCCGGCGAGCTGCTCGTCCAGGGCCGCGATCGCCGAGTCCTTCAGGCGCAGGCGGAAGCCGTGGCCGTGGTGGGAGTCGTATAGGCCGAAGACGCCCACTCCCTCCTCGCCCCGCGGGTCGAGCTCATCGGTCGGGACCTCGGTCACGTCGAACAGCTCGCGAAGGCCGTTGCCGAGCGCCTGCTGGCGCTCCGGGTCCTCCCCGAGGCCGGAGAGCAGTCGGTGGGTCGGGAAGACGGTGAGGCCTGGGTCGTCGAGCCCGGTCAGTGCCATCAGGGTGAAGTCGCCCTCGCCACCGACCTCGTCGCGGTAGGCGAGGGCGGTCTCGTAGCGATGATGGCCGTCGGCGATCAGCAGCCGCGCGCCGTCGAGCAGCTCATGGACGGCGGCGTGGACCTCCGAATCGCCGACCCGCCAGGCCTTCGTCACGGCGCCGGATTCGTCGGTCGCGGTTCCCCAGGGCGCCTGGGCCTCGATCGCCGGAGCGACCAGCGGCCAGGGGTCGGCCGTCGCCAGCGAGAAGATCGCCGAGAGGTTATGCCTCGTCGCCCGGGTCAGGTCGAGGCGGTCCTTCTTCGGGCCCGGCAGCGTCCGCTCGTGGGGAAGGACCTGTCCGGCCTCGAAGTCCTCGACCCGGACGCGGGCGAGGATCCCGTGGCGGGTGCGGGCCTCGCCGTCGGGGCCGGTGTAGTCCTGGGTCATCGCCCAGATCGAGGGCTCCGAGTCGGTGACTAGCGCCCCCGCCTTGCGCCAGGCGTCCATCGTCCGGGCGGCGCGCTCGTAGGGGTCGTCGCCGGTCTCGGTCGGGCCGGTCTCGCCGTATGGTTTCGGCAGGTCGATCGCGACCGCGTTGTAGGGCGAGCGCTCGAGCAGGGCGGCCCGCTGCTCGGTGTCGATCACGTCGTAGGGCGGCGCGGCGACGTCCTCGAGCGGGCCGGCGACATCGAGGTCGTAGTGGGTCGCGAAGATCGGCCGGACGTCTGCCATCGGGCCGGAAAGCTAGCGGTTCGCGCCCGGTTCCTGGTACAACGACGGCAGATGGACTCCGTGTCGGGCTCGGACCAGGAGCTGCGCGAGCAGGCGATCGCGCTGCTGAAGAAGAAGCGGGACTTCCGCACCCACGTCTTCATCTATGTCCTTGTCAACGCGATGCTGATCGTGATCTGGGCACTCACCGGCGCCGGCTTCTTCTGGCCGGGGTTCGCGATCGCCGGCTGGGGAATCGGCCTCGTCGCCAACGCCTGGGACGTCTACGGGCGCAAGCCGATCACCGAGGAGGAGATCCGTCGCGAGACCGAGCGGCTGCAGGGCGGGGGGCAGCTCTAGACTTGGCGCTTCGGGGCGTGGCGCAGCCTGGTAGCGCGCGGCCTTTGGGTGGCCGAGGTCCCCGGTTCAAATCCGGGCGCCCCGATTTCCGATCGCGACGGCCGCCGCCGCCCTTACACTCCGGCGGCCGTCAACTTCTCTGGGGGGTCCTCATGTCTCGCGCCGGTCGCTTCGCCAAGCCCGTTCTCGCCCTGATCGCCGTCGGCGCCATCGCGCTCGTCGTCGGTGGCTGCGCACTGATCAAACCGGGAAGCATCGGGGTCAGCCAGCCGCAGGGGATCGGGACCGTTCGCGTCCACTTCACCCTCTGCACGATCGGTGGCGAATTCTGCGGCCCGAACGAAATCGAAGAAAACGAAACGGTCCAGTACCTGATCGGAATCGCGGTGCCGCCGGGTTCGGTGCCGCCGGCGAGCTTCACCGGGACGCCGATCGGTGGGGGCGCGCCAATCGTTTTCACCCGCAACGAAGAAGTTGCCCCCGAGATAACCGCCAGCTCTGTGACCTTGCAGAAAGCGTTCGAAGAAGCCGAAACCCCTGAAGAAAAAGAACTGGCCGAAGAATTCAAAAAAGTGATCGGCGGCGGAGTCTGGCCGCCGAGCGGCCTGCAGGGCGTCGGTTATCTCTCGACTCCCGTCCAGGAAGTCAAAGGCCAGGCCGTCGAATGGTCGGTTGACGCCGACTTCGGTCTTCCCGCCCCGGCGGGCGCGCCCTTCCCGGGGCCCTTCGCAACCGCGGTGGCCGAGGGGTTCCGCGAAGTCTCCAACGAACAGCCTGCGACCCGGCCCATCCACTGCGTGAGGGTCGAATCCGTGACCCCCATCAACGAAAGCGAAGCGATCTGCCTCGGCGGGCTACCTCAGGTGCAGGCCGGCACCTCCGACCTGCAGATCGCGGCCCCCGCTAAGCCCGCAACTGCGTTCGTAGGTGGCAGCGGCCAGGTCGCCTTCCCCTTCACGTTCGCCGGCACCGGCACGACGGTGCCGACCTTCGCCCTGAGCGCGACGACGACGGCGAAAGGCGGCAAGGCCAAGCCGACATCCGCCAGCTTCACGCCGGGAGCGCCTGATCCCAGCACCCATCTGTCCCCGTCCGCGACCGGCAAGGTGACGGTCTCCGTGCCGCGCAGCATCAAGCCCGGGACCTACACGGTCACCCTCGCCGCGGCGACTGCCCAGGGCGGCACCGTCACCCAGGTGGGCAAACTGAAGGTGACGAAGCCGAAGCTGAAGCTCGGCGCCGTCGCGCTCGATGCCACCAAGGGAACGGCGACGCTCAAGGTCAAGGTCCCGGGCGGCGGCACCCTGACGATCACCGGCAAGGGTGTCGCCACGGCGAAGAAGAAGGCGAAGAAGGCGAAGACGCTGAAGGTGAGGATCGCATCCACCGGCAGCGCCGGCGCCCAGCTCAGCAAGTCGGGCAGTGTGAAGGTCAAGGTGAAGGCGACCTTCAAGCCGACATCCGGGATCTCCGTCTCGAAGACGAAGTCGATCGTCCTCAAGCTGCGCTAGCTCAAGGCTCGGCCCTTCGACTCCGATACGTACCCGTGATGGAGGGTCATGACAACAGCGCCCAGCGCACCGAGCGCGTCGTCTTCGAAACCGATCGGCACCTGGTGGCCGGCGACGTGACGCTGCCGGCCAACGGCTACCAGAACCGGTTCTCTGACGCGATCAACCGCGAGGACGTCGCCTTCATCCGCCTCACCGACGTCGAGCTCGTCCCGCTCGCCGAAGGCCAGACGACCCGACACTCTTTCCTTCTCCTCGCCAAGGCCCACATCCGCCTGGCGCATCCCGCCCCGCAGACGCCCTAGCGCGCGGTGCGCTGCCTCCGGCCCTCCGTCCATGAGGCGAGGTCGAAGAGGAAGGCGAGGATGACGATGAACCACTCGAAGCCGCGGACGCCGTTCGCGCCCGAGCTCCACATCAGCGCGTAGGCCAACGTCGTCCAGGGCAGGAGGAAGAAGCCGAGGAAGGGGACGAACCAGCTGTCGAAGGCGCGGCTGAGGAGGTCTGAGAACACCCAGATGCCGAAAAGCGCCAGCCGGGGCGAGATCAGCGCGAGGAGGATGGCGAAGCAGCCGATGGCGCAAGCCTACCCGCCTCGTCTCGGTCTGTATCGTCGGTGGCAGCCAGAAAGGAGCCTGACCAGTGAGCAGATTCGGTGACCTGATGATGTCCCTCAGCCCGCACAAGACAAGCATGCCGAGCGCCGAGGAGGCGCTGCCCGGCCGCAGTGAGCCCGCCTTCGAGATTCCAGAGCGCAACGCCGTTCTCGGCACCCCGCTGAAGCCCCCCTTCCCGGACGGGATCGAGACCGCGTACTTCGCGCTCGGCTGCTTCTGGGGGGCGGAGCGGCTGTTCTGGGAACTGGACGGCGTTTACACGACGGCGGCCGGCTACATGAACGGGATCACGCCGAATCCCACCTATGAGGAGGTCTGCTCGGGGAAGACCGGGCACGCCGAGGCGGTCCTGGTGGCCTATGACCCCGAGAAGGTCTCCTACTCCGACCTGCTCAAGGTCTTCTTCGAGGAGCACGACCCGACCCAGGGCATGCGCCAGGGCAACGATGTCGGGACCCAGTACCGGTCCGGCATCTACTTCGCCAACGACGCGCAGAAGGCGACCGCGGAGATGGCGCTGCAGGCCTACGGCGAGGCGCTCCGCGCCGATGGCCACGACCCGATCACGACCGAGGTCGAGCCCGCCGGGCCGTTCTACTACGCCGAGGACTATCACCAGCAGTACCTGCACAAGGTCCCGGACGGGTACTGCGGCCTGAAAGGGACCGGCGTTTCCTGCCGGATCCCGACCGCCGCTTCCTAGAGCGCCTCACACCCGGCGCGGCGAATAGCATCCCGCGCCGGTGACTCCTTCCTTCGGCTCCTACGTCGTCGGCTGCCTGGCGACGATCGGCATAGTTTCGGCTGTCGGCCTCGGCGGCTACTGGCTGCGGCGCTGGATCGTGCCGGAATTCTCCGGCGCTCTGGCCCGGCTCGCCGACGCGACGATCGCCGTCGCGCTGCTGCTGATGGCGCTCCAGATCCTTGGGTCGCTCAGCATCCTGACCAAAGGCTGGATCATCGTCGCCTGCATCGGCTTCGGGCTCGGCACCGCGGCGCTCGGTTGGTGGATGGCCCCGGCGGACTCCAGGGCGGTGAGCGCCCCGCGGGTCCAGACGGTGGCCCTGCTGATCGCGATCGGTGTCGCCTCCTGGGTCGTCGCCGAGTGGACGTTCCCGGCCCAGCAGAGCCTCGACTTCGGGATGTTCGGCGGCGACACGACCTGGTACCACATGCCGTTCGCGGCGCGCTTTGCCCAGGAAGGGTCGACGGTCCCCCTCCACTTCACCGACCCGCTGCGGCTGGTCGCCTGGTTCTACCCCGGCAGCTCGGAGCTGATCCACGGCTCCGCGATCGTCCTATTCAAGACCGACTGGCTCTCGCCGCTGATCAACCTGATCTGGCTCTCGATCGCGCTGCTCGCCGCCTGGTGCGTGGGTCGTCCCTACAAGGTCGGCCCGGCGACCCTGGTCGCCTCCTCGCTCGTCTTCTCGGCCGGGGTGATGATCGAAACGCAGCCCGGCGAGGGGCGCAACGACATCATGGGCCTGGCCTTCCTGCTCGCCTTCGCCGCGTTCCTGATCAACGGCCACCAGCGCCGCGCCCCGCAGGAGGGAGCCGTGCAGGACGCCCCCGAGACCGACGCGCCGCTGCTCGACCGGGGGCCGCTGATCATGGGCGGGATCGCCGCCGGGATCGCGATCTCGGTCAAGCTGCCGCTGCTTGCGCCAGTCGGCGCGATCGCGGTCGGGATGGTCCTCGTCAGCGGGCGAGGGAGGCGGCTGGTCACCGCCGCCTGGCTCGGGATCCCGACCCTGATCGTCGGCGGCTACTGGTACCTGCGGGCGGCGATCCACACCGGCGGCAACCCGATCCCGCAGTTCAAATGGGGGCCGCTGCACCTGCCGACGCCGAACCAGATGCCGCTCGACCCGCGGCCGCGATTCTCGGTCGCCGACTACCTCTTCAACCCGACGATCTACCGCAAGTGGTTCTTCCCGCAGCTCGAGAACGCCCTCGGCCCGCTCTGGCCGCTGATCCTGATCGTCGCCGTCGCCGCCGCCGTCTACATCGCGGTCCGCTCCCGCAACAAGGTCGTGCGCGTGCTCGCCGCCGCCGCCCTCCTGACCGCCATCGTCTACATCTTCACCCCGCTCACCGCGGCCGGCCAGGAAGGCTCGCCGACCGGGTTCTTCACCAACACCCGTTACCTGATGCCGGGGGTGATGCTCGCCCTGGCGCTGCTGCCGATCGCAAGGCCCCTGCGGGCGCCCGAGAGCCGCGCCTGGCAGACGCTGCTATTCCTCACCGTCGTCTATGCGATCACCGTGCTGACGACGCCGCGCTGGTATCCGGGCTACATAGTCGGCACCGTTTTCCTGACGATGGTGCTGGTCTGGGCGCCGGCGGGGCTCGGCCTGAAGCGGGTGCGCGGCGAGGTGACGCGGGGCCTGGTTGCCATCACCGGGGCGGGCATCCTGCTGCTGGCGGTCGTGCTCGGGCGTGCGCAGGAGGTCCAGTACTACAAGCACCACTACACCCGGGTGACCCCGTTCCTGCAGGAAGGGGGGCCGCAGAAGGCATACACCTTCGCCCGCGAACAGTCCGGTAAACGGATCGGGATCGCGGGCTCGGGCGAGATCTTCTTCGGCCAGTACGGCTTCTACGGCAAGAACCTCGACAACTATGTCCAGTACATCGGCGTCCCGGGCCCGCGCGGCCAATACCGGCTCGCCACGAGCTGCCGTCAGTTCAAGCGGCGGATCAACGCCGGCGAATACGACTACCTGATCATGAGCCGCTACACGGAGGACGCCGCCGACTCACCCTTCTGGTACCCGATCTACGCCTGGGTGAAATCGGACCCGGCTCTGGAAAAGGTGCTCGAAGAGCCGGAAATCACGCCGCAGCCCGACTACGTGTTCAGGGTCAAGGGCAAGCTCGACCCCGAAGCCTGCGCCGAAGTCACGCAGGAATGACCGCGTGTTGGCGGATCAACTCCGCCGAGCGCTCCGGCTGCTCCCACCAGAAGAGGTGGCCTACTCCCTCGAGGAGCTGCGGCTCGACGCCGAGCAGCGCCGCGATCTGTTCGCCGTTGGCCGACTTCAAGAGCCGGTCGGCGGTGCCGTGGATGACCATCGTCGGCATCTCGAGCCCGGCCAGGCGGTCGTGTGTGTCGTGCCTGCCGCACGCCCGCATCTGTTCGTAGATCACCGGAGCCGGGGCGGGGAGCGCTTCGGCCATCTCGCGGAACGGGCCGAAGTTCGAATCGTCGGCGCGGAAGGCGGGGGAGAGGTTGATCTCCCACATCGCCCGGTAGACCTGGAGCGGGTCACCCGATTTCCACGCCTCGCCGAGGAGGGCGAGATCGGCGGGGTCCATCAGAGCGCCTTCGGGGCCGCCGCAGTAGGAGGCGCCGATCGTCAGCGTCTTCACCCGCTCGGGGTGGGCGAGCGCGAGCTCCTGGGAGATCATCCCGCCCATCGAGATCCCGACGACGTGGACGCTCTTCAGCTCGAGGGCGTCGAGCAGCGCCAGGGCGTCGTCGGCGAGGTCGACGATCGTGAACGGCATCTCGGCCCGCGCCGAGTCGCCCATCCCGCGGTTGTCGTAGACGATGCACTCGAAATCGCGCTCGAGCAGGTCGAGGAACGGCCGGCCCCAGGCCAGACGGGTGGCGGCCATCCCCTGGATCAGGAGCATCGGCTCCCCCGACCCGGAGCGCTCGTAGTAGAGCTCGGTTCCCCCCGCGTCGACGCTCGGCATGGCGAGATCTTAAGCTCCAGGCATGAGGTCGGCGATCCCGTTGGGGTTGGCGCTCCTGGTGGCCTTAACCGCCGTGGGCCCCGCGGAGGCCAAGGTCGCCTCCGACCAGAAGCGCGGCGAACTCCCGACCCCGTCCATTCTCCTCGAACCGAACAACCCGATACCGCCGCGGATTGAAGTGATCGCGCAGCCGCCCGACCAGGTCAAAATCGACATCGACATGAACTGCAGGCGGGCAGACGCGCATCGGAGATCGAGCCGCACGATCCGGACGATGCCCCCGTTCTCGCGCCGGTTCGGCCTGCCGGTCGCTAATCCCGACCAGCGCACCATCTTCGTCCTCGCCACCTACGCCGACGAATCGGAGCAGCCGAACGGTTACATGAAGCACGGCATGATGAAGCTCCGCGTCTATCACTAGCGCGACTCAAGAGCGGCAGCGAGGGCTTCCTCGCGGCGGCGGAACTGGCGCATCTGGATCGCCCTGCCGTCACGGAAGGTGATGAGCGTGGTCGGCACCATGCCTGCCTCCGCATCGTCCGGCGACGGGCTGCGGCCGGCAATGATCCGGCCACCACCGGCGTCGAATAGCTCCACCTCGTCCGTGCCTGCCCCTTCGCTCTTTCGCCGGCGCAGTAGCGAAAGCACCGCCTCACGGCCGTGGCAATCCCACTCTCCAGGCTCCCACCACAGCAGCTCGACCTCGGGGTCCAGCAAAGGCGCAAGCGCGTCGACGTCACCCCTGAGCCAAGCCTCAAGGCCGGTGCGAGCCCTTTCGAGCAGTTCCGTGGTCATTGCTGGATGCTAGCCGCGGTACCACGTTACGCCCGCGCCGCGAGAAGCTGATCGCGACCGTCCCGAATCGTCCCATCAACCATATATACGCCCGTCCCAGAGATTTCAGCCCCTAACGCGCCTCTTGCTTTTTGTCGATGAGTCAGCCAATGAGAAGCCCTGTAGGTCTTTGGCGAGGCGCACCGTGGACGCTCCAGATTTGGGCCGTAGGACCTGTCGTCGGGGTGTTGACAGGTGAGGTGCTGCAGCCCAGTCTCTGGGTCTATTGGCTGGTGTGGCTCGGGGTAGCCCTCGTAGCCGTGTACTTCACGCTTAGAGGCCTTCGCTGGGTGTGGTTCGCCGTGATCGGAGTCACGGCGTTCTTTGCCTTGGTCTATCTCATGAGGTCGCACCCCTTCTACGTGCTCTGGGAGCTGATTTACATTGCCCTGCTGCTGGCACCACCATCTCGCCGGCACTTCGACCCGCAATCCGGCCCCTAACGCGCCTTCCCGAACCTCGAACAACTGGCGTATCCTTTGCTCACCATGAGCGTTGGGATGTTCCGCGCCTATCTTGTCCTCGGCTTGATCTGGATCGGCCTCGGGATCGCTTACCTTGTTCAAGGCGAACTGGGCTTTGGCTTGACCTACGTTGCCTTCGGCATTGCATGGTTCGTGATCGCCTTCCTGAAGCGCAAGGGCATCATCCCCGAACGCCGTAGGCCGCCGCCGCCGAATCCTTACCAAGAAGACCTGCCTAACTAGCGCCCCCCTGATTGACCCAGCCGCGCATGAGGCATAGAGTCGATGCGTCTTCGTCCCACTCGATGCCCGGCTAGCTGGAGGAGACGAATGCGCCCGAAATTGTCCTTTGCGAACGTGGTATCCGTGCTCGCCCTGTTCGTGGCGCTTGGAGGGAGCGCCTACGCATTCCACCTTGGAAAGAACTCGGTCGGCCCCAAGCAGCTCAAAAAGAACGCCGTGACGACGGCGAAAATCAAGGACGGGGCTATCACCGGCTCGAAAGTGGACCTCGCCTCCCTGGGGACGGTGCCCTCAGCGACAAATGCGTCGAACGCCGGCCGCGCGGACACTGCAACCACCGCCACGAACGCCACCAACGCGGTGAACGCTACCAACGCGGCAAATGCTCAACCATTCTCCTTCGCGCATGTAAACGAAGAAGGCGTTCTCGATACAACCAATTCCAAGAACGTGGCCGTAGTCCGAGACACAACTCTCGGCGGGGGGTCAACGTACTGCTTCTCAGGCCTGCCCTTTATTCCGAAAGGGGGTCAGGCGACCCTCGACGAGTCGGAATCCCCTCGCAATGCTGGTGCTCAATTCGCATTAGGAACGATTTCTGGTTGTCCATCAGACACTCAGGCTTTCGTTTACACGTGGGAAGGGTCGATTGACCAAAGGGCCGGGTTCTATGCGGTCTTTTACGGCTGACGCTTTCAGAAGCCATGGTAGCTGTCTCAGCCAATGGAAAGCGGTTCCACGGGGAATGTGCCCCATCTCAAGGTGTTGCACCGTTAGAAGGGCTTAGAACGTGCAACAGGATTCGGGAGAGTCCGCGAGATGAACCAGCGCGACACTCCCTCCAACGCGAAGACCATCGCGGAGCTGGAAGAAATGACCCGAGACGAACTGGTCAAACAGCATGATTGGCTAGCCAGCGACGGCAGGGGGACCAATGTGGATATCGCGTACTACCTCAACGAGTTGAGCCGTCGAACGCTTGAGCGGCAGAGGAAGCGCATGGAACGCCTGACCGGGCGATCTTCGGCCTGACGTTGGTGAACGTCCTGATCCTGATCCTCAACGGATAGGGGAAGGCCGTGGCTCCTGCTCACCAGCAAACACGGTTGCGCTATGTAGGCGATCTTGGGATGCTCGTCCCTTGGCGGCTCCCGATCCAAGGAGGCTGAGATGCGCCCGAGAGTTTCTTTCGCCAACGTGATTTCCGTCCTCGCCCTGTTTGTCGCACTTGGAGGAAGTGCCTACGCCTTCCATCTCGGCAAGAACTCTGTCGGCTCCAAGCAGCTCAAGAAGAACGCCGTCAGCGGAGCGAAAGTAAAGAACAACTCGCTGACGGGTAGCGACATCAATGAGGCGACGCTTGGGATCGTCCCGAGCGCGGCGCAGGCCGTTCAGGCCACGCATGCCGACAACGCCAGCAACGCGGATGCGCTAGGTGGGGTGGCTGCCGGGCACTACCTGAGATCCCCGACCGAACCGGTCCGGCTGGTTGGGACCGAAGGTAATCCCCCCTTTGAACACACCTTCACAAATTTCGGGCCTGGGTACGCGCCGGCTGGCTTTTACAAGGATCAGTTCGGCATCGTCCACCTGCAGGGCCTCGTCCACCCGCCTGGCTTCGCCGACAGCATCTTCACGCTGCCGGAGGGATACCGGCCAAGCCAGGGGTACAACTTCACGTATTTCGGGGCAATGGCTGACGACGAAAAGATCGTGCCGATCATCATCGAAGCTGACGGGGCTGTCACAGCCTCAACCAGCAACTACAACAATGACCTATCGCTCGACGGCATCACCTTTCGCGCCGAATCCTGACACCGGAGGATAGAAATGAGACACCGCATCGGCTTCGCTCACGTTCCTAGCGCTGATCGCCATCGTTTTCGCCCTCGCAGGGAATGCTCTGGCCTTCACCCTTGGAAAGAACTCGATTCGGCTATTGATTGGGCGCGTTTAGGCACCAGTGCCTTTTCAGAGCCGGAAACGGCCGACCCGGCAGCAATTGTCGGGAACGAGGATTAGGCTCTAGATAGCCGAAAACTACACATTCTGCCCCCGTAGCTCAGTGGACAGAGCGACGGCCTTCTAAGCCGTGGGTCGCTGGTTCGAATCCAGCCGGGGGCGCTAGTTATAGAGCCAAATGCGCCACCTCCGAGGCGGGGTGTTGCGCCAGAGGGCAACGGATAGGGCAACGCGCGAAGGTGCGAGCCACCTCGGCGCGGCTCCGGCGGCTGAGGGCGAGGAGGCAACCCCTGTCACGGGGGCGGGGCTTGAGAAGGTCGCTCACGCCGTCAAGGTCGCGGCCAAAAAGCCGAAGACCGCCAAGTCGTGAACCGCTAGCTTTGATAGCCGGTTGGAAAGGGCCGGAGCGAGCCGGCCCTTTCTGTGTCAGAGAAGGCCGCGCAGGATCTCGCCGAGTCGGTCGCGGTCGGCCTTGGGAGCGACGGACAGGAGGGCGGCCACCCACGCGAGCTGGTCGAGCGACGGCTGGCGTTCGACCGTCAAGCGAGCGAGCCACCGCCTCGCCATCTCCTCGTACCGATCGGGCTTAGCTCTCGCGGCGAGCAGGGTCAGACGGAGGGCGTCGGCGAGGGTCAGCCGGGGAAGATCCTTCGCGACATTCAGGGCGAGATTGAAGGAGCCGGTTCGTAGGGCGGTCTGGAATTCGCCGTAGCGACTACCTGCGGTTCCCATCGAACATATGTTCGCATATACAAAGGCGGGCCCTTGGACAAGCGGGAGCATCCAGCAATACGATCTGGACTGCCCCCTGTTTCGACGACACCTGACCGCTTGGGTCGAAAGACTCAGGCAAGGAGGAGTCGATGCCGCCCACCAAGCCGCCCTACCCACCGGAGTTCCGGCGTGAAGCAGTCCAGCTCGCCCAGAGCACGGTCGGCCTCGCGCCCGGCACCTACTGGCTTTCGGTGCAGGCCATGCAGAACTTCGAAGGCGGGGCTGGGGAGTGGGGATGGGAGGTGCGCGAAGTCCAGTCGGGCCTGGGCGCGGTCTTCGAGAACCCTGGTGGCAGTTTCAACACCACATGCACAACCTGGATGCGGACGACGGGATGCTTGAAAACCACCGCCCCCGACCAGGTGTTCAGTTTGAGCGGGGTCGCCTCGAGCGCGCCCCAGGGCTCCTACACCGCTGAAACCTCCACCGCGTCGATCACGCCAGGCACAGTCGACATCGGCAATCACTGCGACGACTGCACGACGGGTGTGAGCTTTCCCTTCCCGGTCACCTTCTACGGGCGCGAGTTCACCGCGGCGCAGGCGAGCTCCAACGGAAACCTGCAGTTCGGCGGCGCTGAAGATGGCACAGCCTTCAGCGGATGCCCGATTCCGAACCAATTCCTGACCGGCGCGGTCATGCCCTACCAGGGAAACCTGACGACCACCACCCCCGGCGACGGCATCTTTACGGCGACCACGGGCTCGGCTCCCAACCGCGCATTCGCGATCGAGTGGCGTGCGCACTCTCTGGCGCTGTCCGCCACGGCCAATTTCGAGGTCATGTTCCATGAGCACTCGCCGGTGATAACCACGATCTACGGGGCCACCGGGGACGCCGGCGCAAACGAGGCGGCGGGATTGCAGGGGTCCACCAGCGGCCCCAGCACCACATTCTCCTGTGAAGCCCCGAACTCTCTGACCCGAGGCCTCCGGGTCGACTACGTGCCGAACCCCCACAGGCTGAGCATCGCAAAGGGGGGGACAGGCACGGGGTCGGTGGCCAGCGATCCGGAAGGCATTCGCTGCGGCGCCACCTGTTCTCACATCTATTACGGCGGAGCGAGGGTGACGCTGTCGGCCGGCCCGAATGCCGATTCGAGCTTTGCGGGTTGGTCAGGCGCCTGCTCGGGCAATTCGCCCGGCTGCACGACGATCATCGACGCCGATGAGAGCGTCACCGCCATATTCAAGGCCCGCCCGCCCGACACGAGGATCGTCGGGGCGAAGATCGACCAGAAGCGCAGCCTCGCCAAGTTCAGGCTCGAGGCGATCGGCAGGGCGTCCGGCTTCCAGTGCGAGCTGCTCAGGTCGAATCGACACAGCGAGGCGAAGAAGAACAAGCGCTTCGCGAACTGCAGATCACCGAGGCTCTACAAGCACCTGAAGCCGGGAGTCCATCTATTCAAGGCTCGTGCCTGTGAGGCCAGCGACTGCGACGCCACGCCGGCCAAGAGGCGGTTCGCCATCAGGGTCGGCCCTTAGGCAGGAGTCGGCTGTCGATCGAGAGGCCAGTTGACCAGAACAGTCGAGTCGGCCGAGACATTCGCTGACTGGCTCCCAATCGGTTGGTACTCCCGACTAAGCTCTTGCCCAGCAGCCGATGAGACAGATCCGCATCAGTCCAGCGATGGGCGTTGCTCTGGCCGCATTGGTTGTGGCCGTCTCCGGGGGCGCCTATGCCGCGACAAGTGGCAACTCGGGCGACACGATCGCGGCCTGCGTGCGTCACAAAGGCGGCGCCCTCTACGTCGCTCACAAATGCGCCCATCGCGACAAGCGCCTGACCTGGAACATCGAGGGTCCGCGCGGTAGCGCCGGACCGAGGGGGGCGGCGGGCAAGGACGGCGGAGCGGGGCCGCCCGGCCCGTCCGGGACTACGGTCCTCGCCCAGCCGGCCGCCTGGATTATCCACAGCTCCGCGCCGCAGAGCGATTCGGTGTTGCCGGATCCCAGCTACAGCGACGGCTCCGGCGACGCCCAGGAGGACGCCTTCAAGTTCGGCGGCTTCGGCGGCCCGTTTACCGCGACCGGGCAGATGCAGCAGTTCCTGCTCAGCCCCAGCAGCCTCAGCGGGACCCCGGTTCGCCTCAGCTCGGTGGGTTTCTGCTACTGGGTCGGCCCATATCCACCCGGCAACACCTTGACGAACACGGTGATCAACCACGTCTGGGTCTACGAGCTGAACCAGGCCGACACGGGCACGGGCTTTCCGCCCTCGGCGGTTTCCACGCTCCTCGACCAGTCTGTATCGCTGGGCAACAAATCTCACGGCTGCCCGAGCTTCACCCTGACGAGCCCGTCTCCGATCGAACCCGGCGCGTTTCTCTTCCTCCGGGTCCGGGTGGTCGACACCCAGGGCAAAGGTGACAGCAACGGCGCGCTCGCGCAGCTGGGCAGAGTCACAGCCAGCTACACCCCCTGAGCCGCCTTTGGGTTTGACGCTCCATTGCATCGGGGCTAGGGTCGATGCCAAGGGCCTCGGCCCTTCGTGTGGGTGAGGCCGCGAGCCGCGAACCCAAACGGGGGTCAATATGTCCGAGCGCCTGCGTCCGCAGATCACCTTCGCCAACGTCGTCTCCTGCCTTGCCCTCTTCGCCGCGCTCGGCAGCGGTGCCTACGGCGGCCCAGACGCGCCGGTCTTTCCTTCGACAGCCGGGACACCGCTGAACCCGAACAACCTACGGAGTCGGACCCTGGACCCGGCGGCGATCGCGGCGGGATTCGGGGTCGAGGTCGAAGGGGCGAACGGTAAGAAACGGATGCGCTCGACGGTCGGCTTTCACGTCTTCCGCCACACCTGCGCCTCGATGCTCTTTGAGGCGGGGCGCAACGTGAAGCAGGTAGCCGAGTGGCTCGGCCACGCCGATCCGAGTTTCACGCTGAGGACATACGTGCATCTGATGGATGCCGGGGTCGGCGGCGCGGAGTTCTTCGACGAGGCGGTGCACGTGAGCGACGGATCAGCTAGCACCAAACCGCGAGATACTGCGCGGGCCATTCAGGAGAAAGAACGCCGATGGGAGGTCAGAAAGTGTTTGCGAGAGTGAATTTCCTGCAGACGACATCCGAGCGCATCGCCGATGTCGCGACGGCTGTTCGCGACATCGTCCATCCGGGCATTCGCGAGGAGACTGGTTACGTCGGGTACGTGGTCCTCGGCGACAGCGAGACAGGGAAAGCGCTCGGAGTCACGCTCTGGCAGAGCGAGGCCGACAGAGAGCGGAGCGACGAGAAGGCACGCCAGATCCGTCCTCGCGTCGAGCAGGCAACCGGTGGGACCATGCAATCGGTTGAGAGTTACGACGTCCTCTTCTTCGACGTCCGGCAGTCGTAGCCCCAGGGTGACAACGGCGTGACAACGCGACACCCGGAGAAAGCCGCAAACGGCAACGGGTCTGAATCAGCGAAAACAGCTGATTTGGCCGTGAATCGCGGCTAGCCGTAAACAGCCGCAAACGGTCGGGCAATCTTCTAAGCCGTGGGTCGCTGGTTCGAATCCAGCCGGGGGCGTCTAGAACGCGGCGAAGCGGACGAAGCTGACCGCACCGACGGCGAGGCAGTAGATCGCGAACGGCGTCAGCGTGTGGGTCTCGAAGTAGCGGACGAGGAATCGGACCGAGAGGTAGGCGGTGACGCCGGTGATGACGAAGCCGACCGCCACCTGGCCGTGGATGTGTTCGCCGGCGCTGCCGAACAGGCTCGGGATCTTCAGCACTCCGGCCGCGAGGATCACCGGCGTTGCGAGTAGGAACGCGAAGCGCGCCGCATCCTCGTGCGAGAGCCCTTTCCAGAGGCCGCCGACCATCGTCACGCCGGAGCGGCTGATGCCCGCCAGGAGGGCGAGGATCTGGAAGCTGCCGATGATCAGGCCGTCGAGGTAGGGGATGCCCGAGATGCGGGTGTCGGAGGCCCGTGCCGCCTCCAACTCCTCGGCGGATCGGGCGCCGCTCGCGCCGCTCGGCCGCTCCCCGGTTGCCGTCGCCGGCCCGCCCGCCGCGGCGGCACTCGGGTGCTCCTCCTCGTAGCGGCGGCGGGCGCGCTCCCCGGCGAGCAGGATCAGCCCGTTGATGAAGAGGAGGATGCTCGCCGCAACTGGCTTCGCGAAGACCGTGCGGAAGACGTGCTCGAAGGCGAGGCCGGTGAGGCCGACGGGGATCGTGGCGAGGACGATGAGCCAGGCGAGGCGCTCGTCGGGGTCGGCCGCGGCGAGGCGCCGCTCGCGCGCACAGCGGGGGACGCTGCGGAGGAAGCCCCGCACGATCCGCACCCAGTCGGCTCGGAAGAACCAGAGCAGCGCGAGGGCGGTCGCGACGTGAAGCGCGACGATGAATGCGAGGTAGAAGGAGGACTCGCTATGGGCCTGCGAGGACTGGGTGACGAGGGTTTCCCATTGGCCGCCGATCCAGGCGGGAACCAGCACGGAGTGGCCGAGGCTCGAGACCGGGAAGAGCTCGGTGACCCCCTGCACGAGGGCGATCACGATCGCCTGCAGGTAGGTCAGCATGGCGGCAGGCTACTACAGGAACGTAGTAGGTTGATCGCTTCCCGTGCTGTGCGATCCTGCATCCGAGGTTGGCCTTGAGCAAGCGTGACACCAACAGGCGCCCGGCCGGCGCACTCCAGGGCGAGGTCCTGGCCGCTCTCTGGGCGGCCGACCGCCCCCTGACCCCGGCCGAGGTCCAGGAGCAGGTGGGCCGCGATCTCGCCTACACGACCGTGATGACGGCGCTCGCTCGCCTGCACGAGAAGGGCGCCGTCAAGCGCGAGAAGGCGGGACGCGCCTACGCCTACACGCCGATTCTCGACGAATCCGGAATCGCCGCGGCGCGCATGCGGGAGCTGCTCGAGGCGGGCGAGGACCGGGGCGCGGTCCTGGCACGTTTCGTCGGCGGCCTCACCGAGGAGGAGGAAGATCTGCTGGTCGGGCTCCTGGGCGAGGACCGCCCAGAGGGCCCCTCAACCCGATGAGCACCGCGGTCATTCTCTCGCCTCTCCTCGTCGCCGGTGCGCTGGGCGCCGTCGGACCCCACCTGGCGCGCCGCCTCCCACCGCGCGATGCGACCTGGCTGATCAGCGTCGGCGCCGTCGTCTCCGCGTTGAGCCTCGGCGCCGTCCTCTTCCTGCTAGGCGCGGTGCTGGTCGCCCAGCTGCCTGGCCTCGCCGGCGTCGGCCACTGGTCGGCCTCGATCCTGCGGGAAAACTCGCCGACTGAGCCCGGCATCGGCGCGGTCGCGCTGGCGGCAGCGATCGCCGGCGCCGGCGCGGCCGTCCTGGCCGGGACTCGCCAGGCGCGGGCGATGCTCGCCGCCGGCCGCGCCGTCGATGGGGTGGCCGGGGGCGTAGATCTCATCGTGATCGAGGGGGCGGAGCCGAACGCCTTCGCGATTCCGGGGAGGCCGGGGCGGATCGTCGTCACCAGCTCTCTGCTTCGCCGGCTCGCCCCCGGCGAGCGCCGCGTCCTGCTCGCACACGAGCGGGCCCACCTCGCGGGTGGGCACCACTGGCACCGAAGCGCAGTCTCACTCGCGATCGCGGCGAACCCACTGCTCTGGCGCCTCGGCGCGGCGGTCGCCTACGCGACCGAGCGCTGGGCCGACGAGCGAGCCGCGGCCGAGGTCGGCGACCGCCGGCTGGCCGCCCGCTCGCTCGCGCGCGTCGCGCTGCTCAGCGGCGGCGCCACCCACCGCCGAGCCCATCTCGGGGCCGGCGGGCTCGCGGTCCCGGCGCGGGTCTCGGCGCTGCTGGCGGACCCACCGCGAGCCAGGCCGTTCCTCTGCCTGGCGATCCTCGTCCTGCCGGCCCTGGCACTGGCGGCCGCGCTCGCGGTTGAGATGCGAGTCGAGAGCATCTTCGACGTCGCGGTCCACGTCTACCGGGCGAGCGGCCGCGGCTGAGGGGCGGCGCCGGGCGCGGCGGTGCAGCATCTTTCCCGCTCGGGACGGGTTCTTACATATGCAATGCCACGCAGGGAGCGCCACACCGACATCGCACTGGCCGTTCTCGCGGGCGCTTCGGTATTGGGGATCGTCCTGATCCGGCGGGTCTCCTAGCACCCGGGCCCGGCGTTTGACCCCGAGCGGCCTCGGGTACGACGGTCGCCATGACACTACCGATACTCCTCATAGTGATCGGGATCGTGCTCGCCCTTCTCGTGAGCTGGATCCTCGGAATCATCGTGATCGTCATCGGGCTTGCCCTGCTGTTGGCCCCGCGCCTCGGCTCGGGACGAACCACGCGCGTCTAGCGCATCGACGACACTCCAGGGCATGGCCGCCTGGAAGCTGCCACTGATAGTCAGCGCAATCACGCTGCCGATCGTCGGGAGCTTTCTGGTCGCGGGCCCCCCCGCGGGCTTCGTCGCGGGGGCGCTCGCGGTGGTCGTGCTGTTGACCATCGCCGCCCGCCAGCGGCCACGCGGCCCGATCGGGGAGTTACCGCAGGATGGGCGCCAGCACCTGCTCCTGGTCGTCGCGGGGCCGGTCGAGGAGCCGGGCGCCGTCCGCCAGATAACCGCCGCGGCCGGCCTCAAGCCGGGCGCCGACGCCGATGTCCGGGTCTTGGCCCCGGCCCGGATCGGTTTCCTCGACCGTTGGGCCTCCGACGTCAACTCGGCGAGGGATGAGGCGCAGCGCAACCTGGTCGCCACCGTTGCGGCGCTGGCCAAGGACGGGATCGTGGCCGAGGCGCGGGTCGGCGACGAGGACTTCGTCCAGGCGGTCGAGGACCAGCTCCAGACCTACCCCGCCGACGAGGTCATTCTCGTCAGCCCCGATGCGTCCGCCTCGAATGACGCCGCCGCGGCTGCGAGGGAACTCCGCTCGCGGCTGCGGGCGCAGTTCCACCATGTCGTCCTCGGCGCCTGAGCAGCCTCAGCAGCGGTGTGGGCGGGCACCGCTCTTCACCACCTGGAAGGCGCTGCCGGGGATCCGCTTCAGCTGATCGAGGTTCTCGTCGTCCCAGCGGCGATCGCTGGTGCCGCCGAAGTACCAGTTCGAGCCGTTGTCGGCGACGATCAGCCCGTAGTGCTTGAGGGCGACGGCGATCGCCCTCGCGGGCCCGCTGAAACGGCCGAGCCCGAAGCCCGGCTTGAGTCGGAGCCGCGTTCCCATCGCCGGCGCCGCCGGGTCGGAGGTGTCGCCGGCGCAATGCGAGGCGGGGTGGACCCAGGCATCGCGAGTGCTGTCGAACGTGGCGCGGATCGCGTGGTCCACATGGCCGGCCGCGGCCTCGTCGTAGCGGATCAGGCCGGGGAAGATCGGCAGCCCGGCGGCGTCGGCCGAGGTCCAGGAGTCGGGTCGCAGCGCGGTCGAGCGGAGGTTCCAGCTCGCGCCCGAGTCGGCGTTCCAGTGGGCGCCTCCGCCGTGCTCGGGGAAGGCCCTGTAGAGCTCGAAGAGGGTGCAGCTGTCGCGATCGACGACGAGGACGTGACGGTCGCCGTCGCTCCGCGCGCCGCCCTCGACCGGCGCCGCGGCCGGGACCGGGAACGGGCCGGGGTCGCTCTCGTCGCCGTAGGCGGTGTAGTGGATCGCGAGCTCCTGCTGGTGGGAGCCGACGACCGAGTAGGGGAAGCCGTAGGTGCGGGGCGAGCCGAAGTCGGGATGCAGCGCATCGCCGCCGTGGGCGTCGATGTAGGCGATCGTCGCGGCGGACCCGGGGGCGACCGGCGCCTTCGAGATGTCCTGGTTCCAGGCCGCCTCGTTCGGGAGCGAAGGGGCGCGGGCGGAGAGGCCGGGCGGCGGGTCGGGGAACACCGGGCAGCCGCCGAGGTCGGGGTAGGGCCCGAGTGCGTCCGCGCGCGCCGGGATCGCGACCGAGGCGATCGTAATCGCCGCCAGCAGGGCGAGGTGTGTGACGTTGACCCTTCTATGGGAGGTCAAAGTCACACGCCCCCGCCTCAAGCCGGCGGTTGCCCTTCGCGGATCCGCAGCCGCCCGACGTCGAGCTCCTGGACCTCGAGCTTGCCGATCTTCGCCTGCCTGATCACTAGGCGGTTGACGGAGAGCCGGCCGATCGCGAAGCCACCGATCGCCGCGGCGCCGACCGCCAGGGCGCCGATCGCGGCGGCTCCGCGCGCCTGGGCGCCGGTGGCGGTGGCCGGGCGGGCCTCCGGCCGAAAGAATGCGATGCCGCGGGTGCCGGGCATGGTCGAAAGGTAGCGCCTAGCCTGCCGGGCATCGTGAGCGCCGCCACGGAATCGCTGCTCGTCGTCCAGCACGTGACCTGGGAGGGCCCGCACCGGATCCTCGAGGCCTTCGACCGCGCGCCGGTCGTTACCGCTCGCCCGCTCGACGGCGACGTGCTTCCCGATCCGAGGGAGGTCGCGGGCGCGGTCTTCATGGGCGGCCCGATGGGAGTGGGGGACACCGACGCGCACCCTGCGCTCGCCACCGAGCGCGAGTGGCTCGCCGCGGCGATCCCCGCCGGGTTGCCGATCCTCGGCGTCTGCCTCGGCGCTCAGCTGATCGCTGCCGCCCTCGGCGCCGAGGTGAGGCCGGGTTCGGCGGCGGAGATCGGATTCGGGACCGTCAGGATCCGCGACCCGGCGGACCCGGTCCTCGGCGGCCTCGCGCCGGACACCGCGGTCATGCACTGGCACAGCGACCTCTTCGACCTTCCCGACGGCGCCGAGCTCCTCGCCTTTTCGGCGCGGTCCCCGGTCCAGGCGTTCCGCGCCGGCAACGCCTGGGCGGTCCTCTTCCACGCCGAGGCCGACGCCGCGTTGGTCGAGAGCTGGCTGGCCGTTCCCGAAATGGTCGCCGAGGCGCGCGATGCCCTCGGCCCCGCTGCCGCGGCGAGCCTTCGCCGCCAGGCAACCGAGCACGGGGCCGAGCTCGTCGAGCGGTCGACACCCGGGCTGCGAGCGTTCGCCGAGATCGTGACCGGAAGCTGACCCGCCGCCGAGCTAATGTCCGGCCCGATGCGGATCCGGAGCTATATGGGCGTCAGCATCGACGGCTTTGTTGCGACTCCGGATGGCTGGCCCGTGATGCTCTCGATGCCCGAGTGGGCGGGCCGCGACTCATACGGGCTGCCTGACCTGCTGGAGACGACCGGCGCGGCGGTGATGGGCCGGACCACATTCGAGCCCGCGGTCGGCGCGCCGAAATGGCCCTGGCCGGGCCTCGAGGTCTTCGTCCTCACCTCGAGCCCGCTGCCGGACGGCGCACCGGAGGGGATCGTCACGGAGGCCGATCCCGCGGCCCTCCTCGATCGCATGCGGGAGGCCGGGTTCGAGGGCGACGTCCATCTGATCGGCGGCCCGAAGACAGTCGCGGCCTTTCTCTCGATCGGCGCCCTCGACCAGCTCGGCATCGTCAAGCTGCCGCTCCTCGTCGGCAGCGGCGTTCCGTTCTCCTCATCCGGGATCGAGATGCAGCGCCTCAGGCTCGGGTCCGAGCGCTCCTTCCCCGACGGCGCCGTCGAGCTGCTCTACGGCGTCGCCTAGCCCTTCGGCGTGCAGGGGAGGACGTGGGCGAGGCCCAGCTGGGTGCCGTCTTCGAACTGGGCGTGTCCTTCGGTGTAGTAGCGGCCGGTCGGGCAGCTCGCCGTCAGGTAGCTCTCCTTTTTGCCGCGGTAGGTGAATTTGCGGCCGATCTTGAGCTTGAACCTGGTTACCGAGCCGGACCCACCGGCGATCCGCGGAATGTCGGCGACCGCGTGGATCCCGAAATGCCCCCGGTTGATCCGGGTCAGCTTGACGGGGACGACGACGGCGGTCGGCGCCGGGACCGACACGTAGGTGTGGACGTAGAGATCGGTGGTGCCGCTGTGGACACCGCCGTTGAAGAGGACGATCGGCCCGGTCGCGGTGAACGGCGCCTGTTCGGGAAAGGCGACTTCGACGTCGCCTTCGCCTTCGCCGACGATCGCGTTCGGACAGGCGCTCTTCGCGGCGGCGGTCGGGCGCGCTTCCAGCTGCCCTTTCTTGCAGGCGGGGAGGCCCTTCGCGTCGACCACGATCGTCTTGTCGAAGTCGACGGCCACCGACCGGATCGCGGGAGGGTGGGCGCCGTCGACGGTTTCGATGTGGGCGTCGATGATCGCCGAGATCGGGACCTGTTCGTGCCGTGGAAGGGCGCGGGGGATGATCCCGCCGTTGTCGGTGAGGACGAGGTTGCCTATCCGCGCCGACTCGGGCTCGGCCTGGGTGGTGGCGACGATCAGCATCGCCAGGCAGGCGCCGAGCACGGCGGTCCGGATCAGGTTCGTCCCCATCGCGGCGATGATCCCGGCCGCCGGCCGGATTCTCTTCCCCAATGTGGGGCGTAGCCCAGCCGCGGATCAGCAAACTGGGAATGCGAGTGCGACCGATTCAGTCGCCGAGGCGCAGCGCGATCTCGAGGTCGGTCGCGAAACCGGCCAGCGGCCGGCCGAAGAGCTCCTCGATCGCCCGGATCCGGTTCGTAACCGTGCGCCGGTCGACTCCGAGCGCGGCGGCGGTCGAGGAGATGTTCCGCTCGGCCGAGAAGTAGGCGCGCAAAGTCTCCCGGGCGGCCAGGCCGCCGTCCCGCATTCCCTCGAGTGGCTCGAGGTAGAGCTGGCGCAGCGACGCGGCGACGAGATCGTCGCGGAGAACCCCTGCCGAGAGGATGACATCCGCGTAGCGGAGCGACGCCTGGCCGCCGCGCTCGGCGATCGGCAGCGCCGCCTTCGCCTGCCGGTGGCTCAGCCGCCAGCCCGCTATGCCCTCGCCGGGCTCGCCGATCGTCACGAAGACCCGATCGAGGGGGATCTCATCGAGCGCCCGCAGCGCCTGCACCGAATCGAGCGGAGCTCTGCCGCCAAGCCAGCAGGCCCACACCGGCTCCTCCTCGCGTGAGACGGCGAGCAGCCGGCGGTCGAGGCCCTCGGCCAGCACCCGCATCGCCTCCGGCGCGCCCTCTCCCTTCGCCATCAACGCAAGGTGGTGGGCGTCGAGGTCGTATCCGAGCTCGGAATGGTCGACGAGCTCACCGGCGAGAAGGCTCTTGACGCACTCGCGGCGCCGCTCCGCGGTGCTGCTCGGCCAGGCCTTGGCTTCTCGTCCGTGCTCGTCGGTCACTCCTTCGACGATGCGCTCGAAGGAGGTCGCCTGCCTGCGCATCAGGACCCGCAGGGCGGCGCTCGGCGACTCGGCTCGCTCGGCCTCCTCGACCAGAAAGTCGCCGAGAAGGGCGTTGGCGGCGAAGTAGCGATGGAGGACGGTCTCGAGCGGGACGCCAGCGCGGGCGGCAAGGCGGGCCTCGGAGAGGACGGCGGGGGGGAGGCCGGGGGCACGGGCCTCGCCGGCCTCGATCACGGTGAGGGCGTAGTCGAGGGCCGCGCCCAGCGCTTCGCCGAGCCTCTCGGGGTAGGTGGGATCGGCGACCTTCCGCGGGTCGGCGATGGCGTGCGCCCGATTCGCGATCGCGGCCTCCAGCTCGGGGAGGCGCTCGCGCAGCCTCGCGGCGAGCACGGAGCACTCCGCGTCGAAGGGCCGGAGCGATGCAGACGCCCGGTGGCGCCGGTCGGCGGCCGAGAAGTGCGCCCCCCCTGCGACCCTGTGCTGACCCCGCTTGCTCACGCTGCCAGCGTAGCGGTAGGGCCGATGGCGGCCGGCAGGCGAGCCGCTAGATTGAAGGCGCGCGGTGGACGTAGCTCAGCTGGTAGAGCTCCTGGTTGTGGTCCAGGCGGTCGCCGGTTCGAATCCGGTCGTCCACCCCTTATAAAGCCCTGCTAAATGGTCCATGAGGTCGCTACTCGTCCTCGTCGAGCTCAATCCCCATTGCGCGGTACTGCTGGATGATCACCTGTCTCTGTGCGGGGTCGGTGGTGGAAGCGAGCGCCTGCTTGGCGCTCTCAGCCAGCGTCACTTGCAGGTTTGCGGGCCCCTGCGGCATCGCCTCCACGCGGGCTGCGTTGGCGGCGGCAGACTCCTGTGCCCGCTCGGCGGTCCACGGCCTATTTGCCTCGACGTCGATCGGTGACAAGGGCGGCCGTCTGGCGGCGAGCTCGGGCGAGGCGGTGAAGACGAGCGCCTGACCGGGGGGTCCGTCGTATCGCTCGTCGGAATCGAGAGCCACTTCCGAGCGATCGGCGCTCATGGCAATCTCAATCAGGTCGCCGGGCTCGGGCACGCACGCGGCCGGGACCCACGCCTTCGTCTCGACGCTGCTGCCCTCTACGCGCAGCTTCAAGGTGACCTCGGCGGCGCCGCGCTTCAGCCGCTGGCCCAGCCGGTAGACCGGCGCATCGACGCCGACGACCTCGGCCTGTGCGCGCAGGCCGCTTCGAAAGAGCTCGCGTTGCTCGTCGATGGCGCCCCTCGCGGTCGGTGACTTCGCCCGATGCGTGCCGAGGTCCTCGACCTCGAAGATGCCGGCACCCCACCCGCGCGGGACGCTCGGGTCCGGCGGCCTCATGGCCCGCGGGTCGTAGTCGACAGTCTCGGGCTTGCCGGCCACGTAGGCGGCCAAGACCGACCACCCCGGGGCCGGGATCTTCTCTGGCCTCAGGTCGGACCGGCGCTCATGCACGACGACGGTGCCCTGCTCGTCGGAGAAACGGAGCGCCAGGTAGACGACTTGGTTATCGGCTTGTCGGCCATCGGCGCGGGCCTCGCCCACACCGATCACCGTGACCGTCACGCGCTCGATCGTGGCGACCGTGCGAACGCCATCGGCCGCCCATGGATCCTTTCCGAAGAGGCCCATTGCGCGTCAGCCTACCCTCCCACATTGGAGATCGATCGACGCCTCCGCGCGATCGTGCCATTCACTACTCGATCCATTCAATCGCATCGCTTGCGGTCGGAGGGTGAGGCCCGTGGTGCCTGGGTCCCATCCAGGGGGTTTTCCCCGACCACGGCGGGGCTTGTGGCCGGCGCTTACTAGGGGAGCTACTGCGTCCAGGGCGCTGCACCAGAGCAGTGGATGGACCGTCCTTAAGCGCAGCGAACGAGGAGGAGACTCAAGATCGTCAGGCCTTCGGGGGCTCAGTTGGCGGTTTGAAGGCCAGCAAACGACGGCTCTCGAGTCTCAAGCGCCTAGCCCCCACAGTACGCATGTCTAGATAGCAGCGGTCCACCATTCGTCCCTCATCCTTGCGGCGCTAGATCGAGCTTGCCTAACCTTCGCGACTGCCAGAAAGCGGAGGAATAGGCATGGCGGCAGGCAGAGCGTGGCTGGAGGAGAATCTGGGCGGCTCACCGCAGCTGCCGCACGCCATTGCTGCGGAGCGAGGCGAGTCCAGTGAAGCTATTGCGCCTACACCCCAGGCGCTTGCCCAAGAGCGGATCGAGTTCGATGGCGGTGCCCCGGAGACGATCGAGCGCACCGCCGCCACCTGGCCCCAAGCGCCGCATCTGAAGGGAACACTCAAGCCTGGAGGGACTTCGCTCATATTCCAGCTTCCCCCGGGGTTCCGGCCAGCAAGTGGCAAATTCATACAGGTCGCAGCGACCTGCGCTGGCGGCCCCTGCAGCGCAGGGACATTCCCCCTGACGATCTTCGGCCCGGGTGTCATAACCGGACTTGATGGTGGGGTGGTTGGGTTTACCGGCGGGACCTTCGTAGGCCTCGAAGGAGTCACCTTCCGCGCCGAATCCTGAGGAGCGGCACACTGAACTAAGAGGGGGTCCAGAGCGCCCCCGCTTGCCCTTCAGGCTGAGGAGGAATAGCGTCGTTGCGGAGCCTTGGCTCCTTCGGGTGGACAAGGCGGAAAGCCACAACCCCGGAGGGATAAATGCAGAGAGAACCCGAAACTGCGCGAAAGGCTGACCTACGCCAACGTGATATCGACGCTATGCCTGTTCCTGCTCCTGGGAGGCGGTGCCTATGCCGCCACCAAGCTGCCAAAGAACAGCGTCGGCACCAAGCAGCTGAGGAAGAATGCGGTAACCGGGGCCAAAGTGAAGGACAAATCGCTAACCGGCAATGACATCAATACCTCAACTCTGGGTACGGTTCCGACCGCGGCACAGGCGACCAACGCCGCTGCACTTGCCGGCCTCGGCCCTGCCGCGTTCGAACGTTCCGGTCATCTGGTGCAGATCTCCGCCAGGATGGCCAACACCGATCCCGATCGGACCATCCTCCAGGCAGGCCCCTTCACGGTCACCGCGCACTGCGCGGCGGCTAACTCGCAGCAAAATTTCATCCGCGCCCTCCTGACCACGAGCGAGAACGACAGCGCCGTGCATGGAGTCAACACCTTCGGAGTAGAAGACGGCAACGCCGACCTAGACGTCGGGGTCCAGGAAACCATCGGCCAGTATCAGGAGGGCGGCACCCCGCCCAACCCCGCGGGGCCCTTCGAGGCGACCATGAACATGTTCTCGCCGAGCGGGACGAACGTCTTCGTCAGCTTGGCGCTCGGGACGCGGCTCTTCTCAGACAATGCGAGCCAGCGGACCGCATGCGTGTTCGCCGGCTACGCCGTGGTGTCCTGATCTCAGCCTCGACTGGCTCAAACTGCGTGCCTTCGCCGCACCCGACGCATGGGCCTGCTCAGTTAGACAAGATCGCCCAGCCCCCCTCCCGCGGCAG